>NZ_JASFDV010000066.1 GCF_030766825.1 Nocardiopsis sp. CC223A
CTTGCGCACCGACCTGGCGCTGGACGCGCTGGAGATGGCGGTGTGGAACCGCCAGCACGTCGGGCGCCGGTTGGACGGGCTGGTCCACCACTCCGACCGCGGCACCCAATACCTCGCGGTGCGCTACACCCAACGCCTTGCCGAGGCGGGGGCGGTGGCCTCGGTCGGCACCACCGGGGACTCCTACGACAACGCCCTGGCCGAGGCGTTCCACTCGTTGTTCAAGGCCGAGCTGATCCGCAACCGGGGCCCGTGGAAGAGCCTGGACGAGGTCGAGATCGCGGTGGCCGAGTACGTGGACTGGTTCAACCACCGCCGCCTGCACGGCGAGATCGGCCTGGTCCCGCCGGCCGAGTTCGAGGACGACTTCTACCGGCAGGAATCGGTGTCATCGGACACCGAAGCGTTGGTTCCGAGCCTCTAAAGAACCCGGCACGAAACAGGTCAGGTGGTGGCCGTCGTGGCTGCGGACGTGGGGGGTGTTCGGGTCCAGGGCATCTAGGAGGCGGATCGCGTAGACCTCTCCCATACGCTCGGTCACCTCCTCGGGGGTGAGCCAGGCAACTTCGGTCGATTCCGGGGAAGGGCGTTCGGTACCGCCGGAGGGTTTGCAGCGGAAGACGAGGGCGACGATGCCTCGGGTGGTGTTCTTGTAGACGCCGGTGAGGCGGTCCACCTCGACGTGGATGCCTGTCTCTTCCCAGACCTCGCGGCACACGCCGTCTTCTGGGGTCTCGGCGAGTTCGAGAACACCGCCGGGTAGTTCCCAACGGCCGTTGTCGGCGCGGCGGATCACCAGGAACCGGCCGTCCCCGTCGATGACGGCGCCGGCGACGGACACCGAGTGCAGCGGCGTTGACGACCCATCTCCGGTGCTGTTACTCATGTACAGGAGCATAGGAGGTACGGAAGGACCATGGCGAGCACTGTAGGGGCGCGGTCCGGTAAGCCCCGGTATCTCCAGATCGCGGACGACATCGAAGAGCAGATCACGACCGGAAGGTTGGCCCCGGCAGCGGAGATCCCGAGTGAGACGGTGCTGGTGGAGCGCTACGGGGTATCGGCGGGCACGGTCCGCAAGGCCATCGCCCAGTTACGGACCGTCGGGTTGGTGGAGACCTTCCAGGGCAAGGGCTCGTTCGTAAAGTCGCGCCCGCCGGTGACTCGCAAGTCCTCCGACCGGTTCCGGCGCTCGCACCGCCGTGCGGGCAAGGCCGCCTACATCGCCGAGACCGAGCAGGCCGGGATCAAGCCCACCGTGCAGGTGCTGTCCATCGGTCCGGTGCCCGTTCCCGCTGAGATCGCTGAGCGCCTGGGCGTGGATGAAGGTGACAAGGTCCTGGCCCGTCGGCGCCTGTACTTCAGCGACGGCACGCCTACGGAGGAGGCCACGTCGTATCTGTCGTGGGACGTGGCCCGGGACATCCCCGAGTTGTTCGAGGAGAACCCCGGCGGTGGCGGGATCTACGCACGGCTCGAAGAGCACGGCCATGAGTTCGCCGAGTACACCGAGACAGTGCGGGCGCGGCTGGCCACCAAGCAGGAGGCGAGTGCGCTGGGCCTCAGCCCGGGTTCCGCGGTCTTCCACCTGACGCGCAACGCCGTGACCACCGCCGGGCGTGTGGTGGAGGTGTGCGACACGATCATGGCGGCGGATCAGTTCGTGCTCGACTACCGCATCCCTGCTGTGGACTGAGGGTTTTCCGGGTTCTTCGCCAACGGGGTTGACTCATGTACATGAGTGAGGCAACCTGATCTCACCACTCATATATATGAGTGCATGAGTCAAGCACATACATATGTGCTGTCTCTTCGTCCACCCCAGCCCTCTTGGAGCGTGCTCCGTGAACGCTGCCGCCGTCCCGGCGCCGGAACCGATCGCCGCGAACGATGACATCCCCGAACCGACATCGATGGGAGGCGACAGGGGCGGGCTGGTCGCGCGTGCTCCGCACGGGTCGAGTGAGTTCGGTCCGTTGCTGCCACCGCCGCAAGCCGATGACCCGGTGGGGCACGGCTACACGGCCTTCCAGGTGGTGCGGTTGGCGGTGTGGGCGGCCAGGGAGTGCCGGTGGGTGGACGCCATGGACCCGGTACACCGCGCGGAGACCGCCTGGGAGGCCATCACCGAACACCTCCAACTCACGTCGGAGCGCCCAGAGGAGACAGAGCTGATCGCCCTCGGGTGGAAGGCGATGAAGGCCCAGCACTACCAGGATCTCAAAGCCCGCGGGCTGGGCAGCAAGAACAAGGCCCTGCTCTCCCGAGCATTCGTCCGGTACTGGACCAGCGTCTCGGCCCCGGCCCACTCCCACGAGGAGCAGATCGTCGACCGCCTCGCACTGGCGCAGATCTGGACCGCGCTGAAACCCGCTCATCGCGAAGTGCTCACCGCCTTGGCCGAGCACGAGGACCGGCGCAGTGCGGAACGCGCCTTGAACATGGACCCGGTTACGTTCACGAGGGTGCTGGGGCGGGCCCGGCGGGCGTTCCTGGCGCTGTGGCACGAGGGCGAGACCCCGTCCCTGCTGTGGGGCTACGACCGTCCCGGGGCGCGGCACCAGAACGTGATGTACCTGGTCCGGCTGCGCAAACGCCGAGCATTGCAGCGCAAAGCCGAAGGACATGTGCGCCGATACGGGCACCACCCGCCCCGGGACCTAGGGGTGCCCGACGCCGAATTGCTGGCGCGGCACGAGGCCGGGGAGAGCTATGCGGCGTTGGCCGAGTGCTTCGGGGTCAGCCGCGCGCTGATCGCCTCCCGGGTGGCCAAGGCCCGAACCCGGAGGGAGAACCAGACTGCTCACGCGAAGCCGCTGATGGCATCCCGCAAGTAACGGAAGCCAAGAAAGAAGAAGGTGCCCCGACCGGTGCTGGAACACCGGACCGGGGCGTGACCCCCACCTGACACCAGCAGGAGGAGACCATGGAAAACCCTACTACCGGCCGCCACCGTCGGCCCTGCAACAGCATGGCCGGGCGCGTGTGGGCCCTGACCGCCGCGCTGCTGGCCATCGCCCTAGCGGCGATCTTCAGCCCGCGAGGGGACCGTCCTACCCGGACACCGCGCGCACTGCCCGCAGCACCGGCGTCCGGCGGCAACCCCGAGCGCGGCAGGCGAGGCGGTGATCTGCTCGCCGACCCGCCCGGCTTCCCCGAGCAGAACATCTGGGCGACCGGGGCCTCCGTGGCATCCGAGCGTTGGGAGCAGGCCTACCGAGGCCGCTCCGCGCCGTACGCGCCGGAGGACGCGGTGGACGCCGACCCCGACCAGATCGCCGGAGCCCTGGTACGCCCCTACCTCGACCTCGCCATGGTTCCCCAGCCGCGTCCGGCCGAGCCGAGCGACCACCCGGTCAGGCCCTCGACTATGGAGCCCGAACCAGGGGAGGACGAGTTTGCCGAGCTGGCCGACCGCATTCGTACATATCTGACTATAAGGAAATGAAACGCCCTTTTTCGGGGGTGGGCCTGTGACTCCGCCGGAGACTCCGCCTGTGACTGGGCCACACGGAGGGCCTGTGACTCCGCCCGTGAACGGGCCCATTAGAACGGCCCACCCCCTGCGCGTTATCAGTGCAGTTCAGTGCCGCTTTGGGTGGGCCTTTCGCAATCCAGACACATACCCAAGTGGGCAGTTCCTCTTCACGTAGGGCGGGGCGGGCCCCGGCGGGAAAGCTCCCGCCCCGCCCTCGAGGACGCCAACGGCAACGATTCCGGCCGGGCGACGTACGGCGTTCAGCGGACCCACACGGCCGCCGCCCACCAACCAGACGAACAGCGGGTGTTCAGCGGTGAGCGGGGCGTTGGTGGGCGCACACGGGACCAGGGTGGGAATGGCAGCGTGGCGGTGCCCGGCGGAGGAGCGTGGAGCGAGCATGCTCTGGAGGTGGGAGGCACGGTCAAGACAAAAGAGCGAGCTTCGAGCAAGCGGGGGGTGTCTGGGACGAGAAGAACCCAGGCCTGCGGCCTTGAAAAGGGGCTCTGAACTGGGGTTTTGTGGGTAGGCCCCCAGGGGCTCGAACCCTGAACCCACGGATTAAAAGTCCGCTCCCGCCACGCCGATACACCCCGCTATGGCCCGATAGCTCCCCCGCCGACCCGCAGCACCGACACCACACAGGACCGCCCGGCACCACCGGAGACCACCCCGTCCCCCAGCACCGGAGCAACCACCGAGCAATCGCCCCGCCTCGCAAGCCAAGGATCAAATCCGTGGGCCCAGTGAGGTGCCTCAGAATCCAGCAACCTGACTCCACCAAGAGCGGTACACACCAGCCTCCATCACACCCGGCACGAAACAGTTTGGGGATGCGCAGGTCCACGTCCCCGGCGGTGGTGGTGAGCTTGCGGTCGCGGTGACCGTTACGCCTGGTGGTGCGGTCGGGGGTGCGCTGGTGGGGGTGGGCGCCGATCACGGTGGTGGTCTCGGCCTCGATCAGTTCCTGGAGCATGCGCTCCAGGACCAGGCGGACCATGTCCACATTCTCGGCGGCTCGTAGTGACTCCAGAAGCTGTTGTAGGTCATGCTGGGACAGAGCCATCGTGTGCGTGTCCTTCGTGGGGAACTTAGGCCTTCCTCTTGACCGTCACACGATGGCTCGTCTTGTCGCTATAGCCCTGCAGGTCAGATCACCCATCCCGGAGTTACACCACTCCAAGGGACATGACCGTCGTATGAGGCGTTCACCCGCCCGCTGGACGTGATCGGGCTGCCGCGACCAGCGCCAACGTCACCACTCATCGAGAATGAAACAGCCCTGGGATATAGAGCGCCACCCCGTCCCTGTGCGTGTCCGAAGCCGGTGGGCGGGGGACAGGCAGGTCCTTCTCCGGGTGCGCTTGCTTCGCCCGAGCGAATGTTCTCGAGGAGAGGCAATCGAACACTTTGTGTCGCTGAATCGTCACAAAAACGAGAACCTTCAAAACAAAAAGTAATGAATTGCATACGAAGAGTGTTGTTTATGTTGTTGGTGGGGTTTGTCTGGTTGTTCATGACTTGTACAAATATCTGGGTTGCGTACCTTTCGTGTTGACAGTCACAAGTGCCGAGTTGGCAGTATGAGGACATGTCTCCGTCACAGGAAGCCGCACTGAGTCCGGATTCCCCGTCCCTCTCCGCAGAACAGGTCGTTGACCGTATTCTCCTAGATGCGGGGCTCGGGGAACTCGATCGGCACGCTTATGTTTCGCTCCAGGGTAGGAACGACGTCTGGGCCGCTCCCACCACCTCCGAGCAGTGGGTTCTGGTGAAACGCATGCTCGGTCAGCCCGACGAGGTGGCCACGCGAATGCGTCGAGTGCTGGACTTCGAACGATTGGCGTCCGGTTCGTGGCCACTGGCGTTGAGAACCCCGCCTATGGTTGGGCACGACGCGTCTCTGGCTCTCGTGATCTACGAGTACCAGCCGGACGGTGTGAACGGTGGACAGATCATGGCCGAGGACGCCTTTCCCCAGCACCTGGCGAGGAAGATGGGGGCGTCCCTGGCGCAGCTCCACGAGCTTGACTCCGCTGCCGTTGGATCTCTGGACGACTCCCGGCCGATTCTGCCCTCTCCGGAACTGTTGGAGGGGATTCCGGATTCCATGTTCGAGTCCCTCTCCATAAACCAGATGGAGGTCTGGCGTATTCTCCAGGGCGATGCCGGCCTCAGGGAGGGTGTTTCTCGACTGCTCGAACAGGAACGACTGGCTCCCCGGGTTCCCGCTCACTGTGACGTGAGAATGGACCAGTTCCTCGTTGTCGATGACGAGGTGATTCTCACTGATTGGGAAGAGTTCCGCCTCGCTGACGCCGCCAGAGATGTCGGTTCCTTTATCGGAGAATGGATGTACCGTGCGATTTTGGATATCGTCACCGTTCGTGGTGACGCGGAGGACGCGGAGTTCGAGCTCGACGAAAGAACCATTCTCACGCGTGGAGTGGAGAAGATTCTGCGGTTGCAGCCTGTCATCAGCGCGTTCTGGGACGAGTACATGCGGCAGCGCACGGATAGCGCCGTGGAACTGACCGACCGGGCGCTGGCCTTCGCTGGGTGGCACATGATCGACCGGCTGCTCGCAGGGGCGGCGGTGAGGTCTCGCATCTCGGGAGTCGAACGCGCGGCGGCCGGCGTCGGTCGCAGGCTTCTGATCTCCCCTGGCAAGTACGTTCGCGCGATGGGAATGGGGTAGGTCATGACGGAACGCGATGGTGTCCTGCATCCCTCCCTGGTAGAGATCATCGGCCGGGTGCGGGTCTCGGACGATCGCTGTGGCGCGCGGGTCGGGAACCGTGAGATCGCTACTGACACACCCCGCGAACTCCAGGCTCGGCTCGCCGACACGATCTACGAGATCTTTCACGCGGGCCGCTCGGGGCATGAGGGCGGGGAACAGGAGAGGAGTCACGAACTCCGACGCCGGGACCCCGTTTTCGAAAGGGAGCTCGTGGCGGCCGTTCCCCACAGCCTGATCCGAGTTCCCGTGCGGCTCCTGGGCAGCCGGGAACAGAGAAAGGAGGGGACGTTCGAGCTCGTCGAACGTGAGGGCCTGCGTGTGTGGGCACCCGTCGAGCTCCTTGACCTGTCGGAGGGAACGCCCCCAGGTGAACAGGTCGACCTCTCGGCACCCTCGGCTCGGGCGTCCCTCTCCCCGGGTTTCCTGATGGTACGGGGAGAGCGGGGCCTGGAGCGACGTCAGGGACTATCGCGTACCTATGTGCACGTAAACAGTGCGGACGCCGCGGTCGGTGTGTGGGGAAAGGTTCTCGCCCGCCTCAACGGATCCGGTGTCGCCTATCAGGCGAAGATCCTGTCCCGGCCCGCCTTCTATCCCAGGCGTGACGCCCTCGTCGTCTATGCCGACGAATGGGCCTCGGAGGTCGAGGAGATGGTCGCGGCCGAAACCGAGGGCATGCCGGGTGTCGTCGACGAGACTCCCGCTTTGTGCCGACGCGTCGGCCCTGGAGTCGCCGCGGCTGAGGAACCGGTGGACGGAAGGAGCGCCTACCAGGGGATGAGTTTCGGAATGCACCGTGCCTCGCTCGTCGCGGAGGCGCTCAACAGAGCCGCCCGAAACTCCTCCGGAATCAGAGAGGCGATCCTGGAGGTATTTGAAAAGGGGAACGCCAACCCCTCTCGGCCGTACCAGAACCTGAGAACCCAATGATTCCCTGAGGATGGGCCTGAAGTTTCTCCTAGAGTAGTCAGAGCGATGTTTATCTTACCGCTGGCTTCCTTGCAGGGGGTGAGTGCACGCGCCCCCTGCTTGGAAATCAGATTTCAAGAATGGAGAGCTAGAATGAGTGAATCTGTCAAGGTGGACGACCTGATGGATCTGGTTGCTGGCTACGAGAGCTACGCGACCGTCGAGGACGTCGACGTCGTTGCCTTCGGCGAGGCGCCGGCCAGCAGCCCGGCCTGCTTCAGCTACTTCACCAGTGCTCTCAGCGTGACCGGGACCATCGCGATCACGTGCTGATCCGTCCTCCCGTGATGTTGGAGCGCTGATCGGAGTCTTCCGATCACGGTGCCGGGTCCGTCCTTCGTCGTTTGCGCGGGCCCGGCACTCTTCCCAGTAGATCTCGATTGCCTTGCAGGTGCGGCCTCTTGGAATCAATGAACTCTTTCGAACGAACAGGGTCGCGCTGGTACTCCCATGTTCCGTAGACATCCCTCCTCAACAAATGTCCTCGTTTCCCGTTCGACCGAACTGGCGCGAGGGTGGTCAACCCTACTATGAAGGAGTAAACCCTTGGGTAAGGTTTCTGTGCTCTTACCGGGCATGATGGCGGCATCGGAACAGGCGGTTCCCTTTGCCGCGCTCGTGCAGAGGAGCTGCGCGGAACGCCTGTGGAGCGGTCAGAGCATCCTCCTTGATCAGCACCAGGTTTTCGGTGCCGTCGCTGGTATGGGCGTCCGGGTGCCCGTTGGCACCGGTGTCTCACTCATGCCTTTTCGGCACCCCCTCCAAGCGGCGCTGGAGGTCCGGTCGACGGCCCTTCTCACAGGACATCCGATGGTCGCCGGGTTCGGTCCCGGTGCCGTGGGTCTGCAAGAGAGCGTCTTGGGCAGCCGGTACGCGAGCCCGCTCACCGCGGTGCGGGAGTTCGTCACCATCGTGCGCGGACTCCTCAACGGAGAGACGGTCGACGTCGAGGGCTCCTACTTCTCCATGAGGGGCAGGCTGAATCCGGCGCCGGGATACCCCGGGGCCGAGGTGGGAACCGGGGTGCTCCGGCCCAGGATGGCAGAGCTCGCCGGGGAGGTGGCCGACAACGCGATCACCTGGCTGGCGCCTCCGAACTACATTCGGGACGCCCTTGTCCCGGCTCTGGCCAAGGGCGCCGCGAACGCCGACCGCCCAGCGCCGCGGACCATCGCGGTGGTCCCGTTCGCGCGCGCCAAGAACGGTAGGGACCCGTACCAATTGGCCGCCAGTCCTCATCTGACCATGCCGCACTACCAGGACATGTTGCGCAAGGCTGGCATCTCCCAGGACCCTTCCGACCCGGAAAGCAACGCTCGTGCGCTGGTCGACCACGGGAGCTTCCTCTGGGGTGGAGTCGACGAGATCGCTGCCGGGATTCGCGCCTTCTGGGAAGCCGGGGTCGACGAGGTCGTGCTCAACAGTCTCAGCGTGCAGGCCACCGAGGGAACACGTGTGGTCATCGACGACCTCGAGACGATTCTCGGCGCGCTCGACTCGTGACCCTGGTTCGGCCAGCCAATGAATGCGGGATCTACCCAAGTACAAAGAGGAAGAGATGGATGAGGAGCGAGGGTCCGGGATCGTGTCTAAGGACCTTGGAGTGTCCCGGATACTCATCGTGGCAACGGGATCGATGGCGGTCACGGACATGCCCTCCTGGCTGAGATGGCTGAGAAGGAGCTTTCCCCAGCTTGAGGTCAGGGTGGTTCTGACCAGGAGTGCCCAGCGGTTTGTCACGACCACCGCGTTCCTGCACAGCACCTCGCACAAAGTGATCGTGGACGCCTGGGAAGACGAACCGGACCGTGCCCTGCACGTCAACCTCGCCTCCTGGGCCGAGGCGATCCTGATCTACCCGGCCACACTCAACTACCTGGCCCGGCTAGCCCTGGGGATGGCGGACTCGCCGAGCCTACTGGCAACGCAGTGCACGGAGGCCCCGGTGATCGTCGCTCCCGCATTGCCACCCGGCGGGGTGAGGAGCGCGGCCTACAGGACCCATGTCGAAGCCCTCTCCAAGAGGCCCAATACGGCGGTGGTCCAGTCGAGCACTCGATCCGGGGCTCCTGCGGGGAAGGACCACGAGGTCCTCGTTCCGATGCTGACCGTGCTCGAAACGCTGCTGAGCCAGCGCGATGCTATGGCGTCCGGGAAGCAAGAAGCTGGCTCGGGTATCGAATCCCTCTCCGCTGTCAACCGGGCGCTTCTGTGAGAGGGACGACCATGAAGACCGCGAACCTGCAGGAGTTCGGTACCGAGCTCCACCACACCAGTGTCCTTGCCCTGGCGGACGGGAGCTTCCGCTGGGAGTACGTCTTGGGGGCGAAGGCCCCTGAGGGCTTCCGCCAGGTCCCTGAGGACCTGCGCGCCCAAGCCTTCTCCGAGCACGGCGGGGTCAGCCTGTCGATGGGTGACGCGGGCGGGACCGAGACCGAACGGGCCTACTCGGTTCAGGGAGGCTGTTCGGCCGCTCTGCTGCTTCTGCTGGACGGCGCTGATTCCCATCCGGAACTGGTGCCGCTGCTCCGCGGGCTCGGCCGGACCCTACGCGACCTGCACGCCGCGCCGCTCCGCGCCGAGGGCCACCCCCCGCCCCCGGGGTTGACCCGCCTCGGGCTCTGGCTAGACGAGCTCTACCCTCCGGAGTCCGGAGACGGCAAGGCCCAGCGATTCCTGCGCGCCCAGATCGGCGAGGGCCGCTGGGAGGCACTACGGAGGTGGAGGACAGAGCTGACGAGTTCCGAGGGCGCCGTCCTGTGCCACGGCGCTCCCAGGCTGGGGTCCCTCACCGTCTCGGACGACCCATACCGAGCAGTGCTGCTGTCGGGACAGGACGTCGGAGCCGCCAGCCCCCTCTTCGACGTCGGATGGGTCATCGGTGAACTGCTCGACCTTCGTTGGAAGCTGGGCGGGCGGGACGGGGGAGCCGCCTGGACCCATCTGCTGGGGGCGTTCTCTGAGGGTTACGGAAAACCGGCCGGGGCCGAGGAGACGCGCGCGGCCGTGCTGCGGATCCTCCTCCACCTGCATGACTTCCTCGTGTACGTCGGCTGGAACGCGGTTGAGTTCGAACGCTACGCGCAGTTCCTCAAGTACCTCGTCGACAGAATCGCCGCCATGGAGAACAAGGAAGGATCCGAATGAAGAGGTACAGCCTGCCCAACGGCCTGAGAGTTGTGCTCTTCCCACAGGACGCGGTGCCGAGGGTCTCGGTGAGCGTCCACTACGGGGTCGGGTTCCGATCCGACCCCGAAGGCCATGAGGGTCTGGCACACCTCTTCGAGCACCTGATGTTCCGCGGCACCAAGAACCTGTCACCCGGAGAACACATCACGCGGATCATGGTCGCGGGAGGGACCACCAGCGGGACGACGCATCCGGACTACACGGACTACTCCCAGTCCCTCGCGCCGGGCGACCTGCGGGAGGCCCTGTTCCTCGAAGCGGAACGAATGAGGGGGCCCCAATTGAACCGCGAGGTGCTCGACGAACAGATCGCGGTGGTGAGCCAGGAGATTCGGGAGAGTCTGTACGAGCGGCCGTTCGGAGACTTCCCCTGGCCCAGGATGCCCGGTGTGCTCTACGAGAGCTTCGCCAACTCCCACAACGGGTACGGTGTGGAGCGGGCGCTGCGAGACGTCACCGTGGACGCGTGCCAGAGCTTCTTCGACCACTACTACGCGCCCTCCAACGCCGTGCTCACCATCGCGGGCGACTTCGCACCCGCGCAGGTGACGGACTGGGTGAACGAATTCTTCGGCGGCATCGCGGTGAGGACGGTCCAGCACGGCCCCCCGCCGCCCGAGAAGCCGCTGACGTCGGATCGGGTCGAGACGTACGAGGACCCCCTGGCTCCGACTCCGGCCCTGGCCATCGGCACATCGCTGGCCGATCCGGTCACACAGCTGGACGAGTACGCGACCCAGGCCGTACTGGCCCGGCTCCTGGAGATGAGGTCCCTGCCGGTGGCGTCCACCGAGTCGGGACTGCGACAGGTCGACGCCTCCTGCGGATTCTTCGGTCCGCTGAACGCCCTGTCGCCTGACGCCCTGGTCGTGACGGTTAGGGGAAGCGCCGGTATGGAACCCCAGGCCATGCTGGAGGCGTTCGAGAGCCTGGCCCGGGACATCGTGGAGGATGACGGGCTAACGGTCGACGGCGCCGCACGGCAGGTGCGTTCGGCCTACTACAGGGACCGCGCCGATCTCATGACCCATTGCAGGACACTCGGCCGTCTGGAGCTGCTCTTCGGCCAACCCGAGCTGCTCGAAGAGTTCGTGCGGCGCATCGACGAAGTGACGACTGACCAGGTTAGAGGGGTCGCCAGGGCACTGTTGGAACAGGGGCGCGGTCTCGTTCACGTGCGCCCCAGCGCCCAAGGACTGGTGCGCCTCTCGGCACCGCGCCTTGGAGTCAAACGTCCGCGCAAACCCCTGCCCACCGAGGAAGGCGGCGGTGGGCCCAAGGGCCCTCGCTCGTCCGCGGATCGTCCCCCGACCATCACCATGCCGGCCAGTGCCTGCCTTCGGCTCTCGAACGGTGTGCGGGTCCTGGCGGTTCGAGATGTCCGCGTCCCCCAGGTGGAACTGCGCTTCCACGTCCCGGTGGGAAGCAGCGACTTCCACCTCACGGACATTGCCGCGAACGCGCTACGTGCCGAGAACCAGCACGCCTTGGACATCCAGGCACTCGGTGGACAGTGGAAGGTGGATTCTGGGCCGGACTGGGTCCGGTTCTCGGGAGTCATGCCGTCCGACAAGGTCGAGACATGGCTGAGCGCCGTACGGAGCTCGTGTTCGGAGTCCCGATTCGACAAGCAGCGGATCGCTCAGGCCGTCGCGGTGTACTTGGCGAGGCACAAGTCCACCCCACCGCTCGCCCGCGCCGAACGGGCCGCGGCCTACACGTTCTTCGGCCAGGACCCGAACCTCGTCACCACCAAGCGCGTAGTTGGGGACGCGGCGGCTTCGCTCATCGACGTACCCTGGCCGTCTCTCGGGGGTTCCGAGCGCTGGCTGATCGCGGTCGGCAACCTGGATCCCGACACGTTCGCGGCACACGCTGAGCGCGTCCTGGGCGAGGGGGAGCCCTGCGCTCTCGCGGGTATCCGGGCGGAACCGACCAGCGGGATCCTCAGGATGCAGGGGCAAGGAGCGGCCTCCGGAATCGTGTTGTGCGCCCCGGAGCCGGAAGGCTCCCCTGAGGCGGAGGCGGCACGATACCTGGCGACGGGCTTCCTCGGCGGCTACGAACTGTCCCGGCTCACTCAGGCCGCCAGACGCATGGTTCCCGGAGGATTCCCCGTGTGGTCGAGCCGGGACTCCCTTGTCGGCACGAGGAGGCTGGTCCTGAGCGCCGCCCCTCCTCCGGGTTCGGAGGAGCGGGTCCTCGAGGCCGTCCTCGAGGAGATCACAGGGCTGGAGGAGAGCCCGCCGACGGACGCGGAGATCGTTAACGTACGCACATACTGCGTGCGCCAGGTCTCGACTGCACTGGAGTCACCCAGCGTGCTGGCGGATCTGCTCAGCCAGCTGTCTCCGATGGGCAAGGGGTTGACCTGGATCACCGAGCTGCCCACCCGTCTGGCGCGGGTGACCGACGCCGAGTTGCGTTCCAGCGGACTCGAGGCCTTCTCACACGCGGAGTTCACCGGCGTGGTCGTCGGGGATTCCGGTGGTGAGGGGACACGATGACCCGTGTCTCGGTACTGAGGAAAGGTGAAGGGGCCGCCGATCCGATCGTCGACGTGATCTGTCCTACCCACAACAGATCCACCGCAATCCTCTCTACCATCCAGGACGTCCTCGCCCAGACGGTCAGTCGACTACGGCTGATCGTGGTGTCGGACGGCTCAACGGACGACACGGACGACGTGGTCGCCGCGTGTTCTGATCCTCGTGTGCACCTGCTGCGCTGTTTGCCCCACAGACACCCCGGAGGTCCGCGCAACATCGGCCTGGACTACGGGACGGCCCCCTTCGTCACCTACATCGACCACGACGACCACTGGGCTCCTTCGCATGTGGAGATGTTGCTCAACGCGTTGGAGTCGGGCCACCCCCTCGTGGCGACCGGCTCGGTGGGGATCGATGCCACGGGTACGACGGTATACCGGAGCACGGACCTCGATCTCGCCTGGCACGCGGACATGCAGGTCATGCGGGCGATGTACCAGCCGTCACAGGTAGGGCACCGTAGGGACCTGGTGCGGGCGGCGGGGGGGTGGAAGACGGAGCCCGTTGGCTTCGAGGACTGGGACCTGTGGTGGCGGCTGACGCGGGGGGAGACGGGGTTCACGCCGCTGCCCGACCGGACGGCACGCTTCCTGATGGACGACAGCACGCGCACGTCGTCGGTGAGGGCGCGGTTCGCTCTGCCGCTCGCTCGCGTGGACACCAGGGAGGGGGCTCGACGGATCATCGCCGGGCTCCGTTCGCCGGAGGTCACTGAGAGGCTCGCGGAACTTCAGCGGTCGGACTACGGCGATTGGTTCCGGCGACTGGCCGAGTCCGGAGGACTGGTCTCTCCCGCGGGCTCGGATCCGGACCGCGTCTTGGCTCGGGCACCGGAGCTGGTGGGAGGCATCCAGGCGTCCGAGCTCTACAGTCACCTGTCCCTCGCTCGGACGGGCGACACGACGGTGATCTACCGCCCCCTCTGGTGCGGGGAACGGGAACACGCCCGCGAGATCAGGCGCGTCTCGGCGGAACGGGACCGGAGACAGCTCTCCCACCTTGACGGACTGATACGTGACATGGACCCCACCGCACGGCTCCTCATTGGGTGGGAACACGTGACCGACGCGCGGGGGTGAGGGCACGTGAGTGGACCATAAGTGAGGAGAGCTTGACATGAGTGTGGAAGTGCTCAGGGGTTGGGGGCGGCTCGACGCCCGGATCGACGTTGTCTGCGTGGCCTACAACCGTTCACAGGCGCTCCGGGCCACCATCGAGTCCGTCCTCGCGCAGTCCATGCCCGAATGGCGGATGGTGATCGTTTCCGATTCCTCCACCGACGACACGGAGGAGGTCGCCCTCGAATACGGGGACCCCAGGATCTCGGTGGTCAGGTGCGGTTCCTACGGCGGCCCAGGTGGTCCCCGCAACGTGGGACTCTTGTTCGCCGGCGCGGAGTACGTGGCCTACCTGGACGGCGACGACTCCTGGCGGCCGAACCACCTGGAGACCCTGGTGGACCTGCTCGACACGGGAGCGCCACTGGCCGCCTCCGGGTGCGTGTACCGGAACTCGGAGGGCGAGGCGATCGGGGCTTCGGAGGCCGCGGATCTCGTGTGGCACCCGGACCTACAGGTCCTGCACGGATTCATCGAACCGTCGCGTGTGGCCCACTCGCGACGGATTGTGCCCGAGGTCGGAGGGTGGAACGAGGAGAACAGCGGGTTCGAGGACTGGGACCTGTGGTGGCGTCTGGCCGAGAAGGGCGGATACTTCGCGACCTCAGCGCGGCACACCGTGGACCAGAACCGGAACGAGGGGGGGAGGCACCAGGCGGTCACCGCCCGATACGCCATAGTCCTTCACACTGCGGGTTCCGAGTCGGAGGTTCGGCGCTTCATGGAACGGGCCCAGTCGGACGCGTTCCGGAGCCGCATGCTGGAGGGGTGCCTGGCCGATTACCGGGCTTGGTATAGCGACATCGCGCGAAGCGATCACTTCACCACGCCGCGGGGTCACTCCAGGGAGGAAATGCTCGACGTCCTTCTTGGCCGGATCGATTGCGCGACCACGGACCACGCTCTGGTAACGGACCGGGTTACCTGGAGCAAGGGAAAGAACGGTTACTCGATTTACTACCCCATCTGGTGTGTCAGACGTGAGCATGCCTCTCGCATCAAGGAAGTCCATCTGCGACGGGATGTCGAGCAGAGTAGGATCATGAAAGAAGAGCTCGCCAGGGTTTTTCGTTAGCACAATGAATGTCATTTTGGAGGTTTGCATGGAGAAAAGTGCGAGAGACAAGGTCTTCATGATCGCCTCTCTGGCTGTGGGGTTTGTCGTTGGAATCCTCTTCTTCGTCTTCTGACGAGGAAAGCTCTGTGGGAGGCCCCGGTCTGGTGGGATGGTCGGCGCCCGTGGGCGCGGTGCGCCGCGTGCCGGTTACCTTTGTAGGAACGGGTTTCCGGCTAGACCCGCGGCCACTCCCACGGAAACGTGCTCCATGTCCTTGCACCGTCCAGGAAGCGCCTCTGGGGAAATTGTCTGAGCCTCTTGCCTCACCTGCGGAAACTATGGGAATCATGAATATACCCCACGTTGGCACAGTGTCCGGAAGTACCCTGGGAACGAGTTTTGTTCGGGATCGCTACGCGGACTCCATCATACAGGTGGATGAGTCGGGTGAGTCCCTTCGGCGCTACCGAGACGTACTCGAGGAAATCTCGCTCAAGTGTGACGCGCGTTCGTTCCGGATACCGCTGGACGACATGGAGGGGTGGGTTCTCGACCCGGAAAGCGGATTTCTGCGCCACGAGCGGGGATTCTTCTTCTCGGTCGAAGGGCTGAGGATCTCAATCCCCGGCGCGCCAGTTCCGGAGTGGGGGCAACCGATCATCAACCAGGCCGAGGTCGGGCTCCTGGGTATCCTGGTCAAGGAGTTCAGCGGGGTGATGCACTGCCTGATGCAGGCCAAGTACGAACCCGGGAACGTGAACGGGACCCAGTTGTCTCCGACGGTCCAGGCGACGCGGAGCAACTTCACCAGGGCGCACGGGGGAAAAACGGTTCCCTACCTCGAGTACTTCGACGGAAGGCCCGGAACGAACGTGGTTCTGGACGTGGACCAGTCGGAACAGGGAGCCTGGTTCTACCAGAAGACGAACCGCAACGTGGTCGTGGAGACGAAGGACGAGGTCGAGCTCCTCCAGGGCTTCCTGTGGATACCCCTGGCTGTGGTGTACCGCCTATTGGCCTTCGACGACCTGGTGAACATGCCGACCAGGTCGGTGCTGGCGTGTCTGCTGTTCATCGGTGAGGGTTTCGGCGAAGCGGCCTCAGTCGGCTCGGACGACTTCCGGGGCGCCCTCCTGCGGTCGTCGAACCCGCGGCGCACGCGGGAACGGACCTCGGACATCGTCGACTGGATCTCCGAGAGGCGCGCCGGACTGACCGCCACCCTGGAGCGGGTCCGTCTGGACGAACTCGACGGGTGGTCGTACGAGAACGGGACGGTCTCCCACAAGAGCGGTGGCTTCTTCAGCGTCGTGGGCGTCGACGTGGAAGCTGGGGAACGCGAAGTGAGCCGTTGGTCCCAACCCATGATCGAACCTCGCGGAACGGGGATCGTGGCCTTCCTGACCAGCCGGATCGACGGTGTCCTGCATGTCCTGATTCACGCTCGCGTCGAGCCCGGCTTGATGGGCTTCGTCGAGCTAGCGCCCACGGTGCAGTGCACACCGGAGAACTACGAGCACCTACCTCCGTCGGCCTGGCCGCCTTTCCTCGAGGAGGTGAGGGAGGCGGACGACGCCCAGGTGCGTTTCTCGTCCGTTCTCTCGGAAGAAGGAGGACGTTTTCGTCATGCTCGATCGCGCTACCTCATCGTGGAGACCGAGCCCAGCACCGGCGTGGGCCATCGTGACTACCGGTGGGTGACGTTGGCGCACCTGGCGGATCTCCTGAGGCGCAGCAACTACGTCAATGTGCAGGCCCGCAGCCTCGTGGCGTGTCTGTACAGCCTCGCTGATCCACTCAAGGTCTGACGAGGCCACCCTCGTGCCGTTGAGAATGTCCAAGGGCGCGCGCCTGTGGAAGTCAACATCGAAGTGACTCGGAGTTTGGTGAATTGATTAAATGGAGAGAGTTGGCCGTTTCTGGGGCCTATGAATTCACCCCGGAATCGTTTCACGACGAGCGTGGGGTCTTCGTCTCACCATTCCAGAGGGAGGCCTTCGAGGAGACCATCGGTGTTTCCGCCATCCCGGTGAAGCAGACGAACCACAGCAAGTCCAGGCGGGGGGTACTTCGGGGTGTGCACTTCACTTCGCTGCCACCGGGCAGCCCGAAGTACGTCTTCTGTCCCAGCGGCCGGGCCATCGACTTTGTCGTGGATCTCCGTTTGGGGTCCGAGACCTTCGGGCAGTGGGACTCCGTACTCCTCGACCAGGAGGACTACAGGTCGGTCTACCTTCCTGTAGGGGTCGGCCACGCCTTCGTATCCTTGGAGGACGACACCCTCATCTCTTACATGCTGACAGCCAGCTACGTTCCGGAGTACGAGGTCGGAGTTTCGTTCTTCGATCCCCGGCTCGCCCTTCCGTTGCCGAAGGGTATCGAACCTGTGGTGTCGGAGCGAGATCGAAACGCCATGAATCTCGACGAGGCACAGAAGGCGGGGATTCTTCCGGACTACGAGGAGGCCCTTGAGGCGGAGAGACTGATCCTGGGTCAGGCTGAGCTGCTTGAATCCCGATCGGAAGGGAAGTGATTTCTCCCTATGGGGAATGACGAAGTGAAGAATGGCGGATACCCAGACGGCGACAAGCGGGTGTCGGATGGTGAGCGGGATGCCGTGGTTGACATCCTCAGAGCGGCCGCCGGCAACGGCCGGATCACGATAGAGGAACTCGACGAGCGGCTCGGTCGAGTGCAGGAATCCCTGACGTACGCAGATCTCAGTTCGATCGTGGCGGATATCCCCGGCTCGGAGGATCTGATCCCCTCACCTGATAAGGTACTCCTCGGCGTGGAGAACAAAGAGAGCCTTGTGCTCATGGGTAAGGGCGAACGTATCGTACGGAAGGGACCGTGGTCCGTACCCGGAAGAATCGAGGCGTTGAACCCCTACGGGAACACCAGACTGGACTTCGGACACGCGAAGTTCACCTCAAGCACGGTGGAGGTCACGATCGATTGTTCGTGGGGTCAGTGTCGCCTGGTGGTGCCGGAAGGGGTGACGGCGAGCATCGAGACCAACAACACCATGCTGGGTTCGGTGAGTTCCGAGGTGCCCTGCGCCCGGACCGCGGGCCAACCGCACCTGGTCATTCGCGGAAAGAACAGGGGCGGCAAGGTGCGAGTGCTGCGCGCGAGGGTCTAAGGCGGCGAGCAGACCCTGAACTGGTCCCCGATAGTTGGACCGGCTAACTGAAGATTAGGCTGCCAGGGCCTGAGCCCGGTACTCGACCGGGCTCAGGCCCTCAAGGTAGGTATGCATCTGTTCGTTGTTGAACCAGACGATGTACTCCTCCAAAACCGCGGTGAACTTCTCGAGGCTGTGGAACTCGGTGTGGGTGAAGAACTCCTCCTTCAAGTGGCCGAAGAAGCTCTCTATCACCGTGTTATCCAGACAGTTGCTCTTGCGCGACATCGACTGCGCGCACTCGGCCCCCGCGAACAGGCACTGCCAGGACACGTGCTGGTACTGAAACCCCTGTTCGGAGTGGACCAACGGCCTCTGACCAGGGGCTAGGGTCTCCAACGCCGCCCGCAAGGAGGCGTTCGTCAGCTCCATTCGGTGACAACCCCGCCGTGTAGGCGATGACCTGCCGGTTGAACAGGTCCATGACCGGTGACAGGTAGACCTTGCGGCTGCCCACTCGGAATTCACTCACGCCGGTCACCCACTTCTGGTTCGGTCCCCGGGCCGAGAAGTCACGCTCCAGCAGGTTCGGGGCGACCTCGCCCGCCTGGCCCCGGTAGGAGCTGTAGGAGCACCCAACAGACCAGGCCGAGCCGGCCCATCAGCTTCAGCAAGGTCTTCTTCGCGACCCTGCGTCCCTGGGCCAGCAACCGGCCATGGATACGGTGATGCCCGTAACGGCCCTTGTTCGCCTCGAAGAGCCGCGTGATATCGGCCTTGAGCGCCGCTTGGGGATCAGGGCACTTGAGCCGGGTGATGGTGGAAGAACGTCGAGCGGGCCAGACCGGAGACCTTGAGCAGCACCTCCAGGAGGTGTTCAGCCTTGAGAGCGACCACAGCGAGGAGCCTCACTCTGGTCGGTTCTCCCTCAAGGCCCATACTTTTCCCAGGTAGGCGTTCTGGGTGCGCAGGAGCTCGTTCTCACGGCGCAGCCGCTCCAACCCGGACTCCTGCGAGGGTGCCTCGGTCGCGGGCGGGCGGCCCCGCTGTTTGGGCGCAACCCGTCGTCGCCTTCACAGCGAAAGGTGCGTACCCAGGCTTCCAACAGCTTGGGTGACGGGAGCTCCAATTCCTTGGCCAGTTCGGTCTTGGGCTCGCCCGCCAGGGTGCGGCGCACCGCCTGGACCTTGAACTCGAAGGAGTAGGACTTCCTCGTCTGTCTGGTCACCAGCGCTCTCAGGCCATGGATCCGCCACCGTTGGTACAGGCGCCGGACCGACCATCGGCCCACTCCCAGCGTGGTTGCCACCGATTGATCGGACCTGCCCTGCTCGGACCACGCTTGTCAACGACGGCTGAAAAGTGACCCCTTTCCGACGCCTGAAAGTTGACCCCCTCTCCTCCAATAAGTCCTGCTAACGCGTGGTCTGGGCCGAGGGCGGCACCCGCCCCAGATCCCGGTCCTTCAACCGGTAGCTGTCACCCTTGAGCGCGACCACCTCCGCATGGTGCACCAGGCGGTCGATCATCGCCGCGGCCACCGTGTCGTCCCCAAACACCTCCCCCCACCGGCCGAACGCCTTGTTCGACGTCACGATCAGCGATGCCCGCTCATACCGGTTGGAGACCAACTGGAAGAACAAGTTCGCGGCCTCGGGCTCGAACGGGATGTAGCCGACCTCGTCCACCACCAGCAGCGGATACCGCCCCAACCGGGCCAGCTCCGCCTCCAACCGCCCGGCCCGGTGCGCCTCCACCAGCCGGTTCACCCACTGGGCCGCGGTGGCAAACGCGACCCGGTGACCGGCCTGGCAGGCCCGGATCCCCAGCCCGATCGCCAGATGCGTCTTGCCCGTCCCGGGCGGGCCCAGGAACACCACGTTCTCGCGGGCGGTGATGAAGTCGAGCGTTCCCAGGTGCGCGATCACCTCCCTGCGAAGCAACCGCTGGTGGTCGTAGTCGAAGTCCTCCAGGCTCTTGAGCCCGGGGAAACGGGCCTGCTTGATCCGGGCCGCCCCGCCGTGCTCCTCCCGAGCCGCGACCTCCCGCTGTAAGCAGGCGGCCAGGAACTCCTCGTGCGTCCAGGTCTCGGCCCGGGCCCGCTCGGCCAACCGCTCCACCGCCGCCAGCAGCGAGGGAGCCTTGAGCGCCCGCGCCAGATAGGCGATCTGCGCGGCGGTGTCCTTGCCGGTCGGGTGCTCGGCCGCCCGCCCGGTTCTGCCGGTGGTGCTCATCGTCAGGCCACCCCCTCAACACCCAGCAGCCGGTCATAGCAGGCCAGGTCGCGCTGCTCGACCGGCTCCAGCGCGGGCCGGGGCGCACGCGCGGTGCGCACCTGGTGGCGCATGCGGGCCGCGGCCCGGGCATGCTCGGGATCGGTGAGCGTCTGATGCGCGGCCCAGCACCGCCGGTGGTCGGCGACCAGCTCACCGCCGCACCAGGCCCGGACGTGCTCGGGGTCGGCGTGCACCACGACCTGCCTGCCGACCGCCGCAGGATGCACGGAGTAGTCGCAGGTGTCCAGGCGCACGTAGTGGTCCCGGGGCAGGCGGCAGGTCCGCCACCACCCCACCGCCGAAGGTGCCTGCTCGGGCAGGGCGACCATCTTCTCCACATCCGTCACCAGCCGGTCGGTGGGGCGGCAGCGCAGGGTGCTGTGCATACGCCGGTTGGCGCGCTCCAGCCAGGCGGTGGTTTTGTTCGCGAGAGTGGACAGCGTTTGTCGATCAGTCTCGACAGCGCCTCTGATCGCCTCAGGGCCGTGTCGATGACTCCTGACAGCACCGCGCGCGATGGGGCTTACCTTGCCCTTCCTCGATAGTTGCCCCCACCGCCGTCCTCGACGTCGCAGGTCAAGGTGGAGCGCCCGCAGCGAAGCGAGGACGAACGACCTTGAGGTGCGACGAGCGGCGGCCACACTCGGCGACGAGGAAGGCACCGGCGCTGTCGGAACTCATCGACACGGCCCAGCCTCAGAGAGCTTCAGGCGCTTCCAGAATCCATCGACAAGTGCTGCTGCTTCTCATCGACATAGCCAAGGCGGCCAGCTGGGTGTTGAAGTCGCCCGGGCCGGTGTAGCTGCGCCCTGGTTCGAAGGACGTCTCCAGGTAGCCGTTGGCGCGCTCGACCATCCCCTTCGTCTCGGGGTCGCGGGGAGCGCACTGGTGGACGCGCACTCCCAACGATCCGCGCAAGGCCGAGAACTCCCGGGCCAGGCGGGGGCTGCCGCCCCGCCAGGATCCCACGGCGGGCTCGTTGTCCCAGACCAGGGTTCTGGGGGTGCGGCCCCACTCGCTCAGCAGCGCCCACATGCCCGCGGTCAGATCGCCCGCCTGGCGGGAGGGCAGCATCCGGGCCAGGATCCACCGCGAGTAGCCCGAGACGATGACCAGCACCGGAGGCCGACCCGTCTGCCCGGCCCCGAGCGGGACATCGGCGTTGGGGAACCACAGGTCGCACTGGGCGAGTTCCCCGGGCTGGTAGGTCGTCCGCGAGGCCGGGTCCTGGGGCAGGTAGAGCGGCCGCAGTTGGCGGATGCGGTCCTTGAGCACGGTCATCGACCTGTCCCAGCCGATGCGCTCGGCGATGACGGTGGCCGGCATGGTGGGCACCTGGGACAGCAGTTCGCGGATCCGGGGCTCGAACGGGTCCACGATCGACCCTGTGGGCTTGCGCTGGTACTTGGGCGGGTCCTGAGCGGCCAGGGCCCGCTTGACGGTGTTCTTGGAGATGCCCATGTGGCGCGCGATGGCCTTGATCGGCATCTGCTCTGATCTGCTCAAACGGCGGATTTCCGCCCAGTCCTCCACAGTGATCACCTTCCTGATCATCAGCAGAGGGGGTCAGATTTCAGGCGACGCTACGGGGTCAGTATTCACGTGTCGCCGACAACGCTATCGCGGTCTCGCGTGGAGAGGGGTGAGCGAGCTGTTCGCTCTCATGGGACTGCTCCCTAGCCGATGGAACTGGATTTCCAGTCCAACTTCCAGGGAGCAGTTCATGGCCCCTCGAACGTCATGGTTCGCGCGGACTCACGTCTCAGCCCTCGGTCCCTCGTAGCTCTATGAGGAACCGGGTCCCGGAGTTCTCGGACTCCCACACGACTTCGAGCCCAGCCCGTTCGGCCAGGGACCGCACGTTCGCTGGGTCGCGGTCCGGGTTGGCCATACTGGCTTCCAACCGTAGGTCGACGCGTGATCTCGTCATGGGATCCAACCCCTGACGAAAGACCGACAGGTCGATCTCCGCCACAAGCACCCGACCGTTGGAGCCCGCAGCACGGGCGCAACCGCGCAGGATACTCACCGCGTCCACGTCCTGCCAGTCGACGAGGATGCTGGAGAGCAGGTAGAGGTCTGCCCCTTCGGGTAGAGGGTCGAAGAAGCTGCCCGCCACCACGTCGGTCCGATCGGCGAGGCCCATGCGCGAGAAGCGCTCCAGACCGGATCGTGCTGCCTTTGACAGGTCGAGCAGCGTTCCGGTCAGGTGCGGATGGGCCAGCAGCAGTGAGGACAGGAGTGCCCCTCCACTGCCACCGACGTCCACGACGGACGACACGCGGCTCCAGTCGTACCCGTTGACCACCAGGTCCGAGTCGAACCCGGGCGGAGCGTTCAACGCATCCTCGTGCCCGGGGATCGGAGTGGGGGACGATTCCAGGTCTGACCAGTAGTCCCGCCCGTAGCAGGCGTTGTAGGCGGGCTCGCCCGTCCTCAGGGTGTGAGTCAGGTTGGTCATGGCCATCTCGGCCCGACCACTCAGGTTCGTTGGATCGAGGGTGGGCCGGAAGCCGTAGGGGTCGTTGGCGGAGAGTAGAGGTTCTCCGAGCTCACCGAGAGAGAACTTTCCGTTCTCGCCTTCCTGCGCGACACCGACCGCCGCGAGGTGTTTCAGAAGTTTGCGCATTGGCCTGACGGCGGTGGCGGTCTTGGCGGCGATCTCCTCGGGGGACGACTCCCCCTTTTCCAAGAGATCCGCGAGGCGCAGCTCGGCGGCGGCACGCAGTGCCATAGGTGTGATCAGGTCGCCGAGTTCTATGAGGCGCTGTCCGCGCGTCATGAGTTCCATGGGCTTCTCCAATGAGTGTGGGTATCGATGTTGCGCGCTGACCGGAGAGTGCGGGCGGGGAGGCGGGCGTGCCCTCGGGCACACGCGAGCCTTCTTCGCGCGGACCCGAGCGCCGGGTAGCGCGGGGACGCGGGGCGCCGCTCTCAGACGTGGAGAACCGGGATCAACGGAACTCCCTGACGGAGTGCCTGAGGCCGGACCGGAGATCGACCTTCGGCTGCCAACCCGTCACACTCCTGAACGACGAGGAGTCGATCTCGAAGCTCTGGAAGTCCGTGGGGGTCGCGGACTCGGGAGCAGGTACCGAGATCACCGGCACCCTCTCTCGACCTGTGTGGAGCGAGACCTCTTCGGCGATCGTAGTGAACAGTTCCTCGATGGTGGTGGAGACGCCCGTACCGACCAGCCAGTGACGCCCGTTCAGGGGCCCGGCGTGGGTGACAGCCGCGACCAGGGCGTCCGCGACGTCGTCCACATGGATCAGGTCCCTGCGGACGGAGGCGTTGTTCCACATGGGCAGAGGACGGCCGGTCATGGCACGACGGATCATGGCCGCCGTGACGCCCCTGTCAGGTGCGTAGCCCCGATGACTGTGCCCGAACACCGTCGGAAGGCGTAGGGACAGCCCCGTGATTCCCTTGTCCGCACTGGCGCGCAGCAGTTCGCGTTCGGCGCCGAGCTTGAGGTCTCCATAGGGGGTGACCGGACGGTCGACCTCGCTGCCGTCGATATGCGGGTCCTGTGGCGCGCCCACCTGTCCGGTGGTTCCGGCGAAGACGAGTACGGGTCTCGGAGATCCCCGTTGGGTGCTGAGCGCCGTGACGATTTCGACGATCAGCCCCCGGTTGAGGGCTTCGCTCGCCTCCTGGTCACCAACCCCCCGCCACGAATCGGTGTCCGTGAGGGGAGCCACCAGGTTGATCACAATGTCGGCGTCGCCGACGACCGTGTGGACGGCGCTGGGAACGCTCAGGTCGGCACAGCGGACCTCGACCCGGTCCGCCAGATCGGACGGGACGTTGGCGCGCCGCCGGGCTACGGCCCGTACGCGGGCACCGGATCGTGCCAGAGCCGCCGTGGTCGCGGAACCGATGTACCCGGATGCCCCCAACACCACGATCAGGGGGGCTTGTCCGCCGTTGGCAGACGTCAACAGCGAGGTCATGGATTCTGTTCCTCCGGGGAGTGGACGTGATCGGGCGATTTCTCTCGAATCCCGGCACCGAAGTTCGCCATGTCGCGTATGTCCCGCGTGAGGTCCGCGTTCCTCAGGGCGGACCGCAGGTTCTCCTCGGTGCTCTCGGTCCCCTGGACGGCGGCGACGAAATGCTCCAACGCACGCAGGAACTGGTCGTCCGAGGCGAGAGTCAACTCCTGGAAATGGTCCTGCCGGGCTACCTCGAGCCGTGGCCGCCACTCGGGGGGTGCCGTGTAGGCGCGGTCGAGGGTGAGCCGACCTTCGGAGCCCCACAAGGAGTACGCGCACCGGTATCCGAAGCCGAATCCGAAGGTCAGTTCCGCGGTGGCCTCGCCAGCCGACAGGAGAACGTGTCCGGCGACATCGACGTCCGAGTCCCGGTCTTCACGAAGAACAGCCCCCCGCACCCGGATCTCCTCACCCAGATACATGCTCGCGGTCTCAAGGAGGTAGACACCGAGGTCGAGAAGCGCTCCGCCGCCCAGTTCCCGGCTCAAACGGACATCGTCGGGGGAGCGTGGCGGTATACCGAACGCGGCACTGAGGGAGCGGAGCTCCCCGATGTCCCCCCGGGAGAGGAGTTTCGCCACCTCTTGGTGCTGCGAGTGATGCCGGAACATCAGGTTCTCCATGAGCACGACGTCGTGGCGTCTGGCCAATTCGACGAGGTCCCGAACATCTGCCGGCTCGGAGGCCAACGGCTTCTCCACGAGGACGTGCTTGCCCGCCCTGATGCAATGGGCGGCCCACTCGGCGTGCAGACCGGTGGGGGTCGTGACATAGACGGCGTCCACATCAGGACGGTGGAGGAGGGCCGCGTAGCCCTCGACCGCCGTGCCACCGAATCTCCGCGTCAGTTCCTCCGCCTTGGCGGCGTCGCGGCTCGCGACCGAACTGATCTCGGCCGACGGATGAAGCATCATAGCTGGGAGGGTTCTTCTCTGGGCGATGGATCCGCATCCCATCACCCCGAATCGAACCGGAGTCGACCCCACGGAATCTATTCACCTCCTTGGGGTTCGAGTTTTCTCGGACCCCACCAGTCCGGATTCTCCCGATACCAGCGAACGGTGTCTGCGAGGCCCTTGTCGAAATCGACCTCCGGTGTGTATCCGAGCGATCGAATACGCGAGTCGTCCAGGGCGTACCGGAAATCATGGCCTTGCCTGTCGGCGACGAACTCGACACGGTCCCAGGTGGCGCCGAGAAGTTCGAGGAGACGATCAACGATCTCGGTGTTCGACAGTTCTACAGAGCCGGAGATGTTGTAGACGGCGCCGGGTTCCCCAGCGAGGGCTACAAGTCGAATGCCCGCACAGTGGTCGGCGGTGTGCACCCACTCGCGGACGTTCTTTCCGTCTCCGTAGAGCGGAACCCTCTTCCCCTCCAGAAGATGCGTGATGAAGAGGGGGACGAGCTTCTCAGGGTACTGAAAGGGTCCGTAGTTGTTGCCGCAGCGCGTGATGCTGACCGGGAGGCCGTGGGTTCTGGCGTACGCCAGGGCGATCAAGTCCCCGCTGGCCTTGGCGGCCGCATAGGGAGAGTTCGGACTGATCGACTGGTCCTCCGTCCAGCGGCCCCTCTCGATCGACCCGTAGACTTCGTCCGTTGAGACCTGTACGATCCTGGGCACACTGGTGTTGAGGCACGCCCGCATCAGGGCCTGAGTGCCCAGGGCGTTCGTCCTCATGAAAGCGTGGGAGTCGGTGATCGACCGGTCGACATGTGTCTCCGCCGCGAAGTTCACGACCAGGTCGGACCCGGCGAGGACGTCGGTGAGGGATGCCTGGTCACACACGTCGCCCTCGACCACCCTGCATCGCTGGAGCGCCTCGCCCAGGTTGGCCCGGCTCCCGGCGTAGGTGAACCTGTCGTAGACGGTGACGTCCGCGTGCTCGAAGCCGGGACGTTCTCCGAGGACGATGTCACGGACGAACTGCGAGCCTATGAAACCGGCTCCACCGATCACGACGATTTTCATACGTGCAGCTCGATTTCACTGTGGTCCCCAAGAATGAATCGGTGTTCCCGGGGATGTCCGGACGTGGGAGAGATGTTGGTGTGCTGCCCGATCATGGATGCGCCTATACGCTTGATTCCGAAAATGGAGGCATTCGACAAGACGATTGAGTGTTCGATCTCGGTCTCTTCGATGGAGCACTCGTCCGCGATGGAGGTGTAGGGTCCGACGTAGGAGTCGGTAATCACGCACCCCTTCCCAATGACGACGGGTCCGACGATTCGGGAGTCGCGTATGTGGCTGCCCTCTCCAATTTGAACCTGACCTACGAGTTCGCTTTCCTCGTCAACGTGTCCCTGGTTGCTCGACTTGACGCTCTCCAGGACGAGGCGATTCACCTCGATCATGTCCTGGGCGTTCCCCGTGTCCTTCCAATAGCCGTCGACGACGGTGGTCCCGATCACCATTTCCTGATCGATCATCCACTGGATGGCATCGGTGATCTCGAGTTCGCCCCTCGCACTTGCCTTGATCTCGGAGACCGCGCGGTGGATGTCAGCCGAGAAGAGGTAGATGCCGACGATCGCGAGGTCGCTCCGAGGGTGCTCTGGCTTCTCCTCCAGGCTGATGATCCTCCCGTTCTCTCCGATCTCCGCCACCCCGAACTGCTCCGGATTCCGAACCCGGGTGATGAGTAGCCGCGAAGACTGGGGGCGGAGCTCGAAACTCTGGACCTGCTCCCGCACGCCTCCGATGAGAAAGTTGTCGCCCAGAAACATGAGGAACGGTTCGTCGGCGAGAAACTCCCGCGCCACGATCACGGCGTGCGCCAGCCCGAGCGGTTCGGCCTGCAGAAGGTAAGTGATGGAAAGGCCGAACCCGCTCCCGTCGCCCACTGCCGCCTTGATCTGGTCGGCCTGTTCTCCTACGACGAGGCCGACCTCGGTGATTCCTGCCTCACGGATGGACTCCAGGGCGTAGAAGAGGACGGGCTTGTTTCCGACCGGAACCAGCTGCTTGGCCGAAGTGTGGGTGATCGGGCGCAACCTCGTCCCGGAACCCCCAGCCAGGACCAGTGCTTTCATGAATCATCACTCCTTTATTCCTTGTCCCGGGAGAGCGCGTCTCGGATTTTCATGATTCCGCCGACCCGCATCATGCTTCCCTTGTAGATCCGTCCACCGAAACTGATCATCAGGACGGTGCCGACCGCCAGGAGCAGGAAGGAGATCGAGTACTCCCACCAGGAGATGTCGACCACCGCTGATCGGATTGGCATCGCCGCGGGTGAGAACGGCGGAATAATGGAGAGGAAACGTGTGAACTCTCCCTCGGGGGAGCTCGCGGCGGGGAGGAGGGAGGAGACGCTGATGGCCAGGATCATGATCGCCGGTGTCTGGACACTCTGGAGATCCTCCTGCCGAGCGGCCAGGGACCCGGCGATGGCGAACAGCGCGGAGAAGAACACGTATCCGCAGACGAACCAGATCGTGATGTTGAGGACGAGGGCCAGCATGTCCGTCAGGCCCAGGTCTGTTCCCGACGTGAGCAGCCCGGAGTAGAGGGCGACACCGCCGCTGGCCAGAAGGATGAGGAGTATCTGGCTGAGACCGACCAGGCCGAGACCTACCAGCTTTCCGGCCAGCAGTTGCCAGGCCTTCACCTTGGTGAGAAGCAGTTCGAAGACACGGCTGGCCTTCTCCTCCACCACACCCTGGCTGATGTACTGACCCATCAGGGCCAACAAACCGTAGAGGATCGCTGTGCCGAACATTGTGTAGACCAGCATGCTGTGAGTGGTCGAGTCCATGCCGCTCAGGTCGCTCCGCTCGGGCTGGGGCGGGCCTTGGGCGATGATCATGGCCTGCTCGTCGCTGAGCTCGGCGCTTGCGAGGAGATCGATTGAGGCGGCGGCTTGGTAGCCGGATTCCAGGAGCGCTTGGAGTTCGGGCGTGGAGTTGTCTCCGGTGATGATCATGTCGCCGAAGATCGCGATGTCCACCCGCTCGGACCGGATGGCCTCCTCAACGGCGTCGAGGGTCGTGAACTTCTCTGTTTGTAGGACGAAGTCCAGGGTTTCCGCCTGTTGCTCGACCGCGGTACGGACCGCTGCGTCCGATGCGTCGAATCCCACCGTGTACTCAGTGTCTCGATCCAGAGCGAACGAGGTGATTAGGATCATCGCCGAGATCAGAAAGACAATGAGCCCCGTGGAGGCGATGAAATTTCTGTCCTTAAATTTCTCTCGGATTTCTCGTTCGGCGATTATCCAAACAGTTCGGATGTTCTCCCCCGCGGGTGAGGGCATGTTTCCCAGCCTCCAAATTTCTTCTGGCAGTTCTCGGGGATTCTTACGATTCGACCCCGGCTAGATCAAGGAAGACCTCCGACAGATTCTGGTGATTCCAGGAGAAGTGCTCGACTGTGCCCCTCTCCATGAGGTTCTTCAGAAGCTCCTCGGGCGGTATTCCCTCATCCACGTGCAGAGAGGAAATCTCCCCCCTCTCAACCAGGCGCGTCCCCGGCAGGTCCACGTGCCAGCTGTCGGACGCACCGCTGAGCTTGACCTTGGCGATCCTCTTGATGCTTTGCTTCTTGATCTCAGACACCGGACCTTCAGCGACCAGTCGACCATCCTTGAGTACGCCGACTGAGTCGCACAGGTTCTCGACGAGCTCGAGTTGGTGACTGGAGAGCACGATGGAGACGCCCTTTCTCGCCTGCTCGACCAGGAGCTCGGAGAGTGCGTTGACCGCGACGGGATCCAGGCCGGAGAATGGCTCGTCCAGGACAAGGAGGTCCGGTTCGTGGAGGAGTGTGGAGGCCAGTTGTACCCGTTGCTGGTTGCCCAGAGAGAGGTTCTCGAGGGAGTCGTTAGGGTTGAGTTTCACCGCCAACCTCTCCAACCAGTACTCGGCCCTCTCCTCGGCCTCTCTCCGGTTGACACCGCTGAGGACGCCGAAGTAGGCCAGCTGGCGCTTCGGCGTCATCTTGGGGTACAGACCCCGTTCCTCCGGCATGTACCCGATGCGACGGAGCTCCTTCCGTCCGATAGAAGCACCGTTCCACCTGACAGTGCCGCTGTCGGGCTTCAGGATCCCGATCATGATCCGCATGGCGGTTGTTTTTCCCTGGCCGTTCGCGCCACAGAAGCCAAAGATGCTCCCTTTTTCCACGTTGAGCGAGAGATCGTGAAGCACTTTTTTTGACCCAAATGACTTTGACGCATTGCTGATGGCGAGCATGGGACCTTTCGAGTTTGAGTCCAATTGCCTTCTGAAGTGTTCTGGCCTCAGTTGAAAAATGTGATACTGGTGGCCAGTGCGAGAATGGCACCCAGGAGAAAGAATGTCCAATTCGAGGTGTTCGCGAAAGCGGAGTCGTGACCGTGTCCGGTGTCGCGTCCGGGCGGCGTCGGTGCGGGAGGGGCGGCCGTCAGGGACGGTGCGGCGACGTTTCGACTCGGTCGCGACTCGAGCTGCGGGGACACGCTCGGTGACGGGCGGCTGATGGAGGCGGGTCGAGTCGCCTGGAGGGTTCCGGAGTCGGACTTCAGCGTGCGGTCGAGTTCGCGCCAGTGTCGGATCCACTCTTCGCGGTCACCGCCGCAGGCATCGATGTAGGCGAGTGTGACGTCGAGCGTGGGACGGCGGCACCCCCGGGCGGCTTCCGAGAGTGTCGCGACCGAATAGTTGGTCTTCTTTGCCAGATCCCTGTAGGTGGGTGAGCCCGACTGCTTCCTCAAGTCCCTCAGCTTGCTCGCAAAGAGGCCGATCGGGCCGTTTTCTGGATCGATCTTTGTTTCTGGTCTAGCCATACTATAAACCTATTATTCTCGCCTTCGCCCTTCTCGGAGTCGGACTCCGAGAAAGGAGTGGGGGCGCTTGGGGGGGTTTATAAAATGTTTATAATTCAGGCCATCAGATGGTGGATCGGATTCTCCATATCCCATTTCAGTTTGGCTCTGTGGGGTTCCGGAGTCGCGTGTTTCTTTCCGCTGGTCATGTGACTTGAGGCTGTCCTTGTTTGTTCCTGTTGGCCGAATATGGTCATCGGTCGTTCGTGAATTAGAGAGTGTTTGAGGAGAGGTGACGGTCCGGACACTTCGCTCACACGACTGCCGTCAGGCCGCGAGCATGGCCGCCATGCTGCGACGTCCGACCTACTCCTCTGACCTGACCGATGACCAGTGGGCTCTGGTCGAGCCCCTGCTCCCGCCGACCAACACCGGCGGCCGACCCGAAAAGCACCTCCACCGCGACATGGTGGACGCGATCCTGTACGTGGTGCGCACCGGCTGCTCCTGGCGGCACCTGCCCGTGGATTTCCCACCCTGGCAGACCTGGTACTTCGCCCGCTGGGAGGAAGCCAAGGTCACCGAGCAGGCCATGGCCGCCTTGCGCCGCCGACTCCGCAAGGCTCAAGTGCGCAGTGGCGCGCCCTCGGCCGGGACCATCGACTCCCAGAGCCCGAAGGGGGCCGACGCCGTCGGCCAGGACACCCGGGGCTATGACGCGGGCAAGAAGGTCAACGGCCGCAAGAGGTTCATCGTCACCGACACCCTGGGGCTGTTGCTGGTGGTGTGCGTGATGGCCGCCTCGGTCCAGGACCACGACAGGCGAAAACGACCCCGTTGAGCCTGTACCTGGCCACTCCGGTGCGGTTCGTGTTCGCTGACGCGGGGTTCGCGGGAAGGCTGGTGGCCTGAGCCGAGAAGTTCGTGGCCGCGACCACGCACATTGCGCGCAAGGCTCCCGGTCAAGTGGGGTTCGCGGTGATCCCGCGCCGGTGGGTGGTCGAGCGCTCGCTGGCGTGGTTGACCTCCCACCAGCGTCTGGCCAGGGACTACGAGCGTGACCCCGCGGTATCCGAGGCCATGGTGCGCTGGGCCGCGATAGGTCAAATGGCCTGCCGCCTGGCACAAGGACGAGATGCTGTCCGCCAGAGTGCCTGGACGAGCGAAGGCCTCGTCTCCTGACCCTTCTCAGACACGCTCTCAGCTCGGGATGCTTGACGACGCGGTCCACCCGTGTCATCAGATCGGTATCGGCCCGCACCGGTACACCTCGGACCAGGGCGTTCTCCAGGGAGGTCCGCGTGGACCAGGCGAAAGGGCTGTCGCTGGAATGCAGGAAGGGCCCTTTGTAGAGCTCCAGAACACTTTCGATGTCACCGTCGCGTAAGAGGTCGAAGACCTCGGTGATGTCGCAGCACACATTGTCCTGGAGCCTGTAAAATCCGGAATCCTGGTCGTAGGACACCGGTAGACCGATCCTGCACGCACGCAGGACCAGGGTCGGCAGGCTCGACGGCGAGGGGTCGTCCTCGAAGAAGTTGCTTATTAGCCATGACCTGCCAGCGGATCCCCCGTTGAGAGAGACCAGGGCGGCCAACTCCACTGACCGGCGGCTGCGGACTGCCACCCCATCGATGGAACAGCGGCCCAGGGCCGTGATGCGGATCATCTCCAAGAGAACTCCTTCCGTTGGTGGTGTCATAACGTCGTAGTAACACCGCAGTTCGCAGCGGGTTGCCGATGAGGGCGAAATGAGTGCTCACTCGGAAAGAACGCGAGGAGATCACGCTCGGTAAGGATCTTGACTGCATCGCCCGTGTCCTGAACCGCCCGCTGATACCTTCCACACATCCATCGCACCTTCTGAGGAGGGTTGGGCAACCTAGGCACAAGTATCCCGGAATATGCTTTCAAACTGCTTACAGCTGACGGGCCTTCCCCCTGGCCATGGAAATCTCCGACACTAACCTCGATCTTTCATGACGCCTTGTCGGTCAGACAGAGAGAGCCACTCGGGACTGACCGGATGGCGAAAACCCTGGTACGGGCATGGCAACGACCCGATCCGCCCGGGTCAGCGCCTGGGTCCACGGCCCCCGAAAACGGCTCCTCTTCCTCGTTAGTGCAGGTCAAAGCCGGTCAGGTTGGGGCGGGCAGCGCCCGCACCCGCCCGATGGGCGCGGTCAACAGCCCACCCCAGGCCAGGAACGGTCGAACCGCAGCCTGTTTCGTGCCGGGACGGTCCTATAGATGCAATGCCGTGTAGTTACGAGTTGGGGGCGTTCCCCCATGAGAGTGGACACCTGATGATTAGGCGGCGAGTCCCAGGCTCGCCGTTCTCTGCTCGTACACGAGTGGGCTGAGCTGGCCGTTGGCTGAGTGCCGTCTACGGGTGTTGTACCGGTTGATCCAGGAGAACACCGCCAATCGGGCCGCCCTGGCTGTGGCCCAGCGTTTCAGACCCTTCCTCTGCAGCGTCTCGCGCTTGAGGCTGGCGTTGAAGGACTCCGCGGCGGCGTTGCCGCGCTGGAGCCCACGGCGCCCTCTGGCGTCGTGCTCCCGCAGGCACCTCGGGGAGCTGTTTTCTTTTGCGCCCCATCGCACACCCTCGTGATCGAGGTGTTGCGACGACCAGTTGAATCCGCCCTGCACGCCGTGGTCGGAGTGAATCACCGTCCCCGCAGGGGGTTGGCGGTTGTCGATGGCCATCCCGAGCGCGTTCGTGGCCAGGGCCGCGGTGGGTGAGGAGTCGATCGCCCACCCGACCACGCGCCGTGAGCACACGTCCAGAACGACCGCGCAGTAGACCTTGCCCTCCCGGGTGGGGTGCTCGGTGATGTCGGTGACCCACAGCTGGTCCAGGGCCTGACGGGTGAAGTGGCGGTTCACCAGGTCGGCCGAGACCAAGTCCGGCCGTGCCCGCCGCCACTTCGGACGTCCCGTAACCCCTTTGAGTCCGGCTCGGGACATCAGCATCGCCACCGCCGGCGTGCCAGAGCTGCATCCCGCGGCCGAGGGTGAGCTCGGCGTGCACCCGCCGCACCCCGTAGATGCCGTTGGAGGCGGCGTGGATCTGGCGGATGGTGTCGGTGAGCAGCACATGCCGGACCGAGCGGGCCGAGGGGCCGCGGTCGCGCCAGGCGTAGAACCCCGACTCCGACACCCCCAGCACCCGGACGGCGACCTGGACCGGGTGGCCCTCGGTGGCCATCACCGCGATCGTCTCGAACCGTCTTTTGGGGGCACCACCTTCCCCAGCAGCTCGCTGGCACGGCGGTGGATCGCCAGTTCGGCCTCCAGTGCGGCGATGCGCTTGTTCGCCGCGGCCAGCTCGCTCTTCTCGGTGCTGGTCAGGCCTGGGATTAGGCTTTGGTCGATGCGGTCCTGGCGCCGCCAAGCGTAGATCGTCTCGGTGCTGATGTCCAGATCGTGTGCCACGTCCGTGACGCTGCGTCCGGCCTGGACTAGGTCCAAGACCTTGCGGCGGAACTGGGCGGGGTATCCACGACGTCCCACGATGCCCTCCTTCAAGGGTCACGTGGTCCCAGGATCCAGAAATCCGACTCCGAAGAAAGCAGGACACACCACCATCACACCCGGCACGAAACAGTGACGACGGGACCGTGTTCGGCCAGGTAGTCGACGATGCTGGAGACCTCGTAAGAGCGGTTGCCGCCGGAGGTAGCGCGGTGGGCGAGGATGCGTCCGTCGGCGGCGCGGTCGGCCAGGGCACGGCGCCCGAGCCCGGTGAGGTCCCGGGCCTGGCAAGGGGGAACCGTGTCAGCCGGTCCGAGCCGGGCGAGCAGGAGCGTGCGCTCCAGGACGTGGTCGATATCCGTGGGAGGGGTGATCGCGGGGGGCATCAGGTCCTCCAGAGCAGGGGTTAGGGGGTCGTGGGATCGAGAAGATGCAGGTAGCCGGGATCTGTGGCCATGCCCAGGACAATCGCCTTGCGGTGAGCCGGTGGTGTGTTCAGAGCGTCGAGGAGACGGCCGAGAGAGTCCGGGTTGAGGCGCAGCCGCCCCTGCTCCACGCGCACGATCACGGACTGGTCGATCCCGGCCTCGGCGCCAAGAGCCGTGGTGGTCTGTTTCTGGAGAAGGCGCAGGTGGCGCAGGAGCAGACCGGCGTCGGTCGGCGTCAGCAGGAAAGGGTGAGCGGTCATGTTCGTGTTTCGTTGTCGAGTCGGTGGACCCGGGTGGGGCCGTGGTGGTGTGCACGGCCCCACCCGGTTCCCGGGGGACGGCCCCGGGGGAGCCGCCGCCCTCTCTTCCCCGGTGAGGACGTGGCGGTCCTCGATCGGGCGGCGGCAGGTCCTAGCGGGTGGGTCTGTGGGCGAGGTGACCGATGACTTCGTTGAGGTCGTAGAGGATGACCGCCTCGCCCTCCAGCGGGGTGAGGAGGTAGACCGCTCCCAGCAGTCGGCGCTCCCGGGTGAGCACCAGGCCGTGCAGGGCGGCGCGCCACCGCAGGTCCTCGAACCGGGTCCGGAGCAGATCAACACGCCGCAGCACGGTGCTGAGCATGGGCCGTCTCATCCGCCCCCTCCTCGCGCCCGGGTGATGAGGTGGTCGAGGAGCCCGAGGTCCTGGGAGTGCAGGGACCGGGTGGCATCGCCCAGCACGGCCAAGCGGTGGTGCCCGGTCGCAGGAGCGCCGGTCAGGCGGGCGGGGTACTCGATGAGCCACCACAGGCCGGTCTCCTCCGGCTGGTGCAGGAGCACCCGGACCGCCGCCGACGGCGCACCGATCCCGACGGGGCGGCCCTGCCGCCAGGTGCGCTCGGGGTAGACGCGGGCGTCGATCACCCACTCCCCCAAGTCCGTGCAGGGCGTGTAGCCCAGGCTCACCAGAGCGAGTTCCATGTCCCGCAGGGCTTGTTGGGCACGAGGGGACGGCCGGGGTGGGATCTGGTGCTGGGGCACCATCGTCAGTGCGAGCGCCGTCATCGGGCGACCTCCGCGAACACCCCGGTCCCGACCGTCAGCGGCCCCCACCTCAGGGAGAGGGCGTCAACCAGCAGCAGACCGCGGCCATGGGTGGACGTGTCCTCTGGAGAGCGACGCCGAGGGACGCGACGGGGTTTAGGGCCAGCGTCCTTGACCGCGACTCGGATGTAATCCGAGTGGACGTAGAGGCGCAGGGTGACGTTCTCTCCGGGAATGCCGCTGCGGGTGTGGGTGAGCGCGTTCGTCACCAATTCCGACACGATCAAGGTCAGCAGGTCAGGAGCCTCGACGTCCCACTCACGAAGGTGGTCCTCCACCCATCGGCGAGCAGCACCAACGGTGACCATGTCACCGCCGGGAAAGGTACGCCGTGCCTGGTGCAGAGCCTGCATCACCGCGGCCGCCACGATCAACGCCCTGCCTCTCGGCGTGCGGACTCGGAGGCCAGGAACCGATCAAGGCCAGCCACAGCAGCGCAGTGGTGGGGGGCGCTGGCCAGTCCCGAGTAGGTGACGACGAGTGGTGCGATCGCTTCGAGGGGCCCATTACCGCCAACCAGTGTGCGCCCGTTTGCAGCGAAAACAACGGGGTCGACGCCTTGGGGGTACAGCGCTTTGACCTGTGCGCGCACCAGTGCCGGTATGTCTGGTGATTTCTGTCGCGCCGGGGCCCTTGGAACTGGATTCATGTGTCCCATCGTGCGGATCCCCGGGGCTGCGCACTAACGAAAAACGATCGAAAGATATCGGTTTCAACAGGGTTTGGCGATAGCCAGGGCCGCACTATTATGGTAATGACGAAGGGCTTCAAATCCCGCCAATTACACCCTTCAGGCACGAACCGGACACAAGGGACTTGCGGTGGTTACCGTGAAATCAGCGATCCCTTCATCGGATGAAAGGTGCATATTGCTGACGGATGAGAAGCCAGTGGTGTGTCGGGGCTGTGGTCGACCCCCCAACACCGGCTGGTCAGGGTGCCGGTGCATCCCAGCGGAGGTGTGGGCACTGCCTGAGATACGGCAGGCGTGGGAGAAGCGAGACGCTGCGGCGTTGGTGCGGCTGGTGTTGTGGCACTCGGAGCTGTCGCAGACGGAGTTGGCTCAGATTCTGGGCCTGTCACAGTCCACGATCTCCGACTCCGTCTCAGGCAAGTCCAGACTCAAACGGAAAAGCACCCGCGATGCTGTGTTCAACGGACTCGACATACTTCGACCACCCGATACACCACACCCAGAACGACACGTGGGCACAGCGGAGACCCTCCTTGAACTTCCCCAGTCTCCAACGGCGAACATCAGCAGCCCGCCGCTCGCTCTCACCAACCCTGACGGTCTTTTCACCGAGTCCGTACCGGACGCGGTAGAAGCCAGCGGATGGCTGTGGCGAACCGACCTAGAACAACGTCTCACCCCGGATACCATCCGGATCGATCCCGATCACTTGAGCACACCGTTACTCAGGTGGCTGGTAGCACCGCCCACAACCCTCACCACTCACTCCTCCCAGGCCGTACCCGAGGTGACCGAAGACGACATCAACGCCATCAGGAGAGCCTGCGACCTCTTCGAGGCCCTGGACCACGAATTCGGCGGTGGGCACGCCCGCACCGCCGCCGTGCAATACCTGCACACGGAGGTCACCCCGCTGCTGCGCGGTCGCTTTGCCCCGGAGACCGGCCGTAGCCTGTTCGCCGCCAGCGCTCGCTTCGCCGCCAAAGTCGGCGCGATGGCCTACGACGCCGGACTCCACGACCTGGGGCGCCGCTACTTCCTCCAATCCCTCAACCTCGCACACCTGGGAAACGACCGCCTCCTGGGAGCCAAATCTCTCGCTCTGTTGAGCCACCAGGCCAACTTCCTGGGGCGCTTCCGCAGCGCCGTCGATCTGGCCCGCACCGCCAAAACCGGCGCGGCGCACCACGCCACCCCCGCGGTACGCGCCATGCTCGCCGCCATGGAGGCCCGTGGTCTGGCCTCACTCGGTGACGACCACGCCTGCACCCGGGCCCTGGACGAGATGGAACAGGCTTTCCACCAGATCGACCCGATGACAGAGCCAGCCTGGATGGGATACTTTGACGCCTCGGAGGCTGCCGACGAGAGCGCTCACTGCGCCCACGACCTCGGCCACGGCATCCGCGCCATCGACCATGCCCACCGCTCCATCACCTTGGCACCCAAGGGGTTCCGCCGCAGCCGCACCTTCGCCGGACTCATCCAAGCCAGCGCCTACCTGAAGCAGGCCGACGCCGATCCTGAAGCCGCCTGCGCTCTGGCCCGCACCGCCATCACCCAGGCCGGAACCCTGCGCTCGGCCCGCGTACGCACCTACATCACCCGCCTGCGCAGCGACCTCGAACCCTACGCCAGCAGCAGGCACGTTCGGGAACTCGACGAGTTCCTCGCTGACGCCCCGCTTGTCCGCCGGTGAGGCTTGTCAGGTTCCCGGTGTCCAACTCTTGGGCGCTGACGGGGTTTTGAGGGAGGCGATGCGACAACGCGCTTCGGGGAGCAGGTGTGGCTCGCGGCCAGTGCGTGCGCACAGCCACGCTGTCATCCTCAGCTCGCGGGCCGCCGCCAACGTCTCGAACCCCGCCCAGGAACGCACATCCCATCCGTAGGCGTCGGCGAACGCGGAGTACTCAGCGTTCGTATACCAGCCGACCCGCTCATAGACGGCCGCGACCACCAAATCCCACTCCCGGGCACCGATACCGAACCGTTCCAGATCCAGGACCACTGGTCGCCCCTGGTTATCCTCGACGATGTTCTTGCGGTGGGCATCCCCGTGAACCGGGCCTACCGGAAACGCGTGGTCCAACGCGGAGAGCTCGACCCCCAGCTCAGCCAAACGTGTGTATAGGAACGCCTTCTCGTCGGCACCGAGCGCGGACAAAGCGATGTAGCCGTCAATGCCCGCCAACGGGTCCAGCACCGGCAGCGAAAGGTGCACCGGGGCCGCAAGCCTGTGCAGTGACCTGAGCACTGTTCCAATAGTTGCCGGGGAGCCGGGCCTCACCTCGGGGATGTACTCCCACAGGGTGACTACCCACCGGCCGTCCTCCACGTGGGGTGTGTCCGAGAATGCTCGGACCACCGGGACACCACTCCAATGCAACCAGCGTGCGATCTCCACCTCCCGGTGGGCTCGCTCTAACGCGCTGTGGGAACTGATACGCAACACGATCCCCGGCCCGGGAGACACCAGGTTCGCGTTCTCACCGATCGGCCCCAGCACCCGCATCCCTTGTGTCGGCCATCCAGCAGCTCGCAGCACGCGGCCACCGACATCTAGAGCACGTTCACGGGTCATCTCGTCTGCGCACACGCACCCTACGGTACGCCGGGAACCACCGCCCAGTCCGGGTTCTGGCTACTGCCGTCCTGCCTGTATGTCGGTCTATATGTCGGTGTGTTGTTACGAAACGGTATGCGCCACCGAACGCTCAAGGCACCTGGTGGTTCTCGTCTGCGGTCCTCGCCCGTGGGGAAAGGTCCTTCGCCATGGCACGGTGCCCACCGCTAAAAACAGGCCGCAACAAGCCAACAGCCGAGAAAGTCCCCCCGCGTCATCACTGCCCTGCTCACACGACACCCTCACTGCCCGTGAGCAGGGCTTTTGCCATCCCCCACCAGTGAGCACTTGGTGGATTCTTTACCTTCTGAGCGGCCGGTGAGCGCGCCATGAGTCCGGTCTGAGTACAGCGTGAAAGTGCTCTGAGCAGGGCGTTCGTCAAGGTGCGGGTGTCCGATGACCCGCACTGGCGAAAGGTCTCTGCTCATGGGCTCGCGCTCACCCCTGCACGTGGTCGAGAACGCCTTCCACCACCTGGCCCCCACCCACCTGCTGCTGAACGGCGACCAGGTCCACCCCTGGCTCGAACCCCGCCCCTACCCGCTCACCGAACTGCGCCGCATCCTGCTCACCAACGGCACCCCCTACGAGGTCCGCGACGAGGTCTGGCGGCACACCATCCGCGCCGCCCGCAGGTCCTCGGACTGGATGACCGGCGCCCTGGGCCTGTGCATGCCCGCCCTGCGCGCAGCGGCCACCCGGGCCGGGCGCGGACTCACCCCCGCCGACCGGCACGAGGTGGAATCGGCGATCCTGACCGCGACCATCCAGCAGGTGCGGACCATCAACCTCTCCTACTGGCGCCTGGCCTGGTACCTCACCCGGCCCGCGCACCGGGCCGGGCTCTCCGCCCGCAAGCACGAAATGGACGCTCCGACGCCCTGCGGAGGAGCACGCAACGAAAGCGACCCCGGCCTCGACACCCGCGGCAGCTGCGAGCTGGTGCTGATCGCCGCGGTGCGCGGCGGGGTCATCACCTCCGCTGAGGCCGACCTCATCGCCTCCACCCGGCTGGAGGAGAACATGCTCGCCGACGTCGCCCAGCGGTTGGGGATCTCCTACAAGACGGCGGCCAAACGCCGTGAGCGCGCCGAGAAGCGTCTGGCCGAAGCCCTCCGGTCCGGTCGGGTGCAGGCCTCCGCGGCCCTGGGCTCCGACTCGATCGCCCCCGACGTCACCGGGACCGTGCTGCCGCTGCCGTCGAAAGTCGCCGCTCTTCCCGTGTCGCATCCGCGTCTTCGCCCCGCTTCTTGAAAGGCGTCACTGCGAGGAAGGGAGGAAGGCGTATGCGTTCACCGGTGTGGACGGTTGGGTGGGGGCTGGCTCTGGTCAGTGCCGTCGGGGTGCTGGTCGTCGGGGATGCCTCGTGGGCGTGGGCACAGTCCCGGGAGGGCGCCGAGCAGGAGGCGGCCGAGCTGCTCCAGATCGTGGACAGGGTGCAGCTGATCCTCATCGTGATCGGCACCGCTCTGGGCACCTTGTTCCTGACGATCGCCGGGGTGCGGTGGATGGTCGCGGGCGGGGAGCCCGGGTCGATCGATTCCGCCAAACGGGCGCTGACCGGGACCGCCATCGGCTACGGCATCGCGGTTTTGGCCAGCACGCTCATGCAGATCCTGGACTGGGTGCTCGCCGCACAGGCCGGGGGCGGCCAGTGACCCCGCACCTGCCGGGCGTACGAAGGCCCGCGGATCTGGAGATCAGCGATGACCCGCTGCCTCCTCCGTCCGATGACCCGCCACCCGAACCCGACCCCGGCCCCGCACCCGAGCCCGAGGCCGAACCGGAGGCGGACCCGGAGATCACCGATGATCCGCTGCCACCGCCCGAGGACCCCGAAGGTGGAGAGCCTCCGGTGGTGGAGCCGGAGCCGGTGGAGCTGGAGGTCGACGACAACGTCTTCGACTGCGACCTCATGGATGCCGGGTGCCATGTCTCGAACTGGTTCGCTGACTTCGCCGTCAGCGGGTTGAACCCCGCCTTGGGGTGGCTGGCAGCCAAAGCGTTCTACACCCCCGTCCCCACCGAGGGCATGCAGGGCCTGCACGCCGGGATCCTAGGCGTGGCCAACACCTTGTTCGTGCTGGTGGTGGTGGCGGGCGGTCTGATAGCCATGGGCCACCAGACCGTGCAGTCCCGCTACTCGGCCGCCGACATCCTGCCCCGCATCGTGTGGGGGTTCGTCGCGGCGAACATCTCGCTGTGGGTCTCCACCGAGATGATCCGCGTCTCGAACCAGATCTCGGCCGCGATCGGCGCCCAGGCAATCGACCCCCGGGAGGCGGCGGAGAACTTCCGCGACCGCCTAGACGCCCTGGTGGCCGAAGCTCTGATCTTCACCGTGCTGCTCGTGGTGGTCGTGGTGGTGCTGTTCGTGGTGTGGATGATCACCGAGGCGATCCGTATCTGCATGGCCATCGTCCTGGTCATCGGCGCACCCATCCTGCTGATCTTCCACGCCCTACCGCAGACCAACAGGATCGCGGAGATGTGGTGGCGGTGCATGGCGGGCCTGTGCGCCATCCCCGTCGGGCAGAGCCTGACGTTCATGTGCTTGGCGAAGCTGTTCTTCGAGGGGCAGATGACCTTCGCCGACCTCAACAGCACCCCGTCCGCTACGGGGGACGAGGTGGGCGACGACGACTGGCTGATGCAGCTCCTGCTGCTTCTGGTGCTGATCTACACCCAGATCCGGATCGGGTCGTGGGTGATGCGGCTGGTGTGGCAGCCCAACCCCGGCACTTCCCCTATCGCCTCGTTGTTGAAGAACATCGCGTGGATGCTCGCCTTCCGCAGCGTCAGCGGCCTGCGCCTGCCGCGCACGCTGGGCGGTGCGCCCGGGCTGGGGCTGCGGTGGCCGGGTCGGGCACCGGCCCCTGCGGGCAGGCCCTTGCCGCGGCACACCCCGGGCCCACCCAGCGGGTTGCAGCCTTTGCAGCCGCAGACCTGGTGGTACCGGCCCCGCCATGACCCACCCGACCCGGCCGGAGCGCTCGGCCC
>NZ_JASFDV010000067.1 GCF_030766825.1 Nocardiopsis sp. CC223A
GCGGCCGCCTCCGGGGCATGGGCCGCCGCCGGGGCCGGGACCGCCGGGGCGGAGGGGTGGCCGGGCCGGTGCGGCCCCGCGGGCAAGGCGGCCTGCGCCCCGGCGGTACCACCGGCCCCGGCGGGGGCGGCCTGCGGGCCGGGCCGGTGTTCGGGCAGGGCCAGGGCCGCCAGCGCGCACACCGCGCACACCGCCACACTGGCCGCACCCACCGCCGCGTACCCGCCCCAGGCCATCACCGGCACCGCCGCCAGGGTGGCCGCACCCACGGCCGCCACCCCCAGGGCCCGGGTCACGCCCATCACCCGCGCGTAGCGGTCGGCCGCACCCCGGTGGGCGAGCTCGTCGTGGACCAGCGCCTCAAGGGAACCCGAGGACAGGGAGCCGCCCAGCCCCCACAGCACGAACCCCGCGGCGAACGCCCCGTAGCCGGGGGCCAGCAGCCACAGCACGAAGGCGGCGGCGGTGAACACCGGGGCGGCCGCCAGCAGGTACCGGCGCGGGACCACATCGGCCAGGGCCCCGGCGGGCACCGCGGACACCAGGCCCACCCCGGACCAGAGCATGAAGAGGGAACCGATCTGCGCCACCGACAGGCCGTGGTCGGCGAACAGCAGGGCGTACACCGGGTACAGGAGGACGAACTCCTCCGCCGCCGCGTACACGTACAGCGGCCCGGTCAGTCGGAACACACGCGCCCCAAAGGCGCGCGCGGAGTCGAGAGTCATGGAGGTCTTTCGGTCGAACGTGCAGGGACACCGAACAGCGGTGCCGCCGGGCGGGGCCCGGGCACGGACCGAAGACCGTCGTCGGACTTAACATCGCTTGCGCATGGCACCAGCATACGACGCCCGGCCCCGGCGGGTGCGGGGGCCGGGCGGCGCACGCGCACCGGTTCAGGGGGCGGTGCGCACGGTGATGCCCCGGGCGCGTTCGATGGCGCCGGTGCCGGTACGGGTGTCCCCGCCGTCCGCACCGCCCAGGCGGTCGATGACGCCGCAGTGGAACAGCGGGCGCTCGGTCAGGCCGGTCTCACCGGCGTCGGCACGGGCGACGATTCCGATGTTCACAACGGACAAGAGGCGTTTCCCCCGGAGATACGGGAGCAGATGAGCCGAGGTGCTCCGTGACGCCGCCGCATGCCGCTCCCCTGTCTCTCCGGGCCCGGTGAACGCCCCCGATCATGCACCCCCCACCCCGGCGCACGTCGCACACCGTCACCTCTCGGTCACCCAACGTCGGATGATGTTCACCCCGGGATGGTTGGGGTGTTCGGCTCCCTGTGGCCGGATGGATCGCGGCCCCGCCACCCCCGGCGGACACCGTCCCCGCACCGAGGAGAACCCCCATGCCGGGCACCCCCCGCACCCCCATCACCCGCCGCCGCATCCTGACCGGCGGCGCCGCCCTGGGCACCGCGGCCCTGGTGGGCGCCGCCCCCTGGGGCGCCACCGCCACCGCCGCACCCCGCACCACCCCCGTCGCCGACCCCTTCACCCTGGGCGTCGCCTCCGGCGACCCCGACCACAACAGCGTCGTGCTGTGGACCCGCCTGGCCCCCGACCCGCTCGCCCAGGACGGCCGCGGCGGCATGCCCGACCGGGCCGTCGACGTCCAATGGCAGATCGCCGAGGACGCACGGTTCACCCGCGTCACCGCCTCGGGCACCGCCACCACCGGCCCCCGGGACGCCCACGCCGTCCACATCGAGGCCCGCGGGCTGCGCCCCGGCGCCCACTACCACTACCGGTTCCGCGTCGGCACCCACATCAGCCCCGTCGGACGCACCCGCACCACCCCCGCCCCCGGCGCCCGGGTGGACCGGTTCGCGTTCGCGTTCGCCAGCTGCCAGAGCTTCACCCACGGCCACTACACCGCCCAGCGCCACCTCGCCGACGAGGACCTGGACCTGGTCGCGTTCCTGGGCGACTACATCTACGAGACCGGCGATGCCGGAGCGGTGGGCCGCCCCCACGTCCCGGCCCGCGAAGTGCGGACCCTGGCCGAGTACCGGGTCCGCCACGCCCAGTACAAGGCCGACACCGACCTCCAGGCCGCCCACGCCGCGTTCCCCTGGGCGGTGGTCTTCGACGACCACGAACTGGAGAACAACTGGGCCGACGACCACCCCTACCGCGGCGAGCCCTCCGAGGAGTTCACCCAACGCCGCGCCGACGCCCTGAAGGCCTACTACGAGCACATGCCGCTGCGGCCCGCCCAGCGCCCGCAGGGCCCGGACCTGCACCTGTACCGGCGGTTGTCGTTCGGGCGGCTGGCACGGCTGCACCTGCTCGACACCCGCCAGTACCGCGACGTGCAGTCGCGCCCGGACCGCGAGGACCCCGACCGCACCCTGCTGGGCGCCGACCAGAAGCGGTGGCTGCTGGAGGAGCTGTCCTCCTCCCGGGCCCAGTGGAACGTGCTCGCCCAGCAGGTGTTCTTCTCCCAGCGCGACTTCACCGCCGGGGACGCCGAGGGCTTCAGCGACGACGCCTGGGACAACTACAAGGTGGAACGCGACCAGGTCCGCGACCACCTGGCCGACGTGCGCAACCCCGTGGTGATCACCGGGGACGTGCACGCCAACTACGTGGTCGACGTCAAGGCCGACTTCGACGACCCGGCCTCGGCCACGGTGGCCACCGAACTGGTGGGGACCTCCTTCACCAGCGGCGGCGACGGCACCGACCACAACCCCGGCGACGCGGTGCAGCTGGCCGAGAACCCGCACATCAAGTTCATCAACAGAAAACGCGGCTACGTGAGGAACACGGTGACGCCCACCGAGTGGACGGCCGACTACCGGATCGTGGACCGTGTGTCGACGCCGGGGGCGCCCATCACCGACCGGGCCCGGTTCACCATCGCCGACGGCGTCCCCGGAGCGGTCCCCCAGGGGTGAGGCACCGCGTGGGCCCGCCGCCGGGCGGCGGGCCCACGGGTCACGACTCGTCGGGGGCGATCCACAGGGCCTCGGCGGCCACCAGACCCAGCGACCGGTCCCGGTCCCGGGCGTCGGCGTCGGCGCGCACGGCGATGCGCAGCGACCCCGCGAAGGGCTGGCGCTCCACCACCCGCACCGTCATCCCGATGCCGATCTCGATGTCGGCCAGGTACCGCAACAGGTCGGGATCGGTGTCGTTGACCCGCACGATGGTGCCCTCCACCCCCTCGTCGGCCTCCGACAACAGCACCGAGGGCCGCTCCACCACCCGGCCGTCCGTGGTGGGGATGGGGTCGCCGTGCGGGTCGACCACCGGATCGCCCAGGTAGGAAGCGATGCGGTCGACGAACTTGTCCGAGACCACGTGCTCCAGGATCTCGGCCTCGTCGTGCACCTCGTCCCAGGAGTAGCCCAGCGCCGCCACCAGGTACGTCTCCAGCAAACGGTGGCGGCGCAGCACCGACAGGGCCGCCTTGGTGCCCTCCTCCGTCAACCGCACCGACCCGTAGCGGCGGTGGTCGACCAGGCCCAGCTCACCGAGTTTGCGCAGCATCCCCGACACGGAGGAGTTGGAGACGGACAGCCGCTCGGCCATGCCGGAGATGGTGACCGGACCGGTGCCGCGCTCCTGGAGGTCGTAGATGACCTTCACGTAGTCCTCAACCGACGTGGACGGTCGTGTCGGGGTGTTGTTCATGCTCGTAACCGTATCGCGGACCACCCACGCGCCACGATTTCCGCACCGCCCCCGTCGCCCGCGGCCGCGGACTCGGTCGGCGGCGAAGGACGGACCGCGGGCGGTCGGCTCCTCCTCTGGGATGCGGATCGCCTCGGGGCCCATCCCGTGGGTCGTCAACAGGTCCTTCGCGGTGACCCGGATGAGCCGGTCGTAGCGCGTGCAGCCGTGGGCGGCCGGCTCGCGCGGGGCCACCTCGCCCATCCGCGCGGGGAACTCCGTGGGCGGTGCGCCCTCCCGCCCGCCCATGGCGCCCTCCGGGGTCGGCGGCGCGCCCCCTGCGGGCCTGATCCGGGCCCGGGGGGTGCGCCGGGTTCCCTCCCGGGCGCACCGCCCGGGCCCGCGGGACCGCTCCCCGGACCGGCCCCACCGGGCACCCGCCGGGGCGGCACCGGACCACCGGGGGTCAGGCCGGGCAGCCCGGGACCAGGTCGGGGCGCCCGCGCGAGACGATGCGCGCCCCCGCCGCGCCGACCTCGCGCACCTGTAGGGAGCCGCACGCGCAGCGCGCCCACACGGTCAGCCCCGCGGCGGTGGCGTGCCGGGACACCACACGAAAGAGCTGGGAGTCGGGCCAACCGCAGTGCGGGCATGTGCTCGTCATCGTCGTACTCGTTCCTTCTCGCCGGAGCCGGACCCCTCCAGCCTCCCCCCACGAACCTTCAATGTCCACGTTGAATTTCTGGACCAGACCATGAAGCATTAGCTACATGATCGATCTACGGCGCCTGCGCGTCCTCCGCGCCGTCGCCCACTACGGAACCGTCACCGCCGCCGCCGACGCCCTGCACATGACCACCTCGGCCGCCTCCCAACAGGTCCGCCTGCTCGCCAGGGAACTGGACGTGCCCCTGCTGGAACCCCGCGGCCGCGGGGTACGGCTCACCCCGGCCGCCCACGACCTGCTCACCCACGCCGACGACATCACCGCCCGCTGGGAACGGGCCGAGATCCAGATCCGCGGCCTGGGCACCGAACCCGCCGGACCGCTGCGCATCGCCTGCTTCCCCGTGGTGATGTCGCGCCTGCTCGCCCCCATGGCCGCACAACTGTCGGCCGCCCACCCCCGCCTGGACATCCGCCTGTCCGAGGCCGAACCCGAACGCGCCCTGGACCTGCTCTTCCAGGGCGAGGTCGAACTGGCCGTCATCGAGGCCGCCCCCGGCGTACCGCCGCCCACCGACACCCGGTTCGACCAGACACCGCTGCTGGACGACGTCCTGGACCTGGTGGTACCGCACGGCCACCCCCTGGCCGACCGCACCGAGGTACCCCTGGCCGAGGCCGCCGACCAGACCTGGGTCCTGCCGCCCCCGGACTCCACCTGCCGCGCGCACACCGTGTCGGCCTGCGGCGCGGCCGGATTCACCCCCCACGGACCCCACCAGGCCCGGGAATGGACCGCGGTCGCCGCCCTGGTCGCCCACGGACTGGGCGTGGCGCTCATCCCCCGCCTGGCCGACCTGCCCGAACTGCCCATCGCGCGCATCCCCTTGCAGGGCAGGCCGGCCCCGGCACGCAAGATCCTGACCTGCACCCGCACGGGCTCGCGCACCCACCCCGCGGTCAACGCCGCCCTGGACCGCCTCACCCGCCTGGCCGCCCCCTTCACCGACCCCCACCGGTGAACCGCACCCTCCCGCACAACGGGTGCGCACCCTCACACCCCGAAAGGCCCGACATGGCACCCGACATCACCACCGGCACCACCGCCGACCACCCCGCCTGCGCCGACCTGTGGACCGCCGCCATCGCCCACCGCGACGGCACCGCCCCCGACCCGGCGGTGCACGCCCGCGCCCTGCGCAAACTCCTGCACACACCCCGCCTGCTCCTGGTCCTTCGCGACCCGGACCGCCCACCGGGCGGCTACACCCTCACCCACCTGCCCACCGGCACCGACCGCACCGCCCACCTGACCCACATCGCCATCGCCCCCGCCCTCCAGGGCGGCGGCCGGGGACGCCGCCTCCTGGAGGCCACCCTGGCCCGCCTGGCCGAAACAGCCGACGCCGTCACCCTCCAGGTCCTGCACACCAACACCACCGCCCGCGCCCTGTACGAATCCACCGGCTGGCACCCGGTCGCCCACACCCGCTTCGCCGACTCCGGCCGCCCCGCCGTCCTCTACCGCAAGACCCTGTGACCACCACGCCCGCCGTGTCCACCGACCGTTCACACACGCCCGCTTCCCCCACGGCACCGGACCCATTACCGTGTGTGGCTTCGCCCCGCTCGAAACCCCCGGGAGAAGCCCCATGACGAAGGAGCCCACCATCTCGCGACGCGGAGCCCTGGGCGGCCTGAGCGCCGCCGGCGCCCTGGCCCTGGCCGGCTGGCCCACCCCCGCCGCCGCATCCCCCACACGCGAGGCCCTCATCACCGTGATGGGCACCTCCGACCTGCACGGCCACTGCCTCAACTGGGACTACTACAAGGACAGCGCGTACTCCGACGCCGACGGCGACCACATCGGCATCGCCAAAGCCGCCGCCCTCGTCGAACGGATCCGCTCAGAGCGCGGCCGCAACAACACCCTGCTCTTCGACTCCGGCGACACCATCCAGGGCGCCCCGCTGGCCACCTACTACAGCGTCGTCGAACCCATCACCGAGACCGGCGAGACACACCCCATGGCCCGCGCCATGAACGCCCTGGACTACGACGCCGTCACCCTGGGCAACCACGAGTTCAACTACGGCCTGGACCACCTGGACACCTGGATCTCCCAGATGGACGCACCCGCCCTGGCCGCCAACGCCGTCCACCACGGCACCACCGACCCCGCCTACAAGCCCTACACCCTCAAACGCCTCAAGGTCGACTGCACGAACAAGCCCAGCACCCAGCCCCTCACCATCGGCGTGCTGGGCCTGACCAACCCCGGCTCGGCCATCTGGGACCGCCACCACGTCCAGGGCCGCCTGGACTTCCTCGACCTGGTCGACACCGCCCGCCGCTGGGTGCCCGTCATGCGCCGCGAAGGCGCCGACATCGTCATCGTCAGCGCCCACGCCGGCGACAGCGGATCCTCCTCCTACCAGGGCGACGTGCCCGTGGAGAACGCCTCCGCCCTGGTCGCCGCACAGGTCCCGGGCATCGACGCCATCCTGTTCGGCCACGCCCACCGGGAGGTCCCCGAACGGTTCGTCACCAACGAACAAACCGGCGAGCAGGTCCTGATGACCATGCCCTCCTACTGGGGGCGGCGCCTGTCCGTCATGGACCTGGCCCTGCGCCGCGAACGCGGCCGCTGGCGGGTGGTGTCCAAGAGCGCCCTGACCCTCAACGCCAACACCGTCGAGGAGGACCCCCGCATCGCCGCCCTGGTCGCCGACCAGCACGCCACCACCGTCGCCTACGTCAACCAGGTCGTCGCCACCAGCACCGAGGAGCTCAGCGCCGCCACCGCCTGCTGGACCGACACCGCCATCGTCGACTTCGTCCACAAGGTCCAGGCCGACACCGTGGCCGCCGCCATCGCCCACACCCCCGAGGCCGACCTGCCGGTGCTGTCCATCGCCGCACCCTTCAGCCGCTCCGCGGTCTTCCCCGCCGGCGACCTGAGCATCCGCGACATCGCCGCCCTGTACATCTACGACAACACCCTGCTCGCCTCGGTGCTCACCGGCGCCCAGGTCCGCGACTACCTGGAACACTCCGCCCGCTACTACCGGCAGGTCCCCGCCACCGGGGACGTCGACCCGGCCGATGTGACCAACGCCGACGGCATCCCCGACTACAACTGCGACCAGCTCGCCGGCGTCGACTACACCCTGGACGTGTCCCGCCCCGCCGGGCGGCGCGTGAGCTCCCTGACCCTGGACGGGACCGAGGTCACCGACGACCAGCGGTTCGTGGTGGCGGTCAACAACTACCGCCAGTCCGGCGGCGGCGCCTTCCCGCACATCGTGGACGCACCCGTGGTCCACAACGCCCAACGGGAGATCCGCCAGGCGCTCATCGACCACGCCACCGGTGTGCAGGTCATCGACCCGGCCGACTTCCACACCGTCAACTGGCACCTGGTCCGCGAGGGCGCCCCGCTCTTCCCCTGACCCCGACACCGGTCCAGGCCGTCGAACGGCCCGCGGCCGCACCGGCACACCCCTGGCCGTCGGCCCCCTCACCGGCACCGACCACGCCCCCCGGACCTAACGCCCCCGGAACACGCCCGGACGGACGCCGGGAGAGCACCGCCTTCGCACGCAAGGCCGTGACCGGTCCCCTCACCGGCTCCCGCGCCCGCTACGGGGCCGTCGAACCCCCGGCCCCCGACGTCCCGGCCAGAACCCCACCAGCCCCCTCCCCGGCCCCGCCAGGCCGGGGAGGAACGGTTTTTACCGGCCCGGTGCCCTAACCGCGCGGGCACCGGGGTAGGTGGCCGGGCACGGACACCACCACCGGCGAGGGACCAGGCACATGAACCTCATCACCAGGGGCTTCCACGGACGGCGCGGCGGCGACCCCACCCGCATCCCGCCCGGCCAGTACGAAACCCACGACTTCCCCGTCCTGACCGTCGGACCCACACCCCGCGTGGACACCGACACCTGGACCTTCACCATCACCACCGAGACCGGCGCCCGCCACACCTGGACGTGGGAACAGCTCCTGGCCCTGCCCCAGGAGAGCCCGCACACGGACATCCACTGCGTCACCCGCTGGTCCAAACTCGACACCGACTGGACCGGCGTCTCCCTGGACACCCTCCTGGAGGACGTGGAGACCACCGCCGAATACGCCCTGGCCCACTCCCACGGCGGCTACACCACCGACCTGCCCCTCCAGGACCTCACCGACGGACAGGCCTGGATCGCCCACACCTTCGACGGCCACCCCCTGGACCCCGAACACGGCGGCCCCGCCCGCCTGCTCGTCCCCCACCTGTACTTCTGGAAATCGGCCAAGTGGATCAGCGGGCTGACCCTGCTCGACGAGGACGAACCCGGCTTCTGGGAACAGGCCGGATACCACGACTACGGCGACCCCTGGCGCGAACAGCGCTACCGGGGGGACTGACCCGTGGCCCGCTGGACCCCGGCCACCCTGGAGGCCGACCGGTGGGAGACCCCCACCGCCCGCACCCTGGTGCTGTCCGTCCCCGGCTGGACCGGCCACCGCCCCGGACAGCACGTCGACGTGCGCCTGCGGGCCGAGGACGGCTACACCGCCGAACGCTCCTACTCCATCGCCTCGGCCTCGGCCCCCGACCGGCTGGAACTCACCGTCCAACTCGACCCCGACGGCGAGGTCTCCCCCTACCTGGTCGGCGACTTCGCCGTCGGCGACCGGGTGGAGGTGCGCGGCCCCCTGGGCGGCTGGTTCGTGTGGGACACCACCGCACCCGACCCCGTCGTCCTCATCGGCGGCGGCTCGGGCATCGTCCCGCTGATGGCCATGGTCCGCGAACGCCACCGCACCGGGAGCAGGGCCCTGTTCCGCCTCCTGTACTCGCTGCGCACCCCCGAGGACCGCTACTACCGCACCGAACTGGGACCGGCCGCCGACCCCGGCGTCGACGTGTTCGTGGCCTACACCCGCACCGCACCACCGGGATCGGCGCGCGGCCCCGAACGGCTCAGCGTCGCCGACCTGAACACCCACGGGTTCCCGGCCGAGTTCGCCCCGGTGTGCTTCGTGTGCGGCCCCACCGGGTTCGTGGAGACCGCCGCCGACGGCCTCCTGGCCCTGGGCCACGCCCCGGACCGGATCCGCACCGAACGCTACGGCGCAGGAGGCCGACGATGAGCACACCCGCCACCCACCTGGACGGCAACGTCCTGGCCGGCCCCCTGTCGGAGGTCTTCGCCGTGGACGTGACCGCCGCCGAACGCCACTGCGCCCACTGCGGCGACCACGGCGCGTTCGCCCGCCTGCGCGTGTACACCGACGGCCCCGGCCTGGTGGTGCGCTGCCCGGGCTGCGAGGTCCTGGTGCTGCGCCTGGTGCGCACCCCCCGGGGGCTGGTCCTGGACCTGGGCGGAACGGGCTGCATCACCCTGCCCGTCGACGACTGAAGGCCCGGCCCCCGCGGCCGGGGGCCGGACCCCCGGTGTGCGTTGGGCGGTGAGCAGGCGCAGCGCCGGCGGCAAGACCGGGGTCATGGCGTTCTTCGCGTCCCCCACCCGCAGGTGGGCGATGACCGCGCGGACGAAGTACACCACCGGCCCCGTCGCGGCGGCCGCGCCCAGCGGCCACCACAGCAGGCCCCGGGGGAAGCCGACGCTCCGCACCGAGGTGACGACCGCCGGGGCACGGCGCAGTTCGCCGATGCCCGAGGCGATCACGAACGCCCCGACGGGCATGAGGCGATCCTCCGCACGGGTGTTCCGTGGGAAACGGCCGGAAGGGCAGGGGAACGGCGGGCGGCCTCAGGAGCGCCCGGCCGCGATCAGCCCACGGGTGGCGGGGGCGACCTCGGCACCGAACGCGCGCAACCGGTCGGGGTCGTCCGAGGCGAGGATGAACGTGGAGAAGCCGTGCTCCAGGGCCAGCGCGGCCAGCGGCTCGGGCCAGTCCCGAAGCGGCCCGGCCAGCGGCCCCTCGCCCGCGCCCAGCCCCACGTTGAGCAGGCGGCGGATCCGCCCCGGGTCGCGCCCGGCGGCCGCGGCGGCCTCGTCGATACGGGCGTTGCCCTCGCCCAGCTGCGCGGGGTCGGAGAGGTAGGCCAGGGACGGCAGCCACCCGTCGGCCCTGGCACCGACCAGGCCCAGCATGCGGGGCTTGTAGGCGCCCAGCCAGATCCCGATGTCGTGCAGCGGTGCGGGCCCGCGCTTGGCACCGCTCAACCGGTGGTACTCGCCCTCATAGCGCAACCGGGACCGGTCGTCGGTGTCCCACAGGGCGCGGATGACGTCGATGGCCTCGCCCAGGGCGTCCACGGCCTGCCCCGGCGCCAGGCGGCGCCCGCCCATGGCCTCGATCGCGTCCCAAAAGCCCCCTGCGCCCAGGCCCAGCTCGAACCGGCCGCCGGAGAGCCGGTCCAGGGAGGCGGCGGCGCGGGCGATGACCGCGGGCGGACGCAAGGGGAGGTTGAGGACGTTGGCCGACAGGTGCACCCGCTCGGTGCGGGCGGCGACGTAGGACAGCAGGGTCCAGGTGTCCAGGAACGCCGACTGGTACGGGTGGTCCTGGAAGGTGACCAGGTCCAGCCCGGCCTGTTCCGAGACGCGGGCCAGCTCCACGGTGGCGGCCGGGTCCGCGGCCGCGGGCGTGATGAAGGAACCGAAGACGGGCGCGTGGCCGTAGTCGGGCATCGCCGACCCTCCCAAGACGAGCGCAACCCCGGGCGGGTTGCGAAACAGATGATCCTCACAGCGGACGTGCACGGAAACCGCGCACACCACCCGGGTATTCCGCGCCACCGGACCCCCGTACACCGCAGACGTACCCGCCCACCGCTACCCTCAACGACCATGCCCGACTGGAACACCCGCCCCGCCACCCCCGCCGACGTCGAACCCGTCGCCGAACTCCGCGCCCTGGTCCTACGCCCCGACCTGGAGCGCCTGGGCCGCTACGACCCCCACCGCGTCCGCAGACGCCTGCGCGAGGGCTTCACCCCCCACCACACCCGCATCATCGAGGTCGACGGCGCCCTCGCCGGCTGCGCCGCCCTGCGCCCGGCCCCCGACGCCCACCACCTGGAGCACTTCTACCTCGCCCCGCACCTGCACGGCCGCGGCATCGGCACCGCCGTCCTGCGCACCCTCCTGCGGGAATGCGACGACCAGGGCCGCACCGTCCGCCTCAACGTCCTCCAGGGCAGCCCCGCCCGCCGCCTCTACGAACGCCACGGCTTCACCCTGGACACCGAGGATGCCGTCGACGTCTTCCTCGTCCGCCCGCCCCGCGCCCCCGGCCCCACCGCCGCCATGGGCACATAACCCCAGGACAACAAAAAGCCCCCATATCCGATATGGGGGCAAAGATCCCGTGTCATCCCCGCAGCCACCAGGACCGGGAACCTATCCTGCGCACATGCACATCCGCATCCTGTGCCGCACCTGCATGGGCACCGGCCGCCGCGCCGCCGTCACCGCACGCCTCGAAGACGACCACACCCTCACCCAGGTCCTCCTCGCCCACCCCTGCACCGACTGCGACGCACACGGACACACCACCCAGACCGCCACCGTCCACCCCGATTTAACCGACCCACCGGATACCGCAATGTATACGTAACCCTCCGACACGACCCGCGAAACACCCCGCCACCAGCCTCCTAAGTGTCCCCACACCCCCGACACCGAGGAGCCACAGCGTGGCACCCACCCCCACACGCACCCTCACCGCCCTCACCCTCACCCTGGGCCTCACCCTCACCGCCTGCTCCGGCAACGACACCCAGGGCATCACCGACGACACCGTCACCGTCGGCATGATCCACTCCCTCTCCGGCACCATGGCCATCAGCGAGGTCACCGTCCGCGACGCCGTCCAACTCGCCATCGACGAGATCAACGCCGACGGCGGCGTCCTGGGACGCACCATCACCCCCGTCATCGAAGACGGCGCCTCCAACGAGACCACCTTCGCCGAACGCGCCGAAAAACTCCTGCAATCCGACAACGCCGCCACCGTCTTCGGCGGCTGGACCAGCGCCTCCCGCAAGGCCATGCTCCCCGTCTTCGAACGCAACAACGGCCTGCTCTGGTACCCCGTCCAATACGAAGGCCTCGAAGCCTCCCCCAACATCGTCTACACCGGCGCCACCACCAACCAGCAGATCATCCCCGCCCTCGACTACCTGCGCGAACAAGGCCACACCAGCCTCTACCTCGTCGGCAGCGACTACGTCTTCCCCCGCACCGCCAACCAGATCATCACCGCCTACGCCGACGCCCACGACATGGACATCACCGCCGAGGAGTACACCCCCCTCGGACACACCGAATACTCCACCATCACCAACGACATCGCCCGCACCGAACCCGACGCCGTCTTCAACACCCTCAACGGCGACTCCAACGTCAGCTTCTTCCAACAACTGCGCTCCGCCGGCGTCACCGCCGACGACACCCCCGTCCTGAGCGTCAGCGTCGCCGAAGAAGAAGTCGAAGGCATCGGCACCGACAACATCACCGGCCACCTCACCGCCTGGAACTACTACCAGACCACCGACAACGACACCAACGGCGTCTTCGTCGACGCCTTCACCGAACGCTACGGAACCGACCGGGTCACCTCCGACCCCATGCAGTCCGCCTACAACTCCGTCTACCTGTGGAAGGCCGCCGTCGAAGCCGCCGACAGCTTCGACGTCGACGACGTCCGCGCCGCCCTGGACGGCATCACCATCGACGCCCCCGAAGGCACCATCACCCTGGACGGCGACACCCAACACGTCATCAAGACCGCCCGCATCGGCCAGGTCAACGACGAAGGCCTCATCGACGAGATCTGGACCTCCCCCGAACCCATCGTCCCCGACCCCTACCTCCAGGGCTACGACTGGGCCGCCGACCTCAACGGCTGACCCACCACCGGGCGCCCCACCCCCGGGGCGCCCGGCCACCCCCGCCCGGCACACCCCGCAAAGGAACCACGGTGGAAGCCCTCGTCAACCAACTCCCCATCGGCCTGGCCATCGGCGCCGTCCTCCTCCTGGCCGCCCTCGGCCTCAACTTCACCTTCGGCCAAATGGGCGTCATCAACATGGCCCACGGCGAACTCATCATGGTCGGCGCCTACACCGCCTACGTCCTGCACGCCTGGGTCGGCATCAACCCCGCCTACAGCCTCCTGGCCGCCCTGCCCACCGCCTTCGCCGTCACCGGCACCCTCGGCTGGCTCCTCGAAACCACCCTCATCCGCCACTTCTACGGCCGCCCCCTCGACACCCTCCTGCTCACCTTCGGCATCGGCATGATCCTCCAACAAGCCGCCCGCGACATCTTCGGCGCACCCAACGTCGACGTCCCCGCCCCCACCTGGCTCACCGGAGGCATCACCCTCCCCGGCGACATCCGCATCCACTACTCCCGCCTGTTCATCCTCGCCCTCGCCATCACCTGCGTCATCGCCATCGCCCACTACCTCAACCGCTCCCGCCAAGGCCGCCGCATGCGCGCCGTCATCCACAACCGCGACCTCGCCGCCGTCTCCGGCATCAACACCCGCACAGTCGACGCCACCACCTTCTTCATCGGCTCCGGACTCGCCGGCATCGCAGGCGTCGCCCTCACCCTCATCGGCCCCACCGGACCCACCCTGGGCACCAACTACATCGTCGACGCCTTCCTCGTGGTCGTCGTCGGCGGACTCGGCCGCCTCAGCGGCACCGTCCTGGCCGCCTTCGCCCTGGGCATCCTCAACGCCACCGTCGAAGCCTGGGCCGACGCCTCCCTGGCCAAACTCATCGTCTTCACCGCCATCGTGGCCTTCCTCCAGGCCCGCCCCCAAGGACTCTTCACCGTCAAGACCAGGGCCCTCACATGACCACCACCGAACCCACACCCACCCTCCTGCACCGCCTACGCGGCCCCGCCACCCTCGCCGCCCTCCTCGCCGCCGCCCTCCTCCTACTCCCCCAACTCCTCGAACCCTTCCGCCTCAACCTCCTCGCCCAATACCTCTGCTACGCCATCGTCGCCCTGGGCATCGCCCTGGCCTGGGGCCGCGGCGGCATGCTCACCCTCGGCCAAGGCGTCTACTTCGGCCTGGGCGCCTACGCCATGGCCATGCACCTCACCCTCCAAGCCACCGCCGCCGACCCCCTCGCCCCCGACCTCCCCCCATTCATGGTCTGGTCCGGCCTGACCCAACTCCCCTGGTTCTGGCGCCCCTTCACCAGCCCCGCCGTCGCCGTCCTGGCGGCCATCCTCATCCCCGGCACCCTCGCCGCACTCCTGGGCTGGTCCGTCTTCCGCCGCCGCGTCCGCGGCGCCTACTTCGCCATCCTCAACCAAGCCCTCGCCGCCGCCTTCGTCATCCTCCTCATCGGACAACAACACCTCACCGGCGGCTCCAACGGCCTCACCAACTTCCCCGTCTTCGCCGGCCAAAGCCTCTACACCCCCACCGCACAGACCACCCTCTACACCCTCACCGTCCTCACCCTGACCGCCACCTACCTCCTCTTCCGCCACATCACCCACAGCCGCTACGGCAAACTCCTCATCGCCGTCCGCGACGCCGAAGACCGCGTCCGCTACCTCGGCCACAACCCCACCTGGATCAAAACCCTCGCCTACACCCTCGCCGCCATGGCCGCAGGCGCCGCCGGAGCCCTCTTCGTCCCCATCATGGGCATCATCTCCCCCACCCTCATCGGCGTCATCCCCTCGATCATGATGGTCCTCGCCGTCGCCATCGGCGGCCGCCACTCCCTCGCCGGAGCCGCCGCCGGCGCCATCATCATGAACACCGCCCAGACCACCTTCGCCGAAACCTTCGCCGGCGGCTGGACCTACCTCCAAGGCGCCCTCTTCGTCCTCGTCATCGCCCTCGCCCCCCAAGGACTCGCCGGACTGGCCACCACCCTCAAAAACCGCCTCACCCGACCGACACCGACCGAACCCGACCCCGCACCCGCACCGGCCGCCGAACGGAGCACCCCATGAGCCTGCTCACCCTCACCGACCTCACCGTCACCTTCGGCCCCTTCACCGCCCTGGACCACATCGACCTCACCATCGACGAAGGCGAACTCCGCTTCCTCATCGGACCCAACGGCGCCGGAAAAACCACCCTCATCGACACCATCACCGGCCGCACCCGCCCCACCCACGGCACCATCACCTTCGACGGCACCGACATCACCCGCACCCCCGAACACCGCATCGTCCGCCACGGCATCGGCCGCACCTTCCAGACCAGCGTCGTCTTCGAAGAACTCACCGTCATCGAGAACGTCGACCTCGCCGCCTCCTCCCACCTCACCCCCTGGCGACTCCTCCGACGCGCCCCCACCACACCCCCCGACGCCCTCGCCGTCCTGGACCGCGTCGACCTCACCCACCTCGCCCACCGACCCGCCGCCACCCTCTCCCACGGCCAACGCCAATGGCTCGAAATCGCCATGCTCCTGGCCCAGAAACCCCGCCTGCTCCTCCTCGACGAACCCGTCGCAGGCATGAACGCCGAAGAACGCACCCGCACCGGCGAACTCCTCACCCACATCGCCCACGACCACACCATCGTCGTCATCGAACACGACATGGACTTCCTACGCCGCTACGCCCACCAGGTCACCGTCCTGCACGAAGGCCGCATCCTCACCCACGGCGACATCACCACCGTCCAGAACGACCCCCAGGTCCGCGAGGTCTACCTCGGCCGCACCACCCCACAGAAAGCCACCACATGACCACGCCCACCGACCACCACCCCACCCTCCAGATCACCGGCCTCAACGCCGGCTACGGCCGCGCCCACGTCCTCTTCGACATCGACCTCACCATCCACCCCGGCACCGTCGCCTGCATCATGGGCCGCAACGGCGTCGGCAAAACCACCCTCCTCAACACCATCGCCGGACTCATCACCCCCACCACCGGCACCATCCACCTCAACGGCACCGACATCACCCGCACCCCACCCCACACACGCATCCGCAACGGCATCGGCTACGCACCCCAAGGCCACGAGACCTTCGCCCCCCTCACCGTCGCCGACAACCTCCACGTCGCCCACCAAGCCGCGAAAAGAGGCGGCCCCGACCCCATCGGTACCGCCCTCGCACACTTCCCCCGACTCACCCCCCTCCTCGACCGCCGAGCCGGACTCCTCTCCGGCGGCCAAGCCCAACAACTCGCCATCGCCCGCGCCCTCGTCACCAACCCCGACCTGCTCATCCTCGACGAACCCACCGAAGGCATCCAACCCAACATCGTCACCGAGATCGAGAACGCCATCACCGACATCGCCGCCCAAGGCACCACCATCCTCCTCGTCGAGCAATACCTCGACGTCGCCCTGCGCTGCGCCGACACCGTCACCGTCATCGACGGCGGCCGCATCACCCACACCGGCCCCAAGGACGACCTCACCGAAGAAGCCGCCCACACCCTCCTCGCCATCTGAACGAACAAAAAAAGGGGGCGCCGACCACCCCCGGCCGACACCCCCGCACACCACACGGGCTCACCCCGACAACGGCACCCACCCCGTCCGCACCTGCCAGCCCCCACCCGCCTCCAAACGCTCCACCACCGCACGCTCCAAACGCGTGTTCCGCGGAGCCCCCGCCACATCCACCTCCGGCATCCCGAACACGAACCGGAACACATCCGACTCCCCCGGAACACCCTCCCCCACCAACGTGAACCGCCGCTGGAACCGCACGATGTTCGACCCCTCCCCCAACACCTCACCCCACTGCGGATCCAACAACCACGACGTACACGTCGCCACCACCGGATCCATCCCCAGATGCGCCCGCGCAAAAGGCCGCGCCCGCCCCAACGCATCCGACACCACCACCGGATCCAACCCACCCGACGGAATGTGCAACCGCAACACCGGATCCCCCACCGCGAAACCCGGACCCAACGCCGCCGCCTCCCCCCGCGAATACCACTCCACACCCCCCTGCGGACCCAACACCCCCGGCTCCAACTGCAAACCCCCCACCCAGAACAACCGCCCCCGGAACTGCGCCGCCACCCACGCCGCCGTCTCCACACCCACCCGGCCGAACATCCGCCGCGAACGCCCCACCTGCACACCCACATCCGCCAGCGTCGCCCGCGTCACCGCCGGATCCACCCCCAACGCACCATGAGCCGCATACTGCGCCGGCACCCGCGCCGCGAAAGCCACCAACGACGCCACCCGCACCCGCACATCGTCGTACGCCACCAACGACGGCCAATCCACCCACGTCCCCGCAGGCAACCCCGCATCCGCCGCCAAACGCCGGTACATCCCCACCACCAGCGCCCACGCCTCCGCCGGCCACCCCTCCCCCGAAGGCCCCGGCCACACCGCCGCCACATCCGCACGATCCTGCGGCGCCAACCCGAACTCGTCCCACACCCGCTCGGCATCCGCGCCCTGCGGCACCCGCAACGGCTCCCACGGCTCCGGCAACCCCCGAGCCGCGATCAACCAACGACGGTCATCCTCCGCCAGACCCAACCGGTCGGCCACCATGTCAGCGTTCATGCGCCACATCATGGCCGAACCACCACCCCCCGCGCGAGTGCCCGGACCCCCCACCACGACCAAAACCACCACAAGTGAACCCGAACCCCCACACCACGCGTCTCACCCAGGGAAAACCCCCTTCACCCCCCGAAGAAGGTCTGGACAGTGGGCATAGTGTTGACATGTCCCGCCCCTAGCACCACACCCACCGAGACGAGGACGACCTCCGATGCCCCACCCGGCGCACCGTGTACGTGAGTGGCTCACCGACTACGACTCCCCGACCACCTCGGTGTCCCACGTGCTGTGCGACCGACACCACCCCGACCGCACCGCCATCACCCAGATCGGCCCCGACCTCACCCCCACCACCCTCACCTACGGCCAACTCCGCGACCGCTCCCAAGCCCTCGCCAACGGACTCGCCGCCCACGGCATCCGCCCCGGAGACCGCGTCGCCACCCTCATCCCCAAGGGCATCGACCTCGCCGTCACCGCCCTGGCCACCTGGCGCCTGGGCGCCGTCCTCGTCCCCCTCTTCACCTCCTTCGCCCCCTCCGCCATCCGCGAACGCCTCACCTCCTCCCACACCCGCCTCGTCATCGTCGACGACCACCACCGCACCAAACTCGACACCGACGACACACCCCCCTGGAGCATCGCCACCACCGGCACCCACCCCCTGCGCGACGGCGACACCACCCTCACCGCCCTCGCCACCACCGACGCACCCACCGCACCCGACACCGCCGTCGGCGGCGACGGCCTCCTCGCCATCGTCTACGTCTCCGGACTCGTCGGCCCGCCCCGCGGCGTCCCCGTCCCCGTCCGCGCCCTCGCCGCCATGCACGCCTACCACCACTACGGCCTCGGCGTCGACGAAGACGACACCTACTGGAACACCGCCGACCCCGGCTCCGCCTTCGGCCTCTACCACGGCCTCATCTCACCCCTGCTCGCCGGACACTCCTCCATCGCCCTGCGCGCCGGATTCTTCGACCCCGAACTCACCCTCGACGTCCTGGGCATGTACGAGGTCACCAACCTCGCCGCCGACCCCACCACCTACCGCACCCTGCGCGCCGCCACCAAGACCCTGCCCCCCGAGGTCGTCGTCCAACGCCTCACCAGCTTCGGCGAACCCCTCGCCCCCGACGTCATCGACTGGGTCACCGACGTCTTCGGCGTCCCCGTGCGCGACCACTTCGGCCAGACCGAACTGGGCTGGTGCGTCGGCATCCCCAACGGCGACACCGGCCAGGACACCGGCGAGGTCACCCCCGGCGCCATCGGCCCGGCCCTGCCCGGCTGGCAGGTCACCGTCCTGGAGGCCATCTCCGACGAGCCCGCGCCCCTGGGCGCCTACGGCCGCATCGCCGTCGACCTCCACAACAGCCCCCTGGCCTGGTTCACCGGCTACCTCGACAACGACGCCGCCTCCCAGGTCCGCTTCACCCCCGACAAGGCCTTCTACCTCACCGGCGACACCGGCATCCTGGACCGCCGCGAGTGGCTGTTCTTCTCCACCCGCGACGACGGCGCCATCCTCAGCCGCGGCTACCGGATCGGCCCCACCGAGGTGGAGGCCGTCCTCAACGAGCACCCGGCGGTGGACGAGTGCGGTGTCTACTCCATCCCCGACGAGCTGGCCGGACAGCTGATCGGCGCGCGCATCGTGCCCGCCCCGGGCGTGGCGGCCGACGAGGACCTGGCCGCCGAGCTCAAGGAGTGGGTGGGCACGCGGTTCGCCACCCACGCCGCGCCGGACGTGGTGGACTTCGTGCCGGAGCTGCCGCGCACCGCCTCGGGCAAGATGCGCCGGTCCCGGCTGCGCTGACCGGCCCCGGCCCGCCAGGGGCCCGCGGATCACGCGGTACGGAGCATTGTTTTGAGTCCTTGATTTCTACGTTCTGCGCCTGACCTGCGCTTTCTCTGCCCAGTGGTGGATTTCTGGACCACTGGAAACATGAGCTATGAACGGAAATCCTCGGAAGTATCTTGTGTTCGACCGTTAACCCTGTGGCACCAGCTCGTCGATGCGCGCGGCCAGCGCCATGTCCTTGTCGGTGATCGCCCCGACCGAGTGGGTGGCCAGGGCCAGGTGCAGGGTGTCGTAGCGGATGTCCATGTCGGGGTGGTGGCCGGCCTGCTCCGCCGCCTGCGCGATGGCGCCCACCAGCGAGATGACGGCCGGGAAGTCCGCCAGGCGCAGGGTGCGCCGCAGCACGGGCCCCTGCGAATCCAGCTCCCAGCCGTCCAGGCGTTCCAGGCCGTCGCGGATCTGTTCCTCGGTGAGCTTCACGGTGACCCCCCGGTCGTGTCCTGCGTGCACGCCGCCCCTACCCGCCCCGGACACATCCCAATCGGGCCGTTCTCCGGGATGGGGGTGCGGCGTAGCCGCACGCCATTGTGTTCTGGGTGTTCTCTGTTCAACAGAACCCCCACCTTTACTACGTAGATTCTTAGTAGGAGCACGGGGTTCCGCCCACTCTGTTACCAACCTGAGCCCCTACCCCTGACCAGGCACGACGCCCCTCCGCGCCACCATGCGCCCTGCCCGCCCCTTGCACTCTCCCCTGGTGACCGGCTTCACTCGTGGGAATCCGGTCCCGGTCCCCCACCACCGGCCTCCTCCACCGGCCCTGGAAGCGAGCCCATGCCCCCCAAGAAGCGCCGGTCGCTTCGCGCCCGCATGATCACCCTGGTGCTCCTGCCCAGTACCGTCCTGCTCCTGGTGTGGTCCCTCTTCACCGCCCTGCTCGTGGGCGACATCCGCGAACTGCGCACCGAGGCCGCCCTCACCCGCGAGGTGGGCACCGCCGTCTCGGCGGTGATCGGCGCCCTCCAGGACGAACGGCTGGCCACCGCCGACTCCGCGGACGGCGGCCAGAGCACACGACTGGCCCTGGAGGACGCCCGCGCCGCCACCGACACGGCCGCTGCCGAGCTGACCGGGGCCCTGAACGGCTTCGACGCCGACGCACTGCCCGGCCAGGCCCTGGACCTCCGACAGGACCTGGCGGGACTGGCCCACCACCGCGGCATCGTCGACGCACTGCCGCCGCACCGGCGCGAACTCGTGCAGACCGCCGGCGCCTACCACGACCTGGTCGAGCAGGGCCTGCGCTTCTGGGACGCCCGCGTCGAGTACGCCGAACCCGCGCAGATCCCCCGCCTGCGCTCGCTCAACTCCCTGATGCGCGCCCGCGAACTCCTGGCCCGCCAGAACACCGTGTTCGCCCACGCCATGGCCACCGACACCTTCACCCCCGGCGCCCACACCGAGTTCGTCGCCGCCGCCGGCGCCCAACGCCACACCTGGGACCGCATCGGCGCCGAACTCGCCCCCGAGGACGCCCGCACCTACCGGCTCCTGGAGTCCTACGACTCCCTCCAGCGTGTACGCGACCTACAGGACGAGGTCATCGCCGCGCCCCAGCACACCCGTCCGCCGGTCAACGCCTCCGCCTGGGAAGGGGCCGCCGAGGCCGCCGACCAGCGCATGCGCGCCGTCGAACACGGCCAGCTGGACCTGCTGGCCGACTACAGCGACGCACTCTCCGCCGACCTCGCCCGCACCGCACTGCTGACCAGCCTCCCGATCCTGGCCATCGCCCTGGCCTCGGCGGTCACCGCGATCACCGGCGCCGTCCGCATGGGCCGCCGCCTGCACCGCCTGCGCACCACCACCCTGGAGCACGCCCGCGTCCACCTGCCCCGCCTCACCGCCCGCCTGCGCGCCGGCGAGGAGGTCGAACCCGAGCCCGCGCCCGTGCCCCGCACCCGGGGCGATGAGATCACCGACGTCGCCGACGCCTTCGACGACGCCCGCCGCGCCGCCGTGACCGCCGCCGTCCAGGAGGCGCGGCTGCGCGCCGGGGTGCGCGCCATGTTCGGCACCATCGCCCGCCGCACCCAGTCGCTGGTCCACCGCCAGTTGGCCGTCCTGGACCGGCTGGAACGCGACGAGACCGACCCCGACACCCTGGCGGCGCTGTTCCGCGTCGACCACTTCAGCGCCCGGCTGCGCCGCAACGCCGAGAACCTCATGCTGCTCAGCGGCGGCGCCCCCACCCGACACCCCCGCGCCCCGATGCGGCTGCACGAGGTGGTGCGGGCCGCCGCCGGGGAGATCGAGGACTACACCCGCGTCCAGCCGCGCGACCTGCCCCCGGTGGCGCTGCGCGGCGACACCGCCGCCGACACCGCCCGGCTGCTGGCCGAGCTGCTGGAGAACGCCACCGCGTTCTCCCCGCCCACCGCCGAGGTCGAGGTCCGCGCGGTCGTCGGCGACGGCTGCCGCATCGAGGTGACCGACCGGGGGCTGGGCATGGAGGCGGCCGCCCTGGAGGAGGCCAACGCCCTGCTGGCCGACCCGCCCCGGTTCGACGTGGCCGGGCTGGTGGAGGACTCGCCGCTGGGCCTGTTCGTGGTCGCCACCCTGGCCGCCCGCCACGGGCTGGCGGTGCGGCTGTCCGCCGCGCCGGACGGCGACGGCGTGCGCGCGACCGTGCACGTGCCCGCCGACGCCCTGGTCGAACCCGACCCGGCACCCGCTCCCCCGCCGCCCGCCGCCGTCCCCGCACCCCCCGTTCCCGGGCGCACGGCTCGCGCGGTCGCGACGACTCCCCCCGCCCCCGCGAACGGGACCGGACCGCAGGAGGCCACCGACGCCGACCACTACAAGGGGCTCCCCCGCCGGCGCCCCGTCGACCCGGCGCCCGGCCCCGCGGCCACCGATGACGACGACCGCTCCCCCGAACGGATCCGTTCACTGATGAGCGCCTTCCAGGCCGGAACCCGGCGCGCCCGCGCCGCCGGACCCGGGCCGGACGGCGACACCGAGGAAGGATGAGGATGATGTCCGCCCAAGCCGAGGAGAACGAGACCGGCACCCTGGACTGGCTACTGGCCGACCTGGTCGAGAAGATCGCGCACTCGCGCAGCGCACTGCTGCTGTCGGCCGACGGGCTGCCGCTGGCGGCCTCACCGGGCGTGGACCGCGAGCACGGCGAGCGCCTGGCCGCCATCGCGTCGGGGTTCGCGTCCCTGGCCAGGGGCGCCCGCGCACCGCTGGGGGCGTCCAAGGTGCACCAGACCATGGTCGAGCTGGACACCGTGTTCTTCTTCGTGGTCGACGCCGGGCAGGGTGCCTCCCTGGCGTTGGCCACGGGGACCGAGTGCGACATGGGCCAGGCCGCCTTCGAGATCAACCGGCTCGTGCGCCGGGTCGGACCCCACCTGGCCGCGCTGCCGCGCCGGGGCGGACGCGGGTGATCCCCGACCGCGCCGAGGGGCCGGACCTGATCCGCCCCTACGCGCTGACCGGGGGCCGCACCCGCCCCTCCCGGTCGGATCTGACCCTGACCACCTCCGTGGTGGCGGTGGCGGAGGTGGTCGAGGACGACCCGGAGGCCCGGGAGATCCACGCCCTGTGCGGCCGACCGGTGACGGTGGCCGAGGTCGCCTCCCGGTCGGGGCTGCCCCTGGGCGTGGTCCGGGTACTGCTGGCGGACCTGGTGGACCGAGGGAACGTGCTGGCCCACACCCCCGACCGGGAACGGGACCGGCCCGACGAGGCCACACTGCGCGCGGTACTGGCGCGCATCAAGGAGCTTTGAGGCGCATTGAACGGAACGACGACGATGGACGGACCGGGAGTGTTCGGGCAGGCGCCCGACACGCTCAAGATCGTGGTGGCCGGCGGTTTCGGCGCCGGAAAGACCACGCTGGTGTCGGCGCTGAGCGAGGTCGAGGCGCTGCACACCGAGGAGGAGATGACCGTGGCCGGGACCGGTGTGGACGACCTGAAGGGGGTGGAGGCCAAGACCACCACCACGGTCGCCCTCGACTTCGGTCGCATCACCCTGGACCCCACCACCGTGGTGTACCTGTTCGGCACCCCGGGGCAGCGGCGCTTCTCCCACATGTGGGCGGAACTGGTGGAGGGGGCGCTGGGGGCGGTGGTGCTCGCCGACACCCGCCGCCTCACCGACTGCTTCGACGTCATCGACTTCTTCGAGGCGCGGCGGGTGCCGTTCGTGGTGGCGGTGAACTGCTTCGACGGGCAGCGCTCGCACCGCGCCGAGGACGTGCGGGTGGCGCTGGACGTGGCCGACCCGGTGCCGGTGCTGCTGTGCGACGCCCGCGACCGGGCCTCCGTCAAGGAGGTGGTGGTGGAGCTGGTCGAGCTGGTGCTGCGCCTGGAGATGTCGGGCGCCTGACCCCGGGGCCGGGCGGGCCCGGGACCCGTTCGGCGGGCCCGGACACCGGCGGACGCGGAGGAGGAGCCGGCGGGGGCGCTCCGGCGCCCCCGCCCTCCCGCGCGGTGGTCAGCCGCCGTTGCGGCGCCGGTCCACCGGCACGATCAGCGGAGTGTGCGTCTCGGGGTCGGGGATGATCCGCACCGGGAGCCCGAACACGTGCTCCACCAGCTCGGCGGTCACGATCTCGGCGGGCTCGCCCTCGGCGACGATCGCCCCGTCCTTCATCACGATCAGGTGGGAGGCGTACCGGCAGGCGTGGTTGAGGTCGTGCAGGACCGCCACCAGGGTGTGCCCGCCCTGGTCGTGCAGCTGCGCGCACAGGTCCAGCATGTCCATCTGGTGGGCGATGTCGAGGTAGGTGGTGGGCTCGTCCAGCAGCAGCAGCGGCGTCTGCTGGGCCAGCACCATCGCCAGCCACACCCGCTGGCGCTGGCCGCCCGACAGCTCGTCCACCGACCGGTCGGCCAGCTCGGCGACCCCGGTGGCCTCCATCGCCTCCGACACCACCTTCTCGTCGTCCCTGGACCACTGGCGCAGGAACCCCTGGTGGGGGAAGCGGCCGCGGGCCACCAGGTCGGCCACGCCGATCCCGTCGGGCGCGATGGAGGTCTGCGGCAGCAGGCCCAGGCGCCGCGCCACCTCCTTGGCCGGGTAGGACGAGATCACCTGCCCGTCCAGCAGCACCTGCCCCCTGGCGGGTTTGAGGGTCCGCGACAGGGCGCGCAGCAGCGTGGACTTGCCGCAGGCGTTGGGCCCCACGATGACGGTGAACGAGTTGTCGGGGATGGTGACGGCGAGGTCCTGGGAGATGACGCGCTGCTCGTAGGCGAGCGTCAGTTCCCGGCCGCTGAGACGGTCGAAGTGGTGAACGGTCATGTTCTTCCTCGTGGGGATGGGTGCGCGGATCGGGCGGGCTCAGGCGCGGCCGCGCCGCCACTCGGTGTACAGGAGCCAGATCAGGTAGCTGCCGCCGATGACGGCGGTGACCACACCGACCGGCAGCTGGGTGGGGGCCAGGGCGCGCAGCGCCACCAGGTCGGCCACCGCCAGCAGGGCGGCGCCCATGAGCGCCGCGCCGACGAAGGTGGTCCCGCCGGTACGGCTGAGGCGGCGGGCCAGCTGCGGGGCGGCCAGGGCCACGAACCCGATGGGGCCCGAGACCGCGATCGCGGCGCCGGTCAGCGCACTGGCGGCGGCCAGCGCCGCCACCTGCGTGGTCTGGGCGTTCACGCCCAGGGCGCGGGCGGTGTCGTCGCCCAGCTCCATGAACCTCAGTTGCCCGCCGAGGTACACCAGGACCGGGCCCAGCAGCACCAGGCACACCCACACGGCGATCACCTCGCTCCAGCCGCGGGCGTTGAGGCTGCCGATCATCCAGATCTGGGCGCTCATGGCGTCGGTGAGCTCGGCGCGGGTCAGCAGGTAGTCGCGGACCGCGCCCAGCATCGCCGAGACACCGATGCCGACCAGCACCAGCCGGTACCCCTGGACGCCGTTCTTCATGGCCAGCAGGTACACGACGGCTGCGGTGAGCAGGCCGCCCGCGATGGCCCCCATGGACACCATGAGCCGGCCGCCGCCCACCACCAGGATGACCGCGACGGCGCCGGTGGCCGCGCCGCTGGTGAACCCGATGATGTCGGGGCTGCCCAGGGCGTTGCGGGACAGGCTCTGGAAGACCGCCCCGGCCAGTCCCAGGGCGGCGCCCACCCCCAGGGCGGTCAGTGCCCGGGGCAGGCGCACCCCCTGGACGAAGAACACGTCCAGGCGCTCGCCGACACCGGCGATGGCGGCGGGTACCGCGGCGAGGGGGATCTCGTAGTCGCCCACCGACACCGACACGACCAGGGCGGCCGCGGACACCGCGACCAGGAGCAGCGCCACGACGAGCGTGCGCGGCCGCACCAGGAGCGAGAAGCGGTCGCCGATGCGCAGGGCGAAGGCGCCGCGCGGGGTGAGCCGGCCCCCGGTGCGGGGGCGCGGCGGGGTCAGGATGCTCACAGGGCTGCCATCTTTCTGCTGCGGACCAGGGCGATGAACAGGGGGGCGCCGACGAACGCGGTGATGATGCCGACCTCCAGTTCGGCGCCGGGGACGACGACCCGGCCCAGGGTGTCGGCGGCGGTGAGCAGGATCGCGCCGAACACCGCCGAGTAGGGCAGCAGCCACCGCTGGTCGGGGCCGGTGACCAGACGGGCCACGTGCGGGATGATCAGCCCCACGAACCAGATGGGCCCGGCGGAGGCGGTCGCCGACCCGCACAGCAGGATCACGGCGATCGCGGTCAGGGTGCGGATCGTCGGGATGCGCGCGCCCAGGGAGGCCGCCAGGTCGTCGCCCAGGGCGACGGCGTTGAGGGAGGGGCCCAGCAGCAGGGTCAGCACCACGCCCCCGATGAGGAACGGGGCGACCTGCCAGAAGATCTCCAGGTCGCGGCCGACCAGGGAGCCCACCTGCCAGAACCGGATGCGGTCGAACACGAAGTCGTTGAGGACGATCACACCGAAGATCAGGCCCTGGAGGACCGCGGCCACGGCGGTGCCCGCCAGTGCCAGCCGCACCGGGGTGGCGCTGGCCGGCCCGCGCGAGCCCAGCAGGTAGACGGCGACCGAGGCCAGCGCGGCGCCCAGGAAGGCGGGCCAGATCAGTGCCGACCCGGCGGCCCCGAACGCGAACACCGCCACGACCACCGCGGCGGCGGCGCCGGAGTTGATCCCCAGGATGCCCGGCTCGGCCAGGGGGTTGCGGGTGAGCGCCTGCATGAGCGCCCCGGCCAGGCCCAGCGCCGCACCCACGAACACACCGATGATGGTGCGCGGCACGCGCAGGGTGCGGATGACGTTGTGGTCGTAGGTCCCGTCGTAGGCGGTCAGCGCGGCCCAGACGTCGGCGGCGGGGATGGGTTTGGCGCCGACGGTGATGCTGAGCAGGACGCACACCCCCAGGGCTCCCAGAGCCGCGAGCAGGCCGACCGGCCGGACGATGCGCCGGGTCGGTGTGGGGGGTGCAAGGGTGGGCGCGCGCAAGGCCACGGCTTCCCCGTTCGTCTGTGTAGGTGATCGTGGGCGTCGTCCCGGGGCGTCCTGGACCGGACCGTTCCCGCCACCGCGGATCGACCAGGACAGGTTAGCCTTACCTGGGTCGTCCTCGCACGGAAGGGTCCCCCATGCACTTCTCCCGCAGCCCCCGGACCGGCCTTCGGCCACCCTCGGCGCGCATGCCCGGCGCGACCGCCACCCTAGCGGCATCGGTGCTGGTCCTCGCCCTGGGGGTGACCGGTTGCACCGCCACCGAACCCGCCCCGCCCGCCGCGGGGACCGACACCCGGACGGTGGAGGGCGCCGACGGCGACGTCGAGGTGCCCGCCGACCCGCAGCGGATCGCCGTCCTGTGGCGTCCGACACTGGCCGCCGTGACCCTGCTGGGCCACCACCCGGTGGCCACCATGGGCACCCCCGGCGCCCCCGACCAGGGTCTGACCCCGTTCCTGCCCCGGGACGTCGAGGGCGGCCTGATGAACCTGGTCACCAACTCCCCCGCCGAGGACGACGTCGACATCGAGGCGCTGGCCCTGGCCGAGCCCGACCTCATCATCGGGGTGTCCACACAGGTGGGCGCGCAGGACGCGATCGAGGCGGAGCTGTCGGCGATCGCGCCCACCGTCCTGCTGGAGTGGGAGGGCACCGGGTCCTGGCGCACCCACCTGCACGACGTGGCCGCCGTCCTGGGCCGGGAGGCCGAAGCCGAGCGGGCCGACGCCGACTACGACGCCGCCGTCGGGGAGGCCCGGGCCGCGATCGGGGAGGCCGGGGTGGACCCGGACACGGAGGTGTCCCTGGTGCGGTTGCAGAGCGACACCGAGATCCGCCTGGAGACCGCGGCCTCCTTCCCCGGACAGGTCATCGGCGACCTGGGGCTGGCCCGCCCCGAGGGGCAGGTCGAGCCCGAGGGCGACACCGACTTCGTCCCGCTGTCGTACGAGAACCTGGACCGGGGCGACGGCGACGTGATCTTCGTGCTGGCCGGGTCCGGGTTCCCCGACGCCCCCGACACGTTCTCCGACGGGATCTGGTCCGACCTGGCGGCGGTGCGCGGCGGACAGGTGTACCGGTTCGACTACGACGTGTGGGGCGCCGCCAACCTGCACGCCGCCCACCGCATCGTCGAGGAGGCCACCGCGGCGCTCACCGGGGAGACCGAACCCGCCCTGTAGACGCCCGTGGGCCCCGGGGGTTCCCGGGGCCCACGGCGTCGACGCCCCGCGCCGTCAGCGGCCCTTGCGGGCGGCGGCCCGGCCGGTGCGGGTGCTCCCCGAGGGGCGCAGCAGCCAGCCGATGACCCCGCCCACCACCACGGCCGCCGTCAGCGTCACCCACAGCGGGGAGGTCACGGAGACGAGCAACAGCCGGATCTCGGTGGGCTCCCGGTTCTGCACGACGAACACCACGACCGCGACCAGCAGGACCAGGGCCACCCACGGTTTCGGCGAGGCCAGCGGCCCCCGCTCGTTCTCCACCGGCGGCGGATCGGTCATCGTGTCCCCCCTTCGTCCGCGACCGGCCGGTCGCGTCTGAACCCGGCCCCCGCCGACGGGCCGGGCCCGCCGGCCACCGGGCGTGCGCGGCCGCGGGAGCGGGGCCTCTCCTGCCACCTCACCGGCGACGGGCGCGGACAAACCCCGCCGCAGGTGAGCAGTTCTTTACCGTCCGTGCCCTCGGCCGGTCCGCCGGGCTCAGTCGCCGCCGCGCGGGGTGACGTTGACGCCGCTGCCGTAGGGGATGGGCAGGAAGTCGACCTTCCCGTCCTTGAGGGCCTGGTACAGGATGTAGCCGTCGGGGCCGAGCACCTCCACCAGCGCCTCGATCGCCTCCAGCTCCTTGTCCACCCGCTCGTTCTCCTGCTCCTGGGCGGTGGTCATCTCCACCGCCTCCTGGGCCAGGGTCAGCGCGTTGCGGACCTCCTCGGGCGGAGTGGGCTGCTGGATGGTCAGCTGCGGGGTGCCGCACTCGTCGCCGTCACCGGTGTAGACGGGCGAGCAGAAGAACTCGCCGCCGCCCTGCTCGTCGATGTAGGCCGAGGTCAGGTCACCGACCTTCTGCTCCCACTCGGCCTTGGCGTCGGCGCTGGTGTACAGGTCGCGCCAGGCGTACTCCTTGGTGGCGTCGTCCAGGGCCCGGTTGAGGGGCTGGCCGATGTAGTCGCGCAGCAGGTCCACCCACCCCGCGTCCTCGTAGGCGGTGTACTTCAGGCCCAGCCGCTCGTGGAACTCCCGGAGCTGCTCGCACTCGATGTTGAGGCTGAACGTCACCAGCCCGGTGACGGTGAGTTCGAGGTCGTCCCGGGACACCACCGTGGCCGAGCCCATCTCGGAGGCGTCGCCGCCGGAGAACTCGAAGGTGCGCTGCCCCGCGGGGTAGAGGTACGTCTCGTCGCCGGGGCCGTGGTATTGACGGTTGCCGGGCTCGATGCAGCTGTCGAAGGTGGTGGAGGAGAAGGCGCCCGCGTCGTACTCCAGGCCCGCCCGGTCGGGTCCGGCGTTGGCCGAGCAGGCGGTCAGGGCGAGGGCGGCCGCGGCGGCGGCGAAGGCCGCGAGGGTACCGGTCCGCCACCCGGGCCGGCGGCGGGGTCTCGTGCGGCTGTTCGTGCGAGGGGACATGGGCGCACCATTCGTCTCAAGAGGGGGATTCCTTCTCACCTCTCGGACGGCCGCCGGGCGCACCCGGCTCCCCGTGGCCGCTCCCGGTCACGGGGGGCCGGGCCTTACCCGAAGATGTCCCACCCCATGCGGACGAGCAGCCCGGCGATGACCACCAGCAGGACGGCGCGGACGAACCCCGATCCGCGCTTGAGCGCCATGCGCGCGCCGATCTGGGCTCCGATGACGGTGCACACCGCCAGCCCCAGGCCCAGCAGCCAGTCGACGTGGCCGCCGATCGCGAACACGGCGAGGGCGCCGAGGTTGGTGCAGACGTTGACGATCTTGGCGGCGGCGGAGGCCGACACGAAGTCCATGCCAAGCACGGCGGTCAGGGAGATGATGAGGAACACGCCGGTACCCGGCCCGATGAGCCCGTCGTAGAAGCCCACCCCCAGCCCGGCCAGGGCGACGGCGGCCAGCATGCGGTTGCGGGTGCGCCGGCCCGGGACCTCGGCGGCGCCCATGGCGGGCCGCAGGTACACCAGCAGCGCCACCCCGGCCAGGACGACCATGATGACGGGTTTGAGGACGTCGGTGGTCAGGGCGGCGGCCATGGCCGCCCCGCCGCCCGCGCCCAACAGGGCCAGGGTCGCGGTGGGCACCACGACGGCGCGGTCCACGGGCACCTTGCGGGCGAAGGCGACGGCGGCCGAGGCGGTGCCGAAGATCGCGCCGAGCTTGTTGGTGCCCAACAGGGTGGCCAGCGGGGTGGTGGGCGCGGCGACCAGCAGGGCGGGCAGGAGCAGCAGGCCACCGCCGCCGACGACGGCGTCGACCCATCCGGCGGCGACGCCGACCAGGAGCAGCAGGCCGAGGATCTCGGGGTCCACGGGTCACCGGCCCCGCAGGAGAGAGATGATCATGGGTTCTTTTCAGGCGGGGATGTGCGGGTGGGTGGGAGGAGATAAGGGGGGATTCCCCACGAAGTCTAGCGGGGTGCGGGCGTCCGGGGACGCACCGCACCCCGTCCGACGGCGGCGCCCGGGTCCGGGGGCGCCGCCGTGGTCTAGTGCGGCCCGTAGCGGCCCTCGAACCAGGCGCGGGCGCCCGTCACCACCTGCGGGGGGACACGGTGCCCGCCCGGGTGCTCCAGCAGCTCCACCCGCGCGCCCAGGGCGGTGAGGTGGTCGGCCAGCAGCCGGGCCTGGTCGGGGGTGCTGATCGGGTCGGCCGTCCCCACGCCCAGGAACGCCGCCCTCCCCGACAGGTCGACCTGGTCGGGTTCGCGGCCCTGAAGCGGGTATCCGGCGCCCAGCAGCACCGCCCCGTCCAGCAGGTCCGGGTGCAGGAGCATCAGGGCGGCGGCGATGTTGGCGCCGTTGGAGAACCCGGCGGCCACCACCGGGGAGCCCAGGCCGTGGCGGTCCAGGGCCGTGGGCAGCCAGTCGGCCAGCTCGGCGGCGCGGGCGATGACGTCCTCGACGTCGAAGACGCCTTCGCGCAGCCGCCGGAACCAGCGGTTCATCCCGTTCTCGTTCACTCTGCCGCGCGGGGAGAGCAGGGCCGCGCCCGGGGCCAGGGTCCGGCCCAGCGGGAGCAGGTCGTGCTCGTCGGCGCCGGTGCCGTGGAGCAGCAGCAGGGTGGGCGCCTGGGGCCGGCGGGCGGGTTCGACGACGTGGACGAAGTCGGCGACCCCGCTCACCGGCCGGTCTCCAGGGGCGGCAGGGCCGCGGCGATGGCCTCGCGGTCCGGTTCCAACCACGGCGGCAGCCGCAGGGAGCGGCCCAGTTCGAGCAGGGGCTCGTCGTAGTCGAAGCCGGGCCCGTCGGTGGCGATCTCCAGCAGCACCCCGCCGGGTTCGCGGAAGTAGATGGAGGTGAAGTAGTTGCGGTCGCGGATCTCGGTCACGCCCACGCCCTGGGCGATGAGGTCCTCGCGCCAGGAGGCCTGGACGGGGCCGTCGGGTGCGCGGTAGGCGACGTGGTGGACGGTGCCGGCGGCCACGTGGCCGCGTTCCGCGGCGGGCCGGGCGAGCACGTCGACGATGGTGCCCACACCGTCGCCTGCGGCGGCGGTGCGAAAGCGCGTCCGGTCGGCGCTCTCGTCCTCCAACCGGAAGCCCAGCTGGTCGATGAGCATCGCGGCGGTGTCCTCGACCCGGTTCTCGGTGAGGGTGACCGCGCGGATGCCGCGCACGGCGCGGTCGGCGGGGATGCCGCCGCCGTCCCAGGGGTCGGTGTCGTGGTGGTCGGGGGAGGCCGCCAGTTCGATGACCAGGCCGTCGGGGTCGCGCAGGGACAGCACGTCCTCGGCGCCGCGCTCGACGGGCCGGGTGAAGTCGATGTCCAGGGCCCTGAGGTGGTCGGCCCACCAGCCCAGCGACCCCTCGGGGACGGAGAAGGTGGTGACGGTGGCCTGCCCGGCGCCCAGGCGCCCGCGCGGGGCCCCGGGCCAGGGGAAGAACGTCATGACGGTGCCGGGGTTGCCCGCCCGGTCCCCGTAGTAGAGGTGGTACGTGGTGGGGTCGTCGAAGTTGACGGTGCGCTTGACCAGGCGCATGCCCAGGACGTTGCGGTAGAAGTCGGCGTTGGCGGCCGGATCCGTGGCGATGGCGGTCACGTGGTGGATCCCCGCCGGGCGTACGTCCATTCGGCACCTCTCTCACTACCAGTTGGTTGAATATTAAACCACTTTGGGCGGCCCGTCCCCTCCACGCTCCCCCGCACCACCCCCCGTTCCGGTCAAGGACACCCCGGCCCCGGGCAAGGCCTCCCTCTCCGAGCGCAGCCCCAGCCCCGCGACCAGCGCCGACGCGCACAGCACCCCGGCGAACACCAGAGCCGCGCCCCACCCCCAGCGGTCGTAGAAGAGCCCGCCAACCCAGCCCAGCACGCTCGCCCCCACGTAGTAGGCCAGCGTGTACACCGACGACGCCTGCGCCCGCCCCGCACCGGCCCGCCGGGCCGCCCAGGCCGAGGCGGTGGCGTGCGCGCAGAAGAACACGAACGTGAACACCACCAGCCCCACCGCGACCACCGGCAGCCAGGGTGCGGCCAGCACCGCCGCCGCGGCGCCCATCACCGCGGCCGAGACCGCCAGCACCCGGTAGGGACCCCACCGGCCTCCGGCCCGCCCCGACCAGGCCGACCCGGCCATCCCCGCGGTGTAGGCGACGAAGAGCGAGGACGCCACCGCCTGCGACAGCCCGAACGGCCCGCCCGTCAGCCGGAACCCCAGCAGGTTGTACACGGTCATGAACGCGCCCATGAGGAGCAGCGCCTGGGCGTACAGCGCGGCCATCCCCGGGGTGGCCAGCGCCGCCCGCCACCGGGAGGGGCCGCCGGTCCCGCCGCCCCCGGCCCGGGGCGTCCCGCGGGTCCGGCGCGGCAGCGCGCACACGAACACCAGCCAGGCCAGGACGCCCACCGCGGTGGAGGCCGCCACCCCCCACTGCCAGCCCCCGGCGGCGGCCGCCCACCCCGAGACCAGGCGCCCGCCCATCCCGCCCAGCGGGTTCCCGGCGATGTACACGCCGATCGCCCGGGCGGCGTCGCCCGGGTGCAGCACCTCGGACAGGTGCGCCACCGCCGCCGCGGGCACCCCGCCCAGCGCCGCCCCCTGCACCGCCCGCAGGGCCACCAGCAGCCACAGGTCCCCGGCGAAGGGCGCCGCGCAGCCGACCAGGGTGGCCACCGCCAGGGACACCGCGATCACCCGGGTACGCCCGAACCGGTCCCCCAGCCCGCTCCACACCAGGGCGAACCCCGCCAGCGCGCCGGTGGCCGCCGACACCGTCAGCGACACCCGCGCCGCCGACTCCCCCAGGTCCGCCGCCAGCTCCGGCAGCACCGGCTGCACCGACCACAGCTGGGCGAAGGTCGCCACGGCCACGGCCACCATCGCCACCACGGTGCGCCGGTAGGCGGAGGTCCCGGCCCGGGGGCGGTCGTCGACAGGGTGCGCGGTGTCCATACCGCTCACGCTAGAAACCGACCGAACCATACGTCCAATGCATGAACGCGCCCTGAACCATACTGGAATGCATGGAATCCGAGGACGCCGACCGCATCACCCGGCTGCTGGCCCCCCGCCTGCACATGCTGGCCGCCCTGGCCCGCACCGAGCACGTCACCCGCGCCGCCGAGACCCTGGGGATGCCCCAGCCCACCCTGAGCAGGGCGATCGCCCGCCTTCAGGAGGACACCGGGCTCACCCTGGTCGAGCGCACCGGACGCGGGGTGCGGCTGACCCGCACCGGCCGCCTGCTGCTGCCGCACGTGGAGCGGGCCCTGGCGGACCTGGCCCGCGGGGTGGGCGAACTCACCGACGCCGGACAGGGCCGGGTCGGCCTCACGTTCCTGCCCACGCTGGGCGTGGAGGTGGTGCCCGCCCTGCTGCGGGGCTTCCGCCGCGCCCACCCGGACGTGCGCTTCACCCTGGTCCAGGAGCCCTGGGCCGACTCCCTGCGCCGCCTGGCCGAGGGCGGCGCCGACCTGGCGCTGACCTCGCCGCTGCCCGCCGACCCGCGCCTGGCCTCGACCGTGCTGCACACCCAGGCGCTGCGCCTGGTGGTGCCCGAGCACCACCGGCTGGCCGCCGCCGACCGCGAGATCGCCCTGACCGAGGTGGCCGCGGAGGAGTTCGTGCTGCTCAAGCCGGGCCGGGGGGTGCGCCACCTCACCGACCTGATCACGGACCGGGCGGCGCTGACCCCGAAGGTCGCCTTCGAGGCCGACGACATCGCCACCGCCCGCGGGCTGGTCGGCGCCGGGCTGGGGGTGTCGGTGCTGCCCGCGCGCCCGCGCGGTCCGCTGCCGGGCACGGTGGAACTGGCCCTGGCCGACCCGGGTGCGGTGCGGCCGATCGGAGTGGTGCACCCGGTCCAGGGCTCCGGCGGCGGCTACACGCCCCCGGCCGTGGCGACGTTCCTCGCCCACGTGCGCCGGCACGGGCCGCGGCTGATCCCCGACCTGACCGGCTGACCCGACGGTCCGACCGGCGAAAACCCCTTGCCCGGCGCGGGGGCCGCCACCACGATGGCCGCCATGACACGAACCGAGGGTTCCCCGACCGCACGCCCCGTGGCCCTGGTCACCGGGGTGGGCCGCACCCGCGGCATCGGCGCCGCGATCGCCCTGCGCCTGGCCGGGGCCGGCTGGGACATCGCCTTCACCCACTGGACCCCCTACGATGCCCGGATGCCCTGGGGCGCCGAGCCCGGCGCCACCGCGCGGATCCGCGCGGCCCTGGCCGAACGCGGGGCCGCCCACCTGGCCCTGGAGGCCGACCTCGCCGACCCCGCGGTCCCGGACCGGGTCGTGGCGCGGGTCACCGCCGAGCTGGGCGCGCCCACCGCCCTGGTCCTGTGCCACTGCGAGTCGGTGGACTCCTCGCTGCCGGACACCGATGTGGAGTCCTTCGACCGGCACTTCGCGGTCAACACCCGCGCCTCCTGGCTGCTGGTGCGCGCCTTCGCCGGCGCCTTCACAGCGCCCCGCGGGTCCGGCCGGATCGTCGCGCTGACCAGCGACCACACCGTCGGCAACCTGCCCTACGGAGCGAGCAAGGGGGCGCTGGACCGGGTCGTCACCGCCGCCGCCCGGGAGCTGGCCCACCTGGGCGTGTGCGCCAACGCGGTGAACCCGGGGCCGGTCGACACCGGGTGGATGGCCCCCGGGCTGAAGGAGGAGCTGGCCGGGCACACCCCGCTGGGCCGCATCGGCACCCCTGAGGACACCGCCGACCTGGTCGAATTCCTGTGCTCGCCGCGCGGCGGGTGGGTCAACGGGCAGTTGCTGCACAGCGATGGCGGGATCTCCGCGCCGTCCTGAGCGCACGGCGCGGCCGCCGTGTTCCGGATCAGGACGGTATCCGGACCGCGGCGGCCGCGCGCCCCATAGTCGGCCGTAACTTGTCCGAATGTCAACAAAACGGTGGCGGAACGGGATCGCCCGCAACCGTACCGAGACCCGAACGGTTCTCACTTTCCACTGCGTGCGCCCTACACTTTCCCAGCACCCGACCACCCCGTCATCCGAGGAGGCGCATGCGCAGGGCCCGGCGGCGCGGGCTCGCCCACGAGGCGGCCGACCGTATCCGCGAGTCCATCCTCCAGGGCACCCTGCCCCCCGGCGCACCGCTGCGCGAGGTCGACCTGGCCACCCGGCTGGACGTCAGCCGCGGCTCCGTCCGCGAGGGGCTGGCGCTGCTGGAGCGCGACGGCCTGGTCGTCAGCGAGTGGCACCGCGGCGCCCGCGTCATCGAACTCACCCCGGCCGACGTCGACGAGGTCTACACCGTGCGCGGAGCACTGGAGCGCCTGGCCGCCCACCGCGCCGCCACACGTGTCACCGACACCCACCTGGCCGAGCTGTCCGACCTGGTCGACGCCCTGGACCGGGCGCTGTCCGACGACGCCGACGCCGCCGAGCTGCTCCGCCTGGACCTGGGCTTCCACGACCTCCTCTACGAGATCGCCGCCAACACCCGCCTGGTGCGCGCCTGGTGGACGCTGCGCTCCCCGGTCCACCTGTTCCAGCTCACCCGCATACGCCGCTGCCACCCGCACTACCGCCGGGACTCGGTGGAGGAGCACCGCACCCTGGTCGACCTGATCCGGCGGCGCGAGGCCGACGCCGCCGGGCGCTGTGCCGAGGCCCACGTGGCCGCCTCCCGCGACGCGCTGATCCACATGCTCGGCACGGACACGCCCGACACGGGGCCCACCGACACCGACGGCGGCTTGGGTAGGCTAACCTAACCTCGGCGCGCGAACGTGTCCGGGCACGTCCCGGGCACCTCGCGCGCCCGTATGCACTCTCCCGCCCGATTGGACCGACCCGTGCGCCTACCCACCGCCCCGGACGGCAGCCGGGGCTGCTCGGCCCTGGCCCGCTACACCGGCGAGCAGATCGCCGGAACGGCCGGACGCACCGTCGGATGGCTGCTCATCGAACACCCCGGCCCCTGGCGCAACCCCACCTTCACCAGCCCCGGGCTGGACAAGGGCGTCGTCTCCGCCCTGGCCGCGCAGATCACCGGCCACGACGTCAAACCGCAGCTCATCAAGCGCCCCGGTGCCGGTCGTGGCACCGGTGGTCCGCGCCGCGCCTACCTGGCCCACGTCAGCCGCACCTCCCCCTGGGTGCGCCGCTTCGACTTCACCGACCAGGCCGAGCTGCTGGACATCGACGTCACCGCCGCCGAGCGGCCCGAACCGCCGGACCTGGGCACCCCCGTCGACCACACCCTGTACCTGGTCTGCACCCACGCCAAGAAGGACCCCTGCTGCGCGGTCCTGGGCCGCCCGGTGGCCGCCGCCCTGGCCGGCACCGACGCCGAGGTGTGGGAGACCACCCATGTGGGCGGCGACCGGTTCGCCGCCAACCTGGTCGCCCTGCCCCAGGGCGCCTACTTCGGCCGCCTGGACCCCGCCTCGGCCGTGGACACCGTCACCGCACTGGAGGGCGGCCGCATCGTCCCCGCCAACTTCCGCGGCCGGTGCAGCGACTCCTCCGCCGTCCAGGCCGCCGAGGCGGCGCTGCGCATGCGCCTGGGCACCGTCGGCACCGACGAGATCACCCACCTGGGCGAGGAGGACACCCCCGACGGCGTCCGCGTCACCCTGGGCCACGACCGGGGCCTGTACACGGTCTCCGTCGCCCGGGAGGAGGGGGCGGCCTGCCCCACCACCTGCTCGGCGGCCGAGCTCAGCCGCCCGGTCCACCACCGTGTCACCGAGATCGAGGGCCTGCCCGCTCGCGTCTGACCGTGTGAGACCGCCCACACCCCCGGTCGGGACCCCCTGCCGACCGGGGGTTCCCACGGTCCCGCCCTTCGCCCTGCGATATGACGGCGTGCAGAATTCCTCATATGACCATGAGGTGGTGACGATCCCGCGCGGCCCGCCCGAGGACCGCCCGTGCACCGTCCGCTCCACCGGGCCGGGGCCGGGTTCTTCCGCGTGTTCGGCCGCCCCGTGCGCATCCGCGTGCCGGAACCGCTCCGGGACGGCCCGCGCCGGTGCGCGACCTGCTCGCCGACACCGGGGGCGAACCCTCCGACCTCTCCCGGCGACTCGCCGTGCCGTCGGAGGTGCGCCCCGACCACGAGCGGGCGCTGCGCTCCCAGGCCGCGATCGAGGACCTGTACGCCCGCGGGCTGGTCCTGGACACCACCCCGCGGGCCATCGGGCGCGCCCACGCGCTGCTGCGCGAGAGCGGCACCCTACCCGCCTGAGGCCTCCCCTGCGGGCTCCGCGCCGCCGGCGACCTCGGCGGTGGCGCGGGTCTGGGCGGCGGCGGCCCGGGTGAGGTACCCGGCGATGAGGGCGAGCTGGTCGGCGTCGTAGTCGGCGTGGACCGCGCCGAGTTCGCGCATGAGGGGGCCGAACACCTCCTCGGCGCGCTCGGTGGGAACGCCGGTGAGGGTGACCACGACCCGGCGGCGGTCGCTCTCGTCCCTGCCGCGGGTGATCAGGCCGCGGCGCTGGAGCCGGTCCAGGACGCCGGTCACCGAGGCGGGGGCCAGCCCGGAGTGGCGGACGAGTTCCCCGGCGGTGCAGGGACCGTGCCGTTCCAGCAGGTCCAGCATCTTCCAGTCGCTGGGACCGATGCCCAGGCGCTCGCCCACGGCGGTGTGGAACATCACCGCGGCCGCGGAGAGCTCCCGTCCGGCCTGCTCGACCTCGCGCAGCGCCCTGTCCCGATCCATGCCTTCTCCGTTCCGCCGACTCTTCCGCACGCCCGTGGGGCGCCGCGCCCTTGACTGCGTCGACCCCTCCGAATATATTTCGTTCGACCGAACGAAATAATATTGTCGCTCACAGGAGACCATCATGCGCGTTCTCATCAGCGGCGGCGGCATCGGCGGCCCCGCACTGGCCCTGGCCCTGCACCGGGCCGGCATCGACGTCCGCACCTTCGAGGCCCACCCGGGCCCCGCCGCCTCCCTCGGCTCCCACCTGGGGCTGGCCCCCAACGGACTCGCCGCCCTGCACGCCCTGGGCGCGGGCGAGGACGTCATCGCCCGCTCCGCCTTCCCCAGCGACACCATCGAGTTCACCAACGGCCGCGGCCGCGTCCTGGGCCGCCTCAGCGACGGCTCCACCGCCCAGGGAGAGCACCTGCGCACCCGCACCATCACCCGCGGCCGCCTACAGACCGTCCTGGCCGACGCCGCCGCACGGGCCGGGGTCCCCGTCGCCTACGGCAAGCGCCTGGTCTCCCACACCGACCACGGCGACCACGTCACCGTCGCCTTCGCCGACGGCGGCACCGCCCGGGGCGACGTCCTCATCGGCGCCGACGGCATCCACTCCCCCGTCCGCCGCACCATGGACCCCGCCGCGCCCCGGCCCGCCTACACCGGGCTGCTCAACCTGGGCGGCTCCCTGCCCGCGGGCCTGCTGCCCGCCACCCCCGAGGGCACCACCCGCATGGTCTTCGGCCGCCGCGCCTTCCTCGGCCACCAGACCGGCGGGGGGACCACCCTGTGGTTCGTCAACCTGCCCCACCCCGACCCCGCGCCCGCTGAGCCCGCGGGCGGCTGGCAGCGCCACGTCCTGGACCGGTTCGCCGACGACGACCCCGCCATCGCCGCCGCCCTGGCCCACGCCGACCCCGCCGCCTTCACCCCGACGGGCATCCATGACATCGCCTCGCTGCCCCGCTGGAGCCGCGGCCGTGTCGGCCTGCTGGGCGACGCCGCCCACGCCATGGCCCCCTCCAGCGGACAGGGCGCCTCCCAGGCCCTGGAGGACGCCCTGGTCCTGGCCTCGTGCCTACGCGACATCGACGACCCCGTCCACGCCCTGAGCACCTACGAGCACCTGCGCCGCGACCGCGTCGAACGCGTCGTCGCCATCGGCCGCCGCCAGGGCTCCCTCAAACTCGCGCGGAACCCCGTCACCGCGTTCCTGCGCGACCTCGCCCTGCCCCTGGTGTTCAAAGCCGTCGCCCGCACCGACCCGCACCGCGAGGTGTTCGCCCACCGCATCGACCCCGACCGGCCGGTCCGGCCCGCCGGGGTCCGCGGCTAGCGCCAGTCAGCCCCAGAAGCCGAAGCTGTACAGCAGCCCGTTGGTCGCCGCGATCACACCCAGCGCCAACACCGCCCCGGTCACGAACGAGGTCCGCACCGACCGCACCAGGAACTCCAGCGACACCAGGTTGTTGAGGATGAAGTAGCCCAGCATCGTCGCGTGCCAGAACCCGTCCATCGACAGGGGCTCGAACGAGAAGGCCGTGCCGTTCCACAGGTCGGTCTCGGTGGTGAACCACGCCCACGCCAGCGCCGCCCCGTACCCCAGTGGGATCTGGATGAACGGCAGGATCAGCAGCGGCAGCAGCTTGGCGAAGCTCCACAGGCTCGGCCGCCCCGCCTCGCGGGCCTCGGCCTGCGCCCGGCGCGCCGCCTCCTGCTCGGCGCGCACCCGCTCGCGGTGGGCCCGGTCGGCCTCCTGGCGGCGCTGGTGCTCCACCTGCTCCTCGTGACGGCGCCGCTGCTGCGCCGCGTACTCCTCCTGGCGGCGGCGCTCCTGCTCCTGGTGTTCCTGCCGGGCGCGCAACTGCTCCTGGTGGCGGTCGTACTCGCGGCGACGCAGCTCCTCGGCCTCGGCCTCCGGCGCCCCGCGCCGCCCCCCGTACAGGTCGGCGTAGGGGTCCTCCCCGCCCTGGGCGGACGTCGGGGAACCGTACCCCCGGCCCTGGGCGGGCATCTGCCGGGTGGCGTCGTAGCCCTGCTGCGCCGCGCCGTACCCCTGCTGCGGCTGCGCGGCCCCGTACTGCCGCGTGGGCGCGTACCCCTGCCGCCCGCCCTGCCCCAGGACCGAGGTCGCCCCCTGGTCCTGGGCCGCGGCGGGCGTCACCCGCGTGG
>NZ_JASFDV010000068.1 GCF_030766825.1 Nocardiopsis sp. CC223A
GGACGAAGCGGCGGGTGAAGGCCCGGGATCCGTCGGGGGCGTCGGTCGCGGCGGGGTCCGCGGAGCCTGGTGCGGGGCCCGTGGCCGGGGCGCCGCGGGTGAACTCGCGGGTGGTGGAGGTCTGCGGGTCGCGGCCGGACTCCCGGGTGTCCGAGGTGTCCGCGCCGCGGGTGAACTCGCGGGTGGCGAAGGGGTCGGGCCGGGCCTCGCGGGAGAACACGGCGGTGGCGTCGGCGTCGCCCGGCCGGTCCGGGCCGTCCGCGGCGGTCGGTTCGCCCGGAGGTCCGGGCAGGTCACCGCGGGACATGACCCGGGTGACATCGTCATCGGGCGCGGCGGAGGACGCGTGGGCGGGGTCCTCCCACGTCTCGTCGCCACGTCCGTCGTTCGCCGTTCGCACCGGCGCACCTCCGCACTCGCTCTTCTGCCCGGGGTCGATCACCCTTCTTGGGACGGCTCTCGGGTACCACCGGTTCTCGGTGGAGGGGTTCCGGACCGCCGGAACATAGGAGCGAAGAGGGGGCAAGGGGATCACACCGGCGATCAAGAATATATCACGAAAGGGTCACGGAAGTTTTTCGTGGCCGTATCCGCCCCGGGGACATGAGTTTAGGGGTACGGAGCTCAGGAATGTGCTGCGGGTGCCGCCGCCCGCCCCCGCGGGCGGCGGCACCGCGGGAGGTCAGCCCGCCTGGTGTCCGGCCGCGCGCCCGGCCTCCAGGCGCGCGACCGGGACGCGGAACGGCGAGCAGGACACGTAGTCCAGGCCGACACTGTGGAAGAAGTGCACCGACGCCGGGTCACCGCCGTGCTCGCCGCACACGCCCAGCTTGATGCCGGGGCGGGCGGCCCGCCCCTCCTCGGCGGCGATGCGGATCAGGCGGCCCACCCCGTCCACGTCCAGGGACTCGAAGGGCGATACGCCGAACACGCCCTTCTCCAGGTAGGCGGAGAAGAACGACGCCTCCACGTCGTCGCGCGAGAAACCCCACACCGTCTGGGTGAGGTCGTTGGTACCGAAGGAGAAGAACGCGGCGTGCTCGGCGATCTGCCCGGCGGTCAGGGCGGCGCGGGGCAGCTCGATCATGGTGCCGACCGGGAAGTCCAGCTCCAGGCCGTTCTCCTCGCCGACCTCGCGCAGCACCCGCAGCGCGTCGTCGCGGATGATCTCCAGTTCCTGGACCGTGCCCACCAGCGGGATCATGATCTCCGGCCGGGGGCGCCCGCCCGCGCGGACGCGGTCGACGGCGGCCTGGGCGATGGCCCGTACCTGCATGGTGAACAGGCCGGGGACGACCAGGCCCAGGCGCACACCGCGCAGGCCCAGCATCGGGTTCTGCTCGTGCAGCCGGTGCACGGCCTGGAGCACCCGCAGGTCGTTCTCGTGGCTCTCGCCGCGGGCCTCGGCCACGGCCACGCGGACCGACAGCTCGGTGATGTCGGGCAGGAACTCGTGCAGCGGCGGGTCGAGCAGGCGCACGGTGACGGGCAGGCCGTCCATGGCCTCCAGGATGCCGTTGAAGTCGGCGCGCTGGAGCGGCAGCAGGGCCGTGAGGGCCTCGGTCTGCTCGGCTTCGGTGTCGGCCAGGATGAGGCGCTCCACCAGTTGGCGGCGGTCGCCCAGGAACATGTGCTCGGTGCGGCACAGGCCGATGCCCTGGGCGCCCATGCGGCGGGCCCGGGCGGCGTCCTCGGGGGTGTCGGCGTTGGCGCGCACCCGCATGCGGCGGGCGGCGTCCACGTAGTGCATGAGGCGGTCCACGGCGCGCACCAGGTCGTCGGCCTGGTCGGAGGCGGGGTCGATCTCGCCCTCGAAGTAGCGGACCACCGGGGAGTCCACGACGGGCACCTCGCCCAGGAACACCTTGCCGCTGGTGCCGTCGATGGAGATGACGTCGCCCTCCTCGATCACCTCGCCGCCCGGCGCGGTCAGCCGCCGGTTCTTGGTGTCGATGTCGAGTTCCTCGGCACCGCAGACGCAGGTCTTGCCCATGCCGCGGGCGACCACGGCGGCGTGCGAGGTCTTGCCGCCGCGGCTGGTGAGGATGCCCTCGGCGGCGATCATGCCCTCAAGGTCGTCGGGGTTGGTCTCGCGGCGGCACAGGATGACCTTCTCCCCGCTGCGGGACCACTTGACCGCGGTGTAGGAGTCGAACACGGCCTTGCCGACGGCGGCGCCCGGGGAGGCGTTCATGCCGCGGCCCAGCAGGTGGACGCCGCCCGCGGCGACGGCGGCCTCGTCGAAGCGGGGGAACATCAGCTGGGCGAGCTGGTCGCCGGTGACCCGCTGGACGGCCTCGTCCAGAGTGATCATGCCCTGGTCGACGAGCTGGTCGGCGATGCGGAACGCGGCGGCGGCGGTGCGCTTGCCCACACGGGTCTGGAGCATCCACAGCTTCCCGCGCTCGATCGTGAACTCGATGTCGCACAGGTCGCGGTAGTGGTTCTCCAGGGTCTCCATGATCCCCATGAGCTGCTCGTAGCTGCGGGGGTCGATGCCCTCCAGGTCGGTGAGGGGCACGGTGTTGCGGATGCCGGCGACGACGTCCTCGCCCTGGGCGTTCTGGAGGTAGTCGCCGTAGACGCCCTGCTGGCCGGAGGCGGGGTCGCGGGTGAAGGCCACGCCGGTACCGGAGTCCATGCCGAGGTTGCCGAAGACCATGGAGCAGATGTTGACCGCGGTGCCCAGGTCCGCGGGGATGCGCTCCTGGCGGCGGTAGAGGACGGCGCGGGGTGCGTTCCAGGAGTCGAAGACCGCCCGGACGGCGAGGATCATCTGCTCGCGGGGGTCGGTGGGGAAGGGGCTGCCGGTCTGCTCGTGGACGATGGCCTTGAAGCGGTCCACGAGGGCGCGGAAGTCGGCGGCGTCCAGGTCGAGGTCGTCGGTGACGCCCTTGGCGGCCTTGGCCTCGTCGATGGCGTCCTCGAACAGTTCGCCGTCGATGTCCTGGACGGTCCTGCCGAACATCTGGATGAGGCGGCGGTAGGAGTCCCAGGCGAAGCGCTCGTTCCCGCCCTGGCGGGCCAGGCCGACGACGGACTCGTCGTTGAGGCCGATGTTGAGGACGGTCTCCATCATGCCGGGCATGGAGAATCTGGCGCCCGAGCGCACACTGACCAGGAGCGGGTCGTCGGCCTGGCCCAGGCGTCGGCCCATGGCCTTCTCCAGCTCCTTGAGGTTCTCCTCGATCTCGGCCTCCAGGCCCGCCGGGAAACCGCCGTTGGAGAGGTAGTGGCGGCAGGCCTCGGTGGTGATGGTGAAGCCCGGGGGGACGGGGAGGCCGAGGTTGGTCATCTCGGCGAGGTTGGCGCCCTTGCCGCCGAGGAGGTCCTTGAGGTCCTTGTTGCCCTCGGTGAACTTGTAGACGTACTTGGCCACGGGGGTTCTCCCTCGTTCGCTCGGCGACACCCCTGCGGGGTCGACCCTGGTGCCCGGATGGGCGCGACTCTATCCACTCTCTGCACGACCACCCCTTCATGAACCACCTTTTTATGACATTTTCCCAGCTCATAGGCTTTAAAAAGGTCTAGACCAATGGTTCAGGAAGGGTACACGTACCCCTTGACCTCGAAAAACACACGGGAGAGGGCAAGGGTTCAGGACGCCGCTGGTCACGGCGCCCGGAACGCACCATAGCGGGTTCTGATCGATCAGAACACCGCGGATTCCCCCGGATCGACCACTCCGGGGCCACAACCCCTGCCGGAGCGGCACTGTGCCACTCGACACACTCTTACCTTCAAGTAACCTACGGTTCCGTAAGTTAGGCTTCGGGGAGGGCCCGACACCGTGCCGGGCCCAGGGATCACCGGGAGTGGAACGTGTCCAGGGACAAGGCGCGGGGAACCGGATACGCGCGGCCGAAGCAGGGGGCGGAAGGCGGTCTCCCAGAGCGGGCCGCCGCCGCGGCGGAGGGGTTCGTACAGGCGGTCAAGCCCCGCCTGCGCGGCTGGCTGCACCTGGGCACCGCCCCGCTGGCGCTGGCCGCGGGCATCGTCCTGGTGGCCCTCTCCCCCACCACGCCCGCCATGGCGGCCAGCGCCGTCTACGCGCTCAGCTCGGTGCTGCTCTTCAGCACCTCGGCGATCTACCACGTGGGTCGCTGGTCACCGCGGGCGCAGCAGGTCCTGCGCCGCATGGACCACTCGAACATCTACCTCATCATCGCGGGCACCTACACGCCGTTCATCGTGCTGGTGCTGGAGGGGACCCTGCGCACGGCAATGCTCGCCCTGGTCTGGGGCGGGGCGATCGCCGGGGTCGGGTTCAAGCTGCTGTGGCTGAACTCCCCGCGCTGGCTGTCCACCGCGCTGTACCTGGCCATCGGCTGGGTGGCGGTGCTGTTCATCCCCGAGCTGATCGAGGGGACCCACCCGGCGGCGTGGATCCTCATCCTGGTCGGCGGGGTGCTCTACAGCGTCGGCGCGGTGGTCTACGGCATGAAGCGGCCCGACCCGGCGCCCAAGTGGTTCGGCTTCCACGAGATCTTCCACTCGCTGACCATCGCCGCGTTCGTCTGCCACTACATCGCGGTCTCGTTCGTGGTCTACACCGCGGGCTGAGCGGCGGCCGGGCCCCGAGGGCCCGGCCGCCGCCCCGCGTCAGACGAAGCCGAACACCGGCGGGAACACCAGCACGACCACCGCGGCCCACGCCGCGTAGACCGGCAGGTAGGCCGTCTGCCACCGCTCGACCTGCGCGAACGGGCGCCGACCGCGCACGAAGCCCGCGAGCAGCCATGCCGACCGCACCAGGTGCACCAGCAGCACCAGGTTGAGGCCCAGGGCCGCGGTCTTGTTGGCGGTGAACCCGAACTCGGCGATCCGGGTCAGCATCGCCGTCAGCGCCACGGCGTCCACGGCGAGCGCCGCCCCGACCAGCGCCAGCTGGAGCCAGTCGAAGACCCCGGGCCGCGCCAGCGGGTCGCGGGCGGAGATCGAGTACAGCAGCAGGAACAGGACCAGCACCAGGACCGCGTCCATCAGGATGAGCAGCTCGCGGTCCACCGTGGTCAGCGGCCCGTTCACCAGCAGCACCACCAGGTCGGCGACCAGCATCAGGAACGCCAGCGGGGTGAAGACCCGGGTCAGGACCGGCGCGATGTTCTCCACCACGCCCTTCTTGGCCTCCACCAGCCAGGCGGCCACCAGCAGCGCGCCGGGCCCCCCGAACGGCAGCAGCCAGTCCTCCATGAACGGTTCGAGGTCCACACCGGCCAGGGCCAGCACTCCGGCGGTCAGCCCGAGCAGGACCATGGACCCCAGCATGATGAGCGCCAGGTACATCGCCAGCTCGCCGGTGAACCGCACGAAGTCCATGCGCCGGTCGTGGGAGCGCCGGTCCCCCCCGGTGTACAGGACGCCGGCGAGCAGCCACAGCAGGACCGGGGCGTGTGTGAACGCGAGCACGCCGGTCATCCCGGGTTCCGGGAACGGTTCGGTGGTCCCCTGGAACGGATAGAGGTTCACCGCCAGGAACGGGAGCACCGCGAGGGCGGCGACTACGGCGCACACGCGCCAGGAGGTGCGGCACCTCCAGGCGAACCACCCCGCCAGGAACGGGAGCACCACGAACGCCAGGTTGCGGACCTGGGCGATCTCCCCGTCGACCGCCGTGAACAGGAGCTTGACCGCCAGGCCCGCGCCGAGCGCGAACGCGAGCAGCACGCCGAGCTCGCGCCAGCGAGCCAGGCCGCCCGCGCCGCCGTCGTCGTCCTCGGGGACCAGGACGAGCTGTTTCCAGAGGCGCTCGGAGTGCTCCCGCGCGAACTCCCGCGACACCGCGTCCAGGTCGCCCATGCGCTTGACCGCGACCAGGAACGCCTCCTCGGCGTCCAGCCCGCTCGCCTCCAGATCGGCGATCTGTTCGCGCAGGTGGTCCTCCATCTCCTCGACGTCCGGGGCGGAGATGGCCGTGCGGCGGCGGACGAAACCGCGCCACTGGTCGATCTGCTCCTCCACACCGCCCGTCATGCGATCCCTCCCGCCGGAGCGGCGCCGCCCGGGAGCGGGGGGTGCGCGGCGGCCTCCCACACCTGCTTGAGCGTGTCGGCGACGACGCTCCACTGGGCGCGTCTCTCGGCCAGCGCCTCCAGCCCGGCCGGGGTGATGGCGTAGTGCTTGCGGCGGCGGCCCGCCTCGGACGTGCCCCAGGACGCCCGGACGTGGCCGTTGCGCTCCAGGCGGTGCAGCAGGGGGTAGAGCATCCCGTCGGTCCACTGCATACGTCCGCCGGAGAGCTCGTTGACACGTTTGACGATCGCGTAGCCGTAGGACTCGCCCTCGGCCAGGATGCCCAGGACGAGCGGCGTGGCCGAGGCCGCGACGAGGTCCTTGTCGATGTGCATGCGCCTTCCTCATACCTAGGTCTGCTAGGGGTGATAACCCTAGCAGTTCTAGGCATAGAAGTCCTAGGCATCCACCGCGCACGGATCCCGTCGTCACGATTCGCTTACGCGGTAGGGCAAACCACGACAAACAACCGCTTACCTCCCCGACCCGACCGCTAGGTTGAACACAGGGTTCCGTCGGCCGTGTGCGGCCGGAGGGATCGCAGAGGCGGCCGGAGACCATCCCCCCGGGTCCGGCCGTCTCGCCATGTCCGGGGGGTGCCGGTGGGGCCGCTCCGGGCCCGGCCCGCGCAGGGGGCTGCAAGGCACGGTCCGGGCCCTCGTCCACCGCCTCGGACCGCCGGATCCGTCAAGGCGCGGCCGACGCCCCGTCCAGGAGGATCCGCCGCCGTCCGGCGTAGACGTTCATGGCCCGGGGGTGCCGGTGGGGCCGCTCCGGGCCCGGCCCGCGCAGGGGGCTGCAAGGCACGGTCCGGGCCCTCGCCCACCGCCTCGGACCGCCGGGTCCGTCAAGGCGCGGCCGACGCCCCGTCCAGGAGGATCCGCCGCCGTCCGGCGTAGACGTTCATGGAGGAGCCCCGCAGGAATCCGATGAGGGTCATCCCCGCCTCGGCGGCCAGGTCCACCGCCAGGGAGGACGGGGCGGAGACGGCCGCGAGCACCGGGATACCGGCCATCCAGGCCTTCTGCACCAGCTCGAAGGAGGCGCGGCCCGAGACCATGAGGACGTGCCCGCGCAGCGGGAGCAGGTTCTCGCGCACGGCCCAGCCGACGACCTTGTCGACGGCGTTGTGCCGCCCCACGTCCTCGCGCAGCACGACGAGTTCGCCCGCGGCCGTGAACAGGCCGGCCGCGTGCAGCCCACCGGTGCGGTCGAAGACCCGCTGGGCCCGGCGCAGGGTCTCGGGCAGCTCCGCCAGGACGGGGACCGCGACCCGCGCCTCGTCCCCGGACACCTGCCAGGCGGCCTGGGTCCGTACCGCTTCCAGGCCGGCCTTGCCGCACAGGCCGCAGGAGGACGTGGTGTAGAAGTTGCGTTCCAGCGAGGTGTCGGGCGCGGGGACGTGCGGCGCCAGGGTGACGTCCAGGACGTTGTAGGTGTTGGACCCGTCCTCGGTGGCCCCGGCGCAGTAGCGGATCGCCAGGAGGTCGTCCGCCCCCCGCACCACCCCCTCGCCCACCAGGAACCCGGCGGCCAGGTCGAAGTCGTTCCCGGGCGTGCGCATCGTCACGGTGAGCGGGTCGCCGTCGATGCGGACCTCCAGGGGTTCTTCGGACACGAGCGTGTCGACCCGCTCGCTCGGTACGCCGTCCCTGATCCGCAGCACCCGTTCCCGGGTGGTCACACGTCCCATGGCGCTCTCGGCTCCTCTCCCCGGCTCGGCCGCCCCCTCGGCACAGAGGCCGCCGCGGGCCATCGTACGGGGAGGCGCCCCTCACGACGTCGTCGTCCACGTGCGGCGTCACGGTACGGCCGACCCCGCGGCAGGTGCACACCGCGGCCGTGCGCGGCCCCGCCCGCCGGGGCGGGGCCGCGGGCCCGGATCAGCAGCCGGGCAGGCGCTCGAACAGGTAGGTCTCCACCCGGTCCAGCGACACCCGCTCCTGGGACATGGTGTCGCGCTCGCGCACCGTGACCGCGTCGTCCTCCAGGGTGTCGAAGTCGACCGTGACGCAGAACGGGGTGCCGATCTCGTCCTGGCGGCGGTAGCGACGGCCGATCGCGCCGGCGTCGTCGAACTCCACGTTCCAGCGGCGGCGCAGCCGCGCGGCCAGGTCGCGGGCCTTGGGCGACAGGTCGGTGTTGCGCGACAGCGGCAGCACCGCGGCCTTGACCGGAGCCAGGCGCGGGTCCAGGCGCATGACCGCGCGCTTCTCCAGCTTGCCCTTGGCGTTGGGCGCCTCGTCGACGTTGTAGGCGTCGAGCATGAACGTCAGCACCGCGCGGTCGACACCGGCCGCGGGCTCGATGACGAACGGGGTGTAGCGCTCGTTGTTCTCCTGGTCGAAGTACGACAGGTCCACACCGGAGGCCTCGGAGTGCGTCTTGAGGTCGTAGTCGGTGCGGTTGGCGATGCCCTCCAGCTCACCCCACTCGCTGCCGATGAAGTTGAACCGGTACTCGATGTCCACGGTCCGCTTGGAGTAGTGGGACAGCTTCTCCTGCGGGTGCTCGTACAGGCGCAGGTTGTCCTTGGCGATGCCCAGGTCGACGTACCACTGCATGCGGGTGTCGATCCAGTACTGGTGCCACTCCTCGTCCGAGCCCGGCTTGCAGAAGAACTCCATCTCCATCTGCTCGAACTCGCGGGTCCGGAAGATGAAGTTGCCGGGGGTGATCTCGTTGCGGAACGACTTGCCGATCTGGCCGATGCCGAAGGGGACCTTGCGGCGGGCGCTCTGCTCGACGTTCTTGTAGTTGATGAAGATGCCCTGGGCGGTCTCCGGGCGCAGGTAGGCCAGGCCCTTCTCGTCCTGGACCGGGCCCAGGTAGGTGCGCAGCAGGCCGTTGAACATGCGCGGCTCGGTGAAGGAGTTCTTGGCGCCGCAGTTGGGGCAGGCGATCGCGGCCAGGCCGTCCTCGGGCTCGTGGCCGTGCTTCTCCTCGTACGCCTCGACGAGGTGGTCGGCGCGGAAGCGCTTGTGGCAGGACTGGCACTCGGTGAGCGGGTCGACGAACTCGCGCACGTGGCCGGAGGCCTCCCAGACCTCGCGGGCGAGGATGACGCTGGAATCCAGGCCGACGATGTCGTCGCGCTCCTGGACCATCGTGCGCCACCACTGGCGCTTGACGTTGTTCTTCAGCTCCACACCCAGCGGGCCGTAGTCCCAGGCGGCGCGCAGGCCACCGTAGATCTCGCTGGAGGGGTACACCAGACCCCGTCGCTTGGCGAGGTTGACCAGTGCGTCCATTGCCTCTGACTTTGCGGCCATGGGGTGACTCTCCATCCGGCTGGCGGTCGGTGGATCGCAGTGCGCGATACATCGTTGCTGTACTGGGAAAAGGGTCGCCCACCGGTACCGGGAGTGGCCACGGTGGGTGCCCGTCCATCCAGGCTAGAGCACCGACAGCGCCCGTGCGCACGCGATTCCCGGTCAGGAAACGGGAGGAGCCGGGCTTTCCGCATCGATGGTGTCCCGCCGGGTGGTGTGACTCTTCCGGCCCCGTTCCCACGGATACGCCTCAGCGGCGCCGGCCGGACCGGTGCGCCGCCGCCGGCGGCGACGCTTCCACCCGGGTCACCGCGCCGACGGGGCGCGATGGCCGTCCGGCACCGGCCGACCATCGCGATGACCTGCAAGGACGCACCCGCGTGAAAGCCACACCACGTCAGGGGACAGGGTCTTCCGCATCGATGATCTCGAACGCGGTCGGCTCGTCCAGCGCCCGCGAGAGCAGCGGGACCGCGTGGATCTTGACGTCGAAGTCCGAGAGCGCGCGCCGGTAGAAACCCGCCCCGTCCCACTCGGTGACCACGGTCCACAGCGCGGGGTCGTCGGCGGCCCGGCCCAGCCGGTACCCCCGGTACCCGGGACGGCGGGAGAGCACTTCGACGGCCTTGGCGGCGTCGGCGCGGAAGGCCTCGACGTCGGCCTCGGGCACGGAGTAACGGGTGATGACGATCACGCCCCCATTCTGGCGCACAAAAACCCCGCCCGGTCATCATGGGGCCACCGCACCGGCCCTACGCCGGTTCCCTGCCCGGCACCGATGGGGATCCGTACCCGTCACACCCGGCTGTCCGCCCGGTGGGACCGCACCGAGCACGATCACGGCCTGGATGGAGGCCGACGACCGGCCCTGATCCCTGCCGGAGGGGCGGGAGTCAGCCCATGAGGGTGCGCACCGCGTCCTCGTACACCGCCTGCACGACGGGGACGGTGTCCACACGGATGCGTTCGTTGGCGGCGTGCAGGCCCTCGTGGACGGCGCCGAACCCCGCAGTGGCGGGGATGCCGAGCCCTGCGAGGTAGTTGCCGATGTTGGAGGGCCCGGCGATCTTCGCCTGCACGGGTATGCCGTGGGCGCGAGCGGCATCCAGGAGCGCTGTTCGCAGCGGGGCGTCCGAGGCCAGGGCGTAGGCGGGCCAGCGGGTGCGGGCCTCGATGAGGGTCGGTGCGGTGTCGGCCCAGTCGGCGTCGACCTTGGCGACCACGTCGGTCACCAGGTCGACGGCGTGCTCGTTTGTGAAGGTGGGGGTGGTGCGCACGTCCACGTTGAGGGTGCACAGGTCCGGTACAACGGAGAAGCCGTTTCCGGCGGTGATCGCGGTGACGGTGAGCCGTCCGGCGGCGAATCCGTCGGCGGCCTCGGGCAGCGGCTCGGCTTCCAGGGCCCGGACCAGGTCGGCGGCCTTGCTGATGGCCGAAGGGGTGGGGCGGCTTCCTCCGGAGTGCCCGGCGATGCCGTGGACGTGCAGGCGGACCCGGTACACCCCGCGTCCGCCGATGACGAGTTTGTCCATGCCGGGGTAGCCGATCATCACCCCGCCGACCTGGTCGGGTGCATCGGGGCCTTCGAAGAAGGCTTTCGCTCCGCCGAAGCCTCCGGTGTGCTCATCCAGGTCGAACAGCACCGCCAGGTCCCCGGCCAGGTTTTCGGCATCGCCGACCAGGTGTGCGGCGAGGTGGGAGAAGATGGCGACACCGCTTTTGGAGTCGGCGGCGCCTCTGCCCCACAGCCACCCGTCTTCGAGCACGGCGGCGAAGGGGTCGTACTTCCAAGCGGTGGTGTCGCCGACGGGGGCGGTGTCCAGACAGGCGTCCAGCACCCAGGTCGGACCCGGCCGCCCACCGCGAACGCGGGCGGTGACGCCGACGGGGGCGCCGGTCCCCTCCCGCAGGACCTGCGGCGACAAGTCGCGTTCGCCCAACCAGGTGGTGAGCAGGTCGATGGCGTCGTCATAGGGGTCGATGCCACCGCGGGTGGGGATGCGCACCAGGTCCCGTGTCAGATCCAGGACCGAGTCCAGGTCGGCGCGGGCCCGCTCCAGAACGGAGAGGCTGGAAGCGTTCATGCGGTCTCCTGGCGGGGTGGCGTGCTGGTCAGGGTCTGTAGCGCGGCGGTGGTCTCGATGCGGGTGGCGGCAGCGTAGCCCTGACGGGCGTGGTCCACCAACCGCTCGGCGGTCTGTGCGCCGAGCACCACCCCGGAATCGAAGCCGTACACCGAGGTGAGCGAGGGCAAGGGGACGACGGCCGCTTTCTCGGAGGTGACGAAGAACCTCTCGGGCAGGTCGGCGTCGATGAGACCGATGTGCAGGGTCTTCATACCCAGGGACCGGTCGTGGGGGTCGCGCAGCTCCAACAGCCGGTACAGGTGGGCGGTCAAGACGGGGGTGCGGGGCGGGCCGAACAGCAACCGGTAGTGCACCAGCGCGGGGCGGGCGGCCAGGGTCGTCTCGATGGCTTCCAGGTAGGTGAGGTCGCGGGAACGGGAACCGGTCACCGCCAGGAACTCATCAGCGCCTTGGACCACGTCCACCATCGCGCCCCGCAGTTCCCGGGGGTCGGTGAGCAGCCGGGGCGGTTCGTCGCCGGTGGTGCGTTGGTCCTGGTGGGCGAACAGCTCCGCGGCGGGCCGGTCGTAGTGGGCGGCCAGCAGTTCCCGGTAGCGGCGGGTGGTGGTGTGGCGTCCCAGCTCCCACCCGGAGAGCATGGACGGGGTGACACCGCTGGACCCGTCAGGGGAAGCGGCGTCCAGGTCGGCGCACACCTGTTCCAGGGTGGCGCCGCGGTCGAGCCGGGCCTGGCGCAGGGGGCTGGGGCGTGACGTAGAGGGCCTCAACACACCACAATCCTCGGGGAGGTCAGGGGGCCGGGGTGAGAGTGGTTTCGCGGACTACGGGGGTGGACAGGAGCTTGTCGCACACCGCCCGCCAGGCGGGGTGGTCGTCGACGAGGACGTACCCCTGGGGTGGGTGGAAGCCGTCGAGCATCTGCTCCAGTTCCGCAGCCGAGAACCCTGCGTACTGCCGTACCCGGCGGATCGGCATCGCATACCCCGTCGTACGGCCGTCTTTGGCCAGGTACGGTTCCACCGTCGCGCCGTTGCCCGGGCGCATCCGCTCGGCGATCTGGGCGATCTGTGCCGGGGTGCCCTCGATGGCCGGCTCCAGGTCGATCACCGCGCTCAGCCGACTCTCGGGGGCGGTCAGGTACACGAACCACTGCACCGGGACACCGGTGAGGAAACGGCGACGGAACTCGTGGTCCTTCTGGCCCGACCACATCAGTTCGTACCACTGGGCGTCCAGACACATCACCACCGGCACCGGGTCGGGTGCGGGCAGATCGAACAACGCTTCGTGCTCCACTCCAAGCTCCTCGCGATCGCAGGGACGCGTGGGGCCACAGTAACCATCGGATGCGGTATGCGCAGCCGGTTGCCCGACTCCTCCCGATCCCTGTCCACCCCGCTTCGACAACCGGTGAACAGCCAGTGGGCAAGACGGCCGACAACCGGTGATCTGGTCCGCGAGACACGGCAGGGCGACCCTGGGAGCACACCCACTCGTTGGAGGTCCCCATGCCACCGCGAACGATCGGATTCCCCCGCGAGACCGGCCCCGGTGAGCGCAGGACCCTGCTCACCCCCCACCTGGCCCGCACCCTGACCGATGCCGGATACCGGGTGCTGGCCGAACCCGGCCTCGGCGCCGGGATCGACCGGCCCGACCGGGACCTGGAGGCGGTGGGGGTGAAGTTCACCGACCAGGCCCAGGTGTGGGCCGCGCCCCTGGTACTGCGGTACAAGCCCGGCCCGCACCAGGACCTGCGCCGACTGGCCCCGGGGCAGAGCATCGGGGCGATCTTCCACGCCGAAGGCGACCCGCGCATGCTCACCGCCCTGACCGCGACCGGTGTGTCCGCGTACAGCTACGAGTTCTGGCACGAGCACGACCGGTTCCCCCTGGCGGCGGCCGGAGGACGCATCGCCGGGGCACTGGCGGTACACGAGGGCGCCCGCGCGCTACGCCACCCTCGGGGCCGCGGGATCCTGCTGGACCACACCCCCGGAGCCCCGCCCACGCGGGTGCTGGTGATCGGCAACGGCAACGTCGGCCACGCCGCCGCCGTGACCGCCACCGCCCTGGGCGCCCACGTCACGATCCTGACCCGCACCCCGGGCACCGCGGACGCTTACGCCGGCCGCACCCCGGCCGGTGCGGTGGTGGCCGCCAACACCCCCGACCGGCTGGCCGCCGAGCTGGCGAAGGCGGATCTGGTCATCGGTGCCCTGCTGATCTCCACCCACACCACCCCGGCCATGATCGACCTCCCCCACCTGGCCACGATGCGGCCCGGCGCGGTCATCGTGGACGCCACCTGCGGGTACGGGCCCGGCTACCTGCCCACCGCCGGGCCCGTCCAAGATCCCGGGGACGACCCGCTCATCGTCGAGGGAGTGCTGCACGTCAAACTCGATGCCCTGCCCCGCCTGGTCCCGCACACCGCCTCCCACGCCTACGCCCACGCCGCCGCCCCGTACCTGCTGCGCCTGGCTGGCCACGCCCTCGACGGCGCCCCGGACCAGGGGGCGCACAGCGCCCTGATCGCCCAAGGCGGGATGCTGGCCCACCCGGTGGTGCGTGAGCACGCCGACCTGTACCGCACCGGGCGGGCCGCATGAACGCCGCCCATCCGATCAGCGCGGACCGGGTGGTCGACGGGTACCGGCACCGTGTGGCCCTGGCGCGCGCCGAGGCCCGCCCCGTCCTTCCGGCCCTGCTCCCCGCAGCCCTGGCCGGGGAGGAGGAGGTGGTGGAGTTTCCCTGCGGGGTCGGCCATTTCCTCACCGCCTACGCCCAGGCGAAGGTGCGGGTGCGTTTGGTCGACGGGTCGGCGCCCATGCTCGCCGAAGCCATCCGCCGGGCTCGCGACGCCGGGGTCGCGGAGCTGGGGGTGGGCCACCACCTCCTGCACGCGTTGCCCGCTCTGCCCGCTGCGGGGTTGATGGTGGTGGCCAACGGCGCCTTCGACCAGCTCGCCGCCCCCACTGGACCGGCCGCGGTCCTGGCCCGGCTGCGGGAGGCGGTGCCCACCAACGCCCGGCTGCTGCTCCAGGCCGTGGACCCGGACGGTGGCGGTACCGCCTTCTACACACCCAGCCTCCCCGAGGGTGTGTGGAGCCACGACCACATCTTCACCACCCCTGGCGGGCGCACGGTGGCGCGCCACCGCCGCCAGCACCACACCCCGGACCGGTCCCGGGTGGACATCGAGTTCACCTACACCACCGGCCTTTCCAGTACACCCGTTCTGACGGCCCGGGTGTCCCTGATCCTGTCCAGCCCCGATCGGGTGCGCTCCGCCGCAGCAACCGCGGGATGGCGCCCGGTGACCCGAGCCCGTCACGCAGGTTTCGCCGAGCTCCTCCTCGAAGCCGGAGAGGTCCGGTGAGCGCCCTGCCGTCCACCGTGGCGGACGCCGATGCCTACCACCGCCGCTACTACTCCGACACCTTCCGCTTCGGCCAGGGCACCGAGCAGATCCTGGACCTGCTCACCCGCATCCCGCCTGTCGCCTCCTGGACCGACCTGGGATCCGGGTCCGAGAGCCTGCTGTGGGCCTGCGCCCTACGGGCGGTGCGGCTCACGGCAGTGGACGCCGACCCCGCCCGTCTGACCCGTCTGGCCGCGGACGCCCACGCCGGGAACCCACGCGACGTCCACCGCATCGCCCTGGCGCTGGCCGGTACCGCCCCCACCACCGAGGTGTTCGCCACCCGCACCCGATCCCTGCACACCACCCTGATCGCCGACCTGTTCACCCCCCGCTCCCCCACCCCGCCGGCCCTGGACCGTGCGCTGGGCGCGGATCTGGTCACCCAGTTCGGGCTCCTGGGCCTGACCACCACTCCGGCCCATTTCCTCCACGCCTTCGCCCGCCTGCACGCGCGCCTGCCCGTAGGCGGCTGGGCGGCCGGGGCGAACTGGGTCCCCGCCGACCCGGAAGGCCGGGTCACCCTCACCCAAGCCCTGTACCGGCACACCGCCCACCGGTCCGGCCTGGACCTGCTCCACCTGGCCGCCCTGTCCAGCGCCGACCCCGACTTCCCGCTCGTGTGGACCTACCTCGCCCGGAGGCACTCGTGAACCCCGACCCCACCGGCCTGTACTTCGCTCCCACCGGCATCGCCCACCTCACCGCCACCAACACCGACCTGATCCGCGCCGCCGCCCGCGACCGGAGCCGGTTGCGTGTGACCACCGCCGCCCAGCTCAACGGCCACCCCCACCTGGGCACCGTCACCACGATCATGGCCACCTTCGCCCTCACCGCCCGCTTCTCCCACGATCTCGATCTGCCCGCCACCCTGGTCTTCGACGCCCTGGAGAACGCCCCCGCCGAGTACCGCACCATCAACGGCCGCCACTACACCCGCAACGTCGAAGACCTCGTCGCCTCCGGACAGCTCGACGGCACCGAGCGCGCCTCCGGGTTCCGGCGCCTGCTCGCCTGGGCCTCGGCCCGCTCCGGGGTGCCCTGGCAGGAACGCCCCTACACCGCCTATCAGCAACTCGCGCCGGTCCGAGAGTGCCTGCACGCCATCGCCCGCCGCCGACCGGAGTTCGCACCCCTGCTGGCACCCGCCGACGGCCGTATCCGCATCCGCCCCCGCTGCCCGCGGTGCCGCCTCATGGACAAGGACGCCCACCACCTGACCATCACCGCCGCCGACGGTGCGGTGCTGCTGGACTCGGCCTGCCCCGACCACGGCCCCTACCGGGAGACCGTCCCCGTCCACAGCGGCGGCGGCTGGTACGACGCCAACACCCCCGTGCGGTCGGTGCAGAAGGTCGCCCTGCTGGCAGCCGAACGAGACCTCTACGACGCCTGCTCGGTCAGCATCGACGGCCCCGACTGGGGCGGCGCCTGGTTCGCACACGTCATCGCCCCCGCCTTGGCCCTGCTCGGGGTGCCTGTGCGGGAGTGGCCGGTCAGCGTGTTCACGCCGATGGTGCTGGACCGCACCGGCGGCAAGCTCTCCAAGTCCCTGTACGTCAAGTACGGCACCGAGTACGCAGATCTGCCCCCGGCGTTCCTGGACCTGGACACGCTCCTGGACACCTATGGCGAGAACGCCCTGGAAGCCCTGTGGGAAGAGGCAGGACGGTGGGCGACCGAGCCGCGCCGCCTGCACCGCTCCTACACCGTCGACTACCTGGCCTCGCTCATCCCCACCGCCCGGATCGGAGAAGCCGCATGATCTGCCTGGCCGTCGACCTGACCGGCTGCACCTCCCCCGGCCCCGACCCCGCGACGGTGGGAGAGGCGATGCACGCCACTGCCCGGCTCCTCGGCGTGCGGGTGCTCTTGGAGGCCCCCGTCCAGTACCCCGATCACGGGCTCACCTTCATGATGGCGCTGGCCGAGTCCCACCTGGTGGTGTCCACCTGGCCCGAACACCGTATGGTCCAGATCGACCTGGTCTCCTGCCGCGCCGACGCCCCGGCCGCCACCGCTCTGGAACCGCTCCTGGACCTGTTCTCCCCGGCACACGTCGCCATCCACCGTGTGGACCGGACGAATCCCCGCATCCTGCCACTGGCCGTGTGACGGCGACGATCACGCCCCCCTCTGGCGCATCGAAGCCCCGTCGGTGGAGAGGTCGCGGCCTCGACGCAGTTCTGCGACTGAGGGTTGCCATAGGACGACTTGAGGAAGGTGAGGGGACGGGAGCTCTCAACCTGCACCGTCATGCCTGCCTCGTTCCCCACCCTCGGCCGCCCACACGGCCTGTCCTCATGAGGCCACCGGCTCTTCGGGTCCTTCCCGCCCGTTCCCGCCGGAGTGCAGTGAGCCCGGGAACTGAGAAGGGACCCCCGCACAGCGGGGGTCCCTTTCGTGTGGGTGCTCGTTAGCGGCGGATGCCGGACAGCAGTGCCGCCCACTCTGTGGCCGGGAGCAACAGGTACCCGGCAGAGGGGTTCTGGGAGTCGCGGACGGCGGTAGCCCCCCGGAGGTCGGCGACCTCCACGCAGTTGCCGGTGGGCTGGCTGTAGCTCGACTTGCGGAACACGAGACCGTGGTCGGCAAGGGCGGAGACTGGGTTGCTCATCTTCTACTCGATCATCTGTCGTAGGTAGTCGGCGGTCTCCCCCGGGCGGAGGGCCGCCATGACCAGGTGCTTCATCAGGGTTCGGTAGCGGGCGACCTCGTCGGGCTCCTCCAGGTAAATGCCGTCCGTGTCCGTTTCCAGGTACACGATCGCGGGATCAACGGCTTCGGGGAACTCCAGGACGACGAAAGGCCCACCGGAGCCCGAGTTGATCCGGTTGGCCCGTGTCAGCTGCACGGTGACGTTGGGGCGCTCGCCCATCTCCAACAGGTGGGTGACCTGCTCTCGAAGAACGTCTTGGTGCTCTTCGAGTCGCAGCAGCGCTCCCTCGTCGAAGATCGCCCATAGCTCTGGGGAGTCCTCATCATCGAGGATGCGTTGTCGCGTCATCCGCGCATCGACCGACCTGCGTGCCTCTTCGGGACGCAGCAGCGCTGCTTCGGCAAGTACCTCCATGTAGCTCGGCACTTGGAGCAGACCGGGAATCACGAGCGGCTCCCAGGTCGAGATCGAGGACGCCTCCGTCTCGAAGCCGACGTACCTCGCCGCCAAGACGTCCCGGTAGCGGGTCCACCAGCCGCGTTCCAAGGACTGTCGGCACAGGTCGAGGATCTCGTCGTGCTCCTTGCCGGGAGGCACCTCGAACGCGGCCAGGATCGACCGGATCTCAGGCAGCTTGGGACGCTGCTTGAAGCCGTTCTCGATGTTGCTGTACGCGGTCTTGGACAGCTCGGCAGCACGGGCCGCTTCCTCGCTGGTCATGCGGGAGGCGAGGCGCAGGCGCTTGATCTCGGCAGACAGGCGACGGCGCCTGATCGTGGGCGAGTACCTGGTGGTGGCCATAGTGCTCCGATCGTAGACGGGCGACAGGTCGATGCGGACATTTTGGGTCGCCCATCACGGGATGACCAAAGCAGGATTCCCGAAACTGACACTAAATCAGGCATCCCAATGTTGCATTTTAGGATTCCTGGTTTCATTATAGGAGGCGTAGCTCAGTTCCCCGCCGGGCTTTCCACCCGGCACCCCTGACCGGAGGTGTGCGCGTATGGCGCGATACCGCTACCTGAACTGCTCCGAACTCGTGGCCGCCCGCTGGCTGGCCTCCGAGGCCCTCCGCCGGCGGCGGCCCCGCCGAGCCGCCCGGGCCCGTATGTACGTCACCCACCCGGCGCGGGACCTCGCCCCGCTGACCCTCGCGGTGCGCCAGTGGATCTCCCAGACCACCCCGCCCCCGGCACCGGCGCCGGTGATGCCCTCGCCGCCGGTTCCGAGCGGCACCGGCGGCACGACCCCCGTCCCGTTCCGGGTTCCGGAGCCCCGCACCAGCCCGGACCTGTGGTCCGGGCCCCCGGCCACCCCGGCCGCGCTCTCGACCCCGGGCACGCCTGCGGCCTCGGTCTTGGTGCCGAACCCGGTCACGGGCGCCGTCACCGCCCCGGCCTCGGAACCGACCCCGATCGCGGAGCCGGTGGCGGAGTCGGTACCTGGTTCGGGGTTCTCCGCCGCGCTGGCGTCCCGGTCCCGTATCCAGGCCCTACGCGAAGGAGGCCGCTCCCGCGCCGACACCCGCACCCGGCCGGGGTCCCCCACCGCCAAGCAGAGGGCTGCCGCACGACTGCGGGCCCGCACGGCCGCGTTCCGCACCACCACCCACCTCACCGCCGACCGCGACGGCCTGTGGAAGGACGCCATGGCCGCCGCCCGCATGGCCAAGTGGCACCTGAGGAGGGCCGCCTGATGCGCCGGGTCTGCGACATCCGCGAGTTCCCCTCGATCCAGACCCTCGGCTTCTGGGCCCACACCCACCAGGTACCGCTGCGCTACCTCGGACCCACCCTGGAAGGCCGCGCCGTCTACGCCGCCACCCACGGCCACACCACCCGGGTCGCGATCACCTCCGGACGCGACCCCCACCCCCTGCCGCTCATCTGGCGCAGCCCCCTGGAGGTGCTGTGACCACCCACCCCACCGAGCCCGCGACCCCGGACCCGCGGGTGCGGATGCTGGACGACCTCATCCACGGACGGTGGGTCCTCACCCTCGAACCCACCCCCGACGGCGACACCGAGGTCGTCGCCTACCGGCCCCTGGGCTGGACCGGCCCCGGCGACCCGCACGAACGCCTGGCCGCACCCGACCACGCCGCCCTGCGGGACCAGTTGGTCCACCACCACACCACCGAGACCGAGCACACCAGGGAGTAGGACATGGGCAAGCCCCCGTACACCGACCCGGCCGAGGACCCGATCCCCGACGACCTCACCGAGGAGGAGAAGAACGCCGTCCGCCGCCAGGGCGAATTCCTCGCCTGGCAGCGCTCCGTCCTCGGAGACCAGAGCGACGGAGACTGACCGACCGGCGCAAAGCCGACCGGGGCGGCGGGCCTGCGCCCGCCGCCCCGGTCGGCCGGTCCGCTCGGGTCAGTCGGTTCCGAAGACGCGGTCGACCACCCGGCGGGCCGCGCCGCCGTCGTCCAGCGGGCAGAACCGCTCCACGAACGCCCGGTAGGCGCCCTCGCTCTCCCGCGCCACGTCGTCGATCCCGCGCAGCGCCTCGATGACCTGGTCCGACTCCATCAGCAGCGGCCCCGGCGCGGTCTCCTCGAAGTCGAAGTAGAACCCGCGCAGGTTGTCCCGGTACCCCTCCAGGTCGTAGGTGAAGAAGAGCATCGGCCGCCCCGTGTTCGCGAAGTCGAACATCATCGACGAGTAGTCGGTGATCAGCACGTCCGTGATCAGGAACAGCTCCATGATCTCCGGGTACAGCGACACGTCGTACACGAAGTCGCGCCCCACGATCGGCACGCTGTCCACCACGCGCGGGTGCCGCCGCACCAGCAGCACGTGGTCCTTGCCCAGCTCGTCGTACAGCCGTTGCAGGTCCAGGTGCAGGTCCAACTTGTGCTTGCCGCGCGTGTAGTACTTGTCGTCGCGCCAGGTCGGCGCGTACAGCACCACCTTCTTGTCCTGCGGTAGCCCCAGCCGGGCCCGCGTCCGCTCCGCGATCGCGTCCCGTTCGGGCGAGAAGAACACGTCGTTGCGCGGGTACCCGGTCTCCAGGATCTCCCCCTCGAACCGGAAGGCGCTGCGCAGGATGGGCGTCGCCCACGGGCTCGGGGACACCAGGTAGTCCCACTGCCGCGTCTCCCAGGCCAGCTTGTCGAAGTAGTCCCGGGACTTGCCGCGGATGTTCTCCACGTCGAAGCCGATGCGCTTGAGCATCGACCCGTGCCAGGTCTGCACGACGGTCTGGTCCGGGCGGCGGTGGAACCACGCCGGCTGGCGGGAGTTGGTGACCAGGTACCGGCTGCGCGCCAGCCCCTCGTAGTACTCGCGCCCCCGGTGCCGTACCCGTGTCAGGTCCTCGGGCAGGCTCACCTGCCCGTCGGCGACCAGCCACGACATGGGGTGGTCGGCCCATCGCTCCCGGCGGCGCAGCTCGGCGTAGATGCTCTGCGGGCTGTCGGAGTACTGGCGCCCGGTGTAGGTGTCGAAGAGGATCCCGTCGACGACCGGCTCCAGCCGCTGTGCCGGGTAGAAGGTCTCGCGCAGCTCGCGCTGGGCGAAGGTGCCCTGCTCGGCGGGGCGCAGGTCGCCGCCGACCTGGAGGACCGGGATACCCCTCCCCTGGTAGGAGAGGGTGTAGCCGCGTTCCGTGGTCTGCATCTCCAGCGGCAGCGAGGCGATCAGGTCCTCGGTGAACTCCACGCCCACGTCCGTGGGGCGCTCCTCCGCCTCCGGCGGGCCCACCCGCCCCCACAGCTGGTACCCGCCCGCGGGCAGCGACAGGGTCCCGGACAGCGTCGGGACGTCCGCCGGGGAGAAGCGGGCGGTGAACCGCTCCCCCGAGCGCTCCACCTCCAGCGCGTGCTCCTCGTCGCGCCCCCGGGCCCTGGCGACCAGGCCCAGCTCGGCGGCGGCCCGGAAGACGCCGGACAGCACCAGGGTCCGCCCCTCCCAGCGGGCCTCCTCCACCGAGGGCCGGGCGTGGCCCGCGCGCAGCCGCAGGTGGCCGACGGCCGAACGCAGCACGGACAGCTCGCGGTGGCCGTCACCGTCGGCGTAGGCGGCCGCAGCGACCTCTTCGGGCACGATCAGGGGCACCACCTGCTTCTCGGGGGTGACCAGATGGGCGTCCCAGGTCTCCTGGCGGATGACGCCGCCGCACTCGTCGACGGTGCGGTCGTACAGGTCGCGGGCGGCGACGCGGGCCTCGAACCGACCGCCCCCGGACTCCAGCGGCACGCTGACCGTCGCGGTGCCGGGCCGCCGGGTCAGTCTCAGTTCGACGGCCTCGGCCGCGGGCGCGGCGACCGGTTCCCCGCGCAGCTCCAGCACCCCGGCGCGCTCGTCGAACCGGTGCCCGGTGATCCTGGCCAGGCAGGGTTCGACGCCGATGATCAGCTGCTGGTCGCGGTTCCAGTGCGGGCGGACCCACACCTCCTCGCCGACCTGCCGGTAGCCGGGCCGCTTGGCGGGGCCGGGGACCGGGTTGGCGACGGTGCGGCGCCGGGTGATGCCCCGGTTGAGGACGACCAGTTCGATCTTCCAGTCGGCGGCCTCCCACCGTCCGGAGTCGCGCAGTCTGCGCGGGTCGACGACGACGGTGAACCCGCCGTAGTCGTGCCGGGCGGCGTCGAGCACGTCGGGCAGCCGGTACTCGGCGGCGCGGCGGATGCGCACCGGCAGGCGGACCCGGCGGCGGCCGTCGGTGCGCACCGCGTAGGCGGTGACGTGCTGGTGCCAGCGGCGGTGGGCGCGCAGGTGGCGGATGCCCAGTCGGCCGCGGATGTGCAGCCGACCGTCCTCCCAGGCGACCTCCTCGGTCTTCTGGCGGACCTTGATGTCGTCGTCGATCCGGTAGATCTCGCGGGGGACGGCCCGGGCCGGGTCCTCGGACTCGAAGAAGGGGTAGCGGATGTAGTAGCCGAGCCCGCGCCGGACCAGGGTGGCCTTCTTGATCTCGACGCTCTTGGCGAAGGTGGCGACCTCGACCACGTCCTCGGCCCGGTGCTTGCGGACCAGGTGGTACAGCAGGCGGTCCAGGACGCCGAGCCCGTCGAGCAGGCGGGCGGGCACGTGGTCGAGGTAGGTGTTGACCAGTGCGACCGCGACGGCGCGGGTCTCCTCGTCGGCGTCGTCGAGCCGCATCAGCAGGCGGTGCAGTTCGCCGTGGAGGAGCGTGCGGTCCCACAGGTCGCGGTCGTGGGTGGCCAGGCCCTCGGCGAGCCGGGTCATGGCGCCCAGCCTGCGGACGAGGGTGTCCTCGTCCAGGGGGAGCGCCTGCTGCTCGCGGCGGCGCTTGAGCAGGGTGGGGCCGGGCAGGACGTCCACGGTGCGGGCGGACAGGGCGGCGCGGCGCAGGCCCAGGTCGGCGTCGTCGGGGTGCAGGCCGTGATCGGTGAGGGAGTTCCAGAAGTCGCGCCGCCACAGCTTGTTGCCGGGGTCTCCGTCGGAGGCCAGGCCGGGGACGTTCCGGGGGTCCTCGGCCAGACGGGCGCGGGCATGGTGGCGGCGGTGGCGTTTGGAGGGGGCGGCGCCCAGCTCGTCGAACACGTACACGTTGCCGACGACCAGGTCGGACCGGCTGTCCCGGGCGGTGCCCAGCAGGTAGGAGAGCGCGTAGCCGGTGAGGGCGTCGGAGCCCGCCAGGAAGAGCAGGTGCCCGCCGCGGGCGGCCGCGGCCCCGCGGGCGCGGGCGGCGGGCGCGTCCGGCGCGGGGTCGTCGGCCAGGAGGACGGCGGTGATCCCGGCGGGGGGTGCGGCGGCGAACGACGCGGCGACGGCCAGGGCGTCCTGGGCCTGGTCGACGGCCTCGTCCCCCTGCTCGCTCTCCTCGCGGGGGGCGGCGCCGTCCTGCCCGTTCCCGTTCTCGCCCTCCTCCTCGTCCAGGGAGGGGTCGGGGGCCAGGTCGGCGCCGGGTTCACCGGACGGCCCGCCGTCGAGGGCGGGCGCGGGGCGGACGGGGACGAGGACGACCTCGATCCCCGCGTCCGGTGCGGACGCGGGGTCTCCCTCCCCCAGGGGCCCGATCTGGCGGCCCAGGGAGTCGAGGCAGTGCTGGAGGTGGGGCTCGGTGACGTCGAACGTCACGATGACTGTCGCTTCGGGCACGGAAGTTGACACCCTCCGGAGGGTTCGCTGCCGCGGGCAGCGCGCGGGACCCGGCGGATACGGATCGCGCGTGGACGGGAACGGCATTGAGTGCTTGCTGTGGTTCTTATATCACCCTTAGTGAAAGCCTCCTCGGTGGCGGTGCGCCCTCCGGGGTGGGGAGGCGGTGCGGGGCGGGACGGGGGTCGGCGCCGACGGCGCACCGGGGTCCTGCACTAGGGTTTCGATTCACAGGTTCGACCTCCTCCTCGGGAACGGGGAGGATTCCGACCGGTCCCCGCGGCCCCGGTCGGTGCCGTGCGCTTCGCGGCGGCAGCCGGTTCCCGCTTCATCGACACGGGTTTTCAGAGGTCTCCGCAGGCCGGCCCGGTTCACCCCGCCGGGGGCCTCACCCCGGTGGGGGACCGTCGGTCGATCCGCGCTTGCGGGTGTTCTCGGCCGCGTCGACGTCGGCATGGACCTGTGCCGAAACCGATCCCCAGGGGATTCGGGTGCTCCGCACGGGTATCGGTCGTGTGACGACGGTGACCGGGGCACCCGCCCGGCCGCCGCGGCGATAGAGCCACCCCGGACTGAACGGACCCCCATGGCACCTCCCGAACACGGTGACGAGAAGCGAACGGACGACGGGGGCGGGTCCCTCCCCTCCCGGTACCCCCTGTACACCCCGGGCGCGGGGCCGGTGCGCCGGGCGGTGGAACGGCGCAGTGCCGTGCCGCTGGTGTGGCTGCACCGGGCGCCGCGGTGGCTGTCGCCGGTACTGCTGGGGGTGCTGTTCGTGGCGGGGCTGCTGACCCCGGGGCTGGCGGGCGGGCTGTGCCTGCTGCCGGTGGCGCTGTTCCTGGCCTGGCTCGCGTACCTGACCTGGCCCTCGCTGGACGCCCGGCAGCGGGCACCGCGGGTGCTGACCGTGGTGGTGATCGCGGTGCTGGCGGTGGCCCGGCTCCTGGGGTTCTGAAGTGTTATTCTCCCGAGTCCGGGCGTTTTGACAATCATTTTCGTTTTCGTGATAATGGGGACCGTGTACGCCCAGATCAGGGACGAGTCGGTCCCGCCCGCCTTCCAGGCCCTCGACGCCCGCGTCTCCTACGACGGGGTGCCCGTCCTGGACGGGGTGAGCGTGGCGATACCGGCAGGCGAGACCGTGGCCGTCCTGGGCCCCAACGGGTCGGGCAAGTCCACCCTCATGCGCGCGATGCTCGGCATCATGCCGCTCGCCTCCGGCGAGATCCGCGTCCACGGCACGCCGCTGTCCCGGTTCCGGGACTGGCGCCGGATCGGGTACGTCCCCCAGCGGCTCACCGCGGGCGGCGCCGTGCCCGCCACGGTACGCGAGATCGTCGCCTCCGGGCAGGTCGCCGCGCGCCGCCGGCTGTCGCTGCCCACCCGCGCCGACCGGGCCGCGGTCGACGAGGCCCTGGCCACCGTCGGCCTGACCGACCTGGCCCGCGCCTCGGTGCGCGAGCTCTCCGGCGGCCAGCAGCAGCGCGTGCTCATCGCCCGCGCCCTGGCCGGGCGCCCCGACACCTTCGTCATGGACGAGCCGATGGCCGGGGTGGACCACGAGAACCAGCGCGCGCTCGCCCGCACCATCACCCGCCTGCGCGACCGGGGTTCCACCGTGGTGCTGGTCCTGCACGAACTGGGGCCGCTGGAGGACGTCATCGAACGCTCCGTGGTGCTGGAGTCGGGCCGGATCGTGCACGACGGCGCCCCGCCCGCGCCGACCGGCGAGTGCGCCCGGCCCGGCCACGAACACCAGCACCCCCACCCCGACCCCAACGACCCCGACCCGCGGGCGGCCGAGCCGCCCTCCCCCGCCGACCTGATGCGCCTGGAGGTACCCGGCCGTGATTGACCTCCTCCAGTACGAGTTCATGCGGCGCGCGCTGATCGCCGCGGTACTCGTCGGCCTGATCACCCCGGTCATCGGCACCTACCTGGTACAGCGGCGGCTGGCGCTGCTGGGCGACGGGATCGGGCACGTCGCCCTGACCGGGGTGGCCCTGGGCCTGCTCACCGGTACCTCACCACTGCTCACCGCCGCGGTCGTGTCGATGTTCGGCGCGATCCTCATCGAGGTGGTGCGGGTGCGCACCCGCACCAGCGGGGACGTGGCCCTGGCACTGCTGTTCTACGGCGGCATCGCGGGCGGCGTGCTCCTCATCGGGCTCACCCCGGGGGCGAGCAACGCCACCCTGACCGGGTTCCTGTTCGGCTCGGTGAGCACCGTGAGCGAAGAGGACCTGTGGATCGTCGCGCTGCTGGCGCTGGGCGTGGCCGCCGTGGTGGCGGTGTTCGGCCGCGAGCTGTTCGTGCTGTGCCAGGACGAGGAGGTGGCCCGGGCGCACGGACTGCCGGTGCGCTTCCTGAGCGTGCTGCTGGCGGTCACCGCGGCGCTGACCGTGGTGATCGCGATGCGCGTGGTGGGGCTGCTCATGGTGAGCGCCCTGATGATCGTTCCGGTGGTCGCCGCCCAACAGCTCACCCGCAGTTTCCGGGTGACGATGTCGCTGGCCGTGGTGATCGGCCTGCTGTCCTCGCTGGGCGGGCTGAGCACCGCGTTCTACGTCGACCTGGCCCCCGGCGCCACGATCGTGCTGTTGGCCCTGGCCGTGTTCGTGGTCGCGGTGGGCGTGGGAGGGGCGCTGCGCCGGGCCTCGGGACACAGGGCCGCGAGCACCCGGCCACCGGTCGTCACCACGGCGGCCGGTACGATGCCCGAGAGCGATCCGGGGAGGGTGAGCCGTTGAGTACGACGACACGACGTGAAGCGGTCCGTCGGGCGCTGGACGCGTCCAGCGGTTTCCGCAGTGCCCAGGACCTGTACGCGGACCTGCGCGCCGAGGGTTCCAAGATCGGTCTGACCACCGTCTACCGGGCGCTACAGGCGCTGAGTGACTCCGGTGAGATCGACGTGCTGCGCACGGACGACGGCGAGGCCGTCTACCGCGCCTGCGGCAGCGAGAGCCACCACCACCACCTGGTGTGCCGGGTGTGCTCGACCGCCGTGGAGGTGGAGGGCCCGGCCGTGGAACGCTGGGCCGCCGAGATGGGCGAGGCGCACGGGTTCACCGGCGTCACGCACAGCGTGGAGATCTTCGGGACCTGCGCGTCCTGCTCCCGCCTCGCCTGAGGTCCCGCCGGGCCACAACGGACGGCCCCCGCTCCCACCCGGGAGCGGGGGCCGTCCGCCGTCGGAGCCGCCGGTCCTGCGCCGTCGGTCCGGTGCCCCTACCGGTGCCGGGCCCCGTCCCGGTCAGCCGTCCCGGCGCAGCGGTTCCAGGGCCGGGCGCTTGCGCTCCCACCCGGGAACGGGGGCCGTCCGCCGTCGGAGCCGCCGGTTCTGCGCCGTCGGTCCGGTGCCCCTACCGGTGCCGGGCCCCGTCCCGGTCAGCCGTCCCGGCGCAGCGGTTCCAGGGCCGGGCGCTTGGGGGCGACGCCGTCGCCGGAGGAGCGGCCGGTCAGCCGCCGGTGGATCCACGGCACCAGGAACTCGCGGGCCCAGTGCAGGTCCTCCTGGCGGGCGGCCCGCCAGTCACGGGGCTCGGCGGGCGGCCACGGCTCGTTCCAGTCGCCCTCGACCGGAATGCCCAGGACCTCGCACACACGCAGTGCCAGTCGGCGGTGGCCCTCCGGGGAGAGGTGGAGGCGGTCCCAGTTCCAGGCCCGCGCGTCGTCGAGGATGCGCATGCTCCACACGTCGACCACGTCGCAGCCGTACCGGTCGGCGACGGCCCGCAGGTGCATGTTGTAGGTGGCGATCTTGCCGCGCAGGTGACGCATGACCGGCTGCCAGTTGGTGTCGAAGCCGGTGAAGATCACGATGCGCGCGCCGGTGCGGGAGAGTTCGGCGATGGCCTCGGCGAAGGTGACGGCCACCGCGTCGGGGTCCGCGCCGGGGCGGATGATGTCGTTGCCGCCGGCGCAGATGGTGATGAGGTCGGGGGAGAGTTCGACGGCGCGGGGCAGCTGCTCGTCGACGATCTGCCGGATCAGCTTGCCGCGCACGGCGAGGTTGGCGTAGCGGACCTCGCCGACATGGTCGGCCAGGTGCTCGGCCACCCGGTCCGCCCAGCCGCGGTAGCGCCCGTTGGGCACGCTGTCGCTGTCCGGGTAGGGGTCGCTCATGCCCTCGGTGAAGCTGTCACCGAGGGCCACGTAGGACAGGATGTCCTTCTTGGTGAGGTCGTTCGTCCCAAAGCCGCTCATAGTAAATGATGATGCAACTCCGCGCCATGGTTACGCGACAGTAGGTTTCCGTTTTTTCGGGTTTTGAGCGTGACGTCACACCCGCGGTACCCGCCATGAGCGGCTTCGGGACGCCGGTCAGCGCCCCTTGGTGAGGGGTGTCAGCTCCGGGCGCTTGGCGGTGACGGTGTCACCGGAGGAGCGGCCGGTCAGGCGGCGGCCGATCCACGGGCCCAGCGAGTCCTTGACCCAGGTCAGGTCCTCCCTGAGCGCCTCGGTGCGGCCCACCGGCTCCACCTGCGGCCAGGGCTCGTCCCAGCGCTCGGCGACCGGGACGCCCAGCACCTCGGCCACCCGCAGCGCCAGGCGGCGGTGGCCCTCCGAGGACATGTGCAGCCGGTCGGCGTCCCAGGCGCGGGCGTCGGTCAGCACGTCCATGGACCACTGGTCGACCAGGAGGCAGTCGTGGCGGTCGGCGATCGCGCGGACGTTCAGGTAGTAGCGGGCGAACAGGCCGATGGTGCCGCGCATGTAGCCGGAGGCGATGTTCACGCCGGTGAACAGCACCACCTGCGAACCGTTGGCGCGCAGCCGGGACACGGTGTGGTCCAGGATCTTGGCCATCCGCTCCGGGTCGCCCGCCGGGCGCAGCAGGTCGTTGCCGCCCGCGCACAGGGTGACCAGGTCGGGGGCCATCTCCAGGGTCGGGGGCAGCTGGTCGGTGACGATCTGGCGCATCAGCTTGCCGCGCACGGCGAGGTTGGCGTACCGGATCTCCCCCAGGTGGTCGGCCAGGTGCTCGGCCGTCCGGTCCGCCCAGCCGCGGAAGCCCGAGCCGTCCGGGTAGGGGTCGCCCACCCCCTCGGTGAAGCTGTCGCCGATCGAGACCAGCGACATGCCCGGGCGCAGCAGAGGTGCGTCCTGCACCGCCATCGGTCATTCCCCCTTTTCTTCGGGTACGGCCACCGGGTTGGGTTCGGCACCGCCGTAGCGGCGGTCCCGGCGCGCGTAGATCTCACAGGCCCGCCACAGGTCGCGGCGGTCGAAGTCGGGCCAGAGCGTGTCCAGGAAGACGAACTCGGCGTAGGCGGACTGCCACAGGAGGAAGTTGGACAGCCGCTGCTCGCCCGAGGAGCGGACGAACAGGTCCACCGGGGGGACCTCCGGCGAGTACAGGTGCCGGGAGAGGGTGTCCTCGGTGATCTTGTCCGGGGAGATCTCCCCGGCCGCGGCCTTGCGGGCCAGCGTGCGCACGGCGTCGACGATCTCGGCCTGGCCCCCGTAGTTGACGCAGAACTGGAGGGTGAGCGCGGTGTTGTCGCGGGTCATCTCCTCGGCGTCGCGCAGCTCCTTGATGACGCTCTTCCAGAGCATGCCGGAGCGGCCCGCCCAGGTGACGCGCACCCCGCGGGCGTGCAGCTCGTCGCGCCGACGGCGGATGACGTCGCGGTTGAAGCCCATGAGGAAGCGGACCTCCTCCGGGGAGCGCTTCCAGTTCTCCGTGGAGAAGGCGTACGCGGACAGGTTGGGGACGCCCAACTCCAGGGCGCCCTCGATGACGTCGAAGAGGGACGCCTCACCGGCCTTGTGGCCGTCGGTGCGCGGCAGGCCCCGCTGCTTGGCCCAGCGGCCGTTGCCGTCCATGACCACGGCCACGTGCCGGGGCACCAGGTCGGCGGGGAGTTCGGGAGGGCGCGCCCCGCTCTCGTGCGGGACGGGCGCGGTGTACTCCCGCCGGTTACCGGTGTCGAAGCTGAACAGACTCAAGAACGCTCCACATGGCGCAGTGATCGGATTCCGTTTTCCAGGTGCCACTGTAGGTACGCCGCGACCAGGCCGCTGCACTCGGTGCGGTGCCGTGGGTCGCTGGCGTCCGCCGCCGCCCAGTCGCCGCCGAGCAGGGACGACATGAGGCGGACGGTATCGGCCGCGGGGTGCACGCTGCCGTGCGGGCGGCACACCGAGCACACCGTTCCGCCCGCGTGGATCGCGAAGGACCGGTGCTCTCCGCGGTCGCCGCAGCGGGCGCACTCGGACAGGGCCGGGGCGTACCCGGCCACGGCCAGGGAGCGCAGCAGGTAGGCGTCCAGGACCAGCCGGGCGTCATGGGTGCCCTCGCCCAGGGTACGCAGTGCGCCCAGGAGCAGGAGGAACTGGCGCAGGGCCGGGTCCTTCTCGACGGCGACGACCTTCTCCGCGGTCTCCAGCATCGCGGTGGCGGCGGTGTACCGGGAGTAGTCGGCGACGATCGCCTCGCCGTAGGCGCGGACGGTCTCGGCCTGGGTGACGACGTCCAGGGTCCGCCCGGTGTGCAGTTGCAGGTCGACGTGGGTGCAGGGCTCCAGCCGGGCGCCGAACCGCGACCGGGTGCGCCGCACCCCCTTGCCCACCGCCCTGACCAGGCCGTGGCGCCTGGTCAGCAGGGTGATGATGCGGTCGGCCTCGCCCAGCTTCTGATTGCGCAGGACGACGCCCTCGTCACGGTAGAGGCTCACTCCCCCATTGTCGCGGATGCCGGTGACCGTCCTCGCGCCGGGATGGACCGGATACTCCGGACGCGCACCGCCTTGACCAGGTTGATTACGTTTTGGATTCCCTTTTCAAGATATTTGGTCTACTCTCACGCGCTAGATGTCCCTCGCCGAGCCCGCCGCCCTTCCCCCGCGGCCCCCTCGGCGCAGCCGCGCGGCAGGCGCGGTCCCCGGCCACCGGGCCACCGAGTCCGCACACGGCCATGGGCGAACACAGAACCACCCGGGGGTACGAACCCCGCCTCGGACGGCCGAGCCCGTCCGCATGCCGCACATACCGGAGGAGAGCGATTATGGCGCGTGGTCGTCGAGGAAAACGACGGGCCGGCACCCGGCGCTCCCAGCGCAGACGGCCGGTACCCCTCGTCGTGACGCTGGCGGCCGTGCCGGTGGGTCTGGCCCTGGCCGGAACGCTGCTGGTCACGGGGTTCGGTGAGGAACTGGACCCGTTCCGGACCACCGCGGACGGCTCGGCCCTGTCCGAGGACGGCGCGGCCTCGTCGATCAGCACCGAGGCGCCGTCGGTCCCGGACGCGTCCGAGGACCCGGACTTCTTCGTGTCCCCGGACGCGCAGGAGGAGCGCACCCCGTCGGGGGACAGCGAGCCGCAGAGCGCCGACGTCACCGCCTCGGCCTCACCCGAGGACTCCGAGGAAGAGGACACGGGCACGGACGCGGACGGGGACCGTGGTGAGAACGCCGGCGGCTCGGGCGGGTCCGGCGGCAGCGGCGGCAGCGGCGGCTCCGAAGGTTCGGGCGGGTCCGGCGGGGGCGGTGGCGGCGGGGGGACCTCCTCGGCCGTCACCGACGAGGTCGTGCGCCTGGTCAACGTCGAGCGCGCCGGCGCCGGGTGCGACGCACTGCGCGTGGACTCGCGGCTCACCGCCGCGGCCCAGGAGCACAGCGAGGACATGGACCGGCGCGACTACATGAGCCACCAGAGCCCCGAGGGCGAGGGCCCGGGGGATCGGGCCGCCCGTCACGGGTACGACGCCTGGGGCGCCGAGAACGTCGCCAAGGGGCAGACCAGCGCCGCCCAGGTGATGGACGCCTGGATGAACAGCGAGGGCCACCGCAGGAACATCCTGAACTGCGGGCTGGTCGCGATCGGTGTCGGCGAGTCCGGCAACGCCTGGACCCAGCTGTTCGGCTGGGAGTGACCCCGGGGAATCCGACGGCCGGGTCCGTGGGGGTTCACGGGAAGGAAACCGCCGCGGTGCCGCCCGGCCGGGCCCGACGGGAGCCCGAGCGGTGGGGCGGAGGGTGGGCCTGCCGGGCTTCTCCACGGATGAAGAAGGAGAAGGAGGCAGGTCCGCCTCGGGCGGGCGACGTGCGGTCGGCCGCGTCCGGCGCGGCCTCCGGCCGCCGCACCGCGGCCGTGCCGTCTCCGGGTTCCGCGGCGGACAGGAGGACGCGGAGGGTCCGCCGAACGGTCTCGGCGTGCACCATGTCCGGAATGCTCCCATCGCCGGAACCCCTGCCTCCAGGGATTTCCCGCCCTCCGGGCGAGGCGTCGGAGGCGGGCGGTACTGTGCCGGAGTCACCTCTTGGAAGCGGAAGGCGACGGCGAAGGGGACGGACGTGCGCGAGCTCAGCGAGCTGGTCGAGGTGGACCGCCCCGGGTGGCCGGTGGTGCTGGGGCACCTGGAACGCGCCCGGGTACCGGTACGGGTGCTGCCCGGCGACCCCGGCCGCGGGCGGACCTGCCTGCACCGGTTGCAGGTCACGGCGCGCTCGTTCCTGGGCGCGCTGGCCCTGGAGAGCGGCGGCCTGCTCGTGGACCACGGGTGGCTGCGCGTGTACGGGGGCGGCGGCCCGGGGCTGCCCGGGCTCGGCGAGGTCAACGACCTGAGCGCGGCGGTGGTGCACGGACCCCCGGTGCGCCTGGTCGTGGGCCACGACGTGCTGGGCGGGGTCTTCGCGCTCAACGGCCCGGCCTGCGAGGACGACCGGTACCCGGGACGGCCCGGGGAGATGGTGTACTTCGCCCCCGACAGCCTGGCGTGGGAGCCGCTGGAGGCCGCCTACTCCTCGTGGCTGCAATGGATGCTCGAAGAGCACAACCTGGAGAACTTCTACGCCGACCTGCGCTGGCCGGGGTGGCGCGAGGAGGTCGCGGAGCTGGCCCCGGACCAGGGTCTGTCATCGGTGCCGTTCCTGTGGACGCAGGAGGCCGCAGCGGACCCGGCGGCGGTCCGGCGGCGGCCGGTGCCGCTGGCCGAACTGGCGGGGCTGAACCGCGAGTTCGCCGCGCTCGCGGGCGAACCCGATCCGGGGCCGTTCGGGACGCTGTGACCTTCCGGCCGCGGAAACGGGCGGGGCCCGCGGCGGCGCCGCGGACCCCCGTGCGGATGTGTCAGGCGCGGCCGATGGCGCTGCACAGGGCGCGCAGCGACGCGGTGGTGATGCTGCTGTGGATGCCCACGCCCCACACCACACGGCCCTCGATCTCGGCCTCCACGTAGGCGGCGGCGCGGGCGTCGCCGTCACCGCCCATGGAGTGCTCCACGTAGTCCATGACCCGCACCTTGACGTCGACGTCGGTCAGGGCGTCGCAGAACGCGGAGATCGGGCCGTTGCCGGTGCCGACCAGCTCGCGGATCTCGCCGTTGACGCGGGCGTCGGCCTCGATCCGGTAGGTGCCCTCGGCGTCGGTGGTGGAGCGGTGCGCCAGGACGGCGACCGGGCCGTTCTCGCGCAGGTAGGTCTGGGAGAAGATGTCCCAGATGCGCTCGCCCGAGAACTCGCCGCCCTCGGCGTCGGTGAACTTCTGGATGACCTGGGAGAACTCGATCTGCAAGCGGCGCGGCAGGTCCAGCGAGTGGTCGCGCTGCATGATGTAGGAGACGCCGCCCTTGCCGGACTGGCTGTTGACCCGGATGACGGCCTCGTAGTTGCGGCCGACGTCCTTGGGGTCGATGGGCAGGTAGGGCACGTCCCAGCCGTACTCCTGGACGGGGACCCCGGCCGCCTCGGCGTCGGCCTCCAGGGCGGCGAAGCCCTTCTTGATGGCGTCCTGGTGGGAGCCGGAGAAGGCGGTGTACACCAGGTCGCCGCCGTAGGGGTGGCGGGGGGCGACGGGCAGCTGGGTGCAGTGCTCGACGGTACGGCGGATCTCGTCGATGTCGGAGAAGTCGATCTTGGGGTCGACGCCCTGGCTGAACAGGTTCAGGCCCAGGGTGACCAGGCAGACGTTGCCGGTGCGCTCGCCGTGGCCGAACAGGCAGCCCTCGACGCGGTCGGCGCCGGCCATGACGGCCAGCTCGGCGGAGGCCACCCCGGTGCCGCGGTCGTTGTGCGGGTGCACGGACACGACCACGTGCTCGCGCCGCGACAGGTTGCGGCTCATCCACTCGATCTGGTCGGCGTAGACGTTGGGGGTGGAGCGCTCGACGGTGGCGGGCAGGTTCAGGATGATCTCCCGGCCCGGCCCCGGGTTCCACACGTCCATGACCGCCTCGCAGACCTCCAGGGCGAAGTCGATCTCGGTGTCGACGAAGATCTCGGGCGAGTACTCGTAGCCGAAGTACTCGGTGTCGCCCAGGTACTGCTCGGCGAAGCGCATGACGTGGCGGGTGCCCTCGACGGCGATGGCCTTGCAGGCCTCGCGGTCCACCTTGAAGACGACGCGGCGGAAGGTGGGCGCTGTGGCGTTGTACAGGTGGACCGTGGAGCGCTCGGCACCGACCAGGCTCTGCACGGTGCGCTCGATCAGGTCCTCGCGGGCCTGGGTCAGGACCGAGATCTGGACGTCGTCGGGGATCAGGTCGCCCTCGATCAGGGAGCGCACGAAGTCGAAGTCGGTCTGGCTGGCGGCCGGGAACCCTACCTCGATCTCCTTGTAGCCCATCTTGACCAGCAGCTCGAACATCTCGCGCTTGCGGTCGGGGTCCATCGGCTCGATCAGGGCCTGATTGCCGTCGCGCAGGTCGGTGGACAGCCAGCGCGGCGCTTCGGTGATGGTCTTGGACGGCCACGTGCGGTCGGGCAGATCGACCGACACGAAGGGCGTGTAGCGCTGGAACGGCATGGGGGACGGCTGTTGCTGGGGCACCATTTCGGTGGCTCCTCGGGTTTACGGCGTGGTCAATGGTCGACCGTGGACAAGCCGAAGCCCCGCGGCGAGGGAGCCGACCTGTACTAACGACCCCCGCCGCGGCCGCTAAGAAGGAGCAGCTCGCACAGCATGATGGGCTCACGCTAGCAGAGCGCCGGGAAATCCTGGTACTCCCCGTCCACATGGCGAGACGAGTGTCACGCGACCTGCGCCTTCTGCAACACACCCGGGCCCATGACCAGTCCCCGTGCGCCCGAGTCGTCTCGATTTCGAGACAACCGATACCTCGGCATCGAGATATCCGACAGAGGTCTGTACCATTGGGGGGAACCCTTCAGTGCTAGGGGGGTCGTTCGAGTCCCGCCGGGGGATCCAGGGTGCGGCCAACACCCGAGGCCGCCGTCGTTCCGCGCCGTTCACACGTAAGCCGCGGCCGACGGCCGCGCCGGTCCCCCGGCGGGATTTCTCCTTTCCCGCCCGACACCACTCGCCTTGACATATACTGAGGATCGACTCTGTATATACGGGAGGCTGCCATGGCCAAGGTACTGATCGACATCGACGAAGAAGCTCTGGCCAAGGCTGCCGAGATCCTCGGAACCAAGACCAAGAAGGACACGGTCAACACCGCTCTCCAGGAGACGGTCCGCAGACTGGACAGAGCCGAGGCCCTGGCTGAGATGCACGCACTCATCGCCGAAGGCGGTGTCGACATGGACATCTTGTCCGACAAGAGGCGGTACCGCCGGTGAGCCTGGCCCTGTACCTCGCTGACACCAGCGCTTTGGCCCGGATCTACAGCGCCCCGAAAAAGCATGAAGAGTGGAACCGGGCCTTGAGTCTCGGCATCGTGGCAGTATGCCCGATCACCGAGTTGGAGTTCCTCTACAGTGCGCGTTCGACCAGGGACCGTGAACGCATGGTTGACGCCCTCAACCGCATGCTTCTCCCTGTCGACCTTGAGGGACACCACTTCACCCGGGCCTGGGAAGTACAGCGTCTTCTGACCGCCCGTGGTGAGCACCGCAGTGCAGGATCCGTGGATCTGTTGGTCGCGGCCTGCGCCGAGACCAACGGATTGACCCTCCTGCACCACGACAACGACTTCGAGACCATTGCCCGGGTGACCGGGCAGACGACACGACGGGTGTGACCCGTCGCTCGGGGCGAGAACGCCGCTCCATCAGCGGTCCGGCCTCCCGGCCGACCGGCAGGGGGCACGGTCCGCCCCCGGAACTCAGCGGTTCCGGCGACGGAAGTGCCCACCTGTCGGCGGCTGTGGAACCGAGTCTTGCCAACCCGGCTCATCTCCCATCAGGCGTCGGCGAGGTGCGGGTAGTCGGTGTAGCCGGTGTGGTCGCCGCCGTAGAAGGTGGCGGCGTCGGGCGCGTTGAGGTCGGCACCCGTGCGCACGCGCTCGTCCAGGTCCGGGTTGGCGAGCCAGGCCGAGCCCAGGGCGACGGCGTCGGCGCCGTTCGCGAGGGCCGCGTCGATGCCGGACAGGTCCAGCCCGGTCGCCGGGTTCACCACGAGGGTGCCCTCCCACAGGCGGCGGACCAGCGGGGTCAGCTCGGCGCCGCCGATCTGGGTGGTGTGCAGGAAGGCCAGGTCGGAGCGGTGGCGCAGCCCCTGGAGCAGGGCCGTGTACTGCGCGGCCGGGTCGCTGTCGGACATGCCGTTGTAGCCGTTCTCCGGGGAGATGCGCAGGGCGGTGCGGTCGGCGCCGATGGTGTCGGCGACGGCGTCCACCACCTCGATCGCGAACCGGGACCGGCGCTCGGCGTCGCCGCCGTACTCGTCGGTGCGGTGGTTGGTGCCGTCGGCGAGGAACTGGTGGATCAGGTAGCCGTTGGCGCCGTGGATCTCCACACCGTCGAACCCGGCCTCGACCGCGTTGCGGGCGGCGGTGGCGAAGTCGTCGACGACCTCGTGGATCTCCGCGGCGGTCAGCTCCCGCGGCTCCGGGTGCGGGACCATCTTCTCGCCGTCGAACAGCTCCTGGCCCGAGGCGATCGGGGACGGGGCCACCGGCAGGCCGCCGTCCGGGTACAGGGACGGGTGGCCGATCCGGCCGGAGTGCATGATCTGGGCGAAGATCAGCGAGCCGCGTGCGTGGACGGCGTCGGTGACGGGCTTGAAGGCCTCCACCTGCGCGACGTCGTGCAGGCCCGGGGTGTTGATGTAGCCCTGGCCGCGCACACTGGGCTGGATGCCCTCGGTGATGATGAGGCCGGAGGAGGCGCGCTGGCCGTAGTACTCGGCGACGAGCGCGTCCGGGCGGCCGCCGTAGGCGCGCGACCGGGTCATCGGGGCCATGAACAGGCGGTTGGCGGCCTCGTAGCGGCCGACCTTGACCGGCTGGAACAGGGAGTCGCTCACGGTTTTCCTCCGGGTCTCACATGTCGGGGGCGTCCGCCCCCGGGAACGTTCCGAAGTTAGGCCGGGGCGCCGTCCGTCGCCTTGCCACCCGCTGTCCGCCCGCTGTCGTGACCCCGGTCTCACCGTGCGGGGAGCCGCGGAACCGCGCATATAGGCTTTCCGGTATGCGATTCGGGGTGCTGGGGCCGCTGGCCGTGTGGACCGACGGGGGTTCGCCCGTGCGCGTACCGGGGGCCAAGGTGCGCGCCCTGCTGACGCTGCTGCTCGTCCACCGCGGCGAGGCCGTCTCGGTCGACCGGCTGGTCCACGAACTCTGGGACGTCCCTCCCCCCGACCCGGCCGGCGCCGTACAGACCGCGGTGTCCCGGCTGCGCGGCGCCCTGGAGCGCGGCGAGGCGGGTTTCCGCTCCCGGGTGGAGTCGGGCCCCTCGGGCTACCGGCTGCGGGTGGACCCCGACGCCGTGGACGCGGGCCGGTTCGAGGCCCTCGTCGCCCGTTCCCGGACCGAAGCGCCCCGCGAGCGGGTGCGGTCGCTGGACGAAGCGCTGGAGCAGTGGCGCGGTCCGGCCCTGGCCGACCACGCGGACGCGGCCTTCGCCGCGGCGCCGCTGGCCCGCTGGGAGGAGATGCGCCTGGCGGCGCTGGAGGACCGCGCCCGGGCCCGGCTGGACCTGGGCGAGGGCCCCGAGCTGGTCGCCGAACTCGGCGACCTGGTGCGCGTACACCCCGCCCGGGAGCGGCTGCGGGCGGCGCACATGCTCGCCCTGTACCGGGCGGGCCGCCAGGGCGAGGCCCTGGAGAGCCACCGTGAACTGCGGGAACTGCTGGCCGAGGAACTCGGCGTGGACCCGGGCCCGGAGATCACCCGACTGCACGCGGACATCCTCGCCCAGGTCCCCGACCTGGACCCGGTCCCCGCCCTTCCGGTGGCCCCGGCCCAGGCGGCGCCCGCCCACCACCCGCACATCACGGCTCCCCCGGCCGCTCCCGTGCCCCCCGCGGCCCCGCCCCGGAGTTCGGCGCCCGCTCCCCTGACCGACCTGGTGGGGCGGGACGACTGCGTCGCCGAGGTGCGGCGCGACCTGGCGCGGTCGCGCCTGACCACCCTGCTGGGGCCCGGCGGTGTCGGCAAGACCTCGATGGCCCTGGCCGCGGTCGCCGTCGGCGACGACCGCTTCGGACCGGTGTGGTTCGTGGAGCTGTCGGGACGCGAGGACGGGGAGGGGGCCGCCGAGGAGGTCGCGACCGTTCTGGGACTCCAGGACGAGGTATCGCGGACCACCCGGGCGCGACCGGTGACCGCGCGCATCGCCGAGTCCCTGGGCAGCGGCCCGGTCCTGCTCGTGCTGGACAACTGCGAGCACCTGATCAGACCGGTGGCGGACCTGGTGGCCCGCCTGCTCGGAGCCGTGCCGGGACTGCGGGTCCTGGCCACCAGCCGGGAGCCGCTGGGCATCCCCGGCGAGCGCCAGCACCAGGTGAAGCCGCTGGGCCTGCCGGACGGAACCTCCCCGTCGGAGGTGGCCGCCTCCGACGCCGTGACGCTGTTCGTCCGGCGGGCGGCGGCGTCGGTGCCCGGTTTCACCGTGGACGCCGCGAACGCCGAGGCGGTGGCCGGGATCTGCCGCCACCTCGACGGGCTCCCGCTGGCCCTGGAACTGGCCGCGGCCCGGGTGCGCTCCCTGGGGGTGCACCGGCTCGCCGACCGGCTGGGCGACCGGTTCCGGGTCCTGGGTTCGGGCGGCCACGACCGCAGGCGCACCCTGTGGGAGACGGTGGACTGGAGCTGGCGGCTGCTGACCGGGCCCGAACAGGCGGTACTGCGCCGCCTGTCCGTCCCGACGTGCGTGTTCACGTTGGAGACCGCGGAGGCGATCGCCGCGGATCCGGCCGACGGCCCGGGGGTGGAGCCGGCCGACGTCGCGGGGATCCTGGCGGGCCTGGTGGACCGGTCGCTGGTGGCGGTCGGCCAGGAGGGCACCCGCTACCGGCTGTTGGAGACGATCCGCGCCTACGCCGCGGAACAACTGGCCGCCGCCGGTGAGGAGGACGGCGTCCGGCACCGGTACGCGCGGCACATCGCCGACGGCTCCGGGCGGGGCGAGGCGGCGGACTTCACCCTGGACCCGCACCAGGCGGACGCGGACCGGCAGGAGGCCGACGTCCGGGCGGCGATCGAATGGGCGGCCGACCACGGGCACGCGGACATCGCCCTGCGCATCGCCGCCTACCACGGCTGGTTCTGGTACCTGCGCGGACGCTACCGGGAGGGGTACCGCCTGCTGTCCCGCGCGCTGGCGGCCGAGGGGGCGGGCGCCCCCGCCGACCGGGCCGAGGCCCTGCTCTGGCACGCCGCCCTGGGGGTGACCGAGTGCGCCGAGCGGCCGGGGGACGCACCGGCGGATGAGGCCGTGCGGATCACCGAGGGGCTGTCCGACCCCCGGACCCGCGCCCGCGCGCAGGCCCTGATGGTGTTCATGACGGCCTTCTCCGACGCGGTCGGCGCCTACCAGGTCACGGACGCCCGGCCCGACGAGCGGCTGTCGGCGGCGTTGGAGGTGTTCGAGGCGGACGGCGACCCCTGGTGGACCGCTTTCGCGCTGCACCTGCGCGGGTGGCGGGCGCTGCGCCGCAGCGAGCTGGGGCCCGCCCGCCGCGACGCCGACCGGAGCCTGGCGCTGTTCTCCCGCACCGGGGAGCCGTGGGGCGAGGCCCGGGCGCACAGCCTGCTGGGCGTGGTCGCGGGGATCGAAGGGGCCTACGCCGAGGCCGCGTACCGGCACCACCGCGCCCTGGAACTGGCCGAGAGCATGGGCCTGTGGCCGACGGTGGTGGACGAGCTGGGCCGCCTGGCCCGGGTCCACCTGCTCAACGGCGACCTGGAGAGCGCCGACGCGCACAACCTGCGGGCCCTGCGGATCGCCGGGGAGCAGGCGTTCCGGGCGGGGCGGCGGTTCACCGTCGCCGGGCTGGGGATGACCGCCCGGCGCCGCGGCGACCTCGACACCGCGCAGGAGTACCTGAACGAGGTCCTGGCGGTGCACCGCCAGGACGGGTACCGGCCGGGGCTGGCGTTCGCGCTGGCCGAACTGGGGTTCACCGCCGAGCAGCGCGGGGACGCCGGGGCCGCCCGCGACCTGCACCGGCAGGGGCTGGAGCAGGCCCGGCGCACCGGGGACCCGCGCGCGGTGGCGCTGGCCCTGGAGGGGTCGGCGGGGGTCGCGGCCCTGGACGGCGACGGCGTCGCGGCG
>NZ_JASFDV010000069.1 GCF_030766825.1 Nocardiopsis sp. CC223A
GTTCCCCCTCCGCGGTGCGCGGGTGGACCAGCGGGTCGGCGGGCTTCGCGGCAGCCGCCCGGCGGCGTGGGCCGATCAGCCGGAGGTCGCGGCGGCGGGTGACCCGTCGGTCGCCCCGTCGGCGGCCCCCGGCTTGGCGGGGCAGCCCACCAGGTGGTCGTCGACGACTCCCGTGGACTGGAGGTAGGAGTAGACGATGGTGGTGCCCACGAACGAGAACCCGCGCTTCTTCAGGTCCTTGCTCACCCGGTCCGACAGCGGTGTGCTCGCCGGGACCTCGGCGGGTTCGGTGAAGTGGTTGACCAGCGGCACACCCTCGGTCCAGGACCACAGGTAGTCGGCGAAGGTGCCGTACTCCTCGCGCACCCGCAGGAACGCCCGGGCGTTGCGGGCCAGCGAGGCGACCTTGAGCCGGTTGCGGATGATGCCGGGCTCGGCCAGCAGCTTCTTCTCCCGCTCCTCGTCGTAGGCGGCGACCGCCGTGTAGTCGAACCCGTCCAGCAGCGCGCGGTAGTTCGCGCGCTTGTTGAGCACCGTGGCCCAGGAGAGCCCCGCCTGCGCCCCTTCCAGCACCAGCATCTCGAACAGGTGGGTGTCGTCGTGGGACGGGCGGCCCCACTCCCGGTCGTGGTAGGCGGTCATCGACTCGGACGCGTTCCGCGCCCAGGCACAGCGCCGGTCGGTCATGGATGCTCCCTACGTCGTGGGGCGGCGGATCGGTGGCGCCCGCGGGCCATGGTGCCACCTCCCGCCGACCGTCGCCCCGGCCGCCCGCGTCACCGCCGCCGGGTACACCGTCACCTGGGACGGCCTGTTCCCCGGGTACCGCCGCTGCTACGTCCACACCCCCCTCGGCAACCGCCTGGAGTTCCCCTCACCCGTCGCTCCTCGGGACCGGCCCCCTCCCCGCACGTCTCCTCACCCGTGCCCGGGCACCACCGGAGGCCGGTGGGCCCCGACCGGTGCGACCACCGGCCCGTGCCCGGGAGACGACCCCGCCGGTGTCGCGGACCCCGACCGGTTCGCGACCCGCGCCGAGCCCCCGGCCGTTCCGGCGGTCCGGGGCGCCCCGGACACCGAGGCGCCCCGGACCGGTGTCCGTCGCCCGGTCCGTTCCCGTCTTACGGCCCGGTGCCCGGATCGTCGTCCGATCCGTCCCTCCCGCCATCCGACATGTCCCCTGTCCTGCGGCCCGGTTCCCGGATCGCCGTCGGTGTCCGGTCGGCAGGCAGGCCGGTTCCTGTGGGGGAACCGGCCCTCACCCCGTTCGGTCGCCGTGCCAGGAGCGCCACAGTGCCGCATAGGGACCGTCGGCGTCGACCAGCTCGTCGTGCGAACCCAGTTCGGTGATCCGCCCGTCCTCCACCACGGCGATCCGGTCGGCGTCGTGCGCGGTGTGCAACCGGTGCGCGATCGCGATCACCGTCCGCCCCTCCAGCACCGCCGCCAGAGAGCGCTCCGCCTGCCGGGCCGTGGTCGGGTCCAACAGCGAGGTCGCCTCGTCCAGGACCACCGTGTGCGGGTCGGCCAGCACCACCCGCGCCAACGCCACCTGCTGCGCCCGGGCGGGATCCAGCACGATCCCGCCCGGGCCCAGTGGTGTGTCCAGCCCTCGCGGCAGTGCCGCCGCCCAGCCGGCGTCCACCGCCTCCAGCGCCGCCGCGAGAGCGGCGTCGTCCGCCTCCTCGGCGGCGATCTCCAGGTTCTCCCGCAGCGTCCCGGCGAACACGTGGTGCTCCTGGCTCACCAGCACGATCCGCTCGCGCAGCTCCCGCGTCCCCAGGTCCGTGACCGGCACCCCGCCCACCAGCACCAGCCCCGAACGCGGCGCGTCCGCCCCCGCCAGCAACCGGCCCAGCGTGCTCTTGCCCGCACCCGACGGGCCCACGATCGCCCACCGCTCGCCCGGCCGCACCGACAGCGTGATCCCGCGCAGCACGTCCCGCCCGTCCACGTAGGCGTAGTGGACGTCGCGGACCTCGATGCGGTCGTCCGCGGCCACCGGGCCCGGCGGTGGCGGCTCCACGGCCACCGACCCCACCCCGAACACCCGGGCGAACGACGCCCCACTGCGCTGGAGCAACTCGATCCAGACCATGATCCAACCGGCGCTGTCCTGTACCCGCAGCATGTACAGGCAGCAGGTGACCACCACCCCGAGCGCCACCCGGCCGTCCAGGTACAGCAGCCCGCCCACCAGCAGCACCACCACCGCGGGCAGCGAGAACGCGATGTCCGTGACCGGGTACAGCACCGACCTCAGGTACAGGGTGCGCCGTCGTGCCCGGTACACCTCCACCGCGTCCCGGTCCGCCGCCGCGACCCGCAGCCCGCCCAGTGCGAACGCCTCCACGGTGCGGCCGCCCTGCACGGTCGCCGTCACCCCCTCCACCGCAGCGGAGCCGGCCGCGCCCTCCGCGAGGTACGCCTCCCGGGACCGGCGCAGGTACCAGTGCACCACCAGCCAGGCCGGTGGCACCCCCAGCAGCACCACCGCCCCCAGCAGCGGGCTGAGCCAGAACACCGCGGCGAGCAGGAACAGGATGCGCAGCGACGACGGCACGATGTCGGGCACCGCCGTCCGCAGCGTCGCCCCGGCGGTGGCGACGTCCGCCGTCACACGTGTGGTGAGATCGCCGGTGCCGGACCGCTCGACCACGCGGGTGGGCAGCGCCAGCACCCGATCGACGAACTCCTCCCGCAGCCGGGCCAGCGCCCGTTCCCCGAACCGGAACGCGCTCAGCTTGGCGTACCGGTTGAGCACCAGGGTCGCCAGCGCGCACGCCACGGCGGCCACCGCCAGCCCGTCCACCGCCGACACCGTCGCGGTGCCCGCCTCCAGCAGGTCCACGATCCGCCCCACCAGGTAGGGCGCGACCAGTCCGACCGCCGCGGCGGCGCAGGTGAGCAGCACCATCCGCAGCAGCGGACCGCGTTCGGCCGCCATCAGCCGCCGCAGCTCCCGCCGTACCGTCCCCCGCCCCGCCACCGGCAGCGCCGCCGTGTCCGGTCCCGCCCTGCTCACCGCTCCCCCTCCCCGTCAGGGAGCCGTTCCGGCCGGGCGCCGTCCGCCGCGGCCGCGTGGCCGTCGGCCCCGGACCCCTCTCCGCCGCCCGCACCGGCGCCGACCGCCGGTCCCGGCGGGGCAGCGGTGTGCCGCACGGCGTTCCGGGGGTCCTCCTCGTCGGCGCCGCGCAGGACCAGGGCCCGGTAGCCGGCGCACTCCGCCACCAGTTCCGCGTGGGTGCCCTCCGCGACCACCCGCCCGCCGACCAGGAACAGCACCCGGTCGGCGCGGTCCGCCACCAGCGGCGAGGAGGTGACGACCAGCGTGGCCCCGCCGCGCCGTTCGGCGCGCAGCCGCTCCGCGATCGCGGCCTCGGTGTGCGCGTCCACCGCTGAGGTGGGCTCCACCAGGATCAGCACCTCCGGGTCGGCCAGCACCGCTCGGGCCAGCCGCACCCGCTGCCGCTGCCCGCCCGACAGGTCGCGCCCCTGCGTCTCCACCGCCGAATCGAGCCCGTCCGGCAGCGCCTCGGCCACGTCCGTCGCGGCCGCGGTGTGCAGCGCCAGGTCGACCTCCACCTCGTCCCGCCCACCGTGTACGTCCACGACCTCCCGCAGGGTTCCGGCGAACAGGTACGCGTCGTTGTCGGACACCAGGATCCGTTCGCGCACCACCGCCGGGTCCACCTCCCGCAGCGGCACCCCGCCCCAGGTGGCCGCCGAGTCGACATATCCGCCCAGCCGGTCCGCCACCAGGGCCGACGCGTCCGGGTCCGCGCCCACCAGAGCAGTCAGCGCCCCCGTCGGCACCCGCACCCCCGACTCCGGGTCGGCCAGCTCACCCGGCCCCGGCGGCGGTGGCACCTCCCCGCCCCCGTACCGATCCGGCCCGGTCCGCAGCAGCGCCAGCAACCGTGTCAGCGACACGTGCCCGGCGCTGAAGTCCGTCGCCACCTCCACCAGTTGGAACACCGGGACCACCAGCACCGCCACGTACCCGTACACCGCGACCGTCTCGCCCACGGTGAGCTCCCCGGACACCGCCAGCCGGGCCGCGATCCAGGTGACCACGGCGGTGAACACCAGTGGGGCGCACTGGCTGACCTCCTCGAACCAACTGGTCACCGCCCCCAGCCGGTACCCGTCGCGCACCAGCCCGCCGGAACGCTCGCGGTACCGCCGCGCGAACCTCTCCTTGCCGCCGATCCCGCACAGCACCCGCAGTCCCGACACGATGTCGGCCGCCAGGGTGGTGACCTCACCCTCCCGGTCCCGGTAGGTGTTCTGCCGGTCGTGCATCCGCCGCAGCAGCGGGGCCAGCACCAGTGCCGTCACCGGCAGCCCGAGGAGCACCACCACCGCCAGGACCGGGGCGAACCCCCACAGGATCACCACCACGCCCACGCAGCCCAGTACGCTGCCGATCCCCGGACCGAACAGGGTGAGGATCTGTGAGATACGGCCCGCGTCCGCGGACTGCACCACCGAGAGGTCTCCGGACGAGGTGCCCCGCGACAGTGGCGCCCCCACCAGGGCGGCGTGCCGGGCCAGCACCCGTGTGCAGTGCAGGGAGGCGTGCGCCCGGACCATCGCCATGGTGCGGTGCCGCAGGATCGATGCGAGCGCGGTGAACACCAGCACCCCGGCGAACACCCCGGTCCACCCCAGCAGCGCGGCCCGGTCCCCGGCCCGCAGCCCCTCGTCCACAGCCTGGGAGAGGAGGTAGGGCGGGACCAGCAGGCCGACCATCCACACGATGCCCCAGAAGGAGCCGAGCGCGACCCGCCCGGGCTGCGCCCGCACCAGCCACCACAGGAACCGCACCGGCCCCCGGGTGTCGGGGGTGCCCACCCGCGCCAACGGCGGGCGAGGGCTTTTCGGAGGACAAGAACGGCCGGGAGGACCGGTCATGGGCCGTCGGGGGGATCGGACGTCGGTCTCCGCCACGGGCGCACCTCGTTCCAAGGGGGCTTTTTTCCATCAAAGCAGCACCCCCGGCCCGCCGTAAGGCACCCCGGGCTGCTGTGGACAACCCCGTTCACCGAGCCGGGAACGCCCCCCTTTTCCCGCCCCACCCTTCTCGAAGGTCACACCTTCACCAGGGGATATTTCCGTTCACGGAAAAGAGGAATCGGGCTCATCCCGTTTCGCTTCGTCGACCACTGTCCCCGTGCTCGGGGGAATGATCGCCGATCCCGACGGCGACACCGCTGGCGCGTACAGGCCGGACACCGAGCCGAAGGCCGCCACGGTCGCCCGATACGGGGCGATGTCATCCGCGCGGTTCACCGGTCCGCCTCAGGTGTCCGTCCCTCCCTTTCGGCCTCGCTCAGGGATTCCAGGAAGGCCTGAGCGTCCTTCCGCCCCCGTGCCGACAGCGGAAGCGCCACGGTCAGCAGGAACAGGAAGAAGGCGAACCCCAGGAGATTCGTCCACGGGACGGTGAGGACTCCGCCAGGCCAGGGAAAGCGCTCAAGGATCGCCCACGTGTTCGCGGCGAATCCGACCAGGAAACCGATGAGGGGGAGGCGCAGTGTCCACCACGGTGACTGCCGCAGGATGTTCCGCGCCGTGATCCGGGCCGTCTCGTCCACCAGAGGACCCCCGGTGGGTCGTCGCCTCCGTACAGCCCGGGAGGCGGCTCGCCGTGTTGCCATGGTCGCACCCGGGGGAGGGGGCAGGGTTCTGCCCACGGCCGACCGCATGAGCAGACCGAAACAGGCTCCGCTCGCCAGCGCCAGGACCGTGCAGGGCACCGCCTTCCACACCGTCGACATCCGCTGATCGGGCGGGGACCCGGCGTCCATGGCGGAGAACACCAGGAAGCAGAACAGCCCCGTGAGGAGCCCGAACATGCCCGCGCTCGTCCACAGGGCGCACATCCGCCTTCGTCGGGTCGGGGCGGGGGTCAAGGGCCCTCCTCGGGTTCGGGCGCATCGGCCGGGGACGACAGGGCCCGGGCCCGCCTCTTGCGGTGCTCGATCAGCGGCACCCCCACGGTCAGGTACAGGGCGGCCACGACGGCGACGGTCACGTGGAACACGGCGAAGGAGTACCTCCCGTCGGCGATGTTCAACCCGCCCGAGAGGGTGGAGACGGCCAACATGACCGCCGCGAGCAAGGCCTGCGCAGAGTGCCCCAGGGGAGCCGCCACGACCAGCCGCGCGTACCGCTCCGCCACCCGGTCGGTCTCCGCGTCCCCGCTGAGACGCCCCTCGCGGACCAGGCGCTGTGCTTTACGGAACCTCTCCCGGTCCCCGTCCACGGTCGCCTTCCGGACGTCTTGCTCCGTGCCCCACACGCTGGTGGCGGTGATCAGCCCGATGATCAGAACCCCGATCACCCACAGCACCGGCACCGGCACCCCGATCAGGTCATCGGCCAGCACCGTGACGAGTATCAACACGGGCACCGGACTCAGAGCCGCTCCGAGGATCGCCCCGTACACACGCGGGTGGTCCTGGGCGAACCACTGCACCGACAGCGGGAACAGGTGCCCGGGCAGCGGCCGGGGCGGAACGCCGCTCACCGGCCCACCCCGTACAGCTCGCGCAGCAGGGCCTCGTGGAATCCACGGAACTCCAGTGCCCTACGGCGCAGGAACACCAGCCGCCACGGCGCTGCGAATACGCACACGAAGACGAACAGTGTTCCGCTCCGGAGGAGCGCGAGAACCGAGTCACCCTCCAGGATGCCCCGCACCGGTCCAGAGCCCGACAAGAGGAACACGAGACCGACGAGGTAGGCCTGGAGGGGCAGCAGGATCCTCGCATCGAGGATGCCCCGGCGGATCAGATTCTCGGCAGCGATCCGGGCCACGTGGTCGGTCTCCGGGGCCCCGCCCACCATCCCGTTCCGGATGCGGCCCACCGCGGCACGGAACCGCGCGGTGCTCACCCCTGGGGGCAGATCCTCCGGACTCAGCCACGGAAGGGAGAAGAACATCAGCCCCATCGGAACGGACAGGGCCGACAGAGCGAACGAGGTTACCGTCTCGACGGTTTTCACCGTTTCCCACCCTGGCATGGAAGGCCCGAGGAAGGCGGGCATCTCCACGTTGTCGTAGTGGAGCCCGGTCGCGAAATGCAGAGTCCCGACCGCCACCCATACTCCGAGCAGGCAGTACGCGATGGTGGACCGCCGCCTGTACCACTTCTCGTAGGAGTCGGAGCCCGCCACGGGTGGGCACGCGTTCAGCGTCGTCAGGGGATGCGACAAGAGGATGTCCCTCCAGGCCCGAAGCGGGCGGCCGGGTCGGCGCCTCGACGCCATTCTAAGGAATCCGCGGTGGGAATTCCGTTCCGGTCTCCCGGATCACCCGAAGCCCATGGTCAAAGCACTGATCTCCGAATCCCTGTTTTCGGTTGACCCGGTAAACGGGCACCACCCCTTCCCATCCCCTCAGCCCGTCCCCACCCCCTGCACCAGTGCCTCCGCCGTCCCCGTGCGCGCGTACAGCACGTACCGCCCCGTCCGGTGCGCGCTCACCAGCCCCGCCCGCCGCAGCGCGTTCAGCGCCTCCGACACCGTGGCCACCGACCTCCCGGTCCGCCGCGCCAGGTCCCCCGTACCCGCCGGGCCCGTCAGCTCCACCAGCACCGCCGCCCGGGTCCGACCCAGCACCCCGGTCAGCGCCTGCGGCACCGACGTGGTCCGCCGCTCCCACAGGGTGCCCACACCCCGGGCGGGATAGCGCACGGTCGGCGGTGAGAACGGCGACACGATGTGCCAGATCGCCGGGTACGAGAACACCGACGGCGTCAGCACCAGCCCCCGCCCCTCCAGGTCCCGCGGCCCGTCCACCGCCTTGCTCGGCACCCGCAGCGTCCCCCCGTCCCACCGGATCGCCGGGTCCAGGTCCGCGAACGCGTGCCGCACCCCGCCCTCGGCCATCCGGCGGGCCCGGTACAGCAGGTCGCCCTCCAGCAGCGACAGCACCCGCGGCCAGTAGGGGGCGACCGCCACCTCCCAGTAGGCGGTGATCTCCTCGGCCAGGCGGCGCATCCCGCCGACCGGGTCGGCCAGCAGCCGCTCCACCTGCGGCCCCACGGGGGTGTCGGCGTCCGTCAGCGACTCCCGCACGAACTCCGGCGGCAGGGCGGCCAGCTCGGCCATCTCCACCTCCAGGTCGGGCAGCGCCACCCGGGGCACCGGGCACACCAGGGCGGGGATCACCCGCGCCTCGGGCGGCACCAGCTCGGCGAGCAGCGGCCACGACCGCTCCGCCGCCCGCACCCGGTCGGCCACCTCGGCCGCCCACACCCGGTGGACGGGGGCGGGGGAGCGCCGGGTCAGCTGCATCCGGGAGGCCACCGCCTCCCACACCGGCGACACCGCGAACCGGCTGCCGCCGATCTCCCCGGCTGCCAGCGTCAACTCGATCATGTCCGCCCATCCTCGGCCGCCGATTCGGAAATCCTCGAATCCATGGTGCCCGGTCCCCACTCGGCCCCACCATGCCGAACATGACCACGACGATCCCCGTCACCTCCGGCGGGCCCTTCGCCTCCGCCGGGTTCCGCCGTTTCTTCGCGGCCCGCACCCTCGCCGAATCCGGCACCGAGGTCGCCGCCTTCGCGCTCCCCCTCCTGGCCGTGCTCGTCCTGGACGCCGCCCCGGCCCAGGTGGGCCTGCTCGGCGCCCTCACCACTGCCGCCTACCTGCTGGTCGGCCTGCCCGCGGGGGTGTGGACCGACCGGCTGCGCCGCCGCCCGGTCCTCGTCGCCGGCCAGCTCCTGCACGGCCTGATCCTGCTGTCCATCCCGCTGGCCTGGTTCCTGGACGCGCTCACCCTCACCCAGCTGTACGTCTGCGCGCTGCTGGGCGGTGTCGCCTCCCTGTTCGCCCGGATCGCCCAACAGGGCCTGCTCCCGGCGATCGTGGGGCGCGACCGGCTGATGGCGGCCAACTCCGCGCTCGGCGGCCTGTCCTCGACGGCGCTCCTGGCGGGTCGGGGCGCGGGCGGCCACCTCGTCCAGCACCTGGGCGCCCCGCTCGTGATCCTCATCGACGGGATCTCCCAGCTCGTCTCGGGCCTGCTCACCCTCACCGTCCGGGTCCGCGAACCCGAACCCGCCACCGGTGCCCGCAGCCTGCGCACCGAGGTGGCCGAGGGGCTGCTGCACGTGTTCGGCCACCCGCGGCTGCGGTCGATGGCCCTGTCCGCGCTGCTGGTCAACCTGGGTCTGGGCGCGCTCGTGCTGATGACGCCCGTCCTGATCGTCACCGACCTGGGCCTGGCCGAGGGCCGGGTCGGGATGTTCTTCATGGTGGGCGCGGCGGGCGTGCTGCTGGGCTCGCTGGTCGCCGCCCGGGTGGAGGCCCGGCTGGGGCCGGGGCGCACCCTGCTGGGATGCGCGCTGATCGCCGCGGCGGGTGGCGCGGCGGTGCCGTTCCTCACCGCCGGGAACTTCTGGGCCGTCTCCGCGTTCTGGGCGCTGTCCCAGGCCGGGATCGGCGCGGTGAACGTCGTGCAGCTCACCCTGCGCCAGCGCTGGACCCCGGATCACCTGCTCGGCCGGATGACCGCGACCCTGCGGTTCATGATGACCGGCGCGCTCACCTTCTCCGGCCTCTACGCGGGTGCGGTCGCCCAGGCCTGGGGGGTGCGCGCCGCCCTTGTGGCGGGCGCCGTGATCCTCGCCCTGGGGTGGATTCCCTTGTCCCGCCCGTCGCCCTCCACCACCCACGACTGACGCCTGCGGCGCGGTACCCCCGTCCGGGCCGGCCCTCCGTGCCCGGGGAGGCTACCGGTTCCGGCCGAACAGCACCTCGATGACGGAGCGGGCGATCTCCTCCGGATCCCCGTCGGCGCTCTCGGGCAGGGCCCCGCTGAGCCACAGTTCGGCGAATCCGTGCGCGAACGTCCAGGCGCCGATGGTGGCCGCCCGGGCCCGGGCGGGATCGGTGGCCAGCGCGTCGCCGCTGGCGGCCAGCACGGCCCCGGCGCGTTCGCGCGCGGCCGACAGTTCGGGGTCGTCGAGCCGGTACAGCTCGGGGCGGAACATCACCTCGAAGTGGGGGCGGTGGGCGAGGGCGAAGCGGATGTAGGCCAGGCCGGTCTCCCGCGGGCCCTCGGTCGCCGCCTCCTCCAGTGCGTCGGCGAACAGCGCGAACCCCTCGGCGGCCACGGCGGTGAGCACCCCGGCCTTGTCGCCGAAGTGGTGGGCGGGGGCGGCGTGCGAGACGCCCGCGCGGCGGGCCAGCTCGCGCAGGCTCCACCCGGTCGGCCCGGACTCCCGGATGGCCTCCAGCGCGGCGTCGATGACGGCGCGCCGCAGGTCGCCGTGGTGATAGGTGCGCTCGGCGATCCGTCCCACCTCCCTGGTCCGAGGGTCTCCGAGGAGGCCCAGACTATCTTGCCATTGACAAGATTCAAGTCGAGGTGCAATCTTGTCAATGGAAAGATTCAAGGATCGGAGACTCCGCATGGCACCCCTCATCGCCCTCGTCGGCGGTACCGCGCTCCTGTGGCTCCTGGGCCTGGCGGGTGTGGAGGCGCTGGACTGGCAGACCTCGCTCCGGGGCGGACTGGCGCTGATGTTCACCCTCACCGGGGTGGTGCACTTCCTGCCGTCCCGGCGCCGCGACTTCGCCGAGATGGTCCCTCCGGCGCTCCCGTTCCCGTACGCGCTGGTCACCATCACCGGCGTGCTGGAACTCGCGGGGGCGGCCGCGCTGCTCTTCCCGCCCACCGCCCCGTACGCGGCGATCGGCCTCGCCCTGCTGATGATCGCCATGTTCCCGGCCAACGTCTCCGCGGCCCGCCGCGGCGTCACCCTGGCCGGAAAGCCCGCCACCCCGCTGCTGCCCCGCACGATCATGCAGGTCGTCTTCGTCGCCGCGGCCGTGCTCGCCGCTGTCTGAACACCCGGCCGGAACGCGGAAGGGCCCCGTCCGGGGCCCTTCCGCGTTCCGGTCACGCCTGTGTGCTCGCCGCCGTCAGCCGGGAGACCAGCGGCCTCTCGCGATGGATCCTCTCGAAGACCTCGACCAGCGTCTCGGAGGCGGAGAAGTAGACCCGGCGCCCCTTGCGGGTGAGCCGCAGCCGGAACGCCCGCCCGTCCCCGTCGACGCGGGTGCGCTCGACGAGTCCCTCGTTCTGCATCTGGGTGACGAGGCGGGAGATGCGCGGCTGGGAGCGGTCCACCGCCTTGCACACGGACGACAGCGGGGTCCAACCGCGGTTCCCGGCGAGGTGGGCCATGATCTCGTAGGCACTCACGCAGATGGCGTGCCGGTCGCTCAGGGTGGTCTCCAGTTCGGCGTTGACCGCCTCGACGGGACGGGCGACACCGAGCCAGCCCTCCAGTGCCCGCTCGGCGGCCGCCGCGGCGCCGATATCCGATTCGGCGTCGAGTCCGTCGTGTGAGGTCACGGCCGCTCCCTTCGTTCGGATCCGCTCTCAGGCCTTGCATTGTATGCCTTGGCATGTACTCTATCAAACACAAAAACATGTCCGGGCATATATCTTTTCAGGCCATGCCCGAACCGAGCGGAAAGGTCAGCCCCGATGACGGAGAAGACGCACCCGGAGGCCGTGGACGCCTCCCCGGACGCCCCGCCACCGATGAAGGCGCCGTGGTCGGCCCTGGCGATCGCGGGCATCGCCCAGATGCTCATCATGCTCGACTCGACCATCGTCAATGTCGCCCTGCCCTCGATCGGCCGCGATCTCCAGGCCGGGCCCATCGCGCTCCAGTGGACCGTCGGCGGCTACGTCCTCACCTACGGGGCGCTGCTGCTCTTCGGCGGCCGGCTGGCCGACACCATCGGTCGGCGCAACGCCTTCCTCGTGGGCCTCGCCGTGTTCGGGGCCGCCTCCCTGGCCTGCGGGGTGGCCGGGAGCGAACAGATCCTCGTCACCGCCCGCCTGGGCCAGGGCGTGGGCGCCGCGGTGTTGTCCGCTTCGGCGCTGTCGATCATCGTCGCCACCTACGGTCGCGTCCCCGCCCAGCTCAACACCGCTCTGACCGTGTGGAGCGGACTGGGGGTCATCGGCGCCACGGTCGGTGTCATCCTGGGCGGGCTCATCGTCGAGTCCCTGTCCTGGCGGTGGGCGTTCCTCATCAACATCCCGATCCTCCTGGCGGTACTGGTCGCCGCGCTCGCCCGACTCGCCCCGATGAAGGGCTCGGGCGACACGAGGATGCGCCTGCCGACCGCGGTCGTCGCCACCCTGGGCATCGGGCTGCTGTGCTTCGGGTTCATCCAGCTCCAGGAGGGACTGGGGGAGCCGTGGCCGTGGGTGGCGCTCGCCGCCTCGGTCGTGCTCATCGCCCTGCTCGTCCGCCACCAGGACCGCGCCCAGGACCCGCTGCTGCCGGTGTTCCTGCTGCGTGTCCGGGCCTACGCCTGGGCCGGGTTCGGCCTGCTACTGGCGGCGACGCTCATGCTCGGCGCCCTGTACCTGTCGAGCAACTACCTCCAGAACGCCCACGGGATGTCCCCGCTGGAGACGGGTTTCGCCCTGCTGCCGCTGTGCCTGGGCTCGCTGGTCTCGGCCTTCGCGATCCCCGCACTGGCGGCCCGGGTCGGCATGGCGCGGATCTACCTGGCCGGCGTCGTCGTGCAGCTGGCCGCGATCGCCGCCGTCATCGCCGCGACCGCTTCGGGCACCGGCAGCGCCGCGGCCGTGATCGGCGCGCTGGCGGTGTTCGGCCTCGGCCTGCCGACGATGTTCGTGCCGTTGTACACCTTCGGGTCGGCGCCGATCCCGGAGGCTCACGCCGGAGTCGGCTCGGGCCTGCTCAACACGTTCAACGAGGCCGGTGCCGGTGTCGGGCTGGCGATCGTCGCGCCGGTCTCCTCCGTGGTGATCGCCGCCGGCGTCGGTGCGGGGGCCACGGGGGCGGAGGCCGCCGCCGCGGGCGCGCACGCCGGTTTCCAGGTGCTGGCCGTGGTCTCGGTCCTGGCCGGCGCCACCGCGGTCGCGCTGTGGCGCGTCTCCCGGTCGGACGCCTGACCGGAGGCCGCCCAGGAGCGGGCCGCGGGCGGGGAGACCCGCCCGCGGCCCGCTTTCGTCGTTCCCGGCGCTCATCTGACGAGTTGCAGGGGATCGAAGTCGTTGTCGACCGACCATTTCCGCACCGGGTCCAGGGAATCGATCAGAGAACGCCCCAGCGGGGTGATCTCGTACATCACCCCGGGTGGTCGGGTGTCGACCACCTGACGGTCGATGAGTCCGGCGTTCTCCAGCGAGCGCAGGGTCATGGCCATCGTCTTGACGTGTCCGCAGCCGATCTCCCGCTGCAGCCGCCCGAACCTCATCGGCCGCGGGCGCAGGGTGAGCAGCACGGCGACCGCCCACTTCTTCGACATGAGACTGAGCAGCTCGTGCAGTGTTCTCCACTCCTCGCCGCTACTCCAGTCCTGATCTTCCTCTTCGGTCATCTCGCGCCCCCATGGATGTCCTTCTTGTCCCTTGGTGTCCCTTATGACACTAGGGATCCTGTTCGATATATACACGGTTGAATGTCTGATCTCAACTGCGTAAATATGTCTGGGCATGGAGTTTTAGAGCGAACGGAGTTCATTTTGTCCTCGCCTATTGACATCGCAGTCGAACGCATCCTCCGCCTCCCCGATATCCCGGCCGCCGTTGATTCCTACCGGGCGGTAGGGGTCACCACGAGGATCGTCCTGGACGGGGGTGCCCGGACGCTCTGGATCGACCCGGAGGGGACGGTGTCACCCGTCGGTGAAACGAACCCGACCATACCGGGCGGTAACAACGAAATGGCCGGAACCGACGGCTCTCGGTGGCCGGTTCCGGACATCACCGTCGAGCTCTCCGGTGAGGATCTGCTCGCCCTGGCCGACGGCCGGCTCACGGTCCTGCGCGCCATCACCGCGTCCCGGCTCGGTGCGCGCGGCCCGATCTTCGCCGCGATCGGCGTCGCCCACTCCTTCACCCGCCTGTGATCGCAACGAGCAACCCGAGGAGACCCGACATGACGATTTCGATCCGCCCCGACCTCGACGACCTGCACACCCTCCCCAAGGCGCACCGCGACCCGGTCCGGCTGCTCGGCGAGTTCGCCAGGGACCGCATCGCCCCGACCGCGGAGGCACGCGACCGCGCCCCGATCGGCACCGTGGACTGGGACCTCGTCACCGAGGCCCAGGACCTCGGCGGCCTCAGGATGGGCCTGCCCGAGGGGATGGGCGGCCTGGGCCTGGGAGCCGAGGCGCTCGGCCGCGTCCTAGAGGAGTTCGCCGCCGCCGATCCGGGGTTCGCCCTCATCCTCGGGGCGACGGGCCTGTTCCAGACCCCCCTCGTGCTCGCCGGTGACGAACGGCTCGCCGCCGAGTACCTCATGCCGTTCCTGGGCGACGAACCGCTCCTGGCCTGTAACGCCGTCGCCGAGGAGCTCAACGGCACCGATCTGGTGCTGGCGCAGAACGCCCCCTACGCCACCGATATGACGACCGCGACCGAGCGCGGCGACCACTACGTCCTGTCGGGGAAGAAGAAGTACATCACCAACGCGCCCGTCGCCCGCTACGCCACGGTGATGGCCAACATCGCCGGGCACCCGGGATCCACCGGTCTCACCTGCTTCGTGGTGGACCTCGCCTGGGACGGTGTCCAGCGAGGAGCCACCCACGACAAGGTCGGCTACCGTACCGCGCCCGCTGGGGAACTGGTCTTCAACGATGTCGAAGTCCCCAAGGAGAATGTGGTCGGCGACGTGCTCGGCGGCTGGGACCTCAACACCACCCAGGGCAACATCTGCCGGGTCACCTGCGCGGCGATCGCGACTGGGCTGGCGCGCCACTCGCTCGAACGCGCGCTGCGGTGGGTCACCGAGCGGCGCCAGAGCGGGCGGCTCCTGTTCGAGCACCAGATGACGGCCCGGAAGATCGCCGACATGGCCGCGGCCGTCGAGTCGGCCCGGGCCCTGTGGGTCAACGCGGCCCGGACCGTCGACACGACCCTCCCGGTCCCGGCTTACGAGCCCGCGATCGCGAAGATGGTCGCCGACAGGGCCGCGGTCGACAACGCCAACACCGCGATGTCCCTGATCGGAGCCCAGGCGTTCCAGCGCGACGACGAGATGGAGCGGATCCTGCGGGACAGCTTCGGGCCGCGGATCTACGAGGGCTCCCCCGAGGCCCTGGCCATGACGGTCACCGACCTCCTGTGCCTCGAGGATGAGCGGCGATGACCGCCCTCGCCCTCGAACGCCTGGCCGCCGCGGGCAGCGGGGTGGGTTTCGCCCGCGTGGAGCGGGCACTCACCGGAGAACCGGCCTACCTGGGATCCGGCCTCGACGGCAGCCTGACCCTGACGGTGCGCGGTGACCACTTGCCGACCCGCTACCGGGAGGCGCTGGGAGCGTTCCGCTTCGCCCAGTACCTGCGCCTGGGCTGGATCGACCCGCACCTGGCGGCCGCGGAGGGGCGGTACACCGACCGGCCCGCCCACGACCCGCGGCGCGACCTGCACACGCTGGTCATCGACCGCGCGGACGGCAGGCTGGCCGGATACGTGGGCCTGGCGCGGCCCGAGAGGTTCGGGCTTGAGGCCGACTACGACCTGCGGGTGGACGTCGAGCTCGCCCCGCAGACCCCGCGGGGGCACCTGTGGGAGGCGAAACGGCTCGTCCGGAGAGTGGGGATGGGTCACGGCCAACTGGCGCGCAATGCCCCGTGGTGGGCCCTGCTCGCGCTGACCCGCACCGTTACCGGACTCCGGGAGCGGGGCGAGCTCGCGGCGATGATCGGCGACGGGGCCCCGGACGGCAGTCCGGCCATGCTCGCCCTCCTGGATTACGACGTGCGCACGATCACCGCCCGGCCCCGGGCCGGGAACCGGACGGGACTGTACGGGCCGATGTGGCGCCAGGAGACCGCCGCGGTGCCCTTCCACGCCGTTCCCCACCCGCGGCAGGAACCGCTGCTGGAAGATCTGGAGCGGTTCCTCGCCCTGGGGCGCACGGGTTCGGTGCGCGAACTCCTGCGAGCGAAAGGACACCCCCATGCGTGATGTGACCACCGAGGCCGAGGCCCGCGCCCTGTCGGCCGACGACTTCTACCGGCACCTGGTCGCCCGCAACCGCGGACTGGTCCCGCCGGAGGAGCAGCGGGCCGTGCGCCGGTCCCGCATCCTGGTGGCCGGATGCGGTTCGATCGGCGGTGCGGCGGTCGAACCGATGGTGCGGATCGGATTCGAGAACCTGCACCTGGCGGACTCCGGCACCTACGAGCTCAACAACCTCAACCGGCAGCGGGCCTGGGTGCGCGATGTGGGGGAGAACAAGGCCTCCGTCGCGGCGCGCGTCGTCGGGGAGATCAACCCGCACGCCCGCGTCACGGTCACCACCGAGGGGATCACCGCCGCCAACGCCAATCCCCTCGTCGCCGGCGCCGATCTCATCGTCGACGGTGTCGACGTGACGACGATGTCCGGCCTGCGGGCCAAACTCGCCCTGCACGAGGCGGCGCTGGAGCACCGGCGCCCGCTCGTCACCGGATGGGACCTGGCCGGGATGCTCTGCGCGGAACACATCGACTACCGCCGGGAGCGGCGGATCTTCGGCGGCGCGATCACCCCGGCGGACCTGGACCGGCTCTCGGTCTGGGAGGCGATCGTGCGTATCGCCCCCATGCGCGCCATGCCCGCGGAGATGCTCGCCGAGCTCGCGGACAACCTGCACGACTCCGACTACAGCGTCCCCCAGCTGCCTGAGGCGGCGTGGCAGTTCGGGTCCCTGGCCTGCCACATGGCGCTCCGCATCGTCGCGGGACGCCCGATCCCCTCCCGGGTCGGCGTCGATGTCCACGCCCTGACCCGGCCGCTGCGGGAGCGGGTTCGCGACACCGTGGTCCGGCCCGTCCAGTACCTGAGGTTCGTCCGGGCGCTCGGACTGGCGAGCACCGTGCGCGCCACCGCCCCCCGCCCCCTGCTCCGACTCTCCTGAGGAGGCACGACATGACAACGATGATGACCGACGTACCGCCGCCCCTCGACTACCGGGACCCGCAGGACGTCATCCGGCTCACCGAGCACGAGACCTCGGCCGTGACCGCCGCCGCCCTTGACCTGTTCGGGCGGCACGGGCACCGGGACCTGCACGACGAGGCCCTGATCTACGACGTCGAGACGGCCGCCGGGCGCCTGCCCGCGCGGTTGCAGACCGCACTGCGACGCTTCCGCGACCACGGCAACCCGGACGGTGCGCTCGTGATCGACGGGTTGCCCGTCGAGGCGGGCGTGCCGACCCCCACCGGAGACGCCGCCGACCCGCCCTGGGCCCTGGTCCCGGTCACCACGTTCGCCCAGATGATGGTGATGAGTGTCCTGGGCCCCGTGGTCGCCTATCGGGACGAGAAGGAGGGCCGCCTCGTCCAGGACGTCTTCCCCCGGGTGGGGCAGGAGAAGCGGCAGGAGAACTCCGGTTCGGTGCTGCTCGAACTGCACACCGAGGACGGGTTCCTCGACCTGCCGCCCCACTTCCTGTCGCTGATCTGCATCCGGGGCGACCACGGGGGTGTGGCCGCGACCCTCGCCTGCGGTATCCGCCGGGTGCTGCCCGCCATCCCCGCGGACGTCGTCGAGGTCCTGCGCGGGGAGCGTTTCCGGATCGCGTTCTCGACCTCGTTCACCGGGGGAGAGGAGGATGTCTGGAGCCGCCCCGTTGCCGTGCTCACCGGGCCCGTGGGCCACCCCCACCTGACCGTCGACTTCCACGGCATGGTGGGACTCGACACCGAGGCCGAGCGGGCCCTGGACCGGCTGCGCGAGCTTTTCCTGGACGCCGCCGTCGGGGCCGTGCTCCGCCCGGGGCAGCTGATGGTCGTCGACAACCGGGTGGCCGTCCACGGCCGGACATCGTTCGTACCGCGCTACGACGGCACCGACCGGTGGCTGCGCAGGTGCTTCTCGGTGAGCGACCTGAGGCAGGCCCGCGGCCGGTTCGAGCACGGGCGGGCCCTGGTCAGCGGTGGCGAACGATACCGGCCCCCCGCTTCCTGACCCGTAGTGCGGAAAGCGGTGGAGGTCTCCGCGGGAGACCTCCACCGCTGCACCGGCCGATGTACCGGGAGCTGATCTTCGTCGGATGTCCGCGGGGGCCGCGGCAGGTTACCGTCCCCGGTATGCGCACTCCCCGGACTCCGCCCGGCCACGCGGCCCTGACCTGCGCGGCCGTGACGGTCCCGCTCGTCGCGGCGTGGCCTGACTGCTCCTGCCGCCGGTCCCGCTGCTGCTCACCGGCCGCCTGTCCGCGCCCCGCGGCCGCCGGGGCGGCGTGGCTGCTGTGGTCAGGCCAGCCCGTCGGCATGTGGATCACCGGCAGCGTCCTGGTGCTCTTCGTGGTACCGCTGCCCTGGATGGTGGGCCGCTACCTGCGCAGCGCGGGCGCCCTGGAGAAGGCGGGCTGGGAGCGGGCACGGATCCTGGAGCGCGAGGCCGCGATGGCCGCCGAGCGGGCCCGGCTGCCCGAACGCTCCCGGATCGCCGGGGAGCCGCACGACGCCGTCGGCCGCGAGTTGGGTCCGCCGTCCCTGCGCGCGGGCGCCCTGGAAACCGGCGGGCGGCCTGCCCGACCACCGCCGGGCCCAGGCCACCGGGCCGTGCGAGGCCGCGCGCCCCAGACGCAGGTCCACTCCGGCCACGGCGGTCACCGCGGCCCCGCCTCCACCGGACCTCTTCACGAGGACCGCCTCCAGGGCGGGCCTCCCACCGTCCACCGTGTCCACGGTCGCCTTCCCGTCGCCGTGTACGGGAAGGCCCACGCTGGGAACGGCCGAGACCGCGCCGACAGCGCCGACCCACGGGGCGCCACCCCGACGATCGTCGGGGCCGACGCGGGGTCCGGGCGCACAAAAAGCCCGGGGCCCCTCGTGAGAAGGGCCCCGGGCCGGTGCGCGGAGGATCGGGGATTTGAACCCCGGAAGGCGTTGCCACCTAACCGCATTAGCAGTGCGGCGCCATAGACCTGACTAGGCGAATCCTCCTGGCTGCCATAAGGGTACAGACACGGGGGCCCGCTGTGCAAAACGAAACCTCGGAGGGCTCGGTCTCACCGGCCCGCGGCCCCGGCCGGCCGGGCGGCGGGCAGCCGCACCGCGGCGCCCGGCGGGTCCTCCCGCAGCAGGTCGTGCAGGGCCCGCTCCGACGGGCTGCCCGGTGCCGCGCTGTAGGCGATGAGCCGCTGTCCCGGGCCGCCGGGGATCTGGAGGGTCTCGAAGGCCAGCTCCATGCGCCCCACCACCGGGTGGTCCATCCGCTTGGTCCCCGACGTGCAGGTCCGCACCGGGTGCCGGGCCCAGCGCTCGGCGAACTCCTCGCTCTGCACGGCGAGCTGGCCGACCAGTTCGGCGAGCCTGCGGTCGTCGGGGTGCCGTCCCGCGGCCAGCCGCAGCGAGGCCACCGCCAGCGTCGCCTCCTCCGGCCAGCGCTCCCCGTACAGGTCGCGCATGTGCTCCTCCAGGAACAGCATCCGGGTGAGGTTGGGGCGGTGCGCGGGCAGGTCGGTGTCCCCGAAGTCCAGGTGCCGCCCCAGCAGGGCGTGGCCGCGCTCGTTCCAGGCCAGGACATCGTTGCGGCGGTCCAGGATCAGCGCCGGGACCTGCGCCATCGCGGTGATCAGCTGGCGTGCCGATCCCCCCGCGTGCTCGGGCCGGGGCGGTGCGGGCCGTCCGGCGGGGGCGGCCAGGTCCATCAGGTGCGCGGTCTCGTCGTCGTCCAGGCGCAGGGCCCGCGCGATCGCGGTCAGGACCTCGCGCGACACCCGGGTGCCGCGCCCCTGCTCCAGCCGCGTGTAGTGGGTGACGCTCACCCCCGCGAGCAGGCACAGCTCCTCCCGCCGCAGCCCGGGCACCCGCCGGCGTTCGCCGTAGGGGGTCAGCCCCACGTCCTCGGGGCGCAGCGCCCCGCGGCGGGTCCGGAGGAAGTCACCGAGTTCGGATGCGCGGGGCATGGTCGTCCTCTCCGACGGTTCTGCGCGGTCGCTTACTCCGAACCCGCTGGCGCCGGGGGTTCTTCCGGCGAGGGCGCCGCCAGGGTGGTCACGTCGTGACCACCCTGGTGGGGACTGCCCACGGCGGTGTCCTGGCTCCGCCGCCGCACGCGGACGAGGGTTGCCGGGACGACCCCGAGGAGGGACCCCATGTCCGTGAACACCGGCGCGCCCGCGGCCGCCCCGGCGCGGCTGACACCGCGCATGACCGTCATCCTGGTGCTCCTACTGTCGGCACAGTTCATGCTGGCCGTCGACTTCTCCATTCTCAACGTCGCGCTGCCCGTCATCGGTGACGGGTTGGGCTTCACGCTCGCGAACCTCCAGTGGATCGCCACCGCGTTCGCCCTGTGCGCGGCGGGCTTCACCCTGTTCTTCGGCCGGATCGCCGACCTGTTCGGGCGCCGCCGCCTCTTCCTGGGCGGTCTCGCCGTCCTGGGCCTGTCCTCCCTGGCGGGCGGGTTGGCCACCACCCCCGAATTGCTGATCGCCGCCCGCGTCTTCCAGGGCCTGGCCACCGCGGCGGTCACCCCGGCGGGCCTTTCCCTGCTCACCACCTCCTTTCCGGAGGGGCCGCTGCGCGAGCGGGCACTGGGCCTCAACGGGGCGCTGATGTCGGCCGGGTTCACCACCGGCGCGATCCTGGGCGGACTGCTCACCGACCTGCTGTCGTGGCGGTGGGCGTTCTTCATCAACGTTCCCGTGGCGCTGGCGGTGCTGATCGTCGCGCCGATCGTGATCAAGGAGTCCCTGCCGGAGAAGCGGCCACGGCTCGACGCCCCGGGCGCCCTGCTGGTCACCCTGGGCCTGCTCTCGGTGGTCCACGGCTTCTCACAGGCGGGCGAGGCGGGCTGGTCGGCCCCCCTCACCTGGGGCTCCCTGGTGGTCGGTGCGGTGCTGCTCGTCCTGTTCGTCCTGGTGGAGTCCAGGGTCGGGGCCCCGCTGGTGCCGGTCCACATCCTGCGCCGCCGCACGGTGGCCTGGGGCAACATCGCCGGGTTCGTCGCGTTCCTCACCGAGACCTCGCTGGTCTTCCTGCTCACCCTCTACCTACAGAACGTGCTGGGCTTCAGCCCGCTGGCGGCAGGCCTGTCCTTCGCGGTCCTGGGGGCGGGCACCGTCCTGGGCGGCGTCTTCGCCCCCCGCGTCATCGGGGCGACCTCCACCAGGGCGACGCTGCTCATCGGCGGAGCGGTGCAGGGTGCGGCGACCCTCGCCCTGCTGTTCCTGGGCACCGGCCAGGGGAGCATGCCGCTGCTCCTGGTCGCGACCTTCGTGGGCGGGGTGGGGAACATGCTGGTCATCGTCGGGTTCATGGTCATCGCCACCTCCGGGCTGCCCGACGGCGAGCAGGGGTTGGCCACCGGACTGGCCACCATGACCCAGCAGATCGGCATCACCGTGGGCACCCCGGTCATGAGCGCGATCGCCACCTCGGCGATCGTCGGTACCGGGGCCGCGGCGACACTGGGCGGTCTGACCTGGGCGATCGCGGTGAACGCGGCGATCGTCCTGGCGGGGGTGCTCACCAGCGCGCTCTTCCTCGGGGGCACGGCGCGGGAACGGGGGTGAGCGTTCCGGGCGTCAGCCGGTGGTGCGCTCGATGATGAGGTCGGCGTCCCGGCGCAGCCGGTCCACGGCACGCGAGAGGGTGCTCTTGACGGTGCCCAGGGTGACGCCCATGCGCTCGGCGATCTGGACCTCGGTGAGGTCCTCGTAGTAGCGGAGGATGACCGTGGTGCGCTGGCGGTCGGGCAGTTTGTCGATGGACCGGCGCACCACGTCGGCGAGGTCGCTGCGCCAGGTGGGGTCGTCCACCCGCTGCTCGGGGATCTCGTCGGTGGGGTACACGTCCAGGCGGCTGCGGCGCCATTCGGAGATCCGGGCGTTGACCATGGCCCGGCGCACGTACCCGTCGCGGGCGCGCGGGTCGTTGATGCGGTCCCAGGACAGGAATGTCTTGACCAGGGCGGCCTGGAGCAGGTCCTCGGCGTCGTTGTGGCTGCCGGTGATGGACCGGGCCATGCGCAGCAGGGCGGGGCCGCGTTCGGCGACGTAGCTGCTGAACTCCTCGTACCGGGGGGTCTGCTTGGTGCCTGCCACGTGTCCACCGCCCTTCACCGCGCTCGACATCGGCCTGTGGGCACAACTCTCACACAGTGAGCGCAAACTCCCGGGAACCTGTGCCCCACGCGCCGACAAACGGCGCGGCGGGGACGTCGCCGCGTCCCCGCCCTGCCCGCGCGGCCGCCTCTCCGGGCTACGGGCCAGGTGAGGCGGGGTGGCGCATCCATGGGGTCCGTCCGCGACCGTGGGGCCACAGGTCGGGCCCAGGAGATCGCACGCGGTGTCCGCGTTCGAGGGGGTGACACGGAGTTCTTCTTTGATCTCATGAAGTGACTGATTTGTCGCTCTTGGCAATGATCGGGGCATGCGGGCGACATGAACCGCCGGGTTCCGGCGTGTGAGCCGCAGGTCCGCCCCTCCATCGGGAGAATGGGCACGGCAGGACGAGTCGGGCGACAGGGGGATTCGAACGACATGTCAGTGATGACGGACAAACACCGAGGCCGTGCGCGGTTCACCGCCGCGCTCCTGGGTCCGGAGACCGCGCCCGAGCCCACACCGCTCGACGGCCGTGTGGCCCGCGGCGTCGTCGTCGACGCCACGTCCTACATGCTCTGCCTGGCCACACCGAACGGGGAGGAGCGCTTCCTCTACGAGCGCGTCACCTCGTTCTGGCGCGGCGGCGAGGTCCGGCCCACCGAACTGCGGCCGGGCGACGACGCCGTCGTCCGCTGCTCGCACGACGGGCGCCTGGTCGCCGAACGCGTCTGGGCGCAGGCGGCCCGCGCCACCGGCGTCATCACCGACCACCACGACGACACCCTGGAGATCGACACCGGTCACGGTCGCCCCCGCCTCACCGTGGTCATCCCCTACCGCGCCTCGGGCCGCATCACCGTGCGCCACCCGCGCCTGGAGCCCGGGTACCTGTTCGACGCCGTCGGTGTCTGGCGCGACGGCGCCGTCTGGGCGGTGCGCCCGGCCACCACCCAGCCGCCCTACCCGCTGACCGCGACGCCCCGGCGCCCGCCCACCGGCGAGTACTCCGCCACTCTGAGCGGCACCGCCACCTGGTACGACCCCGCCTGGGGCCGCGCTTCGCACCTGGACCCGCGCGCCCACACCACCGGTCTGGCCTACCCGGCGATCGACCGGGCCGGCCACCCCCGGGACTGCGACCGGCGGACCCCCTGCGTGCCCCTGCCGCTGCTGTCCACCGGGGCCGTGGTGAGCCTGCGCAACGACTGCACCCGTGCGGCCGCGGCCCTGCCCGTCATCGACTGCGCCGCCGCCGACAGCTGGTCGTGCGACCTGTGCCCCACCTGCGGCGGACAGGGGGCCGGACGCCTGGCCTCCCTCACCATGACCTCCTTCGTCGCCCTGGGCGGGCGGCTGGAGGACGGTTGCTTCAACGCGACCGTCACGGTCCACAACGGAGAGGTGTGACATGCCGGCGGAGATCCTCCAGGCGCTGAGAGAGGTCCAGCTGCCGCTCCTGGCGGTACTGCTGCTGTTCGGCGCACTCACCAAGCTCGGTTCCCGGGACACGTCCTCGGGACCGTCGGTCCTGCTCCCCGCGCGCCTGCGCCGCCCCGCCGCGTTCGGCACCGGGTTGCTGGAGGCCGCCCTGGCCACAGGCCTGGTCCTGCTCTCCGGGACGCCCGGAGAGGCGGTCCGGCTGCTCACCGCCCTGGTGTTCGCCGTGTCCGTCGCGGTACTGCTGCTGGTCCGCCGCCGCGATCCGGAGGCGGGCTGCGGCTGCTTCGGCGGGCTCAGCCGAGCACCCATCGGGTGGCGCGCCCTGACCCGGGCCGGGCTGCTGTCGGCCGCGGCGCTGCTCACCCTGGGCCTGGAGCCGACCGCCTGGCAGGCGGTCGCGGGCGCGGGCCCGGTGCACGCCGCCGTGCTGGGCGCCGAACTGCTCCTGCTGGCCCTGCTCAGCCCCGAACTCCGTGAGACCGCCGCCCGGCTGCGGCACCGCGAGCCCTGCGCGCTGCGGGAGGTCTCCGACCGCGCGATCCAGCGCAGGCTCCGCCGCAGCGACGTGTGGCGCGGCAACAGGCCGCTGCTGCTCGACACCGAGCCGCTCGACGTCTGGCGCCACGGCTGCCACCGCTTCCTGCGTTACGACGGGATGCGGCACGGCACGCGCGTGGACGTGGTTTTCGCGGTGCGCATCGGCGGGCGGCGGCGTACCGCCGTGCGCTCGGCCGTGGTGGACCGGGAGAGCGGTACGTCCGTGGCGTCCTTCGGCGCGGTGTCCGACCGCGTGCTCCAGGGACCGCCGCGCAGGCTGCCCGGTCCGCGCCGGGCGGCGCGGCTGGACGCCCGGCGCCGGGACGAGGCCAGGGAGGCCGCGAGCCTGGGCGAGGCCAGGAGGCACCCCTCGGGGCGCTCCGACGCCTGGCCCAGCGAGGACCTGGAGGCGGAGGTGACCGGCGGCCGCGGCGGGGACCTGACCCGCTAGCCGAGTTTCTCCTGCTGGCGGTCGACGGCGGCGCGGGTGAACTCCACCAGCATCTCCTCGTAGTCCTCCAGGGCTCCCGGGCCCATGATCGAGGTGGTGCCGACCAGGTCGCCGTTGCGGTACATGACGCTGTACATGTGGTTGCTCTCGCCTGCGGTGTCCACGTCCACGGCGAAACCGCGCGACTCGTCGCCCAGTGTCGGAAGCTCCGCCAGGTCGCGCACCTCGTAGCCGGAGGAGGTGCCGTCCTCGTACGTGGCGGTGTAGGTCTCGCAGTCGGCGGGCGGCCGGGAGGCGATCGCCGCGGCCGCCCCGTCCTCGTCCAGCCGGACCAGGAGGTGGGTGAGCGAGCCCCGGTCCCATTCGTATGAGGTCAGGGAGGCGGGCGCGGCCTGCACCGCCTCGGCGTCGGCCCACCGGTTGGCGGCGTCCAGGCAGTCGGGCTTGTCGAGCTCGGTGGAGGCCCGCACCTGCTCGCTGTACTGCACGGTGACCAGGTCGGAGTAGACGCCCGCCTCGCTGCCCTCCGGCACGATCTCGGCGCCCTCGAACGAGATGAGCTGGGCGTCGTGCAGCAGCGCGGCGGCCTCGGCGGCGTCGCCGGTGTCCTCCTCGGCAGAGCCGCCGCAGGCGCTCAGCACGAGGGCGAGGGGCAGGCCCGCATAAAGGCCCCATGATCGGACGGGCCGTCGGCCGCTGCCACAAAAACGGCTCTGACCAGCCACGATCTGAGTCGTCGTGGCGGGTTTCGGACGCGAGCGCATGGTGTTGTCTCCTCAATTGTGCGATATTTCCGCTGGGAGCGGTGACCGACCCGCACACGAGATCGCTGAGCGTGCCGCGGGGTTAGCACAAAGTATTGAGGAAGGACAACGGTGTCGGAGTCGAAATCGCCATATCTGCGGTCGGTGCTGGGGAGCATCCCCGCCTACAAACCGGGCAAGAAGGTCATCGGGCCCGATGGGCGATCCATCAAACTGTCCTCCAACGAGAGCCCGTACGGACCGCTCCCGTCGGTGCGCGAGGCCATCGCCCGCGCCGCCGCCGACCTCAACCGCTACCCCGACCCGGGCGCGGCGGAGCTGACCGCGGCGCTGGCCCGCCGCCTGGACGTCCCCGAGGACCACATCGGCCTGGGCGCGGGCTCGGTCGGCCTGCTCCAGCAACTGCTGGAGGCCGTCGGCGAACCGGGTGCCGAGGTCGTCTACGCCTGGCGCTCCTTCGAGGCCTACCCGCTGCTCGCCGAGCTGGCGGGGGTGACCTCCGTGCGGGTGCCGCTGCGCGAGGAGCCCCACGACCTCGACGCGATCTTCGACGCCATCACCGAGAACACCCGCATGGTGCTGGTCTGCAACCCCAACAATCCCACCGGCACCACCGTGCGCGAGGCGGAGCTGACCGCCTTCCTGGACCGGGTGCCCGAGCACGTGCTGGTGATCCTCGACGAGGCCTACCGCGAGTACGTGCGTGACCCGCAGGTGCCCGACGGCGTCGCCCTGTACCGCGACCGGCCCAACGTGGCCGTCCTGCGCACCTTCTCCAAGGCCTACGGCCTGGCCGCGGTGCGCCTGGGCTTCCTGGTCGGCCACCCGCCGGTGGTCGCCGCGGTCCGCAAGACCCTGGTGCCGTTCGCGGTCAACCACCTGGCCCAGGCCGCGGGCATCGCCTCCCTGGAGGCCGAGGGCGAGCTGATGGAGCGGGTCGACGCCACCGTCGCCGAACGCGAGCGCGTGCGCGGAGCCCTGTTGGACGCCGGGTGGACCGTGCCGCCCACCGAGGCCAACTTCGTGTGGCTGCGCGTGGACGGGGACACGCTGGACTTCGCCGCCCGGTGCGCGAAGGTCGGCGTGTCCGTGCGCCCCTTCGACGGTGAGGGCGCCCGCGTCAGCCTGGGCACCCCGGAGGAGAACGACGTGTTCCTCTCCGTCGCCCGGGACTACCCCGAGCGCCGCTAGGAGTGCCGGGAGCACCCCGGGGGCGCCGTCCGCCGCGGGCGGCGCCCCCGCCGTGTCCCGGAGCCCTCAGCGACGGCGGGCCGCTCGGGCCGTGTCGCGGGCCAGGTGGGACCGGTGCAGGCGCCGGGTGCGCCACAGCCGCTCCAGGTCGGCGCGGTTGTCGTGCATCAGTTGTACGTGGAAGTAGTTGACGTATTCCAGGATCGCGAACAGCCCCAGCGGGACGGCCACCGCCGTCTCCGTCCAGCGCGCGCCCTGCGCCCAGGTCCACACCACCAGCGCCCCCGTCAGCGCGAACAGGGCGATGTCGACCCACCGCAGCACCGCGAACACCGCCATGCCTGCGGGCAGCCGCTCGCCCCGGGCCGTCTGCCGCAGCTTGAGCCACCAGTAGGCGGACCCCTCCACCAGCAGCAGCGCGAACATGCCGAACCCGGCGAGGTTGGCGGGGGACGCGGGTGCGCCGAGCATCCCGAACAGGATGAACCCGAACAGGGGGATGTTCACCAGTTCCAGGACGCACAGGGAGAGCAGCCGTCTGCGGATCACGGGGCCTTTCGGAGCGGGGGCGCTGCGCGGACAGGGGCGTGCACGCGGCGGGGGAGAGGCCGAAGGGGCGCCTCCCAGGGGGGAAGGCGCCCCGGATATCACGGGTGCGCACGGGGTTACTTCCCGGCGGCGTCCTTGTCGAGCTTCTCCACGATGAGCCGGTACAGCTGTCGGGGGCGTCCCGGCTGGAGGGTGCGGTTGGGGGGCAGGGGCCAGGCGAGCCCCTCCTCCACGAGGGTGCGCAGGAGCCGACGCGCGGTCCGGGAGGTGACACCGAGCATCCGCCCGGCGTTCTCCGCGTCGACGACGAGGGGGCCGTCCTCCTCCGCGATCTTCTCCGAAAGCCGAATCAGAGTCTCACGGCCCTTGGTGCGCAGCGGTTCGGAGGATTGCCGTGAGGGCGCGCGCTGGGCCGGGACCAGGGAACGACCCTCCCGGTCCACCGCGAAGCTCTGACGGGACGCCTGAGCGCGGTTCAGGGCCGCACGGGCGTGCGCCTCGGCGTCCTGGGTGGTGCGCCCCATGCCGATGCCCACCTCGATGGCGATCCCGAGCTCCGCCTTGATGCGTTCCACGAACGGTGGCTGCCGGAACCCCTCGGTCGCCGTGACGAGTGATCCCCGGGTCGCGGTGATCATGAACGAATGGTCGTCCAGACGGTGCGCCGTGGCATTGATCCGGTGGGCCTCCTGGAGCAGCAGCCGGTGCAGCGACAGTCGTAGCTCCTCCCGCCAGTAGCGGGGCGTGGACCGCCGTGAGGAGTCCCGCAGCGTCGGCACGTCGACCACGACCACGCCCAGCTGTGCCTCCTCCAACCGGTGGTGGGCGCCCAGCAGCCCGGCCGTCTGTAGCGCGCTGCGCACCCCGGCGTTGGTCGGCCGCAACCGGAGGACCGGGACGCCGATGGCCTCCAGCCGCTCGGCGACCCCGCGTACGCAGGTGATCGCCATCTTGGTGGCCTTGCGCCGCCACAGCCCCTCGTGGAACGAGGTGAGCTGGGCGGTGTTGGTCAGCTCCTCGTGGACGTGGATGCCGTCCACCGGAAGGTCGACCTCGGAATAGGCCTCGACGACGTCGGCGCGGCTGAGCACGTCCAGACTCGCTCTGGTCGGGTCGTAGCGCTCGTCCAGGGTGGCACGGAGCAGGGCCTCGTGCAGGCTGGCGCCCCCGAGCGGCACGTAGGTGGCGGGCATCGTCAGCACGCCGGCCTTCCGTGCGAACTCGTAGGGAACCGGGCTGGCGAACAGATACGCGTCGATCGCCGAACCCAGCCTGACGACCTTGTCCGTCGCCTCTTGCTCATCTCGGTATGCGGCGGCGATGAGTCTGGCGTTGAGGGGTCCCGTGGACCCAGGACCCATGAGCATGACCCGTTCGACCACCTCATGGGGCCCTATGACGCCGATCGTCAAATCGCCAGTACGCTGGGCACTCACCTCGGGTTGCTCCCCGCTACCATTCCACGCTCTTCACTATGTGCGCCCACTGGTTTCCCGACCCGATCTCTGTCACGGCATGATTGCCGAGATCGTACCCATTGTGCGGGGCCAAAGAAGATCGTTTTCCATATCAACGCCGAAAGCCCGGGTGGGAGACGGGCTCCCACCCCGGCTTGAACTGCGCTTTCGACCCGCTACGAGACGACGACGCGCTCCACGTCGGCACCTAGCGCGGCGAGTCGCGTCGCGAACTGAGCGTGACCGCGGTCCACCAGATAACCAGGCGCAACGATTGTCTCACCTTCGGCGACCAGTCCGGCGAGCACCAGGGCCGCACCGGTACGCAGGTCGTGGGCGATCACCTCGGTGCCGCGCAGGTGCGTCGGGCCGTGCACGATGGCACGGGTGCCCTCGACCTCGATCTTGGCACCCATCTTGTTGAGCTCGTCGGCCAGCGCGAAGCGGCCGTCGTAGATCGCCTCGTGGATGTAGCTCTCACCCTCGGCCAGGGTGGCCAGGGCCATGAGCGGCGACTGAAGGTCGGTGGCGAAGCCTGGGAACGGCGAGGTGACCGCGTTGATCGGGCGCAGCGGCACGGACGGGTCGCGGGTCACGTGCAGGACCGCGCCCTCCTGCGAGAACTCGACGCCCATCTGTTCGAGCTTCCAGCGGGCCACGCCCAGGTGGTCCAGGTTGGCGCCGACCAGGCTGACCTCGCCGCCGGTGGCCGCGACGGTCATCGCGAACACGCCCGCGTCGATGCGGTCCGACATGATCGTGTGCTCGACCGCGGTGAGCTCCTCGACGCCCTCGACCGTGATGAGGCCGGTGCCGCCACCGCTGATCTTGGCGCCCATGGCGGTGAGGAACTCGATGACGTCCAGGACCTCGGGCTCCAGCGCGGCGTGCTCGATCACCGTGGTGCCGGGGGCCAGGACCGCGGCCATCAGGAGGTTCTCGGTGCCGGTGTGCGACGGGGTGTCCAGGTAGAGGCGCCCGCCGCGGAGGTTGGAGGCCTCGACGTTGATGTGGTTGCGCTCGGGGTCCTCGACGACCTCGGCGCCCAGGCGCGCGAAGCCCCGGTAGTGGAAGTCCAGGTTGCGGCTGCCCAGGTTGCAACCGCCGACGCCCTCGATGCGGGCGCGGCCGGTGCGGTGCATCAGCGCCGGGACGAAGAGCACCGAGCCGCGGAAGCGCGCGGCGATTTCGGCGGGGAGAACGGCCCGCTCGGGGTCGTTGAGCCCGGAGGCGTCGATGACCACGGTTCGCTCTGCCTCGTGGAACTCGACCTTGGCGCCGATGTGCTCGGCGAGTTCGAGGGAGCGGTAGACATCCTCGATGACGGGGACGTTGCGCAGCACCGTACGACCCTTGGCCGCGAGGAGAGCGGCTCCGATCATCGGCAGGACGGCGTTCTTCGCGCCCTGGATGAACGCCGTACCGCTGAGGGGGCGTCCGCCGCGGACGCGGTAACGAACCTCCTGGCCCATGCTCATGTGCTCCTTTGTGAGGCAGATGTGAAAAAAGGTCACCCTCGTCGGGTTTCGCCTATGTGCGTTTTAGACGCGGGTTTCCCCTGGAACGTTCGACGAACTTGTGTGTGACCTGCACGGCCAGCGAACCGGTGTGTTCGCGACGACTCTATAGCACCCCCTGGTCCGGACCGGCCCAGAACGTGGTATACCCGCAGATCGGGTGGGGAGTCCCGCGAAACGGCCAAAGAGGTGCTCGTCCAACGGAAAAGACCAGGGTAGGTGTGGGGAGGCCGTATGCATGGCCGGGCACCTGACGGGTGCCGCACACGACCCCACCACCATACGCGCTTCGGGCAACCATTCCGAGACCAGCGTGCCCGGAATCACTCGCCCGCGCCGCGTCACAGCTTGGGTTCGGAGCCGGTGAGCCGTCGGAAGATCTCCGCGTAACGGTCGATCGTGTGCTCGACCACCGCCTCGGGCAGCTCCGGCGGCGGGGCGTCCGCGGCACGGTCCCAGCCCGACGCGGCCGAGGTCAGCCAGTCGCGGACCACCTGCTTGTCGAAGGACGGCTGCGGACCGCCCGGCGCCCACTCGTCCGCGGGCCAGTACCGGGACGAGTCCGGGGTGAACACCTCGTCGCCCAGCACCAGCGCGCCGTCGGCGTCCCGGCCGAACTCGAACTTGGTGTCGGCCAGCAGCACCCCGCGCTCGCGCGCCACCTCGCGGCCGCGCGCGTACACCCGCAGGGTGAGGTCGCGCAGCTCACCGGCCAGCTCGGCGCCGTGCCGGGCCGCGACCGCCTCGAACGACACGTTCTCGTCGTGGTCGCCCACCTCGGCCTTGGTGGCCGGGGTGAAGATCGGCTCGGCCAGCTCCGAACCGTCCACCAGGCCCTCCGGCAGCGGCACCCCGCACACGGTGCCGTCCACCCGGTACTCGGCCAGGCCGGAACCGGTCAGGTAGCCGCGGGCCACGCATTCCACCGGGACCATGTCCAACCTGCGGCACACCAGGGTCCGCCCGGCCCAGTCGGCGGGCGCGCCCCGCGGCGGCACGTCCGACACCACATGGTTGGGGACCAGGTCGGCGACCCGGTCGAACCACCACAGGGACAGCTGCGTCAGCAGCCGGCCCTTGCCGGGGATCTCGGTGGGCAGCACCCAGTCGAACGCGGAGAGCCGGTCGCTGGCCACCATCACCAGGTCGCCGGACCCGGTGGTGTACAGGTCGCGGACCTTGCCGGTGTGCAGATGGGTCAGGCCCTCGACCCGTACCGGCTCGGGCCGGACGACGAAACCGCTCATGGGAGTCCTTTTTCTACGGTGCGGCGCGCGCCGCTACAGCTCGGCGGCGGCCCGCTCGGCGATGTCGGTCCGGTGGAACGACCCGCGCAGCTCGATCTTCGACACCGCGGCGTAGGCGCTCTCCCGCGCCTGGGCCAGGTCGGCGCCGGTTCCCACCACACTGAGCACCCGGCCGCCCGAGGCCACCACGTCGCGGATCCCGCTCCAGGCGGTCCCGGCGTGCAGCACGTAGGCGCCCTCCACGGCGTTCGCCGCGTCCAGGCCGCCGATGGCGTCGCCCTTGACCGGGTCGCCCGGGTAGTTCTCGGCGGCCACCACGACGGTGACCGCGGCGCCCGGCTTCCACTGGAGGGAGCCGATGCCCTTCAGCCCGGAGGTGTCGGTGGCCTGGAGGACCGCGCCGATCGGGGTGGCCAGCCGGTCCAGCACCACCTGGGTCTCCGGGTCGCCGAAGCGGGCGTTGAACTCGACCACGCGCGGGCCCTTGGAGGTGAGCGCCAGGCCCACGTACAGCAGGCCCTGGTAACGGGTGCCGCGCCGGTTCATCTCCTGAAGGGTCGGCCGCACGACCGACTCCATGACCTCGTCCACCAGGCCGGCCGGGGCCCACGGCAGCGGGGCGTAGGCGCCCATGCCGCCGGTGTTGGGGCCCTGGTCGCCGTCGTAGGCCCGCTTGAAGTCCTGGGCGGGCAGCAGCGGCAGCGCGTGGACGCCGTCGCTCAGCACGAACAGCGACACCTCCGGGCCGTCGAGGAACTCCTCGATGACGACCCGACCGCACTCGCGCGCGTGCCGTTCGGCCAGCGCCCGGTCGTCGGTGACGACGACGCCCTTGCCCGCCGCCAGGCCGTCGTTCTTGACGACGTAGGGGGTGCCGAACTCGTCGAGCGCCTCGGACACCTGGTTCGCCGAGCGGCACACCCTGGCCTTGGCGGTGGGCACGCCCGCCGCCTCCATGACCTCCTTGGCGAACGCCTTGGAGCCCTCCAGGCGGGCGGCCTCCCGATCCGGTCCGAACACCGGGATGCCGCGTTCGCGCAGCACGTCGGCGACCCCGGCGACCAGCGGCGCCTCGGGGCCGACGACGACCAGCTCCGCCCGGATGCGCGCGGCCAGCTCGGTCACCGCCAGTCCGTCGGTCACGTTGATCACGTGGTTCTCGGCCAGCTCCGAGATCCCCGGGTTGCCCGGGGCGCAGTGGATGTCGGTGACACCCGGGTCGAGGGACAGCGCGCGGACAAGGGCGTGCTCGCGGCCTCCGCCGCCGAGGACGAGGGCTTTCACTACTGGGGGCCTCTTCGTGTGGGAGGACGGACAGCGGACAGGCGGGCGCCGGTCAGACCAGGGACCGCAGCTCTAGGGTCTGGTCGCGGCCGGGGCCCACCCCGATGGCGGAGATCGGGGCTCCGGCCATCTCCTCCAGGGTACGCACGTACGCCTGGGCGTTCTTGGGAAGTTCGTCGAATTCCCGGGCTCCGGTGATGTCCTCCGACCAGCCGTCGAGGTACTCGTAGACCGGCGTCGCGTGGTGGAAGTCGGTCTGGGTCATCGGGATCTCGTCGTGGCGGACCCCATCGACGTCGTAGGCGACGCAGACCGGGATGCGCTCCAGGCCGGTGAGCACGTCGAGCTTGGTCAGGAAGAAGTCGGTGATGCCGTTGACGCGGGTCGCGTACCGGGCGATGGGCGCGTCGAACCAGCCGCAGCGGCGGTCGCGGCCGGTGGTGACCCCGTACTCGTGGCCCTGGGTGCGCAGCCAGTCGCCCTGCTCGTCGAGCAGCTCGGTCGGGAAGGGACCCGAGCCGACGCGGGTGGTGTAGGCCTTGAGGATGCCGACGACCTTGGTGATGCGGGTGGGGCCGATGCCCGACCCGGCGGCCGCGCCGCCCGCGGTGGGAGAGGAGGACGTGACGAACGGGTAGGTGCCGTGGTCGATGTCCAGCAGGGTGCCCTGCGAGCCCTCCAGGTAGACGGTCCTGCCGTCGTCCAGCGCCTTGTTGAGGATCAGCGAGGTGTCGGCCACGAACGGGCGGATCTTCTCGGCGTAGCCGAGGTACTCCTCGATGATCGGCTCGGCCTCCAGGGCGCGCCGGTTGTAGACCTTGGTGAGGAGCTGGTTCTTGTCGTTGAGGGCCAGCTCGATCTTCTTGCGCAGGATCTTGGGGTCGAACATGTCCTGCACGCGCACGCCCTGGCGGGACACCTTGTCGGCGTAGGTCGGGCCGATGCCGCGCCCGGTGGTACCGATCTTGCCCTTGCCCAGGAAGCGCTCGCTGACCCGGTCCAGGGCCCGGTGGTAGGGCATGATCAGGTGCGCGTTGGCGGAGATGAGCAGGCGCGAGGTGTCGACGCCGCGGGCGTCGAGCCCGTCCAGCTCCTCGAAGAGGACGCCCGGGTCGATGACGACGCCGTTGGCGATGACCGGGACCACGTTCGGCGAGAGGATGCCCGACGGCAGCAGGTGGAGGGCGTATTTCTGGTCGCCGATGACCACCGTGTGCCCGGCGTTGTTGCCGCCCTGGTAGCGGACCACGTAGTCCACGCGGTCGCCCACAAGGTCGGTCGCCTTGCCCTTGCCCTCGTCGCCCCACTGGGCACCCACGAGCGTGATCGCCGGCATTGGTCACTACCTTTTCGCTCGACACCTGACCGGGGTGTTCCCGACCCCGAACATGGATGAGCCCCTGGCGCAAGGCAGCGACAGGGGCCGTTGCGTATTGAGGGTACACGACCCGTCCGTCCCGGTTAAGTGCCGCCCACGAGGGGGTTTCCTCACGTCGAACCGGGTGGGGCGGCCGGTGGCACCGGTATTCGAGGGGACCCGTTCCCCACGCGCGGTGCAGCGGGTGGCGGGAGAGGGGCGGGGCGCCCGGCGGATCGGGCACCCCATCGGCGGTCCGGCCTCCCGGCCGACCGGCAGGGGCACGGTCCGGCCCCGGAACCCAACGGTTCCGGCGACGGAAGCGCGCACCTGCCGGCGGCTGCGGCACCGGGTCCCACCGACCCGGTGAACCCCGTCAGGCGTTGAGGACCTTGTCGGCCTCGGCGCTGGAGTCGCGCAGGAAGGTGGCGCAGCGCTCGGCCTCCGGGGCCTCGCCGATCTGCTCGGCGGCCTTGCCCAGGGCGTGCAGCGCGCGCAGGAAGCCCTGGTTGGGCTCGTGCTCCCAGGGGATGGGGCCGTGGCCCTTCCAACCGGAGCGGCGCAGCTGGTCCAGCCCGCGGTGGTAGCCGGTGCGCGCGTAGGCGTAGGCGGCGACCGGCTCGCCCGCGGCCAGCGCGTTCTCGGCCAGGCGCGCCCAGGCGGCCGAGTACTCCGGGAACCGTCCGGCGACCGGGGTGGGGTCGGTGGCCGCGGCCAGTGCCTCGCGGGCCTCGGCGTTGTCGGCGAGGCGGGTCTCGGGCGGCTCGTTGAGCAGGTTCTGATGCAGGTTCATGACCCCATCCTGCCACCGCCGCCGGGCCCGGAACCGGTTGTCCACAGGCCGGGTCCGGGCGCCCTCCCGCAAGTGTCCGCCACCCGCAGCGCCCGCCACCCGGAACGCGGGACGCCCGGTGGCCGATCGGCCACCGGGCGCCATCCCGCGTCGGACGCGGTGACTACTTCATCTTGTTGCCGGCGGACTTGAGCTGCCGGGCGGCCTCCACCACGCGGGCGGCCATGCCGGCCTCGCCGGCCTTGCCGTAGGAGCGCGGGTCGTAGGCCTTCTTGCTGCCGATCTCGCCGTCGATCTTCAGCACGCCGTCGTAGTTCTTCATCATGTGGTCCACGATCGGGCGGGTGAACGCGTACTGCGTGTCGGTGTCGATGTTCATCTTCACCACGCCGTACTCGATGGCCTCGTGGATCTCCTCCAGGGTGGAGCCGGAGCCGCCGTGGAAGACGAAGTCGAACGCCTTGGCCCGGCCGTACTTCTCGGCCACGGCCTCCTGGGCCTTCTTCAGGACCTCCGGGCGCAGCTTCACGAAGCCGGGCTTGTAGGAGCCGTGCACGTTGCCGAAGGTCAGGGCGGTCATGTAGTAGCCCTTCTCCCCGAGGCCGAGGACCTCCGCGGTGCGCAGGGCGTCCTCCGGGGTGGTGTACAGCTTCTCGTTGATCTCGCCGACGATGCCGTCCTCCTCGCCGCCGACGACGCCGACCTCGATCTCCAGGATGGTGCGGGCCTCCTTGGAGGACGCCAGCAGCTCCTCGGCGATCCGGAGGTTCTCCTCCAGCTCCACCGCCGAGCCGTCCCACATGTGGGACTGGAACAGCGGGTCCTGGCCCTTGGCCACGCGCTCCTTGGAGATTTCGAGGAGGGGGCGGACGAAACCGTCGAGCTTGTTCTCGGGGCAGTGGTCGGTGTGCAGGGCGACGTTGACCGGGTACTTGTCCGCGACGACGCGGGCGTACTCGGCGAACGCCACCGAGCCGGTGACCATGTCCTTGATCGTGGAACCCGACAGGAACTCGGCACCGCCGGTGGAGATCTGGACGATGCCGTCGCTTTCGGCCTCGGCGAAGCCCCGCAGTGCGGCGTGCAGGGTCTGGCTGGAGGTCACGTTGATGGCCGGGTAGGCGAAGCCCTGGGACTTCGCACGGCTCAGCATCTCGGTGTAGACCTCGGGGCTGGCGATGGGCATGGCTTGACTCTCCCTGGAATCGGACCTGGAGCGAGCGGCCGCCGGTCGCGCCGACGGCACCCCACGTGCGTTGCCGGTGGAGGGTCCGGGCGGCGGGGGAGCCCGCGACTCGGGTCGCACGTCCGGACGTGTCCACCAGGTGTCACCCAAGTATCCCGAACACACGGAGCCGATGGAAAGGTCTAGACCAAATTCGATGGGGCCCGCAGGGCGACAGAGCCGAAGCCGTGGGCGCTTTGCGGGGTTCTATACCTGATTCGGATTCCTTGTGAACTTCCGTGCATCCGTGACCGAATTGTGGGAAGCAGGGAGGTTCCGAGAGATCACTGTCGCTTTTTGTCGTGATACACGCTACATTCAACGCCGTGGGAAGGCATAGGAATGATCCTCGCGGCGTTGGCCAGGTGGTGGCCATCGTCGGAGCAGTCGTGCTCTTGGTCACGATGCTCGCGCTCGGCGGGTTCTTCTTGTACCGCTCGCTCCCCGGCAACTCCGGCTCCAGCGTGAGCGCGAACGCCTCCGGGGCGGCGAACGAGGAGGAGACCCCCAAGGGTGCCTTCTACGTGCGCGTCATCGGCGAGTCCAGCCGCGTGTTCGTCCGCATCCCCGGCGGCGACGTCCTGCACGACCAGGAGGTCCGCCAGGGCAGTTCCCTCACCTACTCCGAGATCCCCGAGGGCGGCATCGAGGTCACCATCGGCGACCCCGCCGCCGTGGAGCTGTTCGTCGACGGCATCGAGCGCGACATCGCCGACCGCGGCACCGACTACAGCTTCACCGTCGACGGCTGACCGGTTCCGGCCCCGGGTCCGCCCGCGGCGGCGGGACGCCCCGCCCCGCCGCACCCCGGCGACGTCCTCAGATGTCCAGGTCGGACACCTGGTACACGGCCCGGTACTCCAGGCCCTCCTTCTCCACGCGCTCACGCGCCCCGCGGTCCAGGATCAGCGCCGTCGCGACCACCTCGGCCCCGGCCTCGCGCAGCGCCTCCACCGCGGTCAGCACCGAACCGCCGGTGGTGGAGGTGTCCTCCAGAGCCAGCACCCGCCGACCCTTGACGTCCGGGCCCTCGATGCGCTTCTGGAGGCCGTGCGCCTTGCCCGCCTTGCGCACCACGAAGGCGTCCAGCCTGCGGCCCCGCGCGTGCGCGGCGTGCACCATCGCGGTCGCGACCGGGTCGGCGCCCAGGGTCAGCCCGCCCACCGCGTCGAACTCCAGGTCCGCCACGTTGTCCAGCATGACCGACCCGACCAGCGGGGCGGCCTCCCCGTCCAGGGTCACGCGGCGCAGGTCCACGTAGTAGTCGGCCTCCTGCCCGGAGGACAGGATCACCTTCCCGCGCACGACCGCCTTATCGTTGATCTGACGCAGGAGTTCATCACGTTCGCTCATGATCCATGAGCGTAGAACACCGGGCGGCACCGCACGTCACGCGGCGCCCGGACGGAGGGACCGCCATGCCGAACACCCCGGGTGCCGTCCGGGTCGAGATCACCGTGGACACCCGCGAGAGCGCCGACCGCCTGGCGGAGTCGGCGGTCGGGCGCCGTCTCGCCGCCTGCGCCCAGGTCGGCGGGCCCGTCACCAGCCATTACCGCTGGGAGGGCGAGGTGCACCGCGACCAGGAGTGGACCGTGGTGTTCAAGACCGCCGGGGACCGCCTGGACGACCTCACCGCGCACATCGTCCGCGAGCACCCCTACGACGTCCCCGAAGTGGTGGCGGTGCCCGTCGTCGGCGGCAACCCGTCGTACCTGGCCTGGGTGCGGGACGAGACCCGCTCCGACGCGAACGGGGAGCGGGGCGCCGGGTGATCGCCGTTCTGCTGCCCCCCACCCTGGGGCGCCCCACCCGCCTGCCCGGACTCGGTGCGGACCTGGCCGCCGCCGGGCTCACCCCGGTCCGGATCGGCGTCGGCGGCGACGAGCTCCCGCCGCACGCCGCCCGGTACGTGGCCGCCGCCAGCCTGGAGATCCGCCGCCTGGTCCCCCCGGACGCCCCGACCGCCCTGGTCGTGGAGGGCGACGCGGGGCCGCTGGCGGGAGCCCTGGGCGCGGCCCAGCGCGCCGCGCACCGGCCGGTGTTCGGCTACGTGCTGGTGGACGCGCTGCTGCCGCAGCCGGGCACCGCCACCCGTGCGGACCTGGACCGTACCCAGCACCCGCAGGGCGCGCCGCCACCGCCCGTCCCCGCCGGGGAACCGGAGGGGTACCGCACCGAGACGCTGCCGCCGTCCGCCGACTGGCCGGACGCCCCGTGCGGCTACCTGCTCACCGACCCGGCCCGCGCGCACGCCGCCCGGCTCGCCCGGATGCGCGGCTGGTCCGTGCGCGAGTGCGCGCCGCAGGAGGCCGCCGCGGAGCTGGCCGGGCTGCTCCTGGAGCTGCGCGGCACGGCCTGACCCGGCGGCCCGGCCGTCCGGCCCGATCCGCGCGGCCGGTGCGCCGCGTTATCCACAAGCTGGGAAAACGGGATGACTTCGTGCACCGGGTCCGGGACCATCGGACCATGATCACCGACCATTTCCCGGTCCTGGGGCTGCGCGTGCGCACCCCGCGGCTGGAGCTGCGCCCGCCCACCCTCGACGACCTCTCCGCCCTGGCCGACCTCGCCGCCGAGGGCGTGCACGACCCGGCCGAGATGCCGTTCGCCTTCCCGTGGACGGATCAGTCCCCGGCCCGGCGCGCGCTGTCGGTGGTCCAGCACAACCTCGGGATCTACGCCCGCTGGACCCCGCAGGACTGGCAGCTGCCGCTCGCGGTCGTCCACGAGGGCGAGGTGGTGGGCATCCAGGACGTGTTCGCCAAGGACTTCGCGATCACCCGCCGGGTCGCCAGCGGTTCCTGGCTGGGCCTGAAGCACCAGGGGCGGGGCATCGGCACCGAGATGCGCGCCGCGATGCTGCACCTGGCCTTCGAGGGGCTGGGTGCGCGGGAGGCGGCCTCGGGGATCGTGGAGGGCAACACCCGCTCCGAACGGGTGTCCCGCAGACTCGGCTACCGCGATGACGGCGTCGGGGTGTACGCCATCCGCGGCAAGGCCGCCCGCGAACTGCGGTTCCTGCTGGCCCGCGAGGACTGGGCGGCGCACCGCCTCGACGTCCCCGTCACGCTCTCGGGACTGGAACCCTGCCTGCCGTTCTTCGGCCTCGGCGAACTTCCGGAGTGACGTAACGGGACGAACAGGTCACGCATCGGGTACGGTTCTGAGCCGACGGAACCACCGTGACCGCCCTGGGGCGGCCGGTGACGAGTCGGAAGGAACCCCCCGTTGCACGCCCACCGTCCCGCCGCCGATCCGGTGCCGATCCCCGTGCTGCCGCCGGGGCTGCGGTTCCCGTACGCGATCGGCCGCCCGGGGCCGAACGAGCCCACCGGGCCCCGGCCCCGCCCCGACCGCGGTGTTCAGGCCCCGCCGCCCGCCCGGAGCACGCCT
>NZ_JASFDV010000070.1 GCF_030766825.1 Nocardiopsis sp. CC223A
CCCGGCGGACGCGCTCGGGGTCGGCACCGTAGGAGCGGGCCTCCACCAGGCGGTCCCACAGCTCCTCGCCGTCATCGACCCCGGCGGCGCGCAGCAGCGCCTCCGACAGCCCGGAGTCGGCGTCCGGCCCCGCCGCGGGGGCGGCCACCGCGACCGGCAGGTCGACGGCGTGCACCGGGACACCGCGGGCACGGGCCCAGCGCAGCGCCGCCAGCTCCGGGGAGAAGTCCGCGAACGGGTAGAAGGCGTGCCCGCCCCCGTCGGGGGCGCCGAACACCAGGGCGACGGGCGCCTCGGTGTCCGGGTGGGCGAGCCAGTCCAGCCACGGACCGGCCTCCCAGGGCAGCTCGACGAACAACGCGTCGGGGTCGGCGGCGTCCAGCAGTGCGGGCACCGCCGCGGCCAGCACCGGCGAGTGGTGTCGCACCCCCACCAGGTAGGGGGCGGTGCACCCGGACAGCGCCTCCAGCACGGCCTCGGGCGCTTCGAGGGGGGTGGTCAACTCACTCCCCCAGCACGTGGCGCAGTTCGTACAGGCGGCGCCACATGCGGGCCCCGTTCTCCGCACGGTGGCGGATGGTGGAGTCCCAGTAGGCGAGCAGCCGTCCCTGGTCCTCCGGGTCGTCCTTGCGGACGGCGCCCAGCAGGTAGCCGGGCAGCAGCGACAGCGGGTCGGTCACACCCAGGTAGGCGCTCTGCAACCCGAGGGAGGTGGTGACACCGACCGCCTCCGCGGTGCTCATCACAGTGGTGGGCCGCTCCACCGGCCAGCCCTCCACCGAGGTGCCCGAGCGCAGGTCGCGGAAGGCGGTGACCAGCGCCTCCAGCACCGCGTCGTCCACGGGCAGCGTGTGCCCGTGGTGGGCCAGGGCGGCCCCGGCCCGGTCGCGCACCAGCGCCACCTCCGCGGCCGGGTCCGCGATGGGCGGCACCACCTCGAAGTTGAACCGGCGCTTGAGGGCGGCGCTCATCTCCGACACCCCGCGGTCGCGCAGGTTGGCGGTGGCGATGACGTTGAACCCGGGCCGGGCGTGGAAGGTGCCCTCGTCGCCCAGTTCGGGGACGGCCATGCGCCGGTCGGACAGGATCGACACCAGGGCGTCCTGCACCTCCGGCAGGCAGCGGGTGACCTCCTCGACCCGGGCGACGCGGCCGGTGCGCATCGCGGTGAGCACCGGAGAGGGGGCCAGCGCCTCGGGGACGGGTCCCTTGGCGAGCAGCAGCGCGTAGTTCCAGCCGTAGCGCAGGTGCTCCTCGCTGGTGCCCGCGGTGCCCTGCACGGTGAGCGCACCGGTGCCGCAGACCGCGGCGGCCAGCAGCTCCGACAGCATGGACTTGGCGGTGCCGGGTTCACCGACCAGGAGCAGTCCGCGCTCGCCGGCCAGGGTGACGACGCAGCGTTCCACCAGGGAGCGGTCGCCGACGAACTTGGCGGGGATCTCCAGGGTGTCGGGCAGCCCCTCCACGGGTTCGGGCAGCCGCAGCCGCTCCCCGCCGCTCCCCGCGATGAACGTCACGACCGAGCGGGGCGTCAGCGCCCACCCCGGTGGGCGGGGGCCGGTGTCTTGGGCGGCCAGAAAGGCCAGCTCCCCGGCATGGCGTCGCTCGGCGGGTTCGATCTGCACATCGGTGGCGGGCTCGGGCACCGCAGGCTCCTCGGAAGGTGTGGGTTCGGGGTCGAAGGGGTGGCGGGTGCCCCGGTTCCGGCGGGCCGCCGGGACCGGGGCGGGGTTCACAACGCCGGGGCGTCGCCCTCGCGGGTGCGCCGCCACGCCTCGGCGAAGATCTCCGGGATCGGGCGTGTGGGCAGGTGGCGGTCGGGGACCGGACGGAGCGCACCGCCTCCACTCCGGGAGAGACCGTACAGCGGTGCCTTCCATGTCTCGAAGGGCAGGTCGGGACCCTGCTTGATGTCGGTCCACGCCCCGGGCAGGAAGACCGTACGGCCGGCCCGGGACCGCTTGGCGGTCATCACCAGGCCGTGTTCGAGCAGCTCGGCCTGGACCTTCCTGTGCCGGGCGGGAGTCCACCCGTTGAGGGTCCGGACCTTCTTGTCCGTGGGTTCCAGGACCGCGAGCAGCTGAAGGTAGAGCCTGGCGGCGTCGTCGGACAGCCCGAGCGTCCCGGCGGCCTCGGCCAGCAGCTCCGGCACGGAGGCGGCCGGATCGTACTCGCGGGCCCCTGCGGGCAGGGCCCCGGCGGCGATGCGCTCGGCGATCGCCGTGTACCCGGGACTGCGCAGCAGGTCCACGAGCCTGGGCTGGGTGTGGCCGTACACGGGGTACTCGCCGCTGTCGAGCAGGGCCCGCAGGGTGCGGGCGTGCACCCCGTCGTCGAACCGGGCCGGGCGGAAGTACAGGTGCAGCGAGTAGGACGACTGGACCGCGACCACGGTCCCGTTGTCGCGGGCCTCGGCCGAGGCCCCGGCCTTCCCGGGCACCTCGCACGGCTCGCCGCCGATCCGTTCGAGGAGCTTGCCGTGGTCGTCCCCCCAGGCGGTGAATGCGCCCAGCAGCAGTTCGGGTGCCTCCAGGCGAGCGCGCACCGCCTTGAGCAATGCGGGGACGGACTCCCGGACGGGGTCGCCCGCGGGCAGTTCGGCGTACGCCCAGGGGATCAGCACCGCGAATTCCCCGAGCAGTTCGTGCAGCCCCGCCGTCCGCTCTGACCCGTATCGGAGCGTGACGTCGAGGCGGCCGTACCTCTCCCCGACCTCCAGGTGGCTGCTCGCGTCCTCGGTCAGGGCGGGATGCCCGGCGGGGTCCGCCAACAGGCGCACCGTGGACGGACCGGCGGGCCGCCAGGGGGCGTTGAGGGCCTCCAGCACGGTCCGCGGCAGTGGCGAGCGCGCGCCCCGGAGGCGGTTCCAGGCGTCGGCGAGCCGTTCGGCGGCGGCGCGCGCCCCGGCCGGAGACCACAGGTCGGCGATCTCCCCGGTGACGGGCAGGGCGTCGCGGTAGAGCGCGAGCCACAGGTCGCGGTCGCGGTGGCCCACCGCGAGTTCCTCGCCGCCGATCGAGACCTGGGCCTCGGTCAGCCCCATGGCCTTGCGTTGGTCGGCGGGCAGCCCGTTCCCGCCGAAGCGCTGGTGCAGCAGCAGCGTTGCGGCCTCCGGAGGCAGCCCGGTGCGCTCGGACACCACGGCCACGGCTTCTTCTCCCCAGGTCAGCGGACCGTGTTCGGCCAGGGCCGCCAGGAACGCCGTGATCGCCGCGGTGGTGCCCCAGCCGGGGACGACCCGGGTGCGGTGCACCTCGCGCAGGCCCGCCGGCAGGGGGAGGGGGTCCCCGGTCCGGACCTCGGCGAACCACTGGGAGCGCTTCTCGTCCTCGCTCCCGGGCCGGCCGGAGAGGTCGGGGACCAGGCCGAGACCGGCCCGGCGGCCGCCGTCGGCGCCCACCGCGGTGGGGTCCTGCCCCTTCGCGGAGACCACGGACCCCAGGTCGAGTTCGACGGCGGGGTCGGCGAACACGGTGCCCGCCCACCGGGCGAGGAAGTCCACCAGGGCCGCGCGCTCCTCCTCACCGGTCAGCGGGGAGGCCGCCGACCAGGCCAGCAGCCCGACCGATCCGGGCAGCCCGGACCAGTCGACGGTGGTGCGCGGACGCGCGGACAGCAGCTCGGTCCCGCCCGTCCCACGCAGGAAGCGGGACGTCGCCTCGATGTGGCCGCGCACGTCCCCGTCCCCGGTCGCCCGCTGCGGCAGGAAGCGGGTGAGTGCGGTCAGGAGCGGCTCGGGCTCGGGGCCGGAGTCGACGGCATCCCGGACCTTGTGGATCGCTTCGAGGTACTCGTCCAGGTCGCGGCGGAGCCAGGAGGCGGAGACGGCCAGGCCCATGACACCCTCGACGACCCCCGGAGCGGGGGTGACGTCCTCCCCGTCGGCCAGGAGTGCCGCGGCCGCTCCCCGGGTGCCGGCCAGCGGCCCGTCGGCAGCCGTGATGGGGACGGGGGCGACGATCATGGCGCGTGCCGCCGGAGTGGTGCGGTCGCGTTCGGCGATCGCCGCGGCGACCAGGTCCTTCAGGTCGGCGCCGCGCACACTGCGCAGACGGGCCGAGGCACGGGTGTCGCGCGGACCCATGAAGTACCAGAACTGCATCGGCGTCAGGTAGGGCGTGCCCCATTTGGCGGTGCAGTCGCACGCCCCGCCGGTATGGCAGCTCCACACCCGGCGGCCCTCGTCGTCCAGGAGGGTCACCCCCTTGTCGTCGGCCAAGGCGCGGAGTTCACCGCCGGGCGGGGTGAACAGGCCGACCGGCACCGGAAAGCGGTGCCGGTTCCGGTCGGCGGGCCGGACCACGAGTTCGCGTCCGTCGGTGGCGACGACCCGGTAGGCTCCGTTCCCCGCGACCACGGCGAACCCGGATGCGCCCGCGGCGTCGCCCAGCGGGCCGCCGGAGACGGGCTCGGCCAGCGGCGCCAGGGTGGACACCCTCGTCAGCAACCGCTCCCCGGAACCGAGCGGCAACTCCTCCAGGAAGGCGGGCAGACTGGCGCGGCCCCGGTCGCCGGTGTCGGGGTCGACCTCGACCAGGCCGTCCCTCGTACCCGGGTCGGTCCAATAGGTGGTCCCGTCGGAGAGGACGTGCCGGTCGCGGGCGCCGTCGGCGTCCCCGGCGCGCAGCGCACGCTCGCCGTTCATGCGGGCGCCGTCCGCGGTCAGCTGGGGGACGCCCGGCGTGCCGTTGTGCCACCGGCCGCTGTAGACCACCGACGAGTAGTCGAAGGAGAGCCGTTCCCCGGGGGCGTCCGACCAGTACCCGCGCTGCTCGTGGTCCTGCGAGTAGGCCACGAGGAAACGGCCCTGGACGTAGAAGGCGATGGGGTCGTCCGCTCCCTTGGGCAGGTTCAGGGTGTGCTCGGCGACACGGCCGCCCGGGCCCACCGCGATGGCACGCTCGTGGGAGGTCAGTGTGAACACGGGCCAGGAGGCGGTGCCCGCCGGCTTGGCGCCGCCGCTGCCGTGGGCGCCCAGTTCGCGGGCGGCCTCCTCCAGGGCGGGCCACGAGTACTCGTCGATGATCCCGGCGTTGAGGGTGGTGGCCAGCAGGTCCGCGACGTCGAGGGAGGCGAGTCGGTCCAGGTGTCCGGGGAAGACCCGGAACACCCCGCCGTCGCACTCGTTGCGCAGGCTCTCAAGGCCCTCGCGCGCCTGGAGGAGCCCGCCGCCCAGTGCGCCGGTGAGGATGTCCAGCCGCCGCTCGACATAAGCGTGCAGGTACTCGTAGGGCAGGAGGTCCTCCAGTACCCGGCGGCCGCCGGGCCCTGCCCTGTACCCGCCGCTGTAGGAGGCGACGGCCTCGCCCACCAGGGGCTCCCACGCGGGGTCCGCGCGCAGGAACCTCAGGTCGCGGCGGGGGCCGCCGCGCGGGTGGTCGACCCAGGTATCCAGGTCCAGACGGCGGCGGGCGGAATCGGCGGTGACCGGGACGCCCAGCTCCAGGCACAGGTCGAGCAGGTCGGCCGGGATGTCCTGCGCCCGGTATCCGCTGCTGCGGGTGAGGTCGACGGGGGTCCCGTCGGCGCGCAGCCGGTCGGCGATCCGGGCGGTCAGGTCCAGGAACCCGGCGGGCAGCGACCACCGCCAGCCCCGGGTGTGGGAGATCATCCGGCTCAGCCATCCGGCGGCGCCGCCGGGCACGGTCTGGGCGGGGTCGGCGAGCAGGTCGACGGAGCCGGCGTCGGACAGCAGCTCCAGCCACCAGGCGTGGAAGCCGGTGTCGTCGTAACCGCCGGAGTCGACGAACATGCCCAGCAGCGCGCGGGCCACCTCCACGTCGTCCCGGCCCACGGCCACCAGCGTGGTACGGGCGGACTTCCAGAACCCCTCGGGGGCGGAGGAGGTGGCGGGCACGGCCAGCAGTTCCCGCAGCAGGTCCCGTTCCTGTTCGGCCTGGTCGATCCCGGCCGCCTTGGCCAGGGAGCGCATCTGCTTGAGCAGGCCGGTCCACGGCGGCAGCCCGCCCAGGGTGCGGCGCACGGCCAGTTCGCGGAACTCGGTGTAGGCGCGCTCGGAGGCGTAGCGGCCGGACAGCTCGGCGGCGTGGGCGGTCAGGGCCTTGACGGTGAGCGCACCGGCGAAGGCGAACTCCAGGAACGACTCGCGCCGGGTGGCCTCGTCCACCGGCAGGCTGTACACCTGCTCGGCCTCGCGGGCCCGACCGAACATGATGGCGGCGGTGCGGGCGTTCCCGGCGGCCAGGAAGGCCCGCCCGGCCTGCTCCCAGTAGGCGGGCAGGTGCGAAATGGGCACCTCCGCGGCGATGCGCGCGAACTCGTCGGAGGCGGGGCCGGGGCGGGTGGCGGCCAGTCGGGCGGCCTTCTCCATGGGGCGGACCAGGGCCAGCGCCTGCGCCCGCCGGCCGGGGTCGTGGATGAGCGCCCATTCGGGGTAGCCCAGGCCGCGCGGGCGGGTCAGTGCCAGGGGCTCGGAGTGGCCGTCACCGGCGAATCCGAGGAAGTCCATGGCGGAGTCCTCGGCGGGGGCCAGGGCGTCGGGGACCAGGCGCACGACCGTGCGGTCGCCCAGGGCGGGATGGGTGTACACCCGGGCGGAGACGGTGTCGGTGTGCCCGTCGAGGGTGGCGTCCAGGGGGGCCAGAGCGGCGTCGAGGAGGGCTTCTCCGGGGGTGGTCACTTCTTCTCCTCGGTGTTCGTGCGGCCCGCGTGGACGAGTTCGGCCATCCGCACGCCCTCGGACCAGGCGACGGGGCCGACCTCGGTGAGCTTCAGGGCGCGCTCGTCGTCGTCCACCCACACCAGGGGCCCGGTCTCGGTCTCCCAGTCGGGGGCGTCGGCGCCGATCCAGTAACGGGCCTGCACCGGCCGCCCGCCCTCGACGACACGGCAGGTGGCGTAGCCGCCGCGGACGGGGAAACCGTGGCGCTGGGCCAGGCCGGCGGCGTGGCGCAGCTGATCGAACCGCCCGCCCGCGTAGTCGTCCACCCGGGTGGCGTCGGCGTCGAGGGTGCCGGGGAGCCGGTGGATCTGGCGGGTGAGCTGGGGCAGGCGCTGGGTGATGCCCAGTTCCAGGGCGAACTCGCGCACGTCGTCCAGGTCCTCGATGAGGACGGGGTGCAGGGGGACGACCCGGTCGGAGTCCAGCCAGGTGCTCTCGGCGTCCAGGTCCAGCACGCCGATGCGCCCCCGGTCGTCGACGCCGCGCAGGAACCCGCCCTCACCGCCGCCCTCGGGGACGACGAACAGGTCTGCGAGCAGACCCTGCCAGGAGGGGTCGGGCCACACCCGCGCCAGCACGGTGGCCGGGACGGGGAGGGAACCCAGCAGCCAGGACTCGACGCGGGCGGTGCAGTCGCGCTCGTGGCGTTCCAGCCACAGCAGCATGTCGGACAGGCGCTGGGCCTGCTCGGACTCGCGCACCTTCTTGGGGACCGTCTTGAGCCGCTTGCCCTTGGCGTTGCGGCAGGCGAGGGCCGTGCCCTCGATGGCCAGGGAGTAGCCGTCGGGACCTTCGGTCCAGATCGGTTCCGTGACGTGTGGGGGGGTCGTGGACATGTCTGAGGTTATAGCGGCCTCCTGTGACAGGAGCGCGGCCCCTGGCCGAATCCGCGCGTAATGAGATGTCCGATGACCGCCGGTGTTCCGGCCGCGAACGGGCGATGCTCCACCCATGACCACGAAGAATCCGAAGACCCCGATCACCCCGATGACGGCATCACCGGATGCCCGGGCCATCCCGACGGCCACGTCATTCGAGACCCGGGCGATCGCGCCGGACGTCCTGGAGCGGCTGCGCGTCGGCGACGACGCCGGACGCGTCCGGGAGGTCTGCACCGACCCCGAGGGCGGCGCCCCGCTGCGCTGCTGCCTGCGGCGCAGCCGGGCCGGGGAGCGCATCATGCTCGTCTCCTACGCACCGCTGCGGGCCTGGGCCCGGGAGCGGGGCGTGGAACCGGGCCCCTACGACGAGGTCGGGCCGGTCTTCGTGCACGGGGACCCGTGCGGCGGGCCGGAGGGGACCGGCTACCCGGTCGCGCTGCACGGGTCTCCCCGGGTGCTGCGCGCCTACGACGCCCGAGGGTACATCCGGGGCGGCCGCACGGTGGACCTGCCCGCCGAGCGCGCCGGGGAGGTCGACGGGCTGCTGGCGGAGATGTTCACCGACCCCGGGGTGGCGCTGGTCCACGTGCGCGCGGTGGTGTTCGGCTGTTTCCTCGCCGAGGTGCGCCCGCTCCGCTGAGGCCCCGCCCCCGCGCTCCGAAGCCCCCGGCCGGGCCCTGCTCCCGGGGGACACCGGGGAACGACGGCGGCGGCGCCCCTCGTCGGAGAGGGGCGCCGCCGCGGTGCGGGTTTCAGGGGCCGGTCAGGCCAGCAGCCCGGCGATCAGCGGGTCCACCGTCACGGCCGCGAACAGCAGCGCCAGGTAGGCGTTGGAGAGGTGGAAGAAGCCCATCGTCTTGAGCTTGGCCCCGCTCACCCCGGCACGGGAACGCCGGAGCAGGCGGTGGGCCTGGACGACCAGCAGCAAGCCGAGCACGAACGCCACGGCCCCGTAGAACCAGGTGGTCCCGGCGACCGGCCAGAAGATCAGCGACACGATCACGGTCGCCCAGCTGTACAGGACGCACTCCAGCAGCACCCGGCGATCGCCGGCGACCACGGGCAGCATGGGGACCTTGGCCTGTGCGTAGTCCTCCCGGTAGCGCATGGCCAGTGTCCAGGTGTGCGGCGGCGTCCAGAAGAACACCACCAGGAAGAGCACGAACGGGGCCCAGTCCAGGCTGTCGGTGACCGCCGACCAGCCGATCAGGACCGGCATGCACCCGGCGATGCCGCCCCACACCACGTTCTGGGCGGTGCGGCGCTTGAGCAGCAGGGTGTAGACGAAGATGTAGAACAGGATCGCGAAGACCGACAGGGCCGCCGACAGCAGGTTCACCAGCAGGGCGAAGCCCACGGTGGAGCCGACCGCCAGGACCAGGCCGTACACGAGGGCGCCGCGCGGTGTCACCACGGCCATCGCCCCGGGGCGCTGGCGGGTGCGACGCATCTCACGGTCGATGTCGCGGTCGATGTAGCAGTTCATCGCGTTGGCGCTGGCCGCCGACATGGTGCCGAACAGCAGCGTGTACACGGCGGTCCACAGCGGGGGGACGCCGCCGGCGGCGACGAACATCACCGGGATGGTCGTGATGAGCAGAAGCTCGATGACGCGGGGTTTGGAGAGCGCCACATAGGCGCGCACGTACTCGCCGAAGGAGGTTCTGCGGGGGGCCTCGGGGTCGGCGTCGGACGTGGTGCGGGGCGCGGGGTCAGCGAGGGCCATGGGTCACCGCGTCCTCACGGCCGGACGGCTCGCTCGCGTTCCCACGGGGGGCACCGGCTCGGTTTCAGACACGCGGATACCTCGACAACTCTAGGGTCTTCGACACTGCTCGCCACGCGGGGTCGGGCGGACCGACGAAAGCGTCAGGATCGGCGGAAACCCCGTCAACGACATACTGTAGTACTTGTTCGCGGGGCCCGATGACCAGCCCCCTCGGATGCGAAAGTCCCAGGTCCTTCGGCCCCTCGCCCGCGGTCTGCGGCGGCGCCGGGTGACAGCAGGGTCGCACACGCCCCCGCCCCCCGCCAGTCGCCACGCGCCCCTCCCCCACCGCCCCACCGGCCGCGATGTGCGGTGTCGGGCAACGACATCCCCGGTTACGGGCGATAGGCTCGAAGTCGGCCGAACCGGTCAACGGCACCGCACGTCCCGGCGCACCCCGCCGGGATCCGGTGGATCCGCGGTCCGGCGGCCGCGCACAATCGCAGGTCACCCCCGCACTCCCCCTGACGTTCCCGCCCCTGCGGCGGCCGTCGGGGATGCCCGGCGGCGGTGCCGACGACCGATGCGACACCGACCGCACGCCCGTGCCCGAGGGACGTGCCCGAGAAGGAGAAACGAGAGTCCGTGAACGCCCACACCCCACAGGCCCTGGAGTGGTCGGACCTCGACCGCCGCGCCGTCGACACGGTCCGCGCCCTGGCGATGGACGCCGTAGAGAAGTCGGGTAACGGACACCCCGGCACCGCGATGAGCCTGGCCCCGGCCGCCTACCTGCTGTTCCAGAAGATCATGCGGCACGACCCGGCCGCCCCGGAGTGGGTGGGCCGCGACCGCTTCGTGCTCTCCGCCGGCCACTCCAGCCTGACCCTGTACATCCAGCTCTACCTGGCCGGGTACGGCCTGGGCCTGGACGACCTCAAGTCGCTGCGCCAGTGGGACAGCCTCACCCCGGGTCACCCCGAGTTCGGCCACACCCCCGGCGTGGAGACCACCACCGGCCCCCTCGGCCAGGGCATCGGCAACGCCGTCGGCATGGCCATGGCGGCCCGCCGCGAGCGCGGCCTGTTCAACCCCGAGGCCGGTCCCGGCACCAGCCCCTTCGACCACCACGTCTACGCCATCTGCTCCGACGGCGACGTGCAGGAGGGCGTGAGCCACGAGGCCAGTGCCCTGGCCGGCACCCAGAAGCTGGGCAATCTCACCCTCATCTGGGACGACAACCGGATCTCCATCGAGGACGACACCCGTGTCGCCCACACCGAGGACGTGGCCGAGCGCTACCGCGCCTACGGCTGGCACGTCGAGGAGGTCGACTGGACCGCCACCGGCGAGTACGTCGAGGACGTCCCGGCCCTGTTCGAGGCGATCCGGCGCGGCAACGCCGACACCGAGCGCCCGACCTTCATCCGCCTGCGGACCGTCATCGGCTGGCCCGCGCCCAACAAGCAGAACACCGGCGCCATCCACGGTGCGGCCATCGGTACCGCCGAGATCAGCGCCACCAAGGAGATCCTCGGCCTGCCCGACGAGCCGTTCCACGTCGAGGACGCCGTCATCGAGCACACCCGCAAGGCCCTGGACCGGGGCCGCACCGCCCGCACCGAGTGGGAGGCCCACTTCCAGGCGTGGCGGCGCGGCGCGGCCGAGCACGGCGAGCTCTTCGACCGCCTCCAGTCCGGCAAGCTGCCCGAGGGGTGGGAGAAGTCCCTGCCGACCTGGGAGCCCAGTGAGAAGGGTGTGGCCACCCGCAGCGCCAGTGGCGCGGTCCTGACCGCGGTCGCCCCGGTGCTGCCCGAACTGTGGGGCGGCTCCGCCGACCTGGCCGGGTCCAACAACACCACGCCCAAGGGCGAGCCGTCGTTCCTGCCCTTCGACCGCTCCAGCACCATGTTCCCGGGCAACCCGTACGGCCGGGTGCTGCACTTCGGCATCCGCGAGCACGGCATGGGCTCGATCCTCAACGGCATCGCCCTGCACGGCCCGACCCGCCCCTACGGCGGCACCTTCCTGGTCTTCAGCGACTACATGCGCCCGGCGGTGCGCCTGGCCGCCCTCATGAAGCTGCCGGTCACCTACGTGTGGACGCACGACTCCATCGGCCTGGGCGAGGACGGCCCCACCCACCAGCCGGTCGAGCACCTGTGGTCGCTGCGCGCCATCCCGGGTCTGGACGTGGTCCGTCCGGGTGACGCCAACGAGACCGCCGTGGTCTGGCGCCGCATCCTGGAGACCACCGACCGCCCGGCGGCCCTGGCCCTGACCCGACAGAACGTGCCGGTGCTGGACCGCTCCGAGTACGCCCCGGCCGAGGGCGCCGCCAAGGGCGGCTACATCCTCGCCGAGGCCACCGGCGGCACCCCTGCCGCGATCATCATCGCCACCGGCAGCGAGGTGCAGCTGGCCCTGGCCGCCCGCACCGAGCTGGAGGCGGACGGTACGCCCACCCGCGTGGTGTCGATGCCGTGCGTGGAGTGGTTCGAGGAGCAGAGCGAGGAGTACCGCGAGGAGGTCCTGCCGTCCTCGGTGCGCACCCGCGTGTCCGTGGAGGCCGGGATCGCCCTGGGGTGGCGCTCCTACGTCGGCGACGCGGGCGCATCGGTGTCCCTGGAACACTTCGGGGCCTCCGCGCCTTACCAGACTCTGTACGAGAAGTTCGGCATCACCGCCGAGGCGGTCGTCGCCGCCGTCCGCACCAGCGCCGCCAAGGCCGGACGCTGACATCTCGGGCCCCGCCGGACGGTTCCGGCGGGGCCCGCACTCCCCGTGAGAGGAAAGGCGCACACACCATGAGCAAGCCGCTTGAGGCCCTGGCCGACGCGGGCGTTTCCGTATGGCTGGACGACATCAGCCGCGAACGCCTGCGCACCGGGAACCTGGCCGCCCTGATGTCCACGCACAACGTGACCGGGGTCACCTCCAACCCGACCATCTTCGACAAGGCCCTCGCCGAAGGCGACGCCTACGACGAGCAGGTGACCGAACTGGCCCGCCGCGGCGTGGCCGTGGACGAGGCCGTCCGCCTCCTGACCGCCTACGACATCCGCTGGGCCGCCGACACCCTGCGCCCCGTCTACGACGCCACCGACCGCGTCGACGGCCGGGTCTCCCTGGAGGTCGACCCGCGTCTGGCCCGCGACACCGAGCGCACGGTCGCCGAGGCCAAGGCGCTGTGGTGGCTGGTGGACCGGCCCAACCTGATGATCAAGATCCCGGCGACCGCCGAGGGCCTGCCCGCCATCACCCGCGTGCTGGGGCTGGGCATCAGTGTCAACGTCACGCTGATCTTCTCCCTGGCCCGCTACCGCCAGGTGATGGACGCCTTCCTGGAGGGCCTGGAGCTGGCCCGGGTCAACGGCCACGACCTGACCCGCATCCAGTCGGTGGCCTCCTTCTTCGTCAGCCGGGTGGACAGCGAGGTCGACAAGCGCCTCAAGGCCATCGGCACCGACGAGGCGAAGGCGCTCCTGGGCAAGGCCGCGATCGCCAACGCCCGGCTGGCCTACCAGGCCTACGAGGAGGTCTTCTCCGGCGCCGAGTGGAAGGCCCTGGAGGCGCAGGGGGCCACCCCGCAGCGTCCGCTGTGGGCCTCCACCGGCGTCAAGGACCCCGCCTACCCGGACACCGCCTACGTCACCGAACTGGTGGCGCGCGGCACCGTCAACACGATGCCGCAGGCGACCCTGGACGCGACCGCCGACCACGCCGAGGTCACCGGCAACACGGTGCTGGGCACCTACGACCGCGCCCACGCCGACTTCGCCGCGCTGGAGGACGCCGGGGTGAACCTCACCGAGGTGTTCGGCCTCCTGGAGCAGGAGGGCGTGACCAAGTTCATCGACTCCTGGGAGAGCCTTCTGGAGGGGCTTTCCGCCAAGCTGAAGTCGGCCGTCTGAACCGTACGGCCACCGGTATCCCGTCCGTGCCCTGAGCCGGGGCGCGGACGGCGCACATCACGACCCACCGGCCACTCTCGACAGGAAGAGCGAGATCCGTGAAAGAACCGGTGATGCCGGGAGCGGTGCCCAACCCGCTCCGCAGCGTCCTCGACCGAAGACTGCCGCGCATCGCCGGGCCCAGCGTCCTGGTGCTGTTCGGCGTCACGGGCGACCTGGCCCGCAAGAAACTCCTTCCGGCCATCTACGACCTCGCCAACCGCGGGATGCTGCCGCCGGGCTTCGGCCTGGTCGGGTTCGCCCGCCGCGACTGGGAGCACCAGGACTTCGCCGCGCAGGCGTACGAGGCGGTGCGCGAGCACGCCCGCACCCCGTTCCGCGAGGACGTGTGGCGACAGCTGAGCGAGGGCGTCCGATTCGTGCAGGGCGACCTGGACGACGACGAGGCCTTCGACCGGCTCGCCGACACCGTCCGCGAACTGGACGCCGCCCGCGGCACCGGCGGCAACTACGCGTTCTACCTGTCCCTGCCGCCCAAGCTGTTCCCGACCGTGGTCAAGCAGCTCAAGCGGTCGGGGCTGGCCGAGCCGCCCGAGGGCGACCCGTCGGGGGCACGCCCCTGGCGCCGGGTGGTCATCGAGAAGCCGTTCGGCCACGACCTGCGCAGCGCGCAGGAGCTCAACGCGGTGGTGGACGACGTCTTCCCGCCGTCGTCGGTGTTCCGCATCGACCACTACCTGGGCAAGGAGACCGTCCAGAACATCCTGGCGCTGCGGTTCGCCAACACCCTGTTCGAGCCCCTGTGGAACCGCGGATACGTCGACCACGTGCAGATCACCATGGCCGAGGACATCGGTGTGGGCGGCCGCGCCGGCTACTACGACGGCATCGGTGCGGCCCGCGACGTCATCCAGAACCACCTGCTCCAACTGCTGGCCCTGGTGGCGATGGAGGAGCCCATCTCCTACGACGCCGACGCCATCCGCAACGAGAAGGAGAAGGTCCTGGCGGCGGTGTCGCTGCCCGAGGACCTGGAGACCGGGACCGCGCGCGGCCAGTACGCGACCGGCTGGCAGGGCGGCGCGGCGGTGCTGGGCTACCTGGAGGAGGAGGGCATCCCCGCCGACTCCGTCACCGAGACCTACGCGGCGCTGAAGTTGGCGGTCAACACCCGCCGCTGGGCGGGGGTGCCTTTCTACCTGCGCACCGGCAAGCGGCTCGGACGCCGGGTCACGGAGGTGGCGCTGGTCTTCCAGGGCGCGCCCCAGCAGCTGTTCCCGCGCAGCGACATCAGCGAACTGGGGCAGAACGCCCTGGTGCTGCGCATCCAGCCCGACGAGGGTGTGACGCTGCGCTTCGGCTCCAAGGTGCCCGGCGCCAGCATGGAGGTGCGCGACGTCAGCATGGACTTCACGTACGGCCAGTCGTTCACCGAGGCCAGCCCGGAGGCGTACGAGCGGCTCATCCTGGACGTGCTCATCGGTGACCCGCCGCTGTTCCCGCGCCAGGAAGAGGTGGAGCTGTCCTGGCGGATCCTCGACCCCGTCGAGGAGTTCTGGGCCAAGGAGGGCCGCCCCGAGCAGTACGGGTCGGGCACCTGGGGTCCGGAGTCGGCCGAACTCCTCCTCGCCCGCGACGGCCGCCAGTGGCGGCGCCCGTGACCGGCAACGACCACGTCGGGAGGAACCGATGACGCTCTATCTGCCGCGCACCACCACCGCCCAGATCGCCGAGGCGCTCATGTCCGAGCGGCTCAGCGTCGGCGGGGGTGCGATGAACATGGTGCTCACCCTGGTCATCGTCACCGACGAGGCCGACCACTACGACGCGGTGCGGGCCGCCACCGAGGCCGGACTCGAACACCCCTCCCGGGTGATCGCGCTGATCCGCCGCGACCCGGAGGCCGAACCCGCCATCGACGCCGAGATCCGCCGCCCGGGCACCGCCGGGCCCGGTGAGGCTCTGCTGCTGCGGCTCTACGGTCCGCTGGGCGAACACCCCGACTCGGTGGTCACCCCGCTCCTGGTGCCGGACGCACCCGTGGTCGTGTGGTGGCCGGGCGTCGGTCCCGCCGACCCGTCACAGGACCCGGTCGGCCGCTTGGCCCAGCGAAGGATCACCGACGCCCTGCGCGCCCCGGACCCGCTGCGGGACCTCGTCGACCGGGTGTCCCACTACAGTCCCGGCGACACGGACCTGACCTGGACCCGGCTGACCCCGTGGCGCTCGCTGCTGGCCAGCGCCATGGACCAGCCGTGCGGGTGGGTGACCTCGGCCAAGGTGACGGCCGAGTCGCACTACCCGAGCGCCGAACTGCTGGCGGCGTGGCTCTCGGAGCGGCTGGAGGTGCCCGTGGAGCGCGAGACCTCCGACGGTCCGGGGCTGACCGAGGTGCGGTTGATCACCGAGAACGGGGACATCGCGATCTCCCGTGCCGACGGCCGCACCGCCACCCTGTCGCGGTTCGGACAGCCGGACCAGACGGTGGCCCTGGCGCGGCGCGGCGCGGCCCAAGCCCTGGCCGAGGAGTTGCGCCGCCTGGACGCCGACGAGATCTACGAGGCCGCGGCCCGCCACCTGGGGTCGCTGACCACGGGGAGCGCAGTATGAGCACACCGCAGATCGTCCGGCACGCCGACGCCAAGGCCCTCGCCGAGGACGTGGCGCTGCGGCTGGTCGACGAGATCGTGCGCGCCGAGGCCGACAAGCGCACGTTCCACCTGGTCCTGACCGGCGGCGGGATCGGTATCGCCGCACTCGAAGCCGTCCGCGACCACTCGGCCGAGGCGGGCATCAGCTGGTCGCACGTGCATCTGTGGTGGGGCGACGAGCGGTTCCTGCCCGCCGGGCACCCGGACCGCAACGAGACGCAGGCCCGCGCGGCCCTGATCGACGCGATCGACATCCCGGCCACACAGGTGCACCCGATGCCCGCCGCCGACGGCATGGACGGCGCCCACGCGACCCACGCGGCGACCCGCTACTCCCAGGAGCTGGCGGTGGCGGCCCGCGGCCAGGGCCCGGTGCCCGTCTTCGACGTGTGCCTGCTGGGTGTGGGGCCGGACGCGCACATCGCCTCACTGTTCCCCGGCCTGCCGCAGATCAACGAGGACGAGGCGGCGACGGCCCCGGTGCACGACTCGCCCAAGCCCCCGCCGACCCGGATCACCCTGACGCTGCCGTCGATCAACAGCTCACGGCAGGTCTGGATCCTGGCCTCGGGCGAGTCCAAGGCCGAGGCGGTGCGGCTGGGCCTTGCCGACACCGATCCGAACGAGGTCCCGGTCGCCGCCGCCCGCGGCACCGACAAGACCGTGTTCTGGCTCGACGAGGCGGCCGCCGCCCGGCTGTAACGAACACCCGTAGGGGGCCGGTGCCACCGGCCCCCTACGCCGTGTCCGGGGGCGCCGAGCCCGCAAGAAGTCCCGCGCCCTCGGATCGGCCCCGCTGCGCGGGGAGCAGCCCTCCAGCAGTTTCCCGCCCTGCCGTTCCAGAGGACCATCCCCGCGTGCGCGGGGAGCAGCTGACCGGTGTGGCCTGGGCCGGATGGCTCGTCGGACCATCCCCGCGTGCGCGGGGAGCAGACCTTGTACATGCTGGCGAGTTCCTTGCGGCGGGGACCATCCCCGCGTGCGCGGGGAGCAGCACGCTCCGTCGATCTCCAGCTCGACGCGGTAGGGACCATCCCCGCGTGCGCGGGGAGCAGCATCGCCGCCCGCTGGAGCACCTGGAGGAGGAGGGACCATCCCCGCGTGCGCGGGGAGCAGTTCCGGCCGTGAAGCGTCGGGCCCCGCGTGCGGGGACCATCCCCGCGTGCGCGGGGAGCAGGTCAGCGACCTCAGGCAGCAGCAGAAGCTGGTCGGACCATCCCCGCGTGCGCGGGGAGCAGACTTCCTGACCTGCACGGATTACATGGGCAACCAGGCGATTTTGCAACTTCTCAAGAATCGGACATTCCACTCAGGGATGTATCGCCAACTCTAGTCCTACAACTGAGGCCGCGAGTGTGGTTCTTTCGGGCAGGACTCGGCAGGAAAGTTGGGTTACAAAGCATTCACCGGGTCATTGTGCGGGTGTCCCGGCGTGGGGGTGACCGGGACACCATCGGAGCGGTCAGACCCAGACGATCTCGCCGCCGATACGGTCGGCGAGAGTGTCGGGATCCCGGAAGGAATGAAAGCCGCCGCCTCCGATGCGGCGGGCGATACCACCCTTGCCGTCCGGGGCGGTCACACCGTAGTAGTAGTGCTCCATGGTGTCGGTGTCCTCGTCCCACACGTCCACATAGAACGCTCGGGGGTGGGCGACGACCTCCTCACTCTGGTAGACAGATGCCGAGTCGGTGATGCGGTTCTCCGCCATGGGATCCCTATCGTTGGCTCGTCGGGCCCGGACGGTCTGCTTGGTAGGCGCTCCGTCCGGGCCTCCTTCGTGCGGCTTCGACGGACGCCGTCACCGTGACGCCCCTCTCACCTTCTGTTAGGCTGACACATACCATAGAGATTCACAAGCTTGTCCAACAAGAAGCATTGTGAAGCGTCCGGAATGAGAGGGTTTGGGTGATGGCGAAGGCGAAGACCGCCACACTGCGGAGCCGCTGGCTCGGCCGTCGTCTCCGCGAACTCCGCGAGGCGTCCGGGATGAGCATCGAGGAAGTGGGCGAATTCCTCCAACGGAACATGGGAACCGTGAGCCGCTTCGAGAACGGCATCTACCCCGTGCGCCGACCGGACATGATGGCCATGCTCGACCTCTTCGGAGTGAACGATCCCCGGCACCGGGAAAACCTGATGCGGTTGAGCGAAAGCGTCTGGCAGACCGGCTGGTGGGACGGGTACCCCGATGAGTTCACCGAATTCGTGGACTTCATCTGGTTGGAGGCCCAGGCGGTGGAGCAGCGGCTGTTCGACAACACCCTTCTGCCCGGACTCCTACAGACGGAACGCTATGCCGAGAGCGCCATCCGCGCAGCGGAGTTCGACAAGCCGGAAGAGCACATCCGGCAGGGCCTGGAAGTGCGGCTCCAACGCCAGCAGGAGATCCTCGAACGGGAGACGCCTCCCATCATGCAGGTCCTTTTGGACGAATCGGTGCTCCACCGCCGGGTGGGTTCCGCCGAGGTGATGAGCGAACAACTCGCCCATCTGCTGGAACTATCCCAAAGGGCGCACATCGAGCTGCGGCTTCTTCCGTTCTCCGTCGGTGCGCACGAGAGCCCCGAAGGGGCGTTCAAGTTCTTCGTGATGAACGACCCCTACCCCGACGTGGTGTACGCGGAAACGCCCAACGGAGCCTTGTACCTCGAACAGGAAGAGGTCGCTCCAGCGGCTCAGCGATATGCTCGATTGTGGGACAAGTCCCTGAGCACAGCAGAAACCGCCGAGCGCATCTCGGCCCTCATCGAGGAGCCATCGTGACCCCCGAGCCGACGTTCCAGCAGCTGTCCGAGCAGGAACGCGCCACCATCAACTGGCACATCAGCACCTACAGCGACAACGGCGGCGCGACCTGCGTCGAGGCCGGTGTGCTCGGTGACGGTTCCGGTCGGGTCGCCGTGCGGCACAGCCACCACCCCGAGGGCTCGTACATCGTCTACACCCGCCAGGAGTGGGAGGCCTTCACCCAGGGCGTCCGTGCCGGGGAGTTCGACTTCCACGGCTGACCCGAAGTGCCGTGAGGGCCGGCGACCTTGCGGTCGCCGGCCCTCACGCACGCCGGGCGGAAGCGGGGTCAGGCGGTCGGCGAAGACCTCCAGAAGGCCGGGATGACGACCGCCGCGACCACCACGTGCGAGGCGACCAGGACGGCCTCGGTGGCGGGCGTCGCGTTCACCGACAAGGACGGAACGAACGACACCAGGGTGAACAGCACGGCGACGACGGTCCACGCGATCAGCCCCCGGCGGCCCAGGAAGCGCTCGGCCAGGGCCAGCACGCCCCACCCGAGGAACGCGAAGACGACGCTGAACAGGACGAACGGGACGGCGTTGAGCGTCATGGGTTCGGCCCCCTCCGGAGCCGTCACCAAATCCGCCCCCAGCAGGGGCGCGACCAGACCCAGGAGGCCGTTGAGAAGCGCGACGGCGCCGATCGCGATGAGGCGCGGACGCCAGGGGGAGCGCGCTTCGACGGGGGCGGCGGATGTGGCGGTCATGGGAAAACTCCTCGGTCGTTGGGATACGACCGCAACGTTAGGCTCCCCGAACGAGACTTCCCATACCTGAAAAGCTCTTATAGATACTCAATCGTCCATGATTCGTGGTTCCGAGGATACGATGGCGGCATGGACGTGCTCAGCGACGTGATCGGCTCCGTACGGATGGGACGCCCCAACGCGACCCGCATCGAGTGGCACTCCCCCTGGGGCGTGCGCTTCCCCGAAGTGGCCGGGGTCGGCTTCCAGGTGGTCCTCCAGGGCTCCTGCGTCCTGACGGTGGAGGGCGAGCCCCCGGTCCACCTGGGCGTGGGCGACATCGTGTTCCTGCCCAACGGCCAGGGCCACGTGCTCTCGGAGGACACCTCCTCGCCCGTCCGGGAGCTGTGCCACCTCCTTCCCCGCGGCGGGGAGGAGACCGGCCCACCGGTGACCGAGGTGGTGTGCGGACCCCACGGTTCCCGCCCGCGCTTCGGTTCGGCCGCGATCGGGGCGGACGAACACGGGGAGCCCGCGTGCGTGACCCTGGGCGGGGCGTACCACACCTGCACGGCGCGCCCCCACCCGATGCTGGCCGGGCTGCCCCGGGTCGTACACCTGCCCGCCCGGGTGGGCACCCGCACCGAATTGGGCGCGGCGGTGGAACTCCTGGGCGGGGAGCTGGACCGTCCGCGCCCCGGCGCGGACGCGATCGTCCCCCCGCTGCTGGAGATGCTGCTGGTGTACATCCTGCGCACCTACATCGAGGAGAACCGGCACACGGCCTCCTGCGGCTGGCTGGGCATCATGCGCGACCCCGCGGTGTACGCCGCGGTGCAGGCCGTGCACAACGACCCCGCCCACCCCTGGACGGTGGCGGAGCTGGGCGAGCGGGCGGGCCTGTCCCGGGCGGCCTTCGCCAAGCGGTTCAGCGCGATGGCGGGCATGCCGCCGCTGGCGTACGTGACCTGGTGGCGGCTGACCACGGCGGCACGGATGCTCCAGGAGAACGGCGATCCGATCTCGGCCATCGCCGCGCGGGTCGGATACTCCTCGCAGTTCGCGTTCGCCAACGCCTTCAAGCGCGAGTTCGGCCTCTCTCCCGGACGCTACCGCCTGGGTGCCACGGCTCCGGGGGCACCCGCCGACGGGGTGTCGGCGGGCTGACCCCTCAGCAGCCGAACACGTCGGCCCGCGGTACCCCCTCGGCGGTGAGGCAGAGCATCGCCTCGTCGATCCCGCCGGTGGCGACCTCCGGGGCCGACACCGCCAGCACCTCCGGCAGCCCGGCCCCCGGGAAGACCAGGGTGAACGGCGCCGTCGGCGCGTCCGCGCCGAGCGCGGGCAGCTCCGAGGCCTCGGCGTCGGCCGCCGTCCCGCCCAGGGTGAACTGGTGCGGGCGCAGCCCGTAGCCGCCCTCATCGGGGTGGTAGCGGGCGGTACCGGTGACCCGGGCCCCGTCGCCGTCGCTCTCGGCGCCGGTGACGACCAGGCCGAACACCCCCGTCCCGCCGACGTACAGCACGATCCGGTCGGCGCCGTGCACCACCAGCGCGTTCAGTCCGTCCAGGGCCGGATCGGCCGGTTCCACGGCGGGCGGCTCCGCCTGCTCGGCTCCGGTCGGGGGTCCGGCGGTGGCCGGAGCCGCGGAGCGGTCGGTGAACACCGCGCCGACCGCCGCCACCGCGTAGCCGCCCGCCGCGACCAGCACCAGGACCAGCGCGGCGGCGAGCAGCAGCACCGTGGAGCGGGACCACAACCGGTACGCGAACCGGGTCAGGGGGCGGCTCATGTCGGGCACTCCTCTCCGGCGGCCGGGGCGGTGAACCCGGCCCCGGTGTCGTAACACAGGCGCAGGTCGGCGTAGCGGTCACCCGGTGCGAACGCGTAGCGCTGGTGGAAGACCACCGTCCCGCGCACGGGAGCCCCGGGGAACGACGCGGTGAAGACGGCCGGGACGGAGGCCGGGGGCAGGTCGTCCGCGCCCGGGCCGGAGAGCACCCCCTCGATCTCGTCCCCCCGCGCCCCGGCGGTGAGGTCCACCCGCGTCGAACTCACCGGCCCCACCGGCCCCTCCTCGAAACGCGGGGTGCGCAGACCGGTGATGCGGACCCCGCCGTCCTGGGCGGCGGCCTCCCGCAGGGACACCACCAGGGATTCGGAGACGAACGTGTCGCCGCCGACGACCGCCGCCGCCAGCCCCGCCGTGTCCTCGGCGGTGACCTGGGTGAACGGCTCCGGGTCGGGGACCGACGCCGTGGGCGCGTCCGGCCCGTCGGCCGGACCGGGGGACTCCGGATCGGCGGATCCCGCCCCCTCGCCCCCCGTGGCCCCGCCGGACGGGTCGGCCCCGCCGACGCCCGCCTCGCCGCCCACCGCCGCGGACTCCCCGCCCAGGCGGTACCCGGCCGCCCCCACCAGGGGAACCGCCAGTACCACCGCGGCCGCGGCAGCCAGTGTGGGCCAGGGCGACCACGAACGGCGGCGCGTACGCCCTCGTCCGGGCTCGGGTGCCCGCTCGCGCCCGGGCGACCAGTCCCCCTCCACCAGCCGGGTGACCAGGGCGGTCGGCTCGGACGCCACCAGGGTCGGGTCGGTGCCGTACCGCCCGTGGCCCACCGCGTGCAGCGCCTCCAGCGCGCTCGGCCGGACGGACGGGTCCTTGGCCAGTGCGGCGGCCACCACCCCGTGCAGCCAGCCGGGCACCCCGTCCAGGTCGGGCGGCTCCCGGCGGGTGCGCTCCAGCACCGCCGCGGTGTCGCCGCGCCCGAACGGCGGACGGCCGGTGGCCGCGTAGGCGACCATGCCGCCCCAGGCGAACATGTCCGAGGCCGGGCCCGGATCGGCGCCCCCCAGCAGTTCCGGCGCCGTCCACCCGGGGGTGCCCATGAGCATCCCGGTACGGGTGACGGCGGTGCCGTCCACGGCCCGGGCGATCCCGAAGTCCAGGACCCGCGGCCCGTCGGGGGACAGCACCACGTTGCCGGGCTTGAGGTCGCGGTGCACGACCCCGGCCCCGTGGACGGCGTGCAGCGCCTCCGCCGTCCCGGCGGCGAAGGCGGCCAGGTCGCCCTCGTCGAGCGGCCCGCGGTCGCGGATCCGGGCGGCCAGGGTGGGGCCGGGCACGTAGTCGGTGGCGATCCACGGGCTCTCGGCACCGGTGTCGGCGGCGCGCACCGCGACCGTGCACAGTCCGCCGACCCGGCGCATCAGGTCGGCCTCGCGGGCGAACCGGGCCCGGAAGACGGGGTCGGTGGCGAAGTGGGCGTGGATCACCTTGACCGCGACGCAGCGGCCGACCTCGTCGGCGGCGGCGTAGACGGCGCCCATGCCGCCCGCGCCCAGCAGGCCCGCGATCCGGTAGGGGCCGAGCCGCCGGGGATCCTCGGGGGTGAGCGGGCGCAGGTCCGGGGGGACCGGTCCGTGGGTGAAGAGTCGTGTCATCGGGCTCTCGGGGGTCTCAGAGTCTCACGGTGTCGGTGTTTCGGTGTTTCGAGATGTCCGGGGTCCGGGGGTGTTCGGGATCCGGGTCGGGGCGGCGGGGCGGCGCCGACATCCGGATACCGGCGCCATCCGGATGATCCCGGCATCCGTGTGGCCGGAGCCTCCGCCGTGGGACCGGGACCGCACCACGACCGGGAGCCTGCCCGTGTCCCCGCCCTGGAACCCCGGCCGTATTCCGATGACGCCGCCATCCGGACGTCCAGACCATCCGCATGTCCTCGGCATCCGTGTGGCCGGAGCCTCCGTGCGCCGGGTCCTCCGCCGTGGGACCGAGGCCGCACCACGACCGGGAGCCTGCCCGTGTCCCCGCCCTGGAACCCCGGCCGTATTCCGATGACGCCGCCATCCGGACGTCCAGACCATCCGCATGTCCTCGGCATCCGGATGACGAGGGCATCGCGGCAGGTCGGGGCCGGATCAGGTGGGGCAGTCGGTGAGCAGGCTCTGCTCGGGGCGGTAGTCGGACAGCGCGAAGCCCTCGTTGCCCTGGTGGACGTCGTCGCGCCAGCCGGTGGTGCCGTCGACGTCGTAGCAGTGCCCGCTGACGTCGTGCACCAGCGCTCCGAACAGCGCCGCGGGCCGGTAGGCGATGCCGCCGCGCTCGGGAGCGCCGGGCAGGAGCACGGTGGCCTCCTGGACGGGGTCGTCGGGATCCAGGGTGAGGACCGGGGTGACCGGTCCGCTCCAGTCCTCGTTGACCCCGCCGTGCACGATGACCTTGTCGCGGCCCTCGGGGTCGGTGGCCGGGTCCAGCGGCTCCAGGGCCATGAAGTCCTCCGCGTGGACGGTGTAGGAGCCCACGTGCGGGTGGTAGGTGAACCGCGCGGTGACCTCGATCCCGTCGGCGACGGCCTCGACCGACTCCCAGCACACGGTGGCCACCGGGAACCCGTCGACGGCCTCGTTGCCCAGGCCGAAGTCGGCGGTGTCGTGGTCGAGGGGGACGACGAACGGCCACACCTCGACGGAGGAGTCGGTGACGAAGAGCGAGTCGGGATCGTCGGCCGCCGCCAACAGCTCCTCGTACTCCCCGTCCGCGACGGTGTCGGGGGAGAACGGCCGCCAGGTGGCCACGGTCGCCTGGGCCGCCAGCCGTTCTTCGTCCGGCTCGCACGGGACCGGTTCCGCGGTCGCCCCGTCACCTTCCGCGGTCGCCCCGTCGCCGCCCTCCTCCCCTGTCGCGGCCTGCGACGGGGCCTCGGCGGCCAGGGCGCCCCAGGTGGCCTGGCGCAGCGGGGGCACGATCGCGGTGAGCAGCCCGGCGACGAGCACCAGCACCGCCAGGGAGGCGGCGACCAGCGGCCAGGTGCGCCGCCTGCGCCGCGGCGGGACCCAGGGGGTGTGGTCGACGGGGGCGTCGATCCGCCAGCCGGTGGCCAGCAGCCGCGCCAGGGTCTCCTGTTCGTGCCCGGCGTCGGCCGGCCCCGGAGCGAACGCCCCCGGCCCGTTCCCGCCGCCCGACCCGGACCCTCCCGCGCCGTCGTCCCCGGCCGCACCGCCCGCCCCCGGTCCGCGCAGCAGAGCGGTCATCACCTGGGCGGCGGTGGGCCGGACCCCGGGGCTGCGGTCGAGCGCATCGCGCACCAGCGGCAGCAGCCCCGGCGGCACCCCCGTCAGATCGGGGTCCTCCCGGCGGGTGCGGTGGACCAGGGTGTCGACGGGGCCGGTGCCGAACGGCTCGCGGCCGGTGGCGGCGTAGGCGATCAGCGCACCCCAGGAGAACATGTCGGCGGCGGGCGCGGGCACCGCCCCGTCGTACTGCTCGGGGGCCAGCCAGCCGGGGGTGCCCACCACGCCGCCGGTACGGGTGAGCGCCGTCTCGTCCAGGGCGCGGGCGATCCCGAAGTCCAGCACGCGCGGCCCGTCGGGGGACAGCACCACGTTGTCGGGCTTGAGGTCGCGGTGCACGATCCCGGCGGAATGGATGGAGTGCAGCGCCTCGGCGGTCCCGGCGGCCAGCGCCAGCAGGGTGTCGCCGCCCAGCGGCCCGCGGGTGGCCACATGGGCGCGCAGCGTGGGTCCGGGCGCGTACTCGGTGGCCAGCCAGGGGCGGGCCCCGGTGGTGTCGGCGGCCAGGACGCCGACGGCGCAGGTGGAGCGGACCCGGGTGAGCAGGTCCACCTCCCGGGTGAACCGGTCACGGAACTCCGGGTCGGCGGTGTGGTGCCGGTGCAGCGTCTTGACCGCGATCCGTGTGCCGTCGGGGGTCAGGGCGGCGTAGACGGTGCCCATACCGCCCGCGCCGAGTCGGCCCACCAGGCGGTAGGGGCCCAGGCGGTCGGGGTCTCCGTCCAGGAGGGGGAGGAAGCCGGTGGAGGGCGTGGTCATCGACGCTCCGGGGTGCTGAGGGGCGGTGGTCGGCGAGGACAACGTGTCCTTCTCGGACATTAGCGTCCCCGCACTTCGGATTCTCTGTTTTCCCCGCTCGGATCCCTTGTGAACGGTCCCTGGATTGTCGGTGGCGGGTGTGAGACTGGGGTCACAGTCGATGAGGTCGGGGGCTCTCCCCGACGACTCCCACACCGTTCTCCCGATGGGGGCGACACCGTCATGGGCGCGAACCCGCGGAATCCGCAACGGACCACGGTCCGGCCGGAGCGTGCCGACGACCGGCCGGGGTCGGACACCACCCGTTCCCTGCTGCTCTGCGGTATGGCCGCGGGGCCCGCGCAGTTGCTCTTCTCGCTGGTCCAGGTGTCCTGGGGAGGTCCGGACGCGGCGGCCGCGCCCGCGAACCCGTTCGTCGTCTCCGACGGGGGCTGGGCGCAGGCTCTGGTCGTGATGGCCTGCGGGGCCCTGGCCGTCGGCGGCGCGGTGGGGCTGGCCCGGGCGCTGCACGGCCGGGCGTCACAGCGTTCCACCTCGGTGTCGGTGGCGGTGTACGGGGCCTGCGTGCTGCTGAGCGGGGTGTGGGTGGTGGACCCGATGGCGGCGCCGCCGCCGGGAACGACCGAGGCGGCGGCCCCGACGCTGAAGGAGCTGGTGCGCATCGCCGGGGGTTGGGCGGCGCCGGTCGCCCTGACCCGCGCGGTGCTGGGCGGCTCGGGGTGGCTGCGCTCCACCGGCCGGGGCGGCGCGGTCCTGTACTCGTGGTCGTGCGCCCTGGTCGCCGTGGTCTGCGGGGCCGTCGCGCTCTTCGTGCCCGCGGCCGCCGGTGCGGCGGCCTGGATCGCGGCGCCGGTGCTGTGGACGTGGCTGCCGGTGTTCTTCGCCCAGGTCCTGTGGGAGCCGTCCGCCGCGCGCCCGGCCCCGCAAGGCCCGGACCCCGCGCGGCGCCCGGTGGTGCCCGCCCCGCGCCGCCCCCGCCGCCCCCTCCCCGAACCGGGGGACCCCGTCGCACGGAGCGGCCGTACGGCGGGGTCTCCTCCATGCCCGGCCCCGGTCCACCGCCCCCGCCTCACGATTCGGGGCAGATCAGCCCTTCGGGCGGTACTTCACCGCCGATCAGGTAGGCGTCCACCGCCTCCTCCACACACGGCACCCGACCCGCCCCGTACAGGGTGTGGCCGCCGCCCTCGTAGGTGACCAGAACCGCGCTCTCCAGCCGCCCGGCCAGTTCCCGGGACCAGGCGTAGGGGGTGGCCGGGTCGCCCACCGCGCCGACGACCACCACCGGCGGGGCGTCGGGGGCGGTGAACCCGGTGGGCGGCCGTTCGGCGTGCTGCCAGTGCGCGCAGGGCAACTGCTCCCAGACGGTGTCGGCGCCGAACAGCGGGGACAGCTCCACGGCCCGCGCGGCCGCGTCCCGGTACTCGGTCACATCCGTGGGCGAGGCGTGGTCGGCGCAGGTGACGGCGGTGTAGGCGGCGCGCGGGTCGCCGTGGTCGCCACCGGTCCCGGGCCCCGCCTCCTCCCCGCCCAGGCCGCCGAACAGCTCCTCGTACAGGGCGAGGAGCTCCCCGCCCGACTCCCCCGGCTGCTCCCGGGTCAGGGCGGCGAACGCGTCGGCCAACAGGTCCCAGGCCCCCTCCCGGTACAGCGCGGCGGTGGCCATGAGCAGCAACAGCCCGCCGTCCACCGGGATGCCGTCGGCGGAGGCGGGGTCCCGGTCCAGCTTCTCGAAGAGTTCGCGGGCCACCGTGTCGGGGTCGGCCCCGGGTGTGAAGGGGCAGTCCGCCTCGGTCGCGGCGCAGTGGTCGACGAACCGCTCCCATGCGGCCTGGAACGCGGCGGCCTGGTCCAGCGCCGTCTCGACGGTGGAGGCGTCGGTGTCCACCGCGGCGTCCAGGACCAGGGCCCGGGTCCGCTCGGGGTACATGTGCGCGTACAGCGCGCCGATGTGGGTGCCGTAGGAGTAGCCCACGTACGTCAGGGTGTCGTCGCCAAGCGCGTCGCGGACGATGTCCAGGTCGCGCACGACGTTGACGGTGCCGATCTCGGTCAGGGCCTCCTCCCCCGCCGTCTCGGTGCACGAACGCGCGTAACGCCGGGCGGTGTCGTCCAGAGGCTGTAGGTCGACCTCGGTGAGGTGGCGGGGGTGGGTGTCCGAGACCGCCTGCCGGGCGTCCTCCATGGCGTAGCGGTCGCCGCAGCTCAGCGCGCCGCTGGCGCCGACACCGCGCGGGTCGAAGGACACCAGGTCGAAGGACGCGCGGATCCGGTCGGAGAAGACGGTGTCGTGGAACATACCGGTGCCGGGGACGCCGGGACCGCCGGGGTTGACCACCAGGGACCCGATCGGCTCCTGGGGCGACCCGTCGGAGGGCGACCGGATCAGGGCCAGTTCGAGGGTCTCCCCGTCGGGGCGGTCGTGGTCGAGCGGGACGGTGACGGTCCCGCACTCCAGGGGTGCCTCCCGGCCGGGGCAGTCGGCCCAGGCGATCTCCTGCCCGGCGTAGCGTTCGGGGACCTCCTCGGCGGTGGGCTCCGCGACGGGCGGCGGCAGGCAGGCGGCGAGCAGCAGTGCCGTCGCCGCGGCGGACCCCATGCGCACCGGCCGCACCACCGTCAGGGCTCCGTTCCCCGCCCGAATCTCGGCCGGTCCCCTCCCATCCTCCCTGTTCGGGGCGCAGGTTCCCAGACAGGACACGGCCCGGTCCCGCAGACCGCGCCACCGGTGCCCACGGCGGCACGAAGACATGAACGACACCGGGCGCACCCGCCCCCGCGCGGCCCCCTCACAGGGAGCCGGCGTCGATGTCCCACAGGCCGGGCGGCACCGCAAGATCGGCGACCGGTTCCCGGACAGGACACGGCCCGGTCCCGCAGACCGCGCCGCCGGTGCCCGCGACGGCACGGGGACATGAACGGCACCGGGCGCACCCCCCGCACAACCCCCTCACAGGGAGCTGGCGTCGATGTCCCACAGGCCGGGCGGCACCGCGGGGTCGGCGACCACCAGCACCGGCCGCTGCGGGTCGCCGAAGCCCCAGCCGTCCCCGCCGCCCTCCTCCGGCTCCTCGTGGGTGATCCAGGCGACCAGCTCGGCGGCCCGTCCCACGTCACCGCCCGGCCGGGTCAGCGCCATCACCTTCCCGGCCACGTCGCAGCGCAGGTTGAGGTGGCCGGTGGCCGCGGAGACGCTCTGCGCCCAGGCGCCCCGGCTCACCCTGCGGACCGCGCCCGAGCGGACGGGGCGGCTCCAGGTCGGAGCCGCCAGGCCCAGGGCCCGGTCGTCGAAGGTGAGCACCAGCGCCGGGCGCTCCCGGGCCGTGTCGGCGGCCGGCGGATCGGCCAGGGAGCGGTCGACCCACAATCCCACCGGGCCGCTCGCCGCGCGGACCAGGCGCTCGGCCGCGGCCGCCACCAGGGGGACGTCCACCTGCGCGGCGCCCTGCGGGCACACCGCGTCGGCCAGGGGGCCGGCCAGCGGCGCGTACCCGTCCAGGACCAGGGACCAGTCCACCACCGCCCGGCCCTGCACGGCGGCCCCGCCGTGGGTCAGGCACACCACTTTCCGATCGCGCACCACCTGGCAGGCGACGCACGCCCCCGAACGGCGGGCGGCCAGGGCCAGGCCCAGGCTCATCGCCTTGGTGCCGGTGGTGACGTCCACGACCACCGGTCGGCCGGGGTCCTCGGCACGCATCCCCGCGATCCAGGTGTGCGCGGCGTCGGCGACGGACCCGGCGCTGGAGCCGTCCACCGGGTCGGCGGCGAACCGGATGCGGTCGCGGTGCCCGGAGGCGCGCAGCCCGTCCGCGTCCGGTACCGGGGTGCCGGGGTGTTCGGCGGCGTACAGGGCGCGCGCCGCCGCCTCGCGCACTCCCGCGCGCACCCCCTGGCGGGAGGAGAGCAGCAGCGCCCGCTCGGGCCGGTGGGCGTGCACGGCCGACAGCAGGCCCAGACGGCTACTGCCCAGCGCGGTGACCAGGATGGGGGCCGCCGAGGCCCCGGTCACCGCGCACACCGGGGCGGGCGTCGCCACGGGAGGCGCCACCGGCCGCACCGCGGAGGGCACCACGGCCCGCGCCGCCGGCGCCGGGGCGGCCTGTCCGGGGAAGAACACCTTGCGCAGCGCCTCCGCATCGGTCAGGCGGGAGCGCAGGTCGTCCAGACTCCACACCTGCACCTGGGAGGAGCTCAGCGCCGGGCTGTGCGCGGCGATGCGCTCGCGCAGCCCGGGCACGGCGGGCCCGGTGTGCACGAACAGCACCTTGGCGACGTTGCCGAACACGCGCCGGGCCTTGGCGACGGTCCACCCGGCGCGGGCGACCACCTCCTCCGCTCCGCTCTTGACCTCCACGCACAGCACCCGGTGCCGAAAGCGGACCAGGGCATCGAAGTCGGCGATGGAATCGGCCGGATGGCGCGGATCGGCGACCCGGCGCGGCCCCAGCACCTCCACGCCTTCCCGGCCCCGGGTGATGCGCCGCAGGTGGCGCAGCACGTCGGCCTCGTTGACGACCCCGCGCACCTCCGTGGGGTGCAGGCCGGGGAAGGCCTCGCGCAGGGTGCGGGCGCCGCCGCGCAGGGCGGCGCGCACGGTGGCGGGATCGCGGTCGGAGAGCCAGCGGGCGCCGTGGACGCCGGCGAGGACGCCCAGGTCGATACCGGCATCGGCGACCGGCAGCGGCGGTTCGCCGGGGTCGACGGGGCGCAGCAGGTCGGAGGCGGGGTCGAGGTAATGACAGCTGAACGCCGTGGCCTCGGGACCGGCCGCGGCGCCGCCCCGGTACAGGGCGGCGGCCACGCTCATGACCTTGGTGCCGCCGGTGTAGTCGAGGTGGCGGGGTGCGGCGCCGTGGTCGCGGTGGATCCGCTCCAGGGCGGCGGTGACCCCGGCCGGGTCGTGCGGGTCGGGCCCCACCCCCTCCACCCGCACGGTGCGGTCGGGGGCGAGCCGGGCCAGGGCGGCGGCCGTACGTTCGGCCAGGGGTCGGGTGCCGTCGCTGCTCAGCAGGACGATCCGGTCGGCCGGCAGGGTGAGCGAGGACAGCAGTGCCGGGGTGGGGTTGCGGCCGACCAGAACGACGGCGACGCGGGGAGTGTCCACGGCGTCCTTTTCCACGCGGGGGCGTTGTTCGTTTCGTGGGGGACAACGCTATCCCGTGGGTAAAGGTAATACTCGAACCCGTTACGTCCGTTTCGTCGTGCCGTCGATTCGGCCGACCCCTTTCCCCTTGGTCGGCACGCTCCTCTTGGCCGAAACGGGCGACTTCCGCGGCCGCCGCCCGCTGACCACGAACGATCGGCAGGCGGTGACCACGCCACTATGGTCCCTGACCAGGTCGGAGGGGATCAGCAGGTCGTCACGCTCGGGATGGGCGAAGCCGACCACGGACGAGACGATGAGCCACACTCCCGGTTTCGGCTCGGGCAGATTGGCCCTGGTACGCCGTTCGGCGATCAGCGGCACCGGCCCCGGGCAGGTGGAGTCGTCCAGGTGCCCCACGGGAACCCGCTCGGCCTCGACCCTGGCGGGGTCGGCCGCCCCGGGCCAGGTGCCGATGACCTTCGCCTCATCGTCCACGACTGTCACCACATGCGGCGTCAGGTTGAGCACCGGCATCCGGCGACCTCCGTTCCTCTCTCACAGCGCGTCCCCCACGGCCGCGCCCGCCCCTTCCGGGACTCACCGCAGTCTCTCGGACAGGGACGATCAAGCGCCGGGAACGACATGCCGCCGACTCCTCCGGGGCTCCAGTGGCCATTGATTCAGATGTCCGATTTATGGATTTCTATATTGTTTTATATGCCTTAGGGACCGGGGTCGATAATTGACAGTTGGTCGCTTCAGTCCTAGTTTGTTAGGTGGTCTCCCGTTGACTCGGGAGTGCCACCTGAGGTCTCACGTACTCGCACACGCTTCTCCGGAGGGCTGGGGAAGCGACCCGGCCCCGGAACACCCGGGGAGAAGAGTTCGTGAGCACGCACCACTGCTCCGCCTGGGAGCTGTTCGGCTCCGCCGCCTTCCTGCGCGTCTTCACACGCGTCCTGGGGTGCGGGCCCTGCTCCGCGGACGGAACCGCACAGGGCTGCTCGGGCCACGCCGAGCAGTTCTGCGACTACGTCGACCTGTGCGCCGAGCACTGCCCGTGCCCGGACCACGGCGGCGACCCCGACGGTGTCATCGCCGTGCGCATGAAGCGTGCGGCACCCGTCGGGGAGGCGGTCGACCGGACCGCCGCGCACCGGCTGCGCGATGCCCTGGACGACGTGCGCCGCGACCGGTCGTACAAGAACCTGCGCCACGTCTACCCCCAGCCCACCGCCGACGGGCGGGTGCGCTGCGCGTTCTCCGAACGCCCCCGGCGCTGGGCCCAACGCCGCGACGTGGCCCGCCTGGCCACCGACGTGGTCGAGCAGGAGGCGCTGGCCATGCTCGTGCTCACCGCGGGCTGGGGCAACCCCGCAGCCGACCTGCCCGAGGACATCTCCCCCGGCGAGACCGTCTCCTTCACCGAGGACGGCAGCGCGGTGCCCGTCGCCGACCTGCACGGCCGCGGCCTGGGCGGCCCCAAGGAGGCGCCGATGGTCTCCACCGCCACCGGCGACTACCTCCTGCGCAAGCTCGCCGAGCTGGCCGCCGGCCGCGACGCCGACCCCGGGCGCACCCCCGACCAACGGCGCCGCCTCCTGCTGCGCCGCCTGCTGCCGGCCCTGAGCGGCGAGGACGTCGCCCGCAGGCTCACCGGGGTCCTGGGGCGTATGGCGGTGGACATGCCCACCCACTTCGCCCTGGTGCAGCAGGCCCGGGGCCGGGCCCGCAGCGCCCCCTACGCCCCCGTGCCGGACACCCCGGTGGTCCGGGACGAGGCCGATCCCGAGCGCCGCGAAGTGCTCAGCGAGGAGGAGAAGATGTGGCTGGAGCGGACCGCTCTGGAGCTGTCCGCCCGCGCGCAGGAGCGGCGGGCCGCCCTGGAGGCCGACCCCCGGGGCACCCTGGACACCCTGCTGTGCGCGATCCTGGAGGAGGGGCGGGGCGTGCCCGACCGCTGGGCGGACGCCCAGGACGACCCGGACCGACGCGCCGACCTCATCGACGCGCTGACCGAGGTCATCACCGGCTGAGCAGGCCGGCCGCCGCGTAACGGTCGACCAACGGGGGCAGGACCGGGTACTCGGCGAACGCGCGCAGCGGCATCACCGCCGTGTCCTCCCAGGGCAGCCGGTACCGCCAGCGCGCGGCCAGCAGCACGTCCACGGCCTGGTCCACCTCCCGCCACCGGGACGGGTCGCCGTTTCCGGAGAGCCGTCGTGCCGTCAGCGCGCCGTCGAAGGCGTCCAACAGCGCCCGCACCCGGGCGGCGTCGGCGCGCTCCACCCCGGCCGCCGGGTCCGGGGACAGCGCCCGGGCCCGCCGGTCCACCAGGTGCAGCCGCGGTCGCAGATGGACGCTGCCCATCCCCAGCGACTTGCCCATGCCCATCTTGTGCGCGTACTCCGGATCGGCCGGGTCGCCGCCGTCCACCGGGTTGTCCAGCAGCAGGGACCGCAGCAGGGCGCCCAGCTCCCCGTCGGTGAGGTTGGTGAAGGTGATCCGCGACCGGAACTCCAGCCCGTCGCGGAGCGGGACGATGTCGCGCTGGGTGTCCCGGGGCGGCTCGTGGTCGCCCCCGGGTACCAGCACCTCCAGGCCCGGATCCTCCCGGGCCGCGTCGTCATAGCGCACCGGCGAGCCCAGATCGTCGCGGTGCCGGTGCAGGTAGACCTTGTAGCCGTTGAGCCGCACCCGCCCCTCGTGCGCCCACGTGATGACGTCGGCCCTGCCCCCGGCCGCGTCCGGGCCCTGGAGCAGGTAGTTGGCGAAGCAGCCGCGCTGGGGGGAGAGCAGCCGCACCCGCAGGGCCGCTCCGTCGGGGTAGTCCGGATCGGGGTCGGTGCACACCGCGTTGCCGAAGAACACCCGCCCCTTGGAGGCGGGCGACTCACCCGCGAACGTGTCCACGTCCCCGAACAGGGCCCGGCCCACGTCCACCGGCCGCCCCGCGCGATCGGCCCGGTCGGCGTCCCCGTGCTGGGGGCTGAGCAGCGCCTCCGGCACCGCCCGGCGGATCGGGTCGTCGTCGCTGACCGCGATCCGGTAGCCGCCCGAACGGCCGAAGGACGCCACCGACCCCCGGGAGTCCACATCGAACCAGACCGGTTCCATACCGCGGCGGGGCAGTCCGCCGCCGCCGGCCCCGCCGACCCGCTCGCGTTCGGGGTCCCCCTCCTCCGTACCGAGCCCGTCGGGGAACGCGGCCCGCTGGTACCCGGTGATCTGCTCGGCCGACTCGAACATCTCCACCAGGGCGTCGGGGACGCGCAGCCGCCCGGTGCGCAGATCCGGCGGCCGGGGGAACAGGTAGGCGTTGCGGCGCTCGCCCGCGGCCGCGCCGGTGAGCACCACCAGGGCCGGGACGACCCCGCCCCGGCCCAGGTCGCGGGCGTCGATCCGGTGCGCGGCCAGGTGCGCGCGGGCCTCCTGCTCCGTCGGGGCGACCGCGGAGACGCGCCGTTCCCCCGGCAGGTGAACGGCGTACACCCAGCGGTACTGCAACCGGCCGTGCTGTTCGTGGGTGGTGGGCACGTACGAGGTGCCCCGGGGGGTGTCCGGCAGGTCCGCCACCCCGAAATCCCACCGTTCGAGGCTTTTCCGCAGCACCGCGAACGGCACTTTCAACGCCTGGCCGCGCTCCCCGCCGGGCCCGGCGGCCGGGACCTCCACGATGTACCAGCGGTCGCGGGAGCGCTCATGGAACAGGAAGCCCTGCCGGGTGCGCAGGCCCGCCCGCCGCCTGCGGTACTGGGAGTGGCGCAGCGCCATCACCGAGCGGGTGCGGGGCGACAGCGTGCTGTCGGCCGAGGCCGGGTCGATGCGCACCGGCGCCCGGAAGAACAGCATCGGCGTGTTGACCGGTCCGGTCTCCCCGCTGGTGAGCATACGCAAGGTGTTGCGGACCAGGCCGCGCAGCCCCGAACCCGGCAGCACGGGCAGCGGGGTCTCGCCGTGCGGCAGCCGCAGGGAGCGGCTCACCCCGCCCCGGTCCGGGGTGCGGCCCACGAAGGTGGGGGTGAGGGTCGTCAGGGTCAGGTCGATCCACCCCGAATGGGTGCCGCGCACCGTGTGGTCGTGGCTGCGCAGCAGGTCGCCGCTGTCGTATCCGCCGTGCAGGTCGGCGGCGGGCATGGGGTCGGCGGCCATGCGGACCGCGCCGTAGGGTGCGGTGGCACGCGCCGGGGCGTCCTGCCCGGCGGGGCGGGAGCGGTCGGTGCCGCCCAGGCGTGAGGCCACATCGCGGGGGTTCACCACAGCGTCCCCCCGACGGGTTCGTCCCCGGTGCCCGGGTCGAACACCGGACCGGTCGGCTTGGGTCCGGTGGACAGGCCGGTCAGCCGGTGGAAGGCCACCCCCACGGTGCCGGTGCCGGGGTCCTGCGCCCAGTATTCGCGCACGGTCAGCCAGCTCCCGGCCCCCTCGGCGATGGCACGGCCCCCGCGGACGCGGCGCACCCGCGCGGAGAAGTCGGTCCACACGACCGGCAGGACCGCGCGCGCCCCGGAGGGCTCGGCGGTCACGGTCAGCGGCACCCCCTCACCCGGGGAGCGGCCGTGCTCGGGCCCGGTCCAGCCCTGGAGCAGGAAGGAGCGGTCGCGCGGGCGCAGCCACGGGGGGACCTCGCCGGGGGCATCGGCGCTGATCCACCCGGTCCGGCCGCCCTCACCGATCCGGATCTGGGCGTGGGCGGCGAACACCAGCACCTCCAGAACACGGACCCGGTCGGCGGGCGCGACCGGCGGCGGCGCCGACAGGTCGGCGGTACCGGGCCCGTCCGAGCGGTGCCAGCGGTCCCGCGGGCAGACACCGGTGATGCGGCCGTCGCCCAGCTCGGCCAGCAGCCACTGCGGCGTGTCCGGATCGCCGGGCGTGCCGGGCACGCCGGCGTCGAGCGGACTGCAACGGGTGCCCCGCACGAAGACGTCGTCGAAGACCGCGTCGATCTCCGCGGCGTCCAACCTGCGCACGGTCACCCCAGCGGGGGCGTCGGTCACGGTCGTCCTCCTTCCCGTCGGGACGCATCGGGTCCGGTGCCGCCGGAGACCGTGTCACCGGAGACCAGGGGGCGCAGGGCGGCCACCCACTCCCGGACGGCCGCCGCGTCCGGGCCGTCGGGGGTGAACACCGCCGCGATCAGGTCGACGCGCCGCTGCGGCCCCCCACCGTGGGACACCAGTTCCGCGCGGACCGCGCTCACCCGGCCGTGGCCCACGCCCGAGCCCGCCCCCAGCGTGTCGAAGGGCACCGTCGCCAGGTCGCGGACGACGAGCGCGCACAGGCCCAGGACGGCGTCGTCGGGGTCCTCGATGTCGAACACGGCCTCGGCGGTCCCCCCGCACTGGAGGTCGTGGGTGAACAGGCGGCCGTCCACGGAGTCCCCGAACAGGGGGTCCACGGTCATCCGGGTGGCCGTCACCAGCGCTCCCCCGGTGATCGCCGGGACCTCCCGCAGCCGCACCCGGGAGGGGCGGGGGGCGGCGCCCCGCGCCGGGGTGTCGGCGCCCCACCAGTGGCCGAACCAGTCCCACAACCGCGGCCCGGATCCGCCCAGGGCCTGGGCGGCGTCCCGTACCGACCGCGCCGCGATCCGCTTGACCAGCGCGAACAGGGCGGTGTCGCCGAGCACCGGGGCGGTCCGCACCTCGCCCTTGTCGGGGTCCTCGACCACCGGGCGCGACCGGTGGGCCCGGTCCGCCTCACCGAGCCGATCGCCTGCGGGGATGTCCCCGACCGACAGCAACCCGGGCCGCAGGGCGTCCGGCGGCGGCGCCAGCGGGTCCTCGCGTTCGGCCACCGTCAGGGTCAGGCGCAGCTCGGCCCGGC
>NZ_JASFDV010000071.1 GCF_030766825.1 Nocardiopsis sp. CC223A
AACCTGTAGGGCCCCGCCGTGCGGGGCCGCCGGGCCCCGCACGGCGTTCGTCCGGCAGATCGGGCCCTGTGCTCAACGAGGAGGACAGACCCTTGGCCATCAGCGTGTTCGACCTGTTCAAAATCGGTATCGGACCGTCGAGTTCGCACACCGTCGGGCCGATGAAGGCCGCCCGCACGTTCGTCACCCGGTTGCGGGAGAACGGACTGCTGGACGATGTGGCGCACGTGCGCGCGGAACTGTACGGGTCGCTCGCCCTCACCGGCAAGGGACACGGCAGCGACACGGCCGTCGTGCTCGGCCTGCTCGGGCACACCCCCGAGGGGGTGGACGTGGACGCCGTGCCCGCCCTGGTGGAGCGGGTGCGCACCGAGCGTTCCATGCCCCTGGGCGGCCCGAACGGGCCCACGGTGGACTTCGACCCGGCCGTGGACGTGGACTTCCGCCGCAAGGAGAGCCTGCCCGACCACCCCAACGGGATGCGGTTCGTCGCCCGGGACGCCGCCGGCGCCGAGCTGGCCGCCAAGGTGTACTACTCCGTGGGCGGCGGGTTCGTCGTGGACGAGCGGGCGGCGGGGGCCGACCGCATCAAGACCGACGACACCGTGCTGCCCCACCCGTTCGACAGCGCCGAGGAACTGCTGGCGCTGTGCGCGGAGACCGGCAAGTCGATCAGCGCGATCATGCTCGCCAACGAGCGCGCCTTCGGCCGTACCGACGCCGAGATCGCCGCGGAACTCCTGGAGATCTGGACGGTGATGCGCCAGTGCGTGCGCCGCGGGGTGACCACCGAGGGCACCCTGCCCGGCGGCCTGCGGGTGCCGCGCCGGGCGCACCGGCTGTACCGCCAACTCGGCGGCAACTGCGATGACGCGGGGCTGCTCGCCCCCACCGCCGCCGACCCGGACCCGATGCGCGGCAGCGACTGGATCACCCTGTACGCGCTGGCGGTCAACGAGGAGAACGCCGCGGGCGGCCGCGTGGTCACCGCGCCGACCAACGGCGCGGCGGGGATCGTCCCGGCAGTGCTGCACTACTACACGCACTTCAGCCCGGGGGCGGGCGAGGAGGGCGTGGTCCGGTTCCTGCTGACGGCCGCCGCGATCGGCATCCTGTTCAAGCAGAACGCGTCGATCTCCGGTGCCGAGGTGGGCTGTCAGGGCGAGGTCGGCTCGGCCTCGTCCATGGCCGCCGCCGGACTGGCCGAGGTCCTGGGCGGCACCCCGGCCCAGGTGGAGAACGCCGCGGAGATCGCGATGGAGCACAACCTGGGTCTGACCTGCGACCCGATCGGCGGCCTGGTCCAGGTCCCGTGCATCGAACGCAACGCGCTGGCGTCGGTCAAGGCCATCAGCGCGGCCCGTATGGCGCTGCGCGGCGACGGCAGCCACTTCGTGTCCCTGGACAAGGTCATCAGGACCATGCGCGACACCGGCCGCGACATGCACGACAAGTACAAGGAGACCAGCCGCGGGGGCCTCGCCGTCAACGTCATCGAGTGCTGAGACCCGGGGTCACTTGCAGGGGCGGCCGAACGCGCGGATCTTGTACAGCAGGAAGTCCTGGCCGCGGATGTCGACCTGGTAATCCCTGCCCTCGGCCTTCGACCACTTCCGGTACCTCCAGCCGTACCTCTTGCGCGCTTTCTTGCGCCAGTTGGCGCGCGCCCGCTGCTTTCCGAAGACCTGGAAACGCGAGTGGGTCGTCCGGCTGACGACGTTCGGCTTGCACCCCATCGGGCCCTCCCCCGACCGCTTCCGCACGGGGACTCCCCGAGCGGTGGATCCGTCCCAGGTCTTGTACCCGGGAACGGCCCGGCGTACCCGGCGGCGGGGCCGCACCGCAGGTCGGCCCACGGATCCGGGGTGATCAGGCGAGGCGGCGGCGGGGGTTCTTGGCCGGGGCGGTCATGGACATGCGGACCACCGCCGGGATGGTCTCCAGCTCCAGCGAACGGCGCAGGTCGGCCAGGGCCTCGGAGCGCACCCGCCGCCACACGGCGGCGACGTCGGCGTCGTCGTCCAGGGTCAGTGCCAGCCTCAGGTGGGGCGCGTCGGCCGACTCGGTGAGGCGGGCCCGGGCCCGGCGCACGCCCGGGTAGGCCGCGACCTCCTGTTCCAGGGCACCGCGCGCGACGCTCTCGGGCATCTCCAATCGACCGTCGGCGCCGCGTTCCAGCACCAGTCGGCCCACGGTGTCGTCGAGTCCCTGCACCAGCAGCCAGCGCAGCGCCAGGAACGCGGCGACGAACGCCACCGCCACCACCGCGTACGGCATCCAGGGGGCGGCCAGGGCTCCCCGGACCGCGTCGTTGAGCAGGGCGTCCCCGGCCATGCCCGCCCCGAACAGCCCCCGTCCCGCCGCGAACGCCGCGGCACCGGCCGCCAGCAGTACGATCCCCACCAGCAGCAGTCCCTGCCGGTTGCCCCGGGCCGACCTGCGCGCCCTGTCCCGTGCCATGGTCATCCCTCCGCGTAGCGGACGTGGGTGGCGATCCGCAGACTGCGCAGCGGTGCCAGCTCCTCCAGCCGCCGCTCCACGGCGGCGGTGACCTCCGCCGGCAGCCCCGGCGCCTCGCGCATCCCGGTGCGCACCTGCACCCGGATGCGGCTGCCGCGCACGTGCACCCCCACCTGGTCGACACCGCTGACGTCCCGGGCGGCGGCCGCCACCGCCCGGCGCAGGGCGCTGCGGGTCATGCCGACGACCAGCGCCGGGTCGTCGGTGCGCAGTGCCGTCCAGTGCCCGCGCCCCGGTGCGAGCGCGGCCACGATGAGCACGAGCCCGATCAGGGCCAGCAGCGCGGACGCGATCTGGACCGACGGCTGCGACCAGGTGGTGGCCTGGGCGTACTCCGTCGCGGTACCGACGGGGAACAGTCCCAGCGGGCTGCCCGCCAGCGCCGCGATCACCTCGGCCGCGGCGACGACCGCGATGATGAGGATCACGAACCCGGTGATCACCGCGGGCCATGACCGACGGGGCCGGAACGTGTGCACGGCCACTCTCCTGGCCTCCCGGTCGACCCCCTGGTCGGGACGGCCGAGCACCTCTTCCACGGTGGTCATCACAACTCCTAGTACGGCGGTCCCCGACCGGGCCGGGAAGGTCTCTCCCGGCCCGCCGTCGCGGAGCGGTGGAACGGCGCGGTCAGCGCACCGTTTCGACGATCTCGATGTCGATGTGGTGGACCTGCTTGCCGGTGGTGTGCTCCACCCGTTCCCGGACCCGGGAACGGACGAGCGCGGCGATCCGGCGCACCGGTTCGGGGTAGTCCACGCGGATCCGCAGACTCAGCAGGACGACGTCCCCGCTCACCCGGGCGCGCACCGCCCGGCCCCGGGCCGCCGACCGCGCCCCGGCGACCTCGTCCACGGCACGTGCGGCGACCTTCTCGACGACCCCGTTCGCGATGTCCGTGCGCCCGCCGGGGTCGCGCAGGTCCTCGGCGCGGACGTGCCGTCCCCGGGCGGCGGTGTGCTCCCGCTGCCGGGGGACGTCCTGTGTGCGTGTTCCCACCACGGCCCCGCCCGTCAGGCCGAACGCCGCGAGAACATCTCGCTCAGGTCGATGTCGCCCTCCATGGCCCGGCCCGCGACGAATCCGGCCAGGCCCAGGACCAGTACGAGCGCGAAGGCCACGAACCCGCCGAACGCACCCGCCAACCCCAGCACCGTCCCGTAGGACAGTCCGACTATGGGCCACATGGCATCCCCCTCTATGTCCAGCGCTCATCTCGTTTGCGGTCGGGTCCGGGTGACCGCCGCGCCGGCGACCACGTCCTCCACACAGATGTGGACGGCGCGGCCGCCGGCGAGCGGGGCGAGCGCCTTGCGGAGCTCGCCCGCGATCTCGGGCAGCGGTCGCCCGAAGTGGACCACGACGCCGACCTCGACGGTGTCCGAGCGCACCGCCACCCCCCGGACGCGACCGCCCGGCACGGGTGTGGACAGCGTCCCGAACGACCCCGCGGACAGCTCGACCACGTCCGGGGAGCGCAGGGAGGCCCGGGCCACCCGCCGGGCGATCTCCCCCGGCTCGTCGACGTCGTCCATCACTACTGGACCCTGGGTGCGGTGTCCGAGCCGCCGTTGTCGCCGCGCGCGGCCTCACCGTCGTCCTCGTCGGGCAGGTGGATGTCGTCCACCTTGATGTTGATCTCGGTGACTTCGAGGCCGGTCATCTTCTCGATGGCGTTGGTGACGTTGCGGCGCACGGCCGCCGCGAGGTCCTGGATGGCGGTGCCGTACTCGACGACGAGGTCGATGTCGACGGCCGCCTGCCGCTCCCCGACCTCGACGGACACGCCGCGGGCCACCGATCCGCGGTCCCCGCCGCCGGTGACGGCGTCCCTGACTGCCCCCATGGCGCGGACGGCGCCGCCGCCCATGGCGTACACGCCGCCGATCTCACGGGCGGCCATGCCCGCGATCTTGGCGACGACCCCGTCCGCGATGTGGGTGTGGCCGCCCTCTGCGGCCGCTCCCCGCCGGTCCGCTTCGCGTGCGCCCGGCACCTTGGCCTCGGTCCTGGTATCCGACACTGGTCCCCCTACGCAGTGTGCAGGCGAGCCCGTTCGGGCTCCGATCGTGTGGGCTGCGCGGTGTCAGCGCTTGAAAACGCCCTTGATCTTCTCGCCGACGTTCTCGACCGCTTCCTCGGCCTTGTCCTTGAGCTCTTCGGCCTTGTCCTTGGCCTTGTCGGCGGTGTCCTTGGCGCTCGCCTTGGCCTGGTCGACCTTGCCCTCGGCCTCCTTGGCCCGGTCGCCGGTCACCTTGCCGTAGGCTTCCTCGGCCTTGCCGCCGAGGTCGTCGAAGTGCTTGCCCATGTGTGTTCACGCCCCCTCGCCCGGGAGTTCCGTCCCGGGGTTTCGGACCGAAACCCGCGTCCCGTCTTTCCGTAAGGGACCGAACGGGTTTCGAACTAGATCACACCATATACGCACTCTACGTAGTCAACAAGGCACTTGGAGTAAGATTTTGTGCGACAGAACAGGTAACGTCATCCCCATCCCTGCCCCAAAGACGGTCCGGGAACCCTGTCACGGACAGAAAACGAAGGGGCGCCCGAAGGCGCCCCTGGTACGTCCGAAAACGGGTGCGGGTCGGCTCACCCGAAGACGACGGTCTTGTCCCCGTTGAGGAGGACACGCCGCTGGGCGTGCCAGTTGACGGCGCGGGCCAGCGCCACCGACTCCAGGTCGCGGCCGATCTCGGTGAGCTTCTCGGGGCTGTCGGTGTGGTCCACCCGGGCCACCTCCTGCTCGATGATCGGCCCCTCGTCGAGGTCGGCGGTGACGTAGTGCGCGGTGGCGCCGATGAGCTTCACCCCGCGCGCGTGCGCCTGGTGGTAGGGCCGGGCGCCCTTGAAGCTCGGCAGGAACGAGTGGTGGATGTTGATGATCCGGCCCGACATCTTGGTGCACAGCTTTTCGGACAGCACCTGCATGTACCGGGCCAGCACCACCAGGTCGACGTCGTAGGAGCCGACCAGTTCCAGCAGCCGGGCCTCCTGCTCGCCCTTGGTCTGCGGGGTCACCGGCAGGTGGTGGAAGTCCACCCCGTAGGAGTCGGCCAGGAACTCCAGGTCCGGGTGGTTGGAGACCACCGCGGCGATGTCGATGTCCAGCAGGCCGCTGCGGTGCCGGTAGAGCAGGTCGTTGAGGCAGTGCCCGAACTTGGACACCATCACGATCATGCGGGGACGCACGTCGCGCGGGCTGAGCGTCCACTCCACGGAGGCGGCGCCGGCGCCGCCGAAGTCCCCGGCCAGCGCCGCGAAGGCGCCGCGCAGGACGTCCTCGCCGGTGACCCCGTGCTCGCCCGCCTCGGCCACGAACTGCATGCGCAGGAAGAAGCGGCCGGTGTAGTGGTCGCCGTACTGCTGGCTCTCGGTGATGTTGCAGCCGTGGTCGGAGAGCAGGTTGGCCACCGCCGCGACGATGCCGCGGCTGTCGGGGCACGCCAGGGTCAGGATGTACTCGCGCTCGCTCATGGAGAGAAAACCGTTTCTGGGGTCGGACCGGCCGTGCGGCCGTGACGTCCCAGGATATCCGCCGACGGGCCGATGCGGGGGCCCGGGGCCGAGAGCGGTCACGGCTCACACCCCGCGCGGACCCCCGGCCCGGACGCCACGGGGTGATTCCGGCGGATCATGCGATTTCCGCCCAGGGAATATGAAAGTGATTCATGTTCTGGCATCCTCGGAGGCATGACAAGCCTGCGTGAGAAGTACGAGGCCGCGACGCGCGAACTCCAGGCCCCCTTCGCCGTGGTCGACCTGGCCGCCTTCCGCGCCAACGCGGCCGCCCTCACCCGCCGCGCGCACGGCAGGCCCATCCGGGTCGCCAGCAAGTCGGTGCGCTGCCGCGAGCTGCTGCGCACCGTGCTGGAGATGCCCGGCTACGAGGGCGTCATGGCCTTCACCCTGCCCGAGGCGCTCTGGCTCGCCCAGGGCGACCCCGGCGGCCCCGTCGGCCGCGACATCCTGGTCGCCTACCCCACCACGGACACCGACGCCCTGGAGCGCCTGGCCGCCGACCCCGCCGCTCTGGGCGCCGTCACCCTCATGGTCGACGGCACCGAACACCTGGACCTGGTCTCCCGGGCCGTGGCCGCCGCCGACCGCGCCGGCGCCCGGCCCTCCGACGCGCCCCCCGTCCGGGTCTGCCTGGACATCGACACCAGCTGGCAGCCGCTCGGCCCGCGGGTGCGCGTCGGCAGCCTGCGCTCCCCCGTGCGCACCCCCGCCCAGGCCGCCGCCCTGGCCCGCGCCGTGCTGCGCCGCCCGGAACTGCGCCTGGACGGGATCATGGCCTACGAGGCGCAGATCGCCGGGGTCGGCGACGCCCCGCCCGGGCGCCCCCTCTTCGGCCGCGTGCTGCGCGCCGTCCAGCACCGTTCCGCCGTCGAGCTCGCCAAACGCCGCGCCGCCATCGTCCGCGCGGTCCGCGAGGTCGCCCCGCTCCGCTTCGTCAACGGCGGCGGTACCGGCAGCCTGCACACCACCGGCCGGGAGAAGGCCGTCACCGAGCTCGGCGCCGGGTCGGGCCTGTACCACCCGCACCTGTTCGACTACTACAGCTCCTTCCAGGGCCGCCCGGCCGCCCTGTTCGCGCTGCCCGTCGTACGCCGCCCCGCGCGGGGCGCGGTCACCGCCCTGGGCGGCGGCTACCCCGCCTCCGGGCCCGCCGACCCCCTGCGCCTGCCCGTCCCCCACCTGCCGGCCGGGCTGTCCTACAGCGCCAACGAGGGCGCGGGCGAGGTACAAACCCCGCTGCTGGGCGCCGCCGCCGACACCCTGGAGATCGGCGACCTGGTGTGGATGCGCCACACCAAGGCCGGCGAGCTGTGCGAACGGTTCGACACCCTGCACCTCATCGACTCCGACACCGGGGCCTACGTGCGCGCCGTCCCCACCTACCGGGGCGAGGGGCGGGCCTTCCTCTAGGGACGGCCGCCGGGGAACGCCGGAGAGGCCCGTGCTCGAAGCACGGGCCCCTCCGCTGTGCGTCCGTCAGGCCTACGTGCGCCTGCGCCGCGCGATCACGGCCACCACGCCGACCGCGATCACCGCGCCGACGCCCACCGCGAGGATCACGGCTTCGGGGGGAAGCCGCCTGCGCGACTGGTAGGTGGTCACGACCTCGTCGTCGCCCTTGAGGAGGATGCTGCCCTCCTCCGGCTCGACCAGGTGGCTCTCCACCCGCACCGCGCCGCCGCCGACGACCAGGGCCCGCGCCTCGTCCAGGATCCGGCCGCCCGTCTCCTTGGCCTTCGCGACCTGGCGCCGCGCGATGTTCGCGGGCCTGGCCGAGACCACCAACTCGTCGATGGTCTCGGCGAGTCGCCGCTGCTCGCGGTTGATCTCGGCCTCTATCTCGGCCGGGGTCCGGCGCGGTTCGGTATCGCCTTCCGCCATCTGGGCCGCCTCTCTCATGAGCGCAAGGTCGTGTGAGATCCGGTGTCCGAGCCGGTGTCCCGGCCCTCGTCCTCCGCGCCGTCGGACGGACCGGAGAATCTCAGCGCGCCGTCGATTCCGTCGACCACACGGAAGAAGTCCCGTGTGGACAACCACAGTTTATAGATGATGGCGATCTCGAACGCGAGGAGCAAAACACCCGCCACCGCGGTGATCCAGCCGATAGCGGACGGGACGCCCGTCAGCGCGGCCACCACCGGGGCGACCACGAACACCGCCACCTGGAACTCGATGCCGCTGACCAGGTGGGTGCGCACCCGGCGCGCGTTGAGCGCCGACCAGAACCGCTGGTACCAGGGGAACCGCGTGCGGAACTCCTGGTGCAGGTCCACCTTGGGCAGGGTCAGGTCCGGCTGCTTGCCGGCCGTGCGCCGGTTGCGGTTCTCCCGTTCGGTCTGGGTGCGCAGGATGTCCTCCAGCACCGAGATGCCGTGCCGCAGCACCGCCTGCTCGCCGCCGTCGCTCATGGTGCGCCCGCCCGCACCGGTCGCCGCGGAGGTGTCGTCCTCGTCCGGGCCCAGCATCGACAGGGTCGCCCGCGCCCGCTCCAGCGCCGCCGCCAGGTGCGAGCGCATCTCCCGGCGCACCTTGTACACCTGGAGCGCGTTGAGGTAGCGCAGCATGTCCAGGAACACCACGGCCAGGGCCAGCCACACGAACCACACCGGGTCCGCGGCCGGGTCGGCCTCCTCGGCCACCACGTACTGGCCGCCCATCAGGGCCACCACGCACACCAGCACCCGGAACCGGTCGGTCACGTAGTCCACCCAGGCGCCGAACACCGACTCGGTGCCGGTCAGCCGGGCCAGCTTGCCGTCCATGCAGTCCACCAGGAACGACAGGTAGTACAGGACCGCGCCCAGCAGCAGGAACTCCCGGTAGCCCAGGGCGAAGCACACCGCCGCGCCCAGGCCGAGGAAGAGCGCCAGCACCGTCAGCTGGTTGGGGGTGACGGAGGTACGGTTGGCGACCGGCCGCACCAGGCGGACCGCGATCGGGTCCACGAGGTACACCGTCCACCAGGAATCGCGCTCCTTGAGCGTGCGTTCCCTGACCTCGTCGAGCGTGAATGCAGGCATCGGTGCCGAGACTCCCAACCGACCAATCGTGAAGTGCGTCAACAATAGGTGATCGAACCGCCGCCCGATCCCAAAGCGTACGAACCGAACCGGAATCGCAACCGAAGCACGGGACTCCGGCACCCCCGCCGCCACCGGGTCGTTAGTGTTGTCGGCGAGGACGACCGGGGCCGCACCGGCGCCCGGCGACAGAGAGGAATCCCACGTGAGCGACCCCATCCGGCTGGAGCCCGGTGACCAGGCGCCCGACTTCACCCTGGAGGACGCCGACGGCGAGTCCGTGACGCTGAGCGAGGTCCTGGCCCGGACCGGCAAGAGCGTCGTGCTCTACTTCTACCCCGCCGCCATGACCCCCGGCTGCACCACCGAGGCCTGCGACTTCCGCGACAACCTCCGCGACTTCGACGCCGCGGGCTTCACCGTCATCGGCGTGTCCCCCGACACCACCGCGAAGCTGGCGAAGTTCCGCGACCAGGAGGGCCTGACCTTCACCCTCGTCGGCGACCCCGGCAAGGACACCCTGCGGGCCTACGGCGCCTTCGGGGAGAAGAAGAACTACGGCCGCCTCGTCCAGGGCGTCATCCGCTCCACGGTGATCGTCGGCGCCGACGGCAGGGTCGCCAAGGCCTTCTACAACGTGAAGGCGACCGGCCACGTCGCCCGCGTCAAGAAGGAGCTGGGCGTCTGACCCGCTCCTCGGACCCGCCCGGCTCCCGGGCCGCGGGGTCCCGCGGCCCGGCGGCCGGAACTCCTCCCGGTCCCGGTACAGTTGTCCCCACGGGCACGCCCGGGGGCCGTAGTCCAATTGGCAGGAGACGCCAGCTTTAGGTGCTGTACAGTGCGGGTTCGAGTCCCGCCGGCCCCACTCGACTCCGGGACACCCCCGCTCGGGGGCCTGCGGCCCCCTCGCCGGGTCGCCTCGTCGCCCCCTCCCGGGGGCGGACCCCCGCCCGGGTGCCTTCCGCGCCCGGCCGGTCAGCGGCCCAGCAGGGCCCACAGGACGATCGCCAGCAGCACCAGCACGCCCACCGCCACCGCGATGATCCGTGCCGACGCGCCCGCACCGGACTTGTCGGCGTGCCGTCCCGGGTTGGTGAGCCCCAGGGTGTCGGTGGACTCGCGCAGCGAGGCCACGAACGCGCTCATCGCCTCCGGGCTGTTGCGCAGCCGGTCGCTGATGTTCTCGGCCAGTACCCGGCCGCCCGCCTTGAAGTGCTCCCGGGCCGACTCGCGCTGTTCGGGAACCGCGGTACCCGCCGCCCCGTCGCCCTCGGCGCTCCGCCCGGACGCCTCCGGCTCCCCGGGTTCCCCGGCCGCCCCGGACCTGTCGGCGCGCGCACCCGCCTCGGTGCTCCACGGGGCCAGCGCCGCGATGCGCAGCATCTTGGCGGCGTTGTCCGCGGTCAGCCGCTCACCGGCCTCCACCTTGAGCAGCCCGGCCAGCGCCGGCGCCAGCGGGCCCGCCTTCGCCGCCGTCGCGGGCTCCTCCAGCGGCTCCTGGCGCAGGATCTTGATGTAGCCCTTGCGGTCGTAGGGCGGGTACCCCTCCACCGCCGCGTACAGGGTGGCGCCCAGCGACCACAGGTCCGACGCCGGGCCCACCGGGCCCGCCTTGGCCCGCTCCGGCGACAGGTACGCCGGGGAGCCCACGATGCGGCCGGACTCGCTGAGCGCGGACTCGCCGTTCCACGCCGCCAGGCCGAAGTCGGTGAGCACCACGCGGCCGCCGCTGGTGATCATCACGTTGCCGGGCTTGACGTCGCGGTGCACGATGCCCTCGTTGTGCGCGACCTTCAGGGCGTCGATGAGCTGTAGCCCGATCTCGGCCACCCGCTGGTAGGGCAGCGGGCCGCCGACGTCGATGATCTCCTCCAGGGTGGAGGCCTCCAGCAGCTCCATGACGATCCACGGGCGGTCGTCCTCGTCGACCACGTCGAGCACCGTGATGAGGCTGGGGTGGCTCAGCCGCCCGGCCACGCGGGCCTCGCGGGTGGTGCGCTGGAGCAGGGACTCGCGGTCGGACCGGCTCAGGGATTCGGGCAGGCGCAGCTCCTTGACCGCGACCTCGCGGTCGATCACCAGGTCGACGGCGCGCCAAACGGTCCCCACGCCGCCCCGGGCGATCTCCGAGACCAGCTGGTAGCGCCCCTTCAGCAGGCGGCCCTCAGGCACGGGGGCGGCCACCGGGGTCTCCTGCGGGCGCTCGGAACCGGGCGCCGGCCCGGGGCGCTGCGTGTGGGGGTTGTCTAGGGAGGACACTGTTATCCACGGGTCCATTCACCGGCCATGGTGGCCTCCTGTGGAGCATTGCGGTCACCGTCACCACGTAGGTGCACGGATCACTCGTTATACCAGCAGGACGTCGCAGCCCTGACGGACGTTGCCATAACACCGGCACATAGGTTCGCTTTCGTTATGTCCGGGGAACGCGAACACATGCACCGTCGACCCCTCCTTTACCCGTCCCGGGTGGGAGGGGTCCACGTCCGGGTGGGACGCACCCGGACGCGGATCGGTTCACTCCGGTCCCGGGTTTCACACCCAGAGTTCGTCGGGGGTGCGCACCTCGACCGGGCCGACCCCGATCCCGGTGAGCGGGGAGCGCAGCCGCTCGGCGTCGCCGACGACGATCACCACGGCCTCCTCGGGGTGCAGGTACTCGACCGCGGCCGAGTCCAGGTCCTTCTTGGTGAGCCGCTCGTACCCGGCCCGGACACTGTCCACGTGGTCGTCGGGCAGGTCGTGGACGACCATGTCCACCAGGGCCCCGGCCATCGAGCGGGCGGTGGAGTAGGTCACCGGCAGGCCGACCGTGTTGGCGTCGCGCACCGCGGTCAGCTCCTCCTCGGTGACCCCGCCCTCGCGGAGCTTCGCCACCTGTTCCAGGGAGGAGGTGATGGAGTGCGCGGTGGTGTCCGCCTCCACCTGGGCGGACATGAAGAACACCCCGCTGTCGCGGCGCAGGTCGAACCGCGACCCGGCACCGTAGGTGTAGCCCAGGCGCTCGCGCAGCTCCAGGTTGAGCCGGGAGGTGAACATGCCGCCCAGCACCTCGCCGACGCCCTCGGCGCGGGGCAGGTCCACCTGCGAGCGCGAGGGCGCCCGGTGCGCGATGACCAGGGCCGACTGCACCGACCCGGGGCGGTCGACGATGAGCACGCGGGGCAGTTCCCCGGGCGGCGGGGCGGGCTCGGTGATGACCCGCGCGGGCGCGGGGGCGGTGTCCCCGAACACGGTCTTGCCCAGCTCGACCAGGTCCACGCCGCTCAGGTCGCCGACCACCACGAGGGTGCCCGCGACGGAGGCCAGGGTGTCGGCGTGGTAGGCCGCGACGGTCTCGGGGGTGATGTCGGCCAGCTTGACCGGGCCGCCGGCCAGCGGAGTGGCGTAGCGGCCGGTGAACAGCTGCCCGCCGAGGCTGCGCATGGCCAGGGTGCTCGCGGTGGCGGCCTCCAGCCAGAAGCGCTCCAGCAGCTGCTCGCGGCGGCGGACGATGTCGTCGGGGTTCAGCGCGGGGCGGCGCACCGCGTCGGCGAAGAGCCGGACCGCCTCGTCCAGGCGGCCCACGGGGACGTCCACCCCGGTGATGAACCCGTCCCAGTTGATGCGGGACACCCACTCGGCGCCGTGCCGCTCCAGGGCGGGGGCCAGGGAGCTGTTGCCGTCGGGGCCGTCCTCCAGCACCTCGCTGGTCAGTGCGCCCACGCCCATGGCGTCGAGCGGCTCGACCGCGCCGCCGTAGGGGTGCACCAGCCGCACGGAGGCGAGGTACTGGCCGGGGACGTCGATCGCGACGACCGTGCCGCCGTCGACGGTGATCCGCTCAGGCCGGGGAAAAGTGTAGGAGGCCGGAGTACCGAGGTCCGGGCGGTTCTGCGACATGCTCAACGACTCTTTCTGTGGTGGCTCGGCGGGACTCAGGCGTCGGCGGTGGCCGCGGCGGAGGCCTGCTCCCCGGCCTCCGGGGCTGTGCTCTCCGGGCCCCGGGCGTCCGCCGCGGGCTCGGGGTCGAACCGGACGACGAGCAGGTTCTCGTCGACGAGCAGCCGCTCGGCGGCGGCCCGCACCTCCTCGACCGTGATGTCCTGCCACCGGGTGGGCCAGGTCAGCGCCAGCTCGGGGTCGTCGAACAGCTGCGTGCAGGAGCTGATCGCGTCGGCCAGCCCGGCGGGGCCGGAGATGGACTGTAGGTGGTCCCGTTCCAGGACCGCGCGCGCCCGGTCGAGCTCCTCCTCGGTGACGCCCTGCGCGACCTTGGCGACCTCGGCGAGGATCTCGGCCTCCAGGGTGTCGCCGTCCACGTTCTCGCGGGCGAGCATGTTCACCAGCAGCAGGCTGTCGGTGTAGCGGAACGGCAGGACGTCGGCGGCGGCACCGCCGTCGTCGGCGGCGATGGGGCGGTCCACGACCAGGGACCGGTACAGGCGGCTGCCCTGGCCCTGGCCCAGCACGGCCGAGAGCAGGTGGGCGACGTCGAACCCGCGCTCGCCGTAGGAGGGCGCCCGGTAGCACAGGAACACCCCGGCGGCCGGGACGGTCTCCACGACCAGGTCGCGCAGCGGGCCGCCCAGCGGGGCCCGCAGGACCGGGTCGGGGGCCTGCGGGACGTCCTCGCGGGCCGGGATGTCCCCGAAGTACTTCTCCACCCGGGCCCGCACGTCCTCCGGGTCCAGTTCGCTGACCACGGTGATGACGCAGTTGTCCGGGCCGTAGTGGGCCTTGTGGAAGGACTTGACGTAGTCCAGGTCCGCCGCGTCCAGGTCGGCCATGGAGCCGATGGTCGGGTGGTGGTAGGGGTGGCCCTCGGGGTAGGCCAGGCGCAGGATACGTTCCAGGGCGGTCCCGTAGGGCTGGTTGTCGTAGCGCTGGCGCCGCTCGTTCTTGACCACGTCGCGCTGGTTGTCCAGCACCTCCTGGGTCATCCCCTCGCGCAGGGTCGCCAGGCGGTCGGCCTCCAGCCACAGGATGCGGTCCAGGGCGTGGGCGGGGACCGTCTCGTAGTAGTTGGTGCGGTCGGTCGAGGTGGAGGCGTTGATGTCGCCGCCCAGCCGCTCGATCTCCTCGAAGTGCTCGCCCTTGGCGACGTTGCCGCTGCCCTGGAACATCAGGTGCTCGAAGAGGTGGGCGAACCCGGTCCGGCCGGGCACCTCGTGGCGGGACCCGACCCCGTACCACAGGTTCACGGCGGCCACCTGACCGGTGGAGGCGGGTGCGGTCACCAGACGCATCCCGTTCTCCAGCGTGTACTGAACCAACTGTCCCGCCGCTCCGATGCCGGTCACCAGTGCATGCACCCCGATTCACGCCGTCGCCTGTAACCAGTCACCGCATCGAAGCGGTGACGACTACGACCCTACGGCCTCCGGACACCCGGTGGACACCCGAACCGGCCCACCGGCCCGGGATTCAGTCGCCGTGGCCGTCGGTGTTCATCGAGGCCGCCACCTGGTCGTAGACGGCGTCGTACTGGGAGTCGGCCGACCACACGTAGAGCAGCACGTCGCTGATCGGCAGGAACCACATGCGCACCTCGAAGGTCTCGTCGTTGGCGCAGGTCACCCGCCACACGGAGTGGTGGGATTTGAGGTCGTTGGCGTGCGTGGTGAAGTCGGAGACCGTCAGCTCCGCCCCGGAGACGCCGATGCCGCCGGAGCCCGCGGTGTTGAGGCTGCGGCAACTGCTCGTGTCGTCCGCCCAGCCGTCGTCCTCGGCGTGGGCCTCGCCCTTCCTGGGCCACTCGTCGGGGTTGCTCTCCGCGGCCCGCGGGGTGAGCCGGATGGACCCGTAGGCGCAGGCGGCCTGCCCGGGCGGGCTGGCGCACAGGCTGCCGCCCTCCTTCTGGATCTCCCAGTCCTCGGGCATGTCGATCGTGATGCCGTCCAGGGTCTGGGGGGTGAACCCCTCGGGGCCGGGCGGCTCGACGGCGGGCACGACACCGCTGGCGCCGAGCTCCAGGCCGGTCTCCTCGCCGCCCCCGTCACCGGAACCCCCGGAGCAGGCCGTGAGCAGCAGCAGGGGGACCGCCGCGGCCGCCGCTCCCGCGGCGCGCGCGCCGCGCGTCCGATCCCCTCGCCCGTGGATGCCCGCCATCGCCTCGTCCCTCTCGAACCGTGCGTTCCGCTGGTCAGAACACAGTCGACCTTAGGGCATGTTCAGGGAATACTCACCCCACCGCGGGACACCCGGGGACCCCTCCCCGCGCGGGCGCGGAGCGCCCCCGTTCCCCGTTGTCCACAGGCGGCCGCGGACACCCGACCCGGCGGGGCGCGGCCGACTACCCTGGGGCCATGGTGGACCTCGCGAAGATCACGCAACCCTTGTCCCTCGACCGGTTCGGGCCCCGCCGGGACGGACCGCTGGTACTGGAACTGGACCTGACCGAGGGGGTCGCCGACGAGGCCCCCGGCGATCCGATCGGCCAGCTCGTCAACCGTCGGCGGCAGCACTACCTGGACGTGGTGGAGGGGATCCGCCGCGGCGCCCGTGACCCGGACGTGGCCGCGCTGCTGGTCCGGGTGGACGCCCGCTCCCTGGGGTTCGCCAAGGTGCAGGAGCTGCGCGCGTGCATCGCCGACTTCCGCGCGGCCGGCAAGCCCGCCCTGGCCTGGGCCGACTCCTTCGGCGAGGCGGGCGACGGCAACCTGCCCTACTACCTGGCCTGCGCGTTCTCCGAGATCGTCATGGCGCCCACCGGCATGCTGGGGCTGACCGGCCTACAGCTCAAGAGCACCTTCGTCAGGGGCGCCCTGGACAAGCTGGGCCTGGGCTACGAGGTCGGCAAGCGGTACGAGTACAAGAACGCGCTCAACGGGGTCACCGAGACCGGGTTCACCGACGCGCACCGCGAGGCGACCGAGCGGATCGTCACCTCGCTGGGCGACCAGCTGGTCGAGGGTGTGGCCGCGGCCCGCCCGCTCTCCGCCGACGAGGTGCGCGCCCTGGTCTCGCAGGGGCCGTTCATGGGCGCCGAGGCGGTCGGGCACGGGCTGGTGGACCGCCTGGCCTACCGCGACGAGGTGTACGCCGACCTGCTGTCCCGGGCGCGCGGGCGGGACGGCGCCGAGCCGCGGCTCGCCTTCGTCACCCGGTACCACCGCCGCAACACCCCGGGGCCGCGCCCGCGGCTGGGCGGGGGCGCCGACCACATCGCGCTGATCACCGCCACCGGGACTATCAGCCTGGGGCGCACCCGCCGCTCACCGCTGGGCGGCGGCACGGTGATGGGGTCGGACACGGTGTCCGCCGCGTTCCGGGCCGCCCGCCGGGACCCGCACGTCAAGGCGGTGGTGTTCCGGGTGGACAGCCGGGGCGGGTCCCCCACGGCCTCCGACGCCATCCGCCGCGAGGCGGAGCTGACCCGCGAGGCGGGCATCCCGGTGGTGGTGACGATGGGCGACGTCGCCGGGTCGGGAGGCTACTACGTGACGCTGGCCTCGGACGCGATCGTGGCCCAGCCGGGCACCCTGACCGGGTCCATCGGCGTGATCGTCGGCAAGCCGGTGCTGGGTCCGCTGCTGGAACGGTACGGGATCACCAGCGACGCGGTGGCCGTCGGCGAGCACGCGGGGATGTTCGACACCGACCGGCCGTTCAGCGAGTCGGAGTGGGAGCGGGTCGACAACCTGCTGGACCGGGTGTACGAGGACTTCACCGGCAAGGTCGCCGCGGCGCGGGGCATGAGCCGGGACGAGGTGCACGAGGTGGCCCGGGGCCGGGTGTGGACCGGCCGGGACGCCGCCGAGCGCGGCCTGGTGGACACCCTGGGCGGGCTGGAGACGGCGGTGCGCATCGCCCGGGAGAAGGCGGGCGGCCGCGCGCTGCCGCTGCGCCCGTTCCCGCGCCAGAACCCGCTGGACCGGCTGCGTCCGCACGAGTCCAGCGAGGACCCGGCCGCCGCCCAGCCGCAGAGTTCCCTGAGCGCCTGGGGTCCGCTGCGCCACGTCGCCGCCGCCCTGGGGCTGCCCGAGGCCGGCGCCCTCACCATGCCCGACCCCGGCCGCCTGCGGTAGCCGCCGCGGTACCGTGCCCCGCCCCGGTGCCCCGGCGGCGGGGCGGGTGCGGCGGCGCCGCGCCGAGGACGTGCCCGGCCACCGGAGGGGCGCGGCCGCGGCCCGAGAGGGCGGCGGGGTGCGGGAGGATCGGAACGACAACGGACGAACGAGCGGGGGTGGCGGGATGGGCGACCCGGTGGCGACCGGTCCGTACCTGGACGCGATGGGGCTGCTGCCGGTCGGGGTCACGGTGGTGACCGTCGCCGACGGCCGGGACGACATCGGGGCGACGGTGAGCGCTTTCGGGTCGGTCTCGGCCGATCCGCCGGTGGTCTCGGTGAGCGTGGACTCCGACGGGTACGTGGCCGAGGTGATCGGGGAGGTCGGTGCGTTCGCGGTGAGCGTGCTCGGCGGCGGCCAGACGGCGCTGGCGGGCCGGTTCTCCGCCGAGGGCCGGCCCAGCGCCCGGCGGCTGGTGTCCGGGCTGGCCCATCACCGCGGGGAGCACACCCGGGCGATCGTGCTGGACGAGGCCCTGGCGGCGTTCGAGTGCCGGGTACTGCACCACGTCGAGGTGGGCGACCACACGGTGTTCTTCGCCGCCGTGACCGCTCTGCCCGCGGTGCGCGGCACGGGTCCGGCGCTGGTGCGCCGCGCCGGGCGCTACCGCCCGGTCGACTGACGGCGCCGCGGCGCAGGACCCCGTACGCCCGTGCCCGGACCGCCCGGTCCGGGCACGGGCGTACGGAGGCGATCAGCGGCCCTCCCACTTCCCGGGTTACCGACCTCTCAGATCGGTACGCCTAGGCCAGGCCCTGCACCTCCAGCCACTCCTGGGCGACGTCGGCCGCCTCCTCGTTGTCGATGATGATCCGCTCGTTGAGCGCGGTCAGCTCCTCGGTGGTGAGCGCCGCCGACACCGCGTTCAGCACGCCGCGGGCGTCCTCGTCCACCTGTTCGGAGTTGATGAGCGGGGTGATGTTCTGGGCGCCGAACAGGTTCTCCGGGTCCTCCAGGACCACGAAGCCCTGTGCCGCGATCTGCGGGTCGGTGGTGAACAGGTTGGCGGCCTGCACGTCCCCGTCCGTGAGCGCCTGCGGGATCAGCGCCGGGTCCAGGGCCCGGAACTCACCGAACTCCACGCCGTAGGTGTCGGCCAGGCCCGGCACGCCCTGCGGCCGGGTCTCGAACTCCGGCGGGGCGCCCAGGGCCAGGTCGCCCGCCACCTCGGCCAGGTCGGCGATGCTCCCCAGGTCGTACTCCTCAGCGGTCTGCGGGGTGACCGTGACGGAGTCCTTGTTCTCCGCCTCGGACGACTCCAGGATCTCCAGGCCCTCGGGCAGCGCCTCGGTGATGGCCGCGTTGGTCTCCTCCGCGGTGCCCACCGGGGCCTGGTCGTCGAGGTAGGCCAGGATGCCGCCGTTGTACTCCGGGAACACCGACAGCCGGCCGGACTCCACCTGCGAGTAGTACACCTCCCGGCTGCCGATGTTGAGCTGGTACTCCACCTCGAACCCCTCGGCGGCCAGGGCGCGGCCGTAGACCTCGGCGAGCAGCGCGCTCTCGGGGAAGTCGGCCGAGCCGACGACGATGGCGCCGGAACCGGCGCCCTCCCCGCCCCCGCCGCCGTTCTCCTCCTCGAAGGGGTCGCTGCCGCCGCAGGCGCTCAGCAGCAGCACCAGGGGGAGCCCGGCGAGGGCGATCCGTGTCTTCATCTCTCGAAACCTTCTCTCTCGTCGGCCCGCCGGGTCGGCGGGCCCCTCACCGCGCGGTCGCGGACTGCGCGCGCAGTCCGGGGGCGACCAGCAGGCGGCGCGCCCCGGCGAACAGGAGTGTGGTGACGACGGCCAGCGCCACCACGAGGACGGAACCGCCCAGGATCATGGACAGGTTCTGTTGGGCCTGGCCGTCGAAGATGTAGCGGCCCAGGCCGCCGACGCCCACGTAGGCGGCGATGGTCGCGGTCGCCACGACCTGGACGGCGGCGGTGCGCAGCCCGATGAGGATGAGCGGCAGCGCCACCGGCAGTTCCAGGCGCAGCAGGACCTCGCGACCGCGCATGCCCATGCCGTCGGCGGCGTCGCGCAGCCCGGGGTCGACCGAGCGCACGCCTTCGTGGGTGTTGACCAGGATCGGCGGCACCGCCAGCGCCACCAGGGCGGCGATGACCGGGACCAGGCCGATCCCGGCGGCCATGACCACGAGGAACAGCACGCCGATGGTGGGCAGGGCGCGGGCGAAGTTGGCCAGGCTCGCGGTGAGGAACCCGCCCACCCCGGTGTGCCCGGTGAGCAGGCCGATGGGCACCGCGATGAGCGCCGACAGCACCAGGGCCAGCAGCGAGTAGTACACGTGCTCGCCGAGCCGGGCGGGGATGCCCGAGTCCCCGCTCCACCGTGCGGGGTCGCCGAACCAGGTGATGAGTCCGTCGAGGATCTCCACGGTCACCCCTTCCCCGGCGGTGCGACCGCCGTCGATTCCAGGGCCGGTGCCCCCACGGGGGACACCGCGGCCCGGCGGCGCCGGCGCGGCCCGCCGCGCCGGCGGTCGCGCCGCGCCCACGGGGTGAGCAGGCGCTGGGCCAGGACCAGCAGGGCGTCGGTGGCGAAGGCGAGCAGCACCACGAGCACGACGCCCACGACGATGGGCGCGTCGAACTGGCGGCGGAACCCGTCGCTGAGGATGAGCCGCCCCAGTCCGCCCAGGCCCACCAGGGAGGCGACGCTGACCATGCTGATGGTGGCCACCGACGCCACCCGCAACCCGGCGATGATGACCGGCACCGCCACCGGCGTCTCCACCCGGACCAGGCGGCGCAGCGGGCCGAAGCCCATCGCCACGGCCGCCTGGCGCACGTGGTCGGGCACCTGGTTCAGCCCGTCGACCACGTTGGGCAGCAGGATGACCAGGGTGTACAGGGCCAGCGGCAGGATCGCCGTCCAGTCGCTGAACCCGGTGTAGGGCAGCAGCAGGAAGAAGAGGGCGATGGAGGGCACGGCGTAGAGCACGTTCACGCCGGTCAGCAGCGGCGGGTACAGCACCTTCCAGCGCACGCAGGCCAGGCCCAGCGGGATCGCCAGGGCCAGCCCGATCGCGATGGAGGCGTACGCCAGGCGGATGTGCTCCACCAGCCGGGGCCGGATGCCCCGCCCCGGCTCCTGGGGGAAGTACCAGTTGGCCGCGGCCCAGTCCCACACGCCCTGGGACCAGTCCCAGACCCCGGCGCTCATTCGGCCACCGACCACAGGGCGGCGCCGAGCTCGTCCTGGCTGACCACGCCCAGCACCCGGCCGTCGCCGTCCACCCCGACGGCGCGACCGGCGGGCGAGAGCACGGCGGCGTCCAGCGCGGCGCGCAGGGAGTCGGTCTCCGCCGTGAACGTGTGCCCGTAGGGGACGGTGTCCAGTTCGCTCAGCCGGATGCCGGAGGGGACGCCGACCAGGGAGCGTTCGGAGATCCACCCCAGGGGCGTCCGGTCGGTGTCGACGACCAGCAGCCAGGGGTGTTCGGCGGCGATGTGGCGCACGTCCTCGACCTTGAGGTCGTCCTCGAAGACGACGTCGTCGCGCAGGGGCAGGGTCCGGGCGGGGAAGAACGACAGCCGGCGCACGCCCCGGTCGTGGCCGACGAAGGATTCGACGAAGCCGTCGACGGGGGTGGTGAGCAGCCGCTCGGGGGTGTCGTACTGGGCGAGTTCGCCGCCGGGTCGGAACACCGCGATGCGGTCGCCCAGGCGCACGGCCTCGTCGATGTCGTGGGTGACGAACACGACGGTCTTGTGCAGTTCCTGCTGGAGCCGCAGCAGCTCGTCCTGGAGTCCGGCGCGCACGACGGGGTCGACGGCGCTGAAGGGCTCGTCCATGAGCAGGACGGGCGGGTCGGCGGCCAGGGCGCGGGCGACGCCGACGCGCTGCTGCTGCCCGCCGGAGAGCTGGTGGGGCCAGCGGCGGCCCATGGCGGGGTCGAGGCCGACCAGTTCCATGAGTTCGGCGGCGCGGGCGCGGGCGGCCCTCCTGGAGGTGCCCACCAGCAGCGGCACGGTCGCGATGTTGTCCAGGACGGTGCGGTGCGGGAACAGTCCGGCCTGCTGGATGACGTATCCGATGCCGCGGCGCAGCAGGGCGGGGTCCCGGTCGCGGATGTCGACACCGTCGATGCGGACGGTCCCCCGGGTGGGTTCGACCATGCGGTTGATCATCCGCAGGGACGTGGTCTTACCGCTGCCGGAGGGGCCGACGAAGACCGTGGTCCGGCCGGTCTCGACGGTGAGGTCGAGGTCGGCGACGGCGACGGTGCCGTCGGGGTAGTGCTTGGCGGCGCCCTCGAAGGTGATCATCGGGGTCTCCAGTCCGGGGCGGGGCTGATGGTACGGGTGCGGCCCCTGGCGGGAGGGGGGACCCCCGGGGCGGACCGTTCAACGGTACCCCTGTTCGAATCCGCCAAACGGGAGGGACTCACACCGTGGCCGAAGCGCCCCACTGCGCACTTCTCCGGTCCGCCGGAGGGGGGAACGGGGGAGCCGCCGCCGTGGAGCGGGGGCGGGGCGGTGCCCGGGGGCCGTCAGGCCCGGCCCAGGGCCCATTCCGCGACGGCGTGCAGGTCGTCGGCGACGACGTCGGCCAGCCCCGCGTCGGGCGAGGCGGCGTGCCGGTACCCGTAGATCCCCCGGCGCAGCAGGGCCGTGGCCATGCCCGCCCGCCGTGCGGGCAGCACGTCGTTGTCGACCCGGTCGCCCACGTAGAGGATCTCCCCGGCGGTGATCCCGGGCCGGGCCGGGGCGGCCAGGTCCAGGACCCGGTCGAAGAACTCCGGCTGCGGCTTCTTCACACCCCAGGTGTCGGAGATGCCGATCCCGTCCACGCCCAGCCCCATCGCCTCCAGCGCGGGCCCGGCCTCGGGCGGCTGGTTCCCGGCGATCACCAGGGACAGCCCGCCCCGGCGCATGGCCTCGAACGCGGGCCGCACGTCCGGGTACAGGTCCTTCTCCCCGAAGTGCTCGCGTTCGCCGACCGGGTCCTCCGCCCGCCAGCGCTCGCTCTCGGCGGCCAGGTCGAAACCGGGTACCAGCAGGCGGAAACCGTCGGTGAGGGTGCCGCCGTCGGCCAGGACACCGCCGATGGTGCCGAAGAACGCCATGTGCGGGATCCCGAACCGGTCCGCCCAGCGCGCGAAGATCCGCGTCTCGTCGACCAGCGTCTCCCCGACATCGAACACCACAGTACGAATAGCCACGTCGAGGAAGTCTACAAGCCCCCGGAGCCCTGCCCGGGGGGCCGCAGCACCGCGAAGGCGTCGGTGATCTGCAAGCTCAGCGACCGGAACCGGAACAGCGCGGCGGGCCGCCCGCCCGACCGGCCCGAGGGCACCGAGCGCCCGGTCTCCTCGATCTGCCCCCGGCGCAGCAGCACCCGGCGCAGGTTGGTGGCGGCCACGTCGTGCCCCAGCGCGGCCCGGTAGTAGCCCGACAGCTCCGACATGGTGAACTCCGGCGGGGCCAGGGCGAACCCGACGTTGGTGTAGCTGAGCTTGGCGCGCAGCCTCTGGCGCCCGGAGCGGACGATGGAGGCGTGGTCGAAGGCCATCGGCGGCAGGTCGCCGGACGGGTGCCAGCGGGTGTCGGCGGGCACCACGGGGTCGATGTCGGCCGGGACCAGGCCCAGGTAGGCGGTGGCCAGGGTGCGGCGCTGGGGGTTGCGGTCGGGGTCGCTGCGCGTCTCCAGCTGCTCCAGGTGTGACAGATCGCGCACGTCGACCTTCTGGGCGAGCTGGCGGCGGATGGAGGCGCCCAGGCTCTCGTCGGCCCGCAGCCTGCCGCCGGGCAGCGCCCACTCCCCCTCGCAGGGCGGCAGTGCGCGGCGCCACAGCAGGACGCACAGCTCCCCGGCGCGGATCTGGAGAACGACGGCGAGAGCCTCGTGCGCCGAAAGACCCGCGCCCTCGGCCACGGTGCCCACCGCCTGTCCGTTTGCTTCCGGGATATCCACCCTGTCCCTTCCGTTCCCCGACATGTTAAGCTGCAACAGGTTTGTGCCTGACAGACAAAAACCCTGTCTCCCAGCACCGACCAGCCACGGCGCGGCGCCCACGCCCGCCCACAGCCTCAAGGAAGTAGTACGGACATGGCACCGGTCACCGCCCCGGCGGACACCATGACCAGGCAGGAATGGGCCGCGGAGGTCCACCGCCTGGCGCAGGAGCGCGATGCGGTCATCCTCGCGCACAACTACCAGCGCCCGGAAATCCAGGACGTCGCCCACCACACCGGCGACTCCCTGGCCCTGTCCCGTCTGGCCGCCACCGTCGACGCGAGCACCATCGTCTTCTGCGGCGTCCACTTCATGGCCGAGACCGCCAAGATCCTGGCCCCGGAGAAGACGATCCTGCTGCCCGACCCCGAGGCCGGCTGTTCCCTGGCCGACACCATCACCGCCGAGCAGGTGCGCGAGTGGAAGGCCGAGCACCCCGGCGCGGTCGTCGTCGCCTACGTCAACACCACCGCGGCGGTCAAGGCCGAGACCGACATCTGCTGCACCTCCTCCAACGCCGCCGACGTCATCCGGTCGATCCCCGAGGACCGGGAGATCCTGTTCCTGCCGGACCAGTTCCTGGGCGCCCACGTCAAGCGCGTCACCGGCCGCGAGAACATCCACATCTGGATGGGCGAGTGCCACGTCCACGCCGGCATCGACGGCCACACCCTGCGCCGGCGCGTGGAGTCCGAGCCCGACGCCGAGGTCTACGTCCACCCCGAGTGCGGCTGCGCCACCTCCGCCCTGTACCTGGTCGGCAGCGGCGCCGTCCCCCAGGACCGCGTCAAGGTCCTGTCGACCGGCGGCATGCTCACCGCGGCCGAGAACACCACCGCCAAGAAGGTCCTCATCGCGACCGAGACCGGCATGCTGCACCAGCTGCGCAACGCCAACCCGACGACCGAGTTCGAAGCGGTCAACTCGCGCGCCGAGTGCCACTACATGAAGATGATCGACGCCGACAAGCTGCTGAACTCGCTGCGTTTCGGCACCACGGAGATCACCGTGGACACCGACACCGCGGACCGGGCCCGCCGCTCCGTCGAGCGCATGATCGCCATCGGCTCGCCCTCGCGCGGAGGCGAGTGAGCCGGTCCCCTCACCCCTTGCGAGACTCCGGCGACCCGGTGTGAGGTAACAGAAACCTCACCTTCACGCCACAGTCCCCGGATTCCCCCGCGCGTCCCGACTCCCCCCACTACCGTCTGCGGTGTGGGGGGAGAATCGTGACCAGAGGCAACGAAAGAGACGAACCGGCTCCGGAGACGGTCGAGGCGCTCTACGACGCCTTCGCGCCGGCCCTGTACCGGTACGCCTGGTCCCTGCTGGGCGAGGGCCCCGGGGCCGCCGACGCCGTGCACGACGGCCTGGTCGCCGCGCGCACGCTGACCGAACGGCCGGCCGACCCGGCCGAACGCGCCTCCTGGCTGTACGCCCTGGTGCGGGCGGCCGCCCGCCGCCGCGGCTTCGTCCACGTGTGCCCCTACGCCCGGCTGGCCACCGTGCCCGCCGAGGAGCCGGTCGCGCGCATGTTCTCCCGCCTCCCGGCCAGCCACCGCGAACTGGTCGAGCTCCACCTGCGCCACGCGCTGCCCGCCTCGGCGATCGCCCGGGTCCTGGGCCTGGACCACGACCTGTGCGCCGAACTGGCCCGCTCGGCGGTGCGCCGCGCCGCCGACGGCCTGGCCGAGGCCCGCGACCCCCGGCACGCCGCACGCGCCCGCGAGCGCGTGCCCGCGGACGAGGGCCCGCCCTCCCCGGTGGCCTGGCGCGCCCGGATGGAGGAGGTCTCCACCGCCCTGGCCCTGCTGCGCCCGCCGGGGCCGCCGCCGGGCCTGCGCGACCGGGTCGTGGGCACCTGCACCGACCCCGGCCTGGACGACGAGCGCCGCCGCATCGCCCGGGAGATGCACCCGCTCACCGCCGAGGGCTATCCGCTGCACCGCTCCCGCGCCGCCGAGGACGCCGTCGACGCCGCGGCCGAGCAGGACGAGGACGCCGACGCGGGAGCGCCGCGTCCCGCCCGGGTCCTGCCGGGCGACCGGCTGAGCACCGCCGACCACCCGGTCCGGGAGGAGCACCGCGCCCCGCTGCCCGGACCCGAGGGCGCCGTGGACGACGAGGAGGCCGCCCCCCGGCGCTCGCGCCGGGCGCTGCCGGTGATCGCCGGGTTGGCCACCGCCGCCCTGGCCATGGCGCTGTGGGGCTGGGCGGGGGCCGTGGAGGACCCCGCCACCGTCATCGGTACGGGCCCGGACGCCCCCCGCCCCAGCGGCTCGGTGCTCACCGGCGTGGAGACCGCCTCCAGCGCCGCCGACACCCGGCCCGAGGCCGCCCCCACCGCCCCGGTACCGGATACGCCCGCCTCACCGGAGGCCGGGCAGGACCCGTCGGCGGAGACCGGCCCCGAAGAGTCGGAGGACCCGTCCGCCGCCCCGGGCGACCCCGGCGACCCGTCCCAGGAGGAGCCGCCCGCGGGGGAGGCCCCGTCACAGTCGCCCTCGCCCGGCCCCGGAGACGACGACGCCTCCGGCGAGGAACCCGACGACGACGGGTCCGATCGCGGAGGCGGTCTGCTCGGCGGTCTGCTGGGGCTGCTCCTGGGCGGCGGCTGACGCCCGGGGTGCGGCGGCGGGGTCGCGAAGGCCCGCGGAGCGGACCTCTTCGAGGAGAGGCCCGTGACCGCACACCCGTGAGCGGGGAGCACCGTCGGCCGCAGGCCGACCCTGAGGGCGACCGAAACGGGGGTTCGGAACGGTACGGCCTAGAAGGCGGCGAGGAGGCGTTCGGCGGCGATGTGCAGTCGCCGTTCGACCTCGTCCACGTCGCGGCGGCCCTTGAGGACCTCCACCAGCTCGAAGATCCACACGCTGGTGAGCGACCCGGCCAGCACGTAGCCCACCCCCTCGCGGTCGATGTCGGGGTCGCCCTCCTCGGCGCCCTCGACCGCCAGCGATCCGGTGGCCACCCGCCAGACCAGGTCGGTGATGCGGACGTCCAGCTCGATCTTGACCTCGGCCATGATGAGCGAGCGCACCAGCGCGTCGGCCAGCTCCGGCTCGCGCATCAGCCCCCGGGTGGCGCGCAGCAGGACGTCCACGGCGCGGCCGGCGGGGGTGTCGGCGGTGGGCGGACGGCGGACGATGCCGCCTTCCAGCAGGTCGAGTTCCTCGGTGACCACGGCCACGACGAGGTCCATCTTGGAGGGGAAGTAGCGGTAGAGGGTGCCCAGGGCGACCCCCGCCCGTTCGGCGACCGAGCGCATCTGCATGGCCTCGACGCCGCCGCGCACGGCCAGGGCCGCCGCGGTCTGCACGATGCGCTTGCGTCGCTGGGTCTGGCTTCGCGACATGGTTCCGATCGGCGCCTGCACCGCCACAGGATCTCTCCCATTCGTCATCGGTCGCGCGCCGACTGCTCGCCGCGGCGCCGAGAGGGCTACCAGGTGTGGCCGAAGCCCATCCGGAGCACCGACCTTATGAGAACACGTTATCCAACCGCTTCCCGTTCGCGCAGCGGTTCCCTTCCATGATCCACGCCTCATTGACCGGCGTGGCAACGGCCTTGCAAAACCATCCCAGGGCTTTTAGGAACGCTGGTACAGGATTTATAGAATATGTTCTATTTCGCTCCCGTACCGGATCCGTTCACCTTCGGCGGTCACCCTGAGTGCCCCCCGGCACCGGACACCCGCCCGGCCGCGGCCGGCGCCCACCCCCCACTCTAGAATCGAATCCGATTCTGTTTCCAGTGAGAGGCCGCCCATGCCCGAGACACCCCCCGTCGAGGACCTCGGAGACGGCGTGTGGAGCCTGCCGGTGCCCATCCCCGGCAACCCCCTCGGCTTCACCTACGTCTACGCCCTGACCGGCTCCGACGGCCCCGTCCTCATCGACACCGGCTGGGACCACGACGACTCCTGGGAGGCCCTGGTCAAGGGCCTGGCACGGATCGGCCACACCGTCGAGGAGGTGCGCGGCGCCGTCCTCACCCACTTCCACCCCGACCACACCGGGCTCACCGGACGGCTGCGCGAGGCCTCCGGCGCCTGGCTGGCCATGCACCCCGCCGACATCACCGTCACCGAGCGCATGCTCGCCCGCGACGAGGACACCCGTCAGCACGATCTGGCCGACCAGATGCGCGCCGCCGGATTCCCCGCGGAGGACGTCACCGAACTCCTGGCCGGCCCCCGCTACTCCCCTCCCCCGGTCGTCCCCGACCTCCCCCTGGCCGACGGCGCCCGCGTGGACCTGCCCGGCCGCGACCTGCGCGCCGTGTGGACCCCCGGCCACACCCCCGGCCACCTGTGCCTGCACCTGGCCGACGGCGGCCGCCTGTTCACCGGCGACCACGTCCTGCCCCGCATCACCCCGCACGTCGGGCGGTTCCCGCTGACCACCGGCGAGGGCGACCCGCTCGGCGACTTCCTCGCCTCCCAGCGGGCCGTCGGGGGCCTGCCCGGGGCCGACCGGCTGGTGTGCCTTCCCTCACACGAACGCCGCTTCACCGGACTGGACACCCGTACCGCGGAGATCGTGGCGCACCACGAGGAGCGCCTCGCCGAGATCCTCCTACTGCTCCGCGCCGCCGGCCCCGCCACCCTGTGGGAGGCCTCCAGCGGCCTCACCTGGCGTCGGCCCTGGGCCGACATGAGCGTCCGCTCCCGCCACATGGCCGCCGCCGAGACCGCGGCGCACCTGCGCCTGACCGAGGAGCGCGGGCTGACCGCCCGCACCGGCACACCCGACCTGCCCCGCTGGGCCGCCGTCACCGGCCCCGACGCCCCCGCATAGGATCCCTACCAACCGGCCCGGGGGCCGACCCGAACACAACTGACGAGTAACATATGGGACGCCCGTACCCGCCACCGGCCCGACCCGCGCGCTCGACGCCCGGCGGCGACCACCCCGCCACCGCGGCGGCCGGGCCCCCGCGACCCAACGAAGAGGTGGACTCTTGACCCAGTCGGGCAAAAGCACGGGACCGCACCCCGACCGCCCCCTGCGCGTCGCCCTGCTCTCCTACCGGAGCAAGCAGCACGTCGGCGGCCAGGGCGTGTACGTCCGCCACCTCTCCCGCGAACTGGCCGCACTGGGACACGAGGTCACCGTCTTCTCCGGCCAGCCCTACCCCGTCCTGGACGAGGGCGTCACCCTGGAGAAGATCCCCTCCCTCGACCTCTACAACGACGCCGACCCGTTCGTGGCCCCTCCGCTGCGCGAGTGGCGCGACTGGATCGACGCCCTGGAGGTCGCCACCATGTGGACCGCCGGATTCCCCGAGCCGCTCACCTTCTCCCTGCGCGCCAACCGCGAACTCCGCCGACGCCTGGGCGAGTTCGACGTCGTCCACGACAACCAGACCCTGGGCTGGGGCCTGCTCGGCATCAAGTCCGCCGGGATCCCCCTGGTCACCACCATCCACCACCCCATCAGCGTCGACCGCCGCATCGAACTCGACGAGGCGCAGGGGTGGCAGAAGCTCTCCAAGCGCCGCTGGTACGGGTTCGTCAGGATGCAGGCCAAGGTGGCCCGCCGCCTCGACCCGATCCTGGTGCCCTCCCGGTCCTCCGCCGACGACATCGCCCGCGAGTTCGGCGTGGCCCCCGAGGCCATGGAGGTCACCCCCCTGGGCGTCGACACCCGCTACTTCCACCCGCGCCCCGAGATCCGGCGCGTCCCCGGCCGCATCGTGTGCACCGCCAGCGCCGACAGCCCCCTCAAGGGCGTCGCCACCCTGCTGCGCGCCGCCGCCAAGCTCGCCACCGAACGCGACGTCACCCTGACCATCGTCAGCAGACCCCGCCCCGGCGGCCCCACCGACGAACTGGTCGACGAACTCAGCCTGCGCGACCGGGTCGAGTTCGTCAGCGGCATCGACGACACCGCGCTGGCCGAACTCATCGCCACCGCGCAGATCGCCGTCGTCCCCTCCTTCTACGAAGGCTTCTCCCTCCCCGCCGTCGAGGCCATGGCCTGCGCCACCCCGCTCATCGCCAGCCGCGCCGGGGCGCTGCCCGAGGTCGTGGGCACCGACGGCGACGCAGGGCGCCTCATCGCCCCCGGCGACCCCGAGCTGCTGGCCGCCGAACTCGCCCGCCTCCTCGACGACGACACCGAACGCGAACGCATGGGCGCCGCCGCCTGGCGCCGTGTCCAGGAGCGCTTCACCTGGCGCGCGGTGGCCGAGCTGACCGCCCGTCGCTACGCGTCCACGATCGCGTCCGTCACGGGCCGACGCCCCGCCGACGGCGACAGCCGTCCCGCCCCCGCCCGGGCCAACGGCGCCTGAGCACCTTTTTCGCAGAACACGAGGGAGCCTCCACTGATCACCGTCGACTTCACCCTGTTCCCCGTCGGTCCGGGCGACCGCGTGCTCGACCTGGGCTGCGGCGGCGGCCGCCACGCCTTCGAGGTCTACCGCCGCGGCGCCGACGTCGTCGCCTTCGACCAGAACGTCGAGGACCTGGCCTCCGTGGAGACCATGTTCGCCGCCATGAAGGAGAAGGGCGAGGCCCCCGCCTCGGCCACCGCCGAGACCGTCAAGGGCGACGCCCTCGACATGCCCTTCGACGAGGGCGGCTTCGACCGCGTCATCGCCGCGGAGATCTTCGAGCACATCCCGCACGACACCGCCGCCATGCGGGAGCTGTACCGGGTCCTCAAGCCCGGCGGCATCGCCGCGGTGACCGTGCCCAGCTTCCTGCCCGAGCGCATCTGCTGGGCCCTCTCGGAGGAGTACCACACCAACGAGGGCGGCCACATCCGCATCTACACCCGCGCCGAGCTGGAGGCCAAACTCAAGGCCACCGGTTTCCAGATCGGCCCGCACCACCACGCGCACGCCCTGCACGCGCCCTACTGGTGGATCAAGTGCGCGGTGGGCACCGACAACAACGACCACCCGCTCGCCAAGGCCTACCACGAGCTGCTCGTCTGGGACATGTTCCAGGCCCCCAAGGTGACCCGGGTGGCCGAGCGCCTGCTCAACCCGGTCATCGGCAAGAGCGTGATCGTGTACGTGCGCAAGCCGCTCGACGCCGCCTGATGTCCGTCGTCACCGCACCGGACGACCTCACCCTGCGCCTGCCCGGCGTGCTGGACGCCGAACAGCTGCTGCGTTCCGCCGACTACCTGGCCCGCAGCCAGGAGGCCGCCGGAGCCCTGCCCTGGTTCCCCGGCGGCCACACCGACGTGTGGGACCACGTCGAGTGCGCCATGGCGCTGACCGTCACCGGCCTGTGGGAGCCCGCGCACGCCGCGGCCGCCCGCCGCGCCTACCGGTGGCTGGCCGACGCCCGCCATCCCGACGGCGGCTGGCCCGCCAAGTTCCGCCAGGGCGCGCCCGTGACCGAGCTGCGCGAGGCCAACCACGCCGCCTACCCGGCCGTCGGGCTGTTCCACCACCTGCTCGTCACCGGGGACACGGCCTTCGCCGAGGAGCTGTGGCCCGTCGTCGAGGACGGGCTGGAGTTCGTGCTGGCCCTGCGCGGCGAACACGGGGAGATCCTGTGGGCGCGCGGGGAGGACGGGTCCCCCGGCGACCACGCCCTGCTCACCGTGTGCGCCAGCGTGCACCACGCGCTGCGCTGCGGCGCCGCCCTGGGCGAGCGTCTGGGCCGCCCCCGCCCGGAGTGGACCAAGGCGGCCGACCGGCTGGCCGACCTCATCAACGACGACGAGGGACTGTTCGCCGACCGCGGCCGGTTCTCGATGGACTGGTTCTACCCGATCCTCGGCGGTGCCGTCCGCGGCGACGCCGCCCACGCCCGCCTGGCCGAGCGCTGGAACCGGTTCGTGGTCCCGGGCCTGGGCGTGCGCTGCGTCGACGACCAGCCCTGGGTGACCGCCGCCGAGACCTCCGAGCTGGTCATGACCCTGGCCGCCGTGGGCCGGACCGACGACGGCGTGCGCATCCTGCGCGAGGTGCAGCACCTGCGCGACGGCGACGACGGCATCTACTGGACCGGCTACCAGTTCGCCGAACAGGTGCGCTGGCCCGTGGAGCGCAGCACCTGGACCACCGCCGCCGTGATCCTCGCCGTGGACGCCCTCACCCGGACCACCCCGGGGTCGCAGGTGTTCCTGCACACCTGGGACGGGTGAGACCGGTCGAACACGGCGGAGGGGCCGCGGACGATGACGTCCGCGGCCCCTCCGCGTTCTCCGTGCCCGGTCAGTCCGAGGGGAAGACCCTGCCCTCCTCGCGGCCCGGCGGGACCTCGCCGCCGCTGCCGTCGTCCTCGTCGCCCGTACCGGGGAACTCCGGCACCTCCGGGTCCTGCGGCGTACCCGGGTCCTCCGGCACCTCCGGAACCTCGGGGACCTCCGGGATCTCCGGTGTGCCGGGGTCCTCCGGGGTCTCCCCCGGCAGCTCCTCCACCGGCTCCTCCGGCGCCTGGGTGGACGGGTCCGGAGCCCAGTACTGGGTGGACCCGGCGAACGCGGGCTCGGGGAACTCCTCGCGCTCGTACCCCTCCATCGCCCGCTGCATGTAGTCGCGCCAGATCGGCGCCGCCACACCGCCACCGGAGATGTCATAGCCGGGGATGCTGAACCGCTGGTTGTTCTCGTTGTAGACGCCCACGGCCGTGGACAGCTGCGGGGTGTACCCGACGAACCAGGCGGCGACGCTGTCCGTGGTGGTACCGGTCTTGCCCGCCACCGGATGCGTCCAGAAGTTCGCCGAGGTACCGGTGCCGCCCTGGACCACCTGCTCCAGCGCGTAGGTGACGTCCGCGGCGGTCGACTCCTTGACCGCCTGCCGGGACTCCACCTCGGGCCGCACCTCCTCGCCGTCGGCGTTGAGGATCGACTTGATCACGTGCGAGTCCACGTGACGGCCGCCGTTGGCGAAGGTCGCGTAGGCGCCCGCCTGGTCGATCGGCCGGACCGTGGAGACCCCCAGCGCCAGCGTGGGCACCAGCTGGTGGTCCTCGATGCTGCCCTCACGCAGGCCGATGTCGTACGCGGTGTCGCGCACGTTCTCGTAGCCGACCTCCATGTTCAGCTCGACGTAGCCGAGGTTGTTGGAGACCCGGGTGGCCTGGATGAGGTCCATCGGCCCGCCCGCGGAGTTGCCCGCGTTCTGGATCCGGGCACCCTGGATCTGCCGCGGGCCGCTGCCGTCCACGAAGCTGTTGAGGCTGTAACCCTCCTCCAGCGCGGTGGCCAGCACGTAGGGCTTGAACGCCGAACCGGCCTGGGCGCCGCCCAACAGGGCACTGTCGTACTGGTTCTCCAGGTAGTCGTGGCCGCCGTAGAACGCCAGCACCTCACCGGTGGCGTTGTCCACGGTCGCCATGCCGATGTTGACGCCCTCGGGGATGGCCTCCTGCGGGATGGCGGCCTCCACCACCTCGTAGGCGGCGTCCATCATGTCCCGGTCGAAGGTGGTGACGACCGTGAAGCCCTGCCGGTTGATCTGGTCCTCGGTGTAGCCCAGCTCCTCCAGCTCCCGCATCGCGGCCTCGTACATGTAGCCGCGGTAACCGCTCAGGTCGTTGCCGGCCCCGGGCTCGTACTCGACCGGCGCGGGGAACTCCATCCCGTCGGCCTCGGACTGGGTGATGGCACCCGTGGTCACCATGCCGTCGACGACGTAGCGCCAGCGCTGCTCCATCTCCGGTGTGGTGTTGACGTCCGCCTCGCCGAACGGCGTCGGCTGCTGGATGGCGGCGGCCAGGAAGGCGGCCTCCTCCGGGGTCAGCTCGTTGGCGTCCTTGTCGTAGTAGGCCTGGGCGGCGGCCTGGATCCCGTATGCCTGGCGACCGAAGTAGATGGTGTTGAGGTACTGCTCCATCACCCACTCTTTGGTCTCGCTCTGGTCGACCTTGATGGAGATGATGATCTCCTGGATCTTCCGAGCGACGGTCTGCTCGAAGGACACGCCCTCGTAGTAGTTGCGGACCATCTGCTGGGTGATGGTGGAACCGCCCTGGACCTGCTGACCGGTGACCGTGGACCAGACGGCACGGGTGGTGCCCCGCACGGAGACACCGGGCTCGGTCCAAAAGCCCCGGTCCTCGGCGGAGATGACGGCCTCGACGACCTGGTCCCCGTTCTGGGTCATCTCCTCGTAGGTGATGGGGTCGCGGTCGGTGCCGCGGTAGGCGAACTCGGTCTCCCCGTCGCCGAAGTAGAAGGTCGAACCCTGCTCCAGGGCGTCGGCCTTCGCGGCGTCGGGGACCTCGACGGTCGTGTAGAAGTACGCGAAGGCACCGCAGGCGATGATGACCATCAGCGCCGAGGCGACCAGGAAGGTGCGCAGGATCCGCCACCAGAGCGGCTTCTTGCGCTTGCCCTTCTTCTTGGCCTTGCCGGGGCCGGTCCCGGCGGGCCCGGCCGGGCCGGTGGGCCCGCCCGGGCCCTGCGGCGGACGCCCGCCGCCGGAACCCCCGACGTAGTTGGACAGCCGCTGCGGTCGCGGCCACATCGCCCCGGCCTCGGCCGCGGACTCCTCGGTGGCCGCCGGGCCCTGTACGGACTCGGCGGCGGCCTGTGGTACCTCGGATGCGGCGGGTGCGACAGGAGGCGCCGCGGGGGCCCAGGACGGACCGGCCGCGGGCGTGGGGTCGGGCGCGGACCCGACGGGCGGAACCGGGGGTGCCGCAGGAGTCCGGGACGGAGCCTCGGGGGCACCGCCCTCTGTGGTCTTCGCGGCCGTGTCGTCGGCGGCCACGGTGCCGTCGCCCGGGTCGGACGCCTTGGACTCCTTGGGCGCCTTGGACGCCTTGGGTGTGAACCAGGAGTCGGCGGCCGGCTCGGGGGCCGCCTGAGCCGCGGCGCCGTCCTCCCCACCGGAGGACCGCATCCCGGGCTCCCGAACGGTGTCCTCGTCCGAGGCGTCCCTCTCCACCTCCGCGGCCGCCGTTTCGGACTCGTCGGCCACCGAGGTTCCGGTCACCTCCGGCGCGGCCGCGGCGGCGGCCTTCCCCGATGCTTCTGCGTCCTCCCTCGCGGCGGAGTCGAAGCCCTGCTCCGCGAGGGCCTGCGCGACCCGCTCGCGGAAGAGGGTACCGCTGGTCTTGAAGGTGATGGGTCCGGAATCGGACGCCGAACCGGCGCCCTCGCCACCACCGGTGGACGGGGCACCGCCGGTCGTGTCCTCTCCGGCGTCGGGCAGCTCCTCCGTAGAGGTGTCGTTGGTCTCCGGCGCGACGTCCTCGTCCTGCTCGGGGCGCTGCCCATCCGCCCCGCTCGCGCCGTTCGTGCTCTCGCTCAGCTCCCCGCCCCCATGGCAAATCACGTCCGGCACGGTGCCGTCCTGGTATTTGACGCGCAACAGCCCCGGATCGGTTCAATCGAGATCGGGGCCGAAGTGGTCTTTCGGGGGATAACGCCACCATCGCTCCGCCCCTACCCGACACGATACCGGCCCGTAACCATGTCAAGACCGAATCCCTAACCGGGTGGTGACTTCTTACCGAAGGCTTACTCGATGCAGGTGTGTCCCGGGGCGGCCGTTGCCCCGTTCGGCCGGGGGCGGCCCGTCCGGGCCGGAGGCGGGAGGTTCCCGGGGGATACCCCCGGGCGGCCTCAGGCGATCCGTTCCAGGACCCGCATCGAACCGACCGCCGCGACCTCCTGGAACCTCCCGGAGTCCAGGGCCCGAAGGTAGATGTTGTACGGCGGGCGGCCGCCATCCGCGGGATCGGGGAAGACGTCATGGATGACCAACGCCCCGCCGAGTGCAACGTGCGGGCTCCAGCCGGCGTAGTCGGCCTGCGCGGCCTCCTCACTGTGGCCGCCGTCGATGAACAGCATCCCCAACGGGGTGCCCCACACCGAGGCCACCTCGGCGGAGCGGCCGACCACGACGATGACCTCGTCGTCCAGGCCGGCCCGGGTGAGGGTCCGGCGCAGGTGCGGGAGTGTGTCGAACTTTCCGCTCTCCTGGTCGACGAGCGCCGCGTCGTGGTACTCCCAACCCTCCTGGTGCTCCTCGGACCCGCGGTGGTGGTCCACCGTGACCACCTTCACGCCGGCGGTCCGGGCTGCCGCACCCAGGAAGATCGTGGACTTGCCGCAGTAGGTACCGATCTCGACGACGGGCCCGACGGGGGCGTAGCGGAGAGCGGTCTCGTACAGCGCGGTGCCCTCGTCCGTGGGCATGAAGCCTTTGGCCTCTTCGGCGGCGGCCAACAGGTCGGCGGGGATGGGAATCGTCATGGGTGAATTGTCCCACCACCCCGACAGCCCCGGCGCCCAGCCCCACCTGCGCACCCTGCCCTGCCACAGCCGGAGGGCGTTGCGCGGGCCTTGGGCGCGGGGGGTGGGGGCGTGGTGGTCGTGTTGCGCGGTCCGGGTCGGGCTGGGCCGGGTCGGTCCGCTTGTGTATCCGCCCGTGTCCTGTCAACGCTGTGGGGGGTGACCGGTGCGCTGTTCGGGGGCCCGGCCACGGTCGGCGGGAGGATCGTCTCCTTCGACTCCGAGGGGCCGGGGTGGGCATCGCCTCCGTCCCGGACACAGAGGGGTGCAGGCCGCGGTGCTCCTCCCGGCCCGGCGCCAGGGGGTTACCCCCACCGGAGTTCCCGGCCCCAGCCGGAATGCGTCGCGTCTCCTTCGCCCCCGGGGGTTGTTCACCCGACCGGAAAGCTCAGCCCCGGGCCGGAGGGCGTCGCGCCGCCCCCGCCCCGGGGGGTGTCCACCCGCCCGGGATCCCCGGCCCCAGCCGGGAGGAGAACCGGGACCCTGCACCCCGGGGGGTTGCCCACCCGCCCGGGAACCCCGGCCCCAGCCGGGAGGAGAACCGGGACCCTGCACCCCAGGGGGTTGCCCACCCGACCGGAATGCTCAGCCCGAGCCGTGTCACGCCAGTGGGGTGCCCGGCCCCAGGGGGTCTTCGCGACAGAGGTGAAGGTTTCCAAAAGGGCCACCGC
>NZ_JASFDV010000072.1 GCF_030766825.1 Nocardiopsis sp. CC223A
CGGCCCACTCCGGCGGTGCGGCGGTGCCCGCCAGGGCCCAGGCGGCCTGGCGGGCGGCGCCCAGCGCCACGTACTCGGCGGGTTCGGGGACCACCACCGGGGCCTCCAGCACGGTCGCCGCCACCCGGCGCACCGCCTCCGACCGCGCCGCCCCGCCGATCAGCAGCACCCGGCGTACCGGAACGCCCCGGTCGGTCAACGCGGCCAGCCCGTCGGCCAGCCCGCAGAGCATCCCCTCCACCGCGGCCCGGGCCAGGTGCGACGCCGTCATGTTGGTGCGGCGCATCCCGTGCAGTGATCCCGTGGCCGCGGGCAGTGCCGGGGTCCGTTCCCCGTCCAGGTAGGGCAGCATCACCAGCCCGCCCGCACCCGGTTCCGCCGCCAGCGCCAACGCGTCCAGCCCGGCCGGGTCGGTGCCGAGCAGCTCCGCGGTGGCGGTCAGCACCCGGGCGGCGTTGAGCGTGCACACCAGCGGCAGGTACCGCCCGGTCGCGTCGGCGAACCCGCACACGGTCCCCGACGTGTCGCGCACCGGCGTCTCGCTCACCGCGAACACCGTCCCGCTGGTCCCCAGCGACACCACCGCGTCACCCGGCCCCAGCCCCAGTCCCAGGGCCGCGCCCATGTTGTCCCCGGTGCCGGGGGCGACCACCGCCCCGCCCGGGGTGTACCCGACCGTCTCGGCGGGCGCCGCCACCCGCGGGGTGTCCAGCTCCCGGCCGAACGCCCGCTTGAGCAGGTCCGCCCGGTACCGTCCGCTGCTCGGCGACCAGTACCCGGTCCCGGAGGCGTCGCCCCGGTCCGTGGTCGGGTCGCCCTCCCCGCCCGTCAACCGCCAGGTCAGCCAGTCGTGCGGCAGCATCACCCCGGTCGCGCGGGCGGCGGTCTCCGGTTCGTTCTCGGCGAACCAGCGGAGCTTGGACACCGTCAGCGAGACCCCGGGGACGTTGTCCACTGCCTCCGCCCACGCGTCGGGCCCGCCCAGCTCGGCGATGAGGTCCCGGGCCGCCCCGGCCGACCGGGTGTCGTTCCACAGCAGCGCCTCGCGCACCACCTCGCCGTCCCCGTCCACGGTCACCATGCCGTGCTGCTGCCCGGCCACCGCGACGGCCGCGACCCCGTCCAGCAGCCCCGCCGAGGCCTCCTCCAGCGCCGCCCACCAGGCGCGCGGGTGGACCTGCGTGCCGTCCGGGTGAGGGGCGCGCGCCTCGCGCACCACACTCCCGTCGTCGGCGTCGCAGACCACGATCTTGCAGGACTGGGTCGAACTGTCGATTCCGGCGACGAGGGGCATCGGGACTCCGCGGTGAGGGAATTAGTCGTGGCTCCCAACGAACTTAGTCCGCGCCGTCCGTTCTGTCACGGGGCGCGACCTCCGCGGCGATCCCCGCCAGCACGATCCGCAGCTTGCGCTCGAACCACGAGCGCGGGTCGGCCGAGATCACCCGCCGGATCGCCGTCCGGGCCGGCGAGGGTCGGCCGGGGGAGTCCGCCCACAGCCGCCGCATCTCCTCCCGGCCCAGTCCGGGCAGGTGGTCCAGGCCCTCTACCCCGCGCCGGTTGTCCACCGCCAGGTCGAGCACGGTGTCGCAGGCCAGCGCGGCGCCGTCGGGGGTGAAACCCCGTTCGATCAGCGCCGCGCACAGCGTGTCGAACAGGTCCACGGCCTCGGGCGGAAGCATCCCCCGGGACGCCTCGGTGGCCGAACCGGGGTGCCGGGCCATCGCCTCCCACAGCGCCAGCGCGTATCCCTCCAGGATCCGCCGCCAGGAGCCCTCCACCGGGGGCCACTCCGCCCCGCGGGCCAGCGCCGACATCCCCAGCCGGACCAGGTTGTCGCGGTTGGCGGCGTGCCGGAACACCGTCGCCTGACCCACCCCCAGGTGGTCGGCCACCCGCGCCACCGTCAGGCCGGGGAACCCCACGGCCAGCACGGCCTCGGCGATGGCCTCGGGGGTCAGGGCGGGCGGCCGACCCCGCCGCCCCGGCGCGCGCTCGGGCATGGTCCTCCTAGCGTGGTCCGCCGGCCCCGTTCCCGTGGACGTCCCGGGCCCGGATCAGCACCAGCGAGGATAGCGCGCACGCGAACGCCGTCGCCGCCGCCACGAGCAGCACCAGCGCCAGCCCGTCCGCGTACGCCGCCCGCGCGGTCTCGGCCGCGGCCCCGGCCAGCCCGGTGAAGTCCCCGGCGGTCGCCCGTCCGGGCTCGGCCACCCGGGCCCCGACCACCGCCGACACGACCGCCCCGAACACCGCCACGCCCACGGCCGTCCCCAGCGGGAAGAACGTGTTGGCGGTGCCCGAGGCCATCCCCGCCCGCTCCGGCGGCACCACGGACACGGCCAGGTCCATCATGTGCGGGGTGATCAGGCCCGCGCCCACCCCGACCAGCAGCAGCCCGGGGGCGATCGCGGCCCAGCCCTGCTGCTGGTCCAGGGCCAGGGCCGCCCACACCAGCCCGGCCCCGATGAGCGCCATCCCCGCGGCCATGATCACGCGCACGGGGACCGACCGGGCGATCAGTCCGCCCAGCGGTGCCAGCAGGAAGATCCCGGCGGGCATCAGCAGCAGTACCAGCCCCACCTGCAACGCGCCCAGTCCGACGACCCCGGTCAGCCACAGGATGAGGAAGGGGAACATCCCGAAGCTCGTGACGCGCGCGGCGAACGACAGCCCGATGGCGCCCACGAAGGTCGGGATGCGGAACAGTGACAGGTCCAGCATCGCGCCGTCCCCCCGGGACCGCTCCACCAGCAGGAACACCGCCAGCAGCACCGGGCAGGCCACCAGCGCGGCCACCGCGTCCGGCCGCTCCCAGCCCTGTCCGGAGCCGGTCAGCAGCCCGTAGTTCAGGGCGAACAGCAGTGCCACCGCCAGCACCGCGCCCGCCGCGTCGACCCGCCCGCCGGTGCTGCGCGGCTGCGGCAGCGTCCACAGCAGCACACAGGCCACCGCGAGCGCCCCGACGGGCAGGTTGACCAGGAACAGCGACCGCCATCCGGCGAACTCCACCAGCACCCCGCCCACCAGCGGTCCCAGCGCCGCGGCGGCCGCGCCCCCGGCGGCGAAGATGCCCATCGCCGTGCGCCGCGCGCTCTCGGGCAGGCCCGTGTGGGCCCCGGCGATCAGCGCGGGTCCGGTCCCGAACACGAACGCCGCCCCCGCCCCCTGCACGATCCGCGCCGCCACCAGCCATCCGGAGCCGGGTGCCAGCGCGCAGGCCAGCGACGCCAGGGTGAACACGGCCATCCCGGCCGCGAAGGCGCCGCGCCGCCCCAGCCGGTCCGACAGCGACCCGGCGGTGAGCAGCAGCGCGGCGAAGGCCAGCGTGTACCCGTTGACCACCCATTGCAGATGGCCGAGCGGGGCGGCGAACTCGTCGCCGATCCCGGGCAGGGCCACGTTGAGCACGGTCGCGTCCAGGGTCATCACGGCCGCCGACAGCGATGTCACGGCGACCGTGGTACGCCGTGACCGGCGCCGGGCCGTGTCCTCCGCCGTTGCGGGCGGGGTCTGGGAGGTCGTCTCCACGGGGGTGCCTCGTTCCGTCTCACAGATTTTCGAGAGTCGACTATCGAAAATAGAGCCTAAGGCTAGGCTCACCTAACGTGCAAGGGTTCGATCGGGGGCGGTGTCCGGCGTCGGGGCGGGGTCGGGCGCCGGGGGGCTTCCGCTCCGGGCTGCGTCGAGGGCGGCCTGTCGGGTGCCGGCCACCGCGCTCCGCGGCGTGGTCCCTTCCGGGTTCAGCCCCGGCCGTGGCGGTGGCCTCGGCTTCGTGTGGCCGATGCCACGCGTCGCCGAGGCCGGGCGGGCAATTTCCTACCAAGAAGGTGGGATAGTCTTCGGTCGGGTCATCGGATGTCCCACCGGACTCCCCGGTCCCACCCGAGCGCCGGTCGCGTACCGGTGCGGCGGAACCCCCCGCGATCCTCATCCTCACGATCACGAAGGAGCGCACATGCGCACGACCTCAGCCGTCATCGGTGCCGCCGCCGCTGCCACCCTGGCGCTCACCGCCTGCGGCGCCCCCAGCGAGCAGGCCGCGCAGGACAACGGGGGAGAGGGCGCGGCGGATGTGCTGCGCGTGGGCGTCAGCCCCGTTCCGCACGGCGACATCCTCGCCTTCATCGACGAGAACCTCGCCGAGGAGGCCGGGCTGGACCTGGAGATCGTGGAGATCTCCGACTACAACACCCCCAACACCCTCCTGGTCGAGGGCGAGCTGGACGCGAACTACTTCCAGCACCGCACCTACCTCGACGAGTGGGCGGCCAACGGCCCCGACGCCGACTTCACGTACATCACCGACGTGCACATCGAGCGGCTCGGCCTGTACTCCGAGAGCGTCGAGAGCGTCGCCGACCTGCCCGAGGGCGCCGAGATCGCCGTGCCCAACGACCCGGCCAACCTCAACCGCGCCCTGGGCATCCTCCAGGCCGAGGGCCTCATCGAGGTGGACCCGGAGGCCGGGGAACTGGCCACCGAGAACGACATCACCGACAACCCCGAGAACATCACCGTCACGCCGCTGGAGGCCGCGCAGCTGCCGCGCGCCATCGCCGACGTGGACGCCGCGGTCGTCAACGGCAACTACGCCATCGAGGCGAACCTGCCCGAGGAGAGCAACGTCCTGGCCTGGGAGCCCGAGGGCGACGACTACGTCCAGGCCTACGCCAACGGCCTGGTGGCCCTGGAGGAGAACGTCGAGGACGAGCGTGTCCGGCTGCTCGCCGAGCTGCTGCACGACGAGCGCGTCCTGGAGTTCGTGAAGGAGTCCTGGCAGGGCGTCGTCCTGGCCGTGGACGCCGACGGCAACGTCATCGAGACCGCCGAGTAGGACTCGGCAGGACCGAACGGGGCCCACGGGCCCCGATCGCACAAGGGCTCCGCGCCGCCGCCGGCCCGTCTCTCCGGCGGGCGGCGCGGGACCCCGCACACCGCAGGGGCGGTGGGGCCGCGCGCCCCGCCGCCCCTCGCGCTTCTCCCGACCCCGGCGGCCCCGGGGGCCTTTCCGCGTCCGGCCTGCGGCCCGACACGCCCGCGCCGCAGAAGGTGTCCCGGATCACATGCCGTGTCGGCCGTCGGCCGCCGACCGGCCGCCGCGCGGTGATCCGCCCAGGAAAACCGCTCTGAGCTGGACTTTCCCAGCGGTCCCCGGGTGGTCGGAGCCAGGGGGCCGCCGGGAGCGGACCCCGCGGGAGTGCGGCGCCGACCCGGGGTGGCACACTGACTTTCACAAATCCTACTTATTAAGTAGAGTTTGGCCCGTCCCCAGACCGCGCCCGAAAAGGACTCCTCCATGCGTGTGCCCTCCCCGCCCCTGCGGGCCGCCGCCGCGGTCCTGCTGGCCCTGGGAGCCGCCGCCACCGGATGCGCCGCGGACCCGGCACGGGACGACACCCTGACCCTGGGCTACTTCCCCAACCTCACCCACGCCCCGGCGCTGGTCGGAGTGGAGAACGGGATCTTCGCCGAAGCCCTGGGCGACACCGCGTTCGACACCCGCACCTTCAACGGCGGCCCCGACGCGGTCAACGCCCTGTTCACCGGCGAGATCGACGCCGCCTACCTGGGGCCCAACCCGACGGTCAACGGCTGGTACCAATCCGAGGGCCGGGCCCTGCGCGTCGTCGCCGGGGCCGCCACCCGCGGCGCCGGCCTGGTCGTGCGCGACGACATCGCGAGCGTCGAGGACCTGCGCGGCACCACCCTGGCCACACCCCAGCTCGGCGGCACCCAGGACGTGGCGCTGCGCTGGTTCGCCCGCGAACAGGGCTGGGACACCGACACCGCCGGCGGCGGCGACCTGTCCATCGTCCCGCAGAGCAACCCCGAGACCGTCGACGCCTTCGCGCTCGGCGAGATCGACGGGGCCTGGCTCCCCGAGCCCTTCCTCGGCCGCGTCCTCGCCGAGGACGACGCGCACCTGCTCGTCGACGAGGCCGACCTGTGGCCCGGCGGCGAGTTCGTCACCACCCAGCTCGTCGTCTCCGCCGAACTGCTCCGCGACCACCCCGAACGGGTCGAGGAGCTGCTGCGCGGACACATCGAGGCGGTCGACCTGGCCGACGGCGACCCGGACGCCGCCCTGCGGGCCGTCTCCGCCCACCTGGAGGGGCTCACCGGGGAGGCACCCGACCCCGGCCTCACCGCCGCGGCGCTCGACAACATCGCCTTCACCGTCGACCCCGCCGCACCCTCACTGCTCACCGGAGCCGACAGAGCCGAAGCCGTCGGCCTGCTCGACCCCGTCGACCTGACCGGAATCTACGCCCTGGACCCGCTCAACGCCCTCCTCGCCGAGGACGGCCGAGAGCCGGTCGCCGGGCTGGAAGGGGAGGGGCCCTGATGACCGCCATCACCGACACGCCCCCGCGGACCGCCGCCGCCGAGATCAACGGCATCTCCAAGGTGTTCGGCCACGGAGACAGCGCCGTGACCGCCATCGACGGGATGTCGATCACCGTCGGGACCGGGGAGTTCCTGTCCATCGTGGGGGCCTCGGGCTGCGGCAAGAGCACCCTGCTCTCCCTCGTCGCCGGACTCGACCGGCCCACCGCCGGCACCGTGGACGTCGGGGACCACCGGGTCGCCATGATGTTCCAGGAGGCCGCACTGTTCCCGTGGCTGAGCATCGGCGCCAACATCGAGGTGCCGATGAAGGTCAACAAGGTGCCCCGGGCCGAGCGCCGACGGCGCGTCGCCGAACTCCTCCACCTGGTGCGCCTGACCGGGTTCGAGCGCAAGCAGCCCCACGAGCTGTCCGGCGGCATGCGCCAGCGCGTCGCCCTGGCCCGCGCGCTGGCCCAGGACGCCGACGTGCTGCTCATGGACGAGCCGTTCGGCGCCCTGGACGCCATGACCCGCGACATCCTCCACGACGAACTGGAGCGGATCTGGCAGGAGAGGGGGCTGACCGTCCTGTTCGTCACCCACAACGTGCGCGAGGCGGTGCGCCTGGGCGACCGGGTCGTGCTCCTGTCCAGCCGCCCGGGCCGGGTCATCGCCGAGTTCCCGGTGGAGGGCGAGCGGCCCCGCCGCATCGACTCCGCCCCCATCGCGACCCAGGCCGCCGTCATCACCGACCGGCTCCGCAAGGAGGTCTCCCGCCATGCCTGACACCGACGTGAGGGACCGGGACCGCGAGGTCCAGGGGCTGGACGCCCTCGAACTCCGGCCCGGGCACGGCACCGACCGGGCCGGGTTCGGCGAGAAGGCCCGCGCGCTGTGGTCCGCGACCTGGCCCAAGCTCGTCGCCGTCGTCCTGGTGCTGGCCGCCTGGCAGGCCGTGGTGTGGTCGGGGTGGCGGACCGAGTTCGTGTTCCCCGGCCCGGACAGGGTGCTGCCCGCCCTGTTCGGCGAGGTCACCACGCCGGAGTTCTGGGCGGCGGTGCAGGTGACCATGCGCCGGGCCCTCGCCGGGTTCGCGCTGGCGCTGGCCGTGGGCGTGGTCGTCGGGCTGGCGGTGTCGCGGTTCAAGCCGCTGCGGACGGCCATCGGGTCGCTCATCACCGGGCTCCAGACCATGCCGTCGATCGTGTGGTTCCCGTTCGCGATGCTGCTGTACGGCATCAGCGAGTCGGCGATCATGTTCGTCATCGTGCTGGGCGCCGCCCCCTCCATCGCGGGCGGGCTCGTCTCGGGCATCGACTACGTGCCGCCGACGCTGCTGCGCGCCGGACAGGTGATGGGGCTGCGCGGGATACAGCGGTACTCGCTGCTGATCGTCCCGGCGGCGCTGCCGATGTTCGTCACCGGGCTCAAACAGGGCTGGGCGTTCGCCTGGCGGTCCCTGATGGCGGGCGAGCTGCTGGTGATCATCAACCAGCAGAACTCCATCGGCTGGGCGCTCAGCCAGGCCCGCCAGCTCAACGACGCCGACCGGCTGCTGGCCTACATCATCATCGTGCTGGTCATCGGCATCGTGATCGACGTGTTCTTCAACTGGGCCGACCGCGCCCTGCGCCGCCGCTGGGGCCTGACCTCCTGACGCACCACCCGCGTACACCCACGCCGCAGTGACGGCGCCCGGAGCGGCGCCCGGCGAGTAGGACACCACGTACGCGCCGATGGTCCGGTCGCCCGACGCCGATCTGCTCCAGCACGGACGTTCGCCACGGACGCCGCGCACCGGACCGCGAGCAGGCTCCTGGCCACGGATTCGCGCACTCGGTCGAACATGTCGTCATTCGCCCGCCCTCGCAGGGTTTCGGTAGTAGTTTGAAACCAACAAGGGGCCACGACTCAATGGTTTCAAAATGCCACCGAATGGAGGTCGCATGTCCGACCAGGAATGGACCGATCCGCACTGTCCGGTCGCCCGGACCCTCGACCTCCTCGGTGACCGCTGGTCGTTGCTGATCGTGCGCGACGCCTTCGACGGGGTCCGCAGGTTCAGCGACTTCCAGCGCGGTCTCGGCATCGCGCGGAACATCCTCATCGACCGTCTGCGGGCGCTCATCGCCGTCGGCGTCATGGAGCGGTGCCCCAACGAGCGCGGCACCCGCAGCGAGTACGCCCTCACCGAGAAGGGGAGGGACCTGTTCACTGTCGTCGTCGCCCTGCGCCAGTGGGGGGAGTGCCACGCCTTCGCGCCGGGCGAGGAACACTCCGAACTCCTCGCCCGTGCCACGGGCGCTCCGGTCCCCCCGCTCGCCGTCACCGCGGCCGACGGCGCCCCCCTGGACGCCGCCGACACCCGCGTCCGCAAGGTGGCTCCGGTGCCCAAGTGACTGCTGAGGATGATCCCTGTAGGTGACCTGCCTGTCCTGGCCCCAGGACCCCGAACCCCGTTTTGAGTCCGTGCCGGTCCCCGTGCCACAGTGTTCGGAGGTGTCGCCCCGAGGCGCGCCGAGATGAACATAACGCGGAGATAACGCCCTGCGTTTGCCCAGGTCGTGAACTGTCAGCCCCGCGCACGCGGGGATGGACCGGTGCCCTTCGCGCCGCCACTGGACCAGCGCGCGTCAGCCCCGCGCACGCGGGGATGGACCGACCGCGTGGGCGGAGCTGACCGGCATCCGCCGGTCAGCCCCGCGCACGCGGGGATGGACCGCACGCCAGCGCCGTGGTGTGAGCCGGTGCGTGTCAGCCCCGCGCACGCGGGGATGGACCGGGCGAAGAGGGTTTCGACCCGATTCCCCTGTGGTCAGCCCCGCGCACGCGGGGATGGACCGAACCGCCACCGGTCCGCGTCGGTGTCGGCGTAGTCAGCCCCGCGCACGCGGGGATGGACCGATCACCGGCCGCATGTCCGCCGACGACATGAGTCAGCCCCGCGCACGCGGGGATGGACCGGAACTGGAGGCGGCTCTGATCGGATGCGGAACGTCAGCCCCGCGCACGCGGGGAGGGGATGGGTCGAAACCCGGGTGTTCACGGTCGGCAACGGCACCGTGAGCCCCGCGCACACCGCGGTGTGGCTGTGCGCTCGGTGAGTGCGTGATGAGGATGCGGCGGCGGCGCGTACCGGACGAGCGATCGGCGCGTGCCGCCGACCGGATGGGGCTTCCGTGGACCCGTTCGTCCACAGGCGGGTGTCGTCCCTGGCCAAGGTCGGTGTGCTGTGAGAATCTGCGGTTATGGGTACCGAAGCCAAGGCAATGCTGGAAGGCGGGCCCGAGGAGCTCAACGAGCGAATCGTGTCCGTAGACCGGCCCGGTGACGAGCTCAAGCTGCCGTTCCGCAACGGGTACGAGCACTTCATCCCGACGCAGAGGCGAGCCGACACCTCGGAGGGGCCGGTCTCCGTCTACGAGTGGACGTCCCGGACCGAGATGGCCGGGTGAACCGGGGCCGGTAAGCCGTGATCCGACCGCCGGACCACGGCTCCGCCCTGCCCTGACGCGCGGTCACCGCACCGGGCCGGTCGCCCGCGGTCCCGGTCACTCCTCCGGCGGGGCTGGGGGAGCCCCGCCCGGGGCGCCGCCACCGCCCGCCGACTCGTCCATGGTCACGCCCACCACCACCGCCAGTGTGTACCCGTCCTCCGGCGTCCCCTCCGTCACCGGTACCGGGGTGACCACCATGCTGTCCGGGTCCCCCTCCGCCGCCTGCGCCTCCTGGAACACCTGGTCCTCCTCGACCGGCGTCAGCTCCAGCACGTGCTCGGAGTACGGCTCCCGCTCCGCCACCTCCGCACAGAACGCGTCGGAGAACAACAGCTGCCCCGTGTGCACCGTCGTCCCGCCCTCGTAGGTCGTGTCGATCTCCCCCTCGGTGTGCACCTTCAGGTGGACGTGCGTCACGCGCGGGCTGTACCACCCCGGCACGATCGTGGTGAACCGCGCCGTGCCCTCCCCGTCCACCGGCTGGATGCCCCGCAGGAACGACTGCTCGTCGCCCTCGCCGTCCTCGGCGGGCACCTCGCCGCCCGGGCTCGCCTCGGTGTACCCCGAGTAGTACCCCCAGGCGTCGCAGTGCCAGATCTCCACCGCCACGCCCTCACCGGTCAGCGGTGTGCACCCGTTCTCGAAGTCCACCACCGTGATCGCCAGTGCCAGCGGGAACCCCTGCTTGCCCTCGGTGATGTCCTCCCGGACCAGCATCCCGTCCAGGTAGTAGGGCCCCTCGGTGACCTCCGGCGACAGCACGCACACCCCCTCCGCGGCGCTCGGCGACGGCGTGGCCGCGGCGCCCGAGCCGCCCCCGGCCACGTCGGCCGAGCACCCCGCCACCCCCGCGGCGACGGCCCCGCCGCCCAGCGCGATCGCCCGCCGCCGGTCCAGCACCGGCCCTGGGAACACGTCCCCGTCCATGCATCCCCCACCCGTCGCGGCCCCGCTCTCCGGGGCTCTGGGCGCCAAGGTACGGACTTTCACTGAGAGAACCCTGGGGACACGGTGAGCGCGGCCCGGGAAACCCCCGTTCGCACCGCTGCCGCCCGGCTATCCGCGGACGGCTCCCTCGGGCCAGAGCACATGCACCGGGACGCCGTGGCGCCGGGCGGCGGCCACCGCGTCGGCGGTGCCGCCCCTGCCGGTTCCGGGCCTGCCGTCCCACACCGCGAACAGCCGCTCCACCCGGGCCCGCACCGCGGTGTTGGCCGCCTCGTACGCCTCCTCGCCGGCGGTGCGGAACGGCATGAACCGTACCGCCGCGGCGCGCATCAGCAACCCGTCGAACCGGTACAGGTCGTCCGCCGCCACCTTGGTCTCCCGGTAGTCGACCGACGGCAGGATCACCTCCAGGGTCCCGCGTGCCTCCCACACCGACTCCGCGAACACCTGGTCGGCCCCCTTGGCCAGGCAGGACACCCCGACCAGCTCGGGCCCGCCGCCGAACGCCGCCAGTTCGCGGTCCAGGGCCCGCCGCACCAGGGCGGTGGTCTCCTCGCCGAGGTCGCTGTGTCCGGTGATGCCGATACGGGGCACGTGGTCCTCCGGGAGTGCGGCGGGGGCGCGGGCCCACCAATCTAGCGGTGGATCTCCGCCCGGGCGTGACGCAAGGAACGCCGAGACCAGCGAAGGATGTCCGTTATATGTGACAAAGTGTGCTTTGGTGATCCTCTGTGCCCGGAACCCCGCGCGGTCACGCACCCCCCGGCCCGCTCCCCGGGAGGCATCCCCGCCGGCGCTCCGGGCCGGATCCCCGTACGCCGGAGCGGGAACGCCCCTCCGGCCGGCACTCTCCCCTGGAGCACTCCACGTGAACGGCCGACGCCGCCGCCTGCTGCTGGAAACCCTCGACCCCATGCTCGCCCCCGGCGAACAGGTCGAGGTGACGACCATCGTCAATCTCAGTTCCGTCTCCGTCGCCCGGACGGCCGCGTTCGCCGCCGCCTCCGCGGCCCTGAGCGGCGGGATGGCCGTGATCCCCGTCCCCACGCCCATGTACCTGGCGGTGACCGACCTCAACCTGTACATCTTCCAGGCGGATTCGATGTTCGCCCGTCCCCGGGCGCACCTGATGACCATCCCGCGCGCCGGCCTGGTCCGCACGCCGGTCAAGGAGCGGATCCTCAACTCCTCCTTCGTGGTCTCCCACCCCGAGGCCGACCAGGGGCTGCGCCTCATCTTCGGCGGTCTGGGGCGCAGGGAGCGCGACCTCGTCGCCGCCGCCCTGCCCGTCGCGGGCTGACGCCCTCCCGCCCCGGCGCCCCGCTCAGCCGCGGGCCGTCGGGGCGTTCGCCGACAGCGCCTCCACCGGGCGGGCGGCGCGTTCGTCGTAGCGGGCGCGGGCCGCCTCCACGTCGTGCATGTGCTCCTCGGCCCAGCCGCGGATCGCGCCCAACAGCGTGCCCACGCTCTCGCCCAGCGAGGTGAGCGAGTACTCCACCTGCGGCGGCGTCGTGGGGTACACGGTACGGTCCACCAGCCCCGCCCGCTCCAGGTCGCGCAGGGTCCGGGTGAGCATCTTCTGGGTGATCCCGTCCAGCAGGCGGCGCAGTGCGCCGAACCGCATCGGACCCCGGGCGAGCGCGCCCACCACCAGGCACACCCACTTGTTGGCCAGCAGGTCCAGGGCGCTGCGCGAGGCGCAATCGCGCAGGTAGGCGTTGGCTCCGCCGAGTTCACGCAGGTCGGGGGTCGTATACATGAGGTACCTATAGCTCTCGAAAGTGCCTTCTATACAGGGGATACCGTAGCTGGAAACCTGGTGGCATGACAGAGCAGATGCGCGCCGTACAACAATCCTCCCTGGGCGGACCCGAGGTCCTCGACCTCGTCGAGGTGCCCGTCCCCGACCCCGGGCCGATCCAGGTCCGGGTCCGGGTGCACGCGGCCGGCGTCAACCCCACCGACTGGAAGATGCGCGAGACCGGGTACTGGCACACCCTCCCCTTCGGCCAGGGCTGGGACGTCTCGGGCACGGTCACCGCCGTCGCCCCCGGCGTCACCCGGTTCGCCGTCGGCGACGAGGTGTTCGGGATGCCGAACTTCCCCACCACCCCGGGCGCGTACGCCGACGAGGTCGTCGCCCCCGCCCAGCACTTCGCCCGCAAGCCGACCGGGCTCGGCCACGTGGACGCCGCCGCGCTGCCGCTGGCCGCCCTCACCGCCTGGCAGGCGCTGGTGGACGCCGCCCGCGTCGAACCCGGGCAGCGGGTCCTGGTCCACGCCGCCGCCGGGGGAGTGGGCCACCTGGCCGTGCAGATCGCCAAGGCGCGCGGCGCACACGTCATCGGCACCGCCCGCGCCGCCAAACACGACGTCCTGTACGACCTGGGCGCCGACGAGCTCGTCGACCACACGGCGGTGGACTTCACCGAGGCGGTGTCGGGGGTGGACGTGGTCCTGGACGGCGTCGGCGACGACTATCTGGAGCGTTCGCTGGGCGTTCTGCGCCCCGGCGGCCTCTACCTCGGGATCCAGAACCCCTTCGCCCTGGAGCAGGTCGCCGAGGCCGCCGCGGCCCGCGGGGTGCGCGGCACCACCGTCATGGTCGCCCCCGACCACGCGGCCCTGGAGCAGATCGCCGACCTCGCGGACAAGGGCCTGCTGCGCCCGCTGGTGGCGGAGACGTTCCCGTTGGAGCAGGCGGCCGACGCCCACCGGATGAGCCAGGAGGGCCGCACCACCGGCAAGATCGTCCTCACCCTGCGCTGACCGGTCGGCCGGCGCCGTGCCGGAGACCGCGGCGGGACCCTGCGCCGACCGGCCGCGCGGACCCCGCGCAGACCGGGACCGGCGGTCGGGGACACACGGAAGGGGCCGGGCACGCAGCCCGGCCCCTCGCACCGCGTCCGTCAGGAGTGCACCAGCGGCGTGTCCACCAGGTGCTCGGCGACGAACCACGCCTGGAGCTCGTTCCTGCGGATGACGTCCGACACCAGCACGTCGTTGGTGCCGTCGTCGCCCAGCTCCTGCACCCGGGCCGCCGCGTCGTGCGCCTCCTCCAGGATGGTCTCGTGCGCCTCCAGCAGGCGCGAGAGCATCGCCGGGACCTCCTCGACCCCGTTCGGCGGGCGCGGGATGTTGGTGATCTCCGCGACGTGCCGGGGGTCGCCGACCGCCACGCCGCCCAGGGTCTGGATGCGCTCGGCGATGGTGTCGATGAGCTCCAGCTGCTCGGCGGCGTGCTTGTCCATGAGCAGGTGCAGCTGGTAGAAGGTCTGGCCGCGCATCAGCCAGTGGTGCTTCTTGTAGAGGTCGTGCAGGATCCGCGTGTCGCACAGCACCTGGTTGAGCCGCTGACACGAGTACATGCGCGCGTCGTAGGACAACCCCACCGGGAGCTGGCGGACCGTGCCGAACTCCTGGATCTCCTTGCCCTTCTGGTGCAGCCAGGGCTGGCTGCTCCCGGGTTCGGACGCCGTCCCGGACCTGTTGCCTGTGGTCGTCACCTCTGGTCCCCCTCCAGTCGATGTGACTCGTGTTCGCGCGGGGAGCCCCTGCCGGAACTCCGCCTGCCAGTCTCCGCCCACTACCCCCCGCGAAGCCCGCATAACGGATCAATCACGGGTAAGTTTTCGGTGCTTCTTCGGCTTCCGCCCGTTTGCTCCTGCCGTTCTTCCCGCTCCCGGGCCCGTTGCCCTGGGTCCGGTCAGACCGGGTCGAACCGGACCGGCAGCGCGAACAGCCCGTGCATGATCATGCTCGGCCACCAGCGCAGGTCCTCCCCGCCGTCGGCGAGGCGCAGCCCGGGCAGCCGGTCCAGTACCGCGTTCACCGCCACCTGCGCCTCCATCCGGGCCAGCTGCGCCCCGATGCAGAAGTGCGCGCCGTGCCCGAACGCCAGGTGCGAGTCGCCCCGCTCGGGGACGAAGGCGTCGGGGTCCTCGTAGCGGGCCGGGTCGCGTCCGGCCGCCAGCAGCGACACCAGGATCGGCTCGCCAGCCGCCAGCTCCACCCCGCCCACCGTGGTCGCCTCGCGCGGGAACCGCCAGGTGGCGTTCTGTAGGGGGCTCTCCATCCGCAGCGCCTCCTCGATCGCGGGGCCCACCAGGTCGCGGTCGGCGCGCAGCCGCTCCAGCCGGTCGGGGTGGCGCAGCAGCAGGTGGAAGAGGTTGCCGATGAGCGCGACCGTGGTCTCGTGCCCGGCCACCAGCAGCAGGAACGCCGCGGAGGTGACCTCGTCGCGGCTCATCTCCCCGCGCCGGTGCGCCTCCACCAGGTCGCCCAGCAGGTCGTCGCAGGGCGCGGCCAGCCGGGCGTCCACCAGGGAGCCCAGGTAGGAGTCGAACCAGTCGGTGGTGGCGGCGATCGCCTCCATCTCCTCGTAGGACGAGGAGTCGATCACCGCGGCCTGCCGGTGGAACTCCGCCCGGTCCGCCTCGGGCACCCCGAGGATGTCGCAGATGATCGTGATGGGCAGCGGGTAGGCCAGGTCCCGCACCAGGTCGGCCTCGCCGGAGCCGTCGGCGGTGATCCGGTCCAGCAGTTCGGCGGTGACGCGCTCGGCCCGCTCCGCCAGCGTGCGCACCCGCCGCGGGGTGAACGCCGTGCCCGCCGCCCGGCGCAGCCGGGTGTGGTCGGGGGCGTCCACGTTGACCATGCTGAGCATCAGCGAGGGCCGGTGGTCGTAGGGCAGCCCGAGCCCGGCCTTGCGCCAGACCTCGTTGCCCGCGTGCGGGCTCTTGAGCATGTCGGGGTCGGCGAGCACCGCCTTGGCGTCGTCGTAGCGGGTGACGATCCACGCCCAGGCCCCGCCGGGCAGGTCCACGCGGTGCACGGGGGAGTGCTCGCGCAGCCACCGGTAGGCGGGGTGCGGGTCGGCCTCGAACTCGGGGCCGTGCAGCTGCGGGGGAGAGACGGACATACCGGCGCCTTTCGGGGTGTGTCTGCGGGGACCCCTGACTCCTACCCACCCGCGCCTCCCCGCCCCGCGGCCGCTTCCGGACACCCGCCGCGTCGTATCCGGGCGCTAGGGTCGGCCCGTATCCCCCGCCCCCGAACAGAGGAGGCCCCGTGAGCTGGGACGTACTGCTGATGCGTTTTCCGGACGACGCGGTGTCGGTCGACGACCTGACCGACGACGACCCACCGCCGCCGATCGGCCCGGCGGCCGAGGTCCTGGACCGGATCCGCGCCGCCTTCCCCGGCGTGGACCTGTCCGACCCCACCTGGGGCATTCTCCAGGACGAGCAGGACGGGTGGTCGATGGAGTCGGGCATCGGCGCCCGGGACCCGGTCGAGAGCATCATGCTGCACATCCGCGGCGGCGGGGACCCCGTGACCACCGCGCGGCGCCTGGCCCGCCTGCTGGACTGCCGCGCCCTCGACTGCTCAGATGGGGAGTTCCTCTCCGACGAGGTGGGCGGGGAATCCTGGGAGGATTTCCAGGCCTACCGGGACCGCGTCGTCGGGCGGCCCGGGGAGTGACCCCCGGTCAGGGCGCGATGGCGCAGGCCGTCTCCAGCACGAACCGCGACCACGGCCGGTGCGGGTCGTGGCCGGTCAGCTCCCGCACCCGGCGCAGCCGGTAGCGCAGCGTCTGGGCGTGGACGTGCAGGGCGTCGGCCGCCGCGGTCGCCGCGCCCTCCCGGAAGTACGCCCGCAGCGTCTCCAACAGGTGCGCGCCCGACTCGGTCAGCAGCGGCCCCAGGACGGCCCGGCGCACCGCGTCCGGGGCGACCGGGCCGCCGTTGAGCAGCGCCAGCACGCAGGCGTCGGCCTCGCCGAGCAGCCCGCCGGACCCGAACGCGTGCGGCGGTGCCGTCTCCAGCGCCCCGTCGGCCAGCCGGTAGGCCGCGGACACGTCCGCCAGCGGCCGCGGTGCCGGGATGCAGCCCCGCCAGTGGCCGCCGTCCAGTGCCCGCGCCGCCCGGTCGGCGTCGTCGGGGGCCAGCAGCAGCACCACCCGCCCCGAGCGCGTGGTCACCAGCGGGTCGCCACCCGCGGGCTCCATGCGGGCCGCCAGTTCCAGGGCGCTCGACGCCGTCACCGGCGGCGCCTCGCCGCCGACCGGTTCGGCCACCACCAGCACGCCCGGGTCCGGCGGGGTGATGCCCAGGGTGCGGGCCCGGTCGCGGATGGCGCCGCGCGAGGCCTGGCGGCCGATGAGCAGGTCGTCCAGGAAGGTGCGCCGCGCCCGCTCCAGGTCGGCGTCCATCCGGCGGGCGGTCTCGGCGTGCCCGGCGGCCAGGCTCTCGGAGATCTGGTCGATCGAGGTCATCCACAGTTCGCTCAGAGCGAACACGTCCGCGGCGTCGAGCCGGTCGGCCGCGTACTCGGCCACCGCCCGCACCGCCGCCACCGAGCCCACCCGGTGCGCCCGCACCACGGCGCCGATCGACCGGCCGTCGGCCGCCCGGCTGCGGCCGATCCCGCGCAGCCGCTCCACGTCCTCCGCGGTCAGCCGGTCCGCCCCGGCCACCCACAGTTCCAGGGACCGGGTCACCAGCCACGCCGTGATCGCCCGCACCTCGGCCAGCTGCGACCCGTGCAGCGCCCGGTAGGCGGGCACCTCCGCGTGCACCTCGGCCACGATCCGCTCCACCAGAGCGGCGCGGTCCCGCATCAGCTCCGCGCCCACCGCGGCCCGCCGCTCCCGCCCCATCCCCACCCCTCCCTCGCCGCTGCCCGTGTGCCGCACGCCCGCGGGCCGCCGTGCCCGTGCGCCGCCGCCCGGTGCCGCACGTTCGGCGGGCCGAGCAGTGCCCGCGCCGCCGCGCGCCCGTGGGCCGCCGCGGGGTACCGCGCACCCCGTCCGCACGGCCGCGGAGTGCCGGGCGTACCCGTGCGCCGTCGCCGTTCGGCGGCCTCCGCCACCGGATCGGCGGTGCGATCAGCGGACTCCCGGGTAAAAAGCCCGTACGGCGGCGGTGCAGCCACCGGAGCGTGACCGGTCCGCCGTGGCAGTATGCCAAGTGTGCGGCCTGGGGGAGGCCGCGGGCCCGCCGACGGTCCTTCGGCGGGCGGCGAGGGCGTTACGGGCCGACGGGGGATGACGGCGATGAGGACGATGACGGTTCCCGAGCTCACGCTCAACAATGGGCTGCGCATGCCGCAGCTGGGCCTGGGGGTGTGGCAGGTCCCCGACGACCGGGTCGTCGACGTGGTCACCACCGCGCTGGAGGTCGGCTACCGCAGTATCGACACGGCCGCCGCCTACGGCAACGAACGCGGTGTCGGCGAGGCGCTGCGGCGTTCGGGCATCGACCGCGACGACCTGTTCGTCACGTCCAAGGTCGCCAACCCCGACCAGGGCTTCGACGCCGCCCTGCGGGCCTTCGACGCCAGTCTGGGCCGTCTGGGCCTGGAGACGCTGGACCTGTACCTGATCCACTGGCCGCTGCCCGCCCGCGACCTCTACGTTCCGACCTGGAAGGCGCTGGAGCACCTGTACGCCGAGGGCCGGGTCCGCGCCATCGGCGTGTCCAACTTCCAGATCCCGCACCTGGAACGGGTCATGGAGGAGGGCGGCATCACGCCCATGGTCAACCAGGTCGAGCTGCACCCGCTGCTGCCCCAGGCGGAACTGCGCGAGTTCGACCGGCGGCACTCCATCGTCACCGAGGCGTGGAGCCCGCTCGCGCACGGCGACCTCGTCGTCGACGACACGATCATCGGGATCGCCGAGGACCACGAGCGCACGCCCGCCCAGGTGCTGCTGCGCTGGCACGTACAGCTCGGCAACGTCGTCATCCCCAAGTCGGTGACGCCCGAGCGCATCCGCGCCAACTTCGACATCTTCGACTTCGAGCTCACCGACCAGGAGATGGACCGCATCGGTGCGCTCGACGACGGGACCAGGACCGGTCCCGACCCCGACGCGTTCGACGGCGACTGACCGGCCGCCGCCCCGCGGTTCCGGGACGTGTCCGGTGGGCGCCCCGTTCGGAGCGGTCCGCCGGATGAGGCCTAGTTCTGTCGCAGCTCGCGGCGCCTGCGCGCGCCGGCCAGGGTGGCCTCGGTGCCCTGGCGCTTCATGCGCAGGACGTAGACGAAGCCGCCGACGAAGATGGCGGCGAACAGCGCGAGCACCGCGACGAGGGCGAGCGCGGACAGCAGGAAAGTGATCGACATGGGCTCATCGTAGCCGCCCGCCCGGGCGACCCCCACCGGGGAGTCCGCCCGAACGCGGCCGGTGGGCCGCACCATGACCGGAAGGGCCCGCCGGTGGACCGCACACCGCACCAGATCGTCAATCCGCTGACCCTCGCCGACCCGGTGGGGTTCTCCCACACCCTGGTGGTGACACCGGGCAGGGTCGTCCACATCGGCGGTCAGGTCGCCCGCCGCGCCGACGGGGTGGTGACCGGGGACGGCGTGGTCCAGCAGTTCGACCGCGCGCTCGGCAACGTCGTGGAGGCGCTGCGCGTCGCCGGGGCCGACCCCGTGCACGTGGTCGACATGCGCATCTACACCACCGCGATGCGCTCCTACCGGGTCAGCAGCAACAGCATCGGGTCGGTGTACCGCCGCCACATGGGCCGCTACTACCCGCCGATGACGGTGGTCGGGGTCACCGATCTCATGGACCCGGAGGCGCTGGTCGAGATCGTGTGCACCGCGGTCGTCCCGGACGTCCGCGACACCGCGGAGCTGGACGAGGACGACGAGACCCGGGAGATGCTGGAGGGCATCGAGGGGTCGTCCAGGCCCGGCGTCACCGCGTTTCCCGGGTCGGAGGACCCCGGCGACCTGCGCGAGCGCTCGCCCGCCTGAGCCCCGCGCCCTTCGTGCCCCGGCCGGCGCCCGCCACCAGGACGACCGCGATCGCGCACACGGCCAGGCCCGCCAGGGCGGCCGCACCGACCGGGTCTCCGAACATCGACAGCGACCAGAGCAGGGTCGTCGGCGGTGTCAGGTACAGCAGCGCCGACACCCGGGCGACCCCGAACCGCGCCAGGGCCGCCCAGTACAGTCCGTAGCCGCCGACGGTCGACAGCACCACCACCCAGGCGACGGCCGCCCAGAACCCGGGGTCGGCGGGCGGGGCGAGCGTCCCGGTGCCCGCCGCCAGCGCGGTGAACAGCACGGCGCTCACCCCGCACTGCACGGCCAGCGCCCGCACCGGCGACCCGCCCGGCCGCAGCCGCCGCTCCAACAGGGTCGCCGCCACCAGCGACAGCATCGCCCCGACCGGCAGCGCGTACCCCCACCAGGGGGCGGCGCCGGGGGCGCGCAGGTCCGCGCCCACCACCAGCCCCACCCCGGCCAGGCCCACCGCCAGCCCCACGACCTGCCGGGGCCGGACCCGCTCCCCGAGCAGCGGTACCGCCAGCGCCGTCGCCACCAGCGGTTGCAGCGCCGCGATGAGCGCGACCGTCCCCACGGCCACCCCCGCCTCGGCCGCGGCGAACACCCCGTACAGGTACCCGGCCTGGGCCAGCGCCCCCACCACGGCGTGACCGGCCGCGTCCCGCCCGGTCATCCGCCCCTGCCGGGGCCGATCGCCCCGCGAGCGCGCCCGGGACCACAGGCACCAGGCGGCCAGCGGGGCGGCGATCGCCAGGAACCGCCAGGCCAGCAGGGTCTCGGCCGAGGCATGGCGGGTCCCGAGTTCGGCCCCCACGAACCCCGAGCTCCACATCACCACCAGCCCTGCCGCGAGCAGGACCGGGGCGAACGAGTGCCGCATCCGCGGACCTCCGAACGTTGTCGCGTGCATCCGTCGCCCGCAGGTAAACACACCGGTCGGTATACTCGCGATGTAGTGTTCTTTCCGCCCAGGCCTTTTCACCCGCAGGGGGAGCCATGACCGCCACCGGGACCCGCCCGGCCGACCGTGCCGCCCACACCGACCGCCCGCTCACCCCGGCCGCCCGCCGCATCCTCGACGTCGCCGACGAGCTGTTCTACGCGCGCGGGATCAACACGGTCGGCATGGAGCTCATCGCCGAACGCGCCGGGGTCACCAAGAAGACCATCTACGACCGCTTCGGTTCCAAGTCCGCCCTGGTCGCCCGCTACCTGCGCGCCCGCGACGCCCGCTGGCGCGCCCACCTGGAGGCCCGCCTGGCCCCCGCCGCCACGGCGCGCGGGCGCATCGCCGCCACCTTCGACGCCCTGGAGGAGTGGGTCGAGCGGGAGAGTCCGCGCGGCTGCTCCATGGTCAACGCCTACGCCGAGCTCGCCGACCCCGGACACCCCGGCCGCGCCGTGGCCCTGGAGCAGAAGCGCCGGCTGCGCGCCCTGTACACCGACCTCGCCCGGGAGTCCGGCGCCCGCGACCCCGAAAAGCTCGGCGACACCCTGGCCATGCTGCACGAGGGGGCCGTCCTCACCCGGACCGTCACCGGCGTGCCCGACGCCGTCCGAACCGCCCGGGCCGCCGCCGACGCCCTGCTCACCGCCCACGGCGCGCCCTGAACCGGACCGGGCGCGCCCGGTCCGGGGGTGCCCCCGGGGGTCACAGGTAGCCGAGGCGGGACAGCTCCAGCCCCGCCACCTCCACCACGTCCGCGTGCTGGTCCCGGGACAGCCGGTCCCGCCACACCCCCACCCGCCAGGAGCGTTCGATCAGCAGCTCCGTCGCCGACACCCGGACCCCGGTGAACTCCCGCAGCCTCTTGGCGGTCTGCACCTCGCCGCCGTGCAGGTCCTCGTAGCGCAGTGTCAGCAACCGGTCGGTGTCGGTGCCCCGGCTCAGCGCGGCCGACATGCGCACCGCCCCCCGCCAGCGCATCGCGCACTTGGCCTCCACCGACCCGTCCCCGAACGTCTCCAGGTCGGAGGAGTCCTCCAGCCCGAAGAAGTGGTTGGGGAACTCGTGTTCCAGCTTCATGAAGCTCGGCTTGAGCCAGGCCAGCGAGCGCTCGTCGTCCAGCATCTCCGAGACGACGTCCCGCCCGTCCCGGATGATCTGCACGAACAGCGCGTCGGGGAAGGCCGCGTGCAGGGCCCCGGCACTGAACAGCAGATCCGGGCTGGCGTCCCCGTACCGGGTCGCCTCCGGGCTGTGCTCGCACGGTTCGGCGGCGGCGTTGGCGGGCACCCGCTCCCACCGGCCCGCGCAGCGCGGGCAGGTCAGCGGTGTCAGCTGCCAGGACTCGGCGTACGCCTCGCGCAGCAGACTGGCCGTGCCCGCCGCCTTCTCCAGGGCCAGCGAGGGTCTTCGGGCGACCGCGTACACGGCGTTGAGCACGCCCGAGGAACCCGCGCTCATGTGGAACCCGGGTGCGCAGGACAGGGCGCGGGCGATCTCGGGGACACCGGAGTGGGGAGCGCCCAGAAGGAAGACGGGGCGCTGCACCTTGGTCCCGTTGACCACGAGGATGTAGGACGGCTGCTTCATGATCGTGCTGATTTTCGCACCCTTTGCCCTTCTCGTGTGCATGGAGGGGTGTCGGTCCTGCGCACCTTCGTGTGCTTTTCGAGGTTAGGGTGTGCAGGGGGAGCCGGGGGCCGCCCTCCACCAAGCCGAGGGAAAGACGACACCAAGTCGCCGCAAGATCGAGGTAGGGCCGCGATGACGACAGACTCCACAGCGTTCGCCGATCCCCGGGCGTTCGAGCGGGCCGCCGGACTCCTGGAGGCGGCCGACCGCATCACGGTCCTCACCGGCGCCGGGGTCTCCACCGACTCCGGCATCCCCGACTTCCGCGGACCCAACGGCGTGTGGACCACCGACCCCGACGCCCAGGCCCAGTCCGACATCACCATCTACATGGGCGACGTGAACGTCCGACGCCAGGTCTGGGCCCAGCGCCGCGCCCACCGGGTGTGGGACGCCGAACCCAACGCCGCCCACCGCGCCCTGGCCGACCTGGACCGCACCGGACGGCTGCGCGCGCTCATCACCCAGAACATCGACGGCCTGCACCAGCGGGGCGGCGTGCCCGACGAACGGGTGGTCCAGGTGCACGGGACGATGCTGTGGGTGCGGTGCATGTCCTGCGGGCTGCGCACCCCCACCCCCGAGGTGCTGGCCCGGTTGGACGAGGAGTCCGACCCCCGCTGCACGGCCTGCGGCGGCATCCAGAAGTCGGACACGATCTCGTTCGGCCAGAACCTGGACCCGGACGTCATCCTGGCGGCGACGCACGCCACCCGCGACTGCGACGTGTTCCTGGCGGTCGGCACGTCGCTGACGGTCCACCCGGTGGCGGGGCTGTGCGACATGGCGATGATGGCGGGGGCGGGGCTGGTCATCGTCAACGGCGAGGAGACGCCCTACGACGACTTCGCCTCGGCGGTCGTGCACGACTCCATCGGGAAGGTGCTGCCCGCCCTGGTGGAACGGGTGACGGCGGCCGCCGCCCGCTGAGCGGGGCCGGGGCCGCCCCGGACGGCCCCGGCGTCGCCCGCCGGACAGCGGGGCCGGGGCCGGGTACCGCCGGTCAGCGCAGGTGGGCGGCCACGCGCGTGCGCCTGCCGCGCTGCGGGTTCTCCTGGTCGACGATGGTGATGATCCGCTCCACCAGCCCGTCCGGCAGGAGGCCCGCGGGGAACATGGCCAGCACGGGGGCGACGGCGTCCTTGGCCAGCCGGTTCCCCGAGACCACCGAGTCGACCCCGGACAGGTACTCCCGGACCAGGCGCCGCAGCGGCGAGTACTCCGCGTCGTCCCCGCCGCCCGGCCAGCGCAGGTCCTCGGCCGCCTGCCGCAGCACCAGCAGCTCCAGCCGGCCCAGCTGGGTCGAGGTGAGCATGCGGCGGTAGGCGTTCAGGCGGCCCTCCGGGTCGAGGTGGGGTGGGGCCAGGCGCAGTTTCAGCACCTCGTGCGGCTCCAGCCAGGCGCTGTCGCCGTCGGGGTCCAGGAACCAGGCGCCCAGGTCGCCGTGGACCTCGCCCAGGTAGGGGAGCAGCCCTAGGAGGGCGCGGGCCCCGCTGCCGTTGACGCGCATGGCGGTGGAGCGCAGCATCCGGGAGATCGTCCGGTCGTACGCGATCGACATGCCGTAGGGGTCGTAGACGTCGGGGCGCACCTCCACGTCCGTGTGCAGCTCGAACCCGATGCACTCGCCGACGTTCACCGGGTCGCCCGTCTCCCGGCACAGCACACCGTGGCTGTCCCGCCGGGTCCAGGACTCCAGGTGGCGCAGCCGCACCGTGCCCAGCACGCTGAACCACTCCGGGCTGTACAGGGAGCGCCAGATGCCCACCAGGTTGCGCCACTCCACCAGCGCGTCCGCCGGGGCCGGGAACAGTTCCCGCAGGTCGACCGGGTCGTCGTCCTCGCGGACCAGGACCAGCAGCACGACGAGGTTCGCCGTGTAGTTGGCCTGGCGGACCGTGACCGGCAGGCGCTGGGGCTCGAACTCGGCGTAGGAGCGGTTGGCCGGCGGGAACGGCGCCTCCCGGAACAGCTCGATGAGCAGGTCGGAGTAGTCACCGCGCAGCCCCGGGTCCGCGGCGAACCGCCGCTCCAGCAGCTCGTCCAGGAAGTCCGGCACCTTGTCCCGGCCCGTCAGGCAGGCGAACGACAGCAGCGCGTACAGCTCCCCGTCGTCGATCCGCCGGGCCCGGCCGCGCCGCCGCGAGGTCCGCGAGCGGGACGCGTCCAGCTCCTCCAGCGCCGCGACCACCGCCCGCGCCACCAGGTACTCCCCGAAGGTGGCGTGCAGGAACTCGAACACGCTCGCGGTCCCGTCCCCCGTCCGCGCCCGCGCCTCGTGCACGAAGAAGAACCGGCCCAGCACCTGGTGGGCCGGGGCAATCCGGCCGTGCATCCCCGCGTCCTCCGGGGCCAGCGCGGCGTCGGGCAGCAGCACCTCCAGGTCGCGCTCCAGCTCCTCGGCGCTCACGTTCTGTTTGCGCCGCGTGAACATGGCCAGCGCCGCCACCTCCAGGCGGCGCAGCTCGCCCTCCACGGCCTCGGCCAGATCCTCCCGGCCCAGACCGGAATGGTGCTTGTCCACCTCCCGGCGGGCGAACATGGCGAGCAGCCGCTCGTACAGCTCCCCGTGGGTGAGGTGCCGGCCGGCGCGGCGCAGCGCCCCGTCCTCGGCGTCGTAGATGAGCAGCATCATCAGCAGCAGCGGCTGTTCGGCCAGGTCGCGGTAGCGCAGCACCGCCTCGGTGGTCAGCGCCCCGTCCGCGCCCGCGGGCCGGGCGTTGGCCCGGTTCCAGATCCCCACCAGGCGGCCGATCCGCGGCTCGTCGAAGGGGTCCAGTTTGATGACGGTGGTGCCCAGCGGGAAGCGGGCGCGGTCGGCGACGACGGTGCGGCTGGTGATGATGACGACCACGGGCAACCCCATGGCCTCCTGCTGCTGCTGGAACTCCTGGACGCGTTCGAGGTAGTCCGAGCGGTCGACCCCGGTGGCCTGGAGGAGTTCGTCGAACCCGTCGAGGATGACCACCGGCAGTGCCCCGTCGGCGGAGTCGGCGAGCTCGCGCCAGGAGACACGGGTGTGCAGGGCCGCGGCCAGGCCCTCCTCGATCTGTATGTGGATGGGCGAGTTGGGGCTGACCGCGCGCAGCTCCACCCGCACGGGCAGGAAGTCCGCGGCCGGCAGCCGGGCGGCCAGCACCTCCGTGAACTTGGACTTGCCCGCGCCCGGGTGCCCCAGTACCACGGTCGGGTGGTCGGTGGCGTCGGGGTGGGTCAGGTGGGCGGCGATGAACGCGGCGAGGTCGTCCACCGGCCGGTGCAGGGACCACCAGTCCTCGGAGGAGGGGACCGCGTTGGCGGTGACGGCCGCGACGCGCCCGCGCGGGGGGATGTAGGCGTCGGCCAGCGAGGGCAGCACCAGTCCGGACGGGACGTCGGAGGCGCGCAGCACGGGCCGTTCCAGCACCGCGCGGTAGGCGGCGAACAGTTCCTCGCGGCGCCGGTCCACGGGGCGGTCCGAGGCCACGGTCGCCAACAGGCGGCGCAGTTCGCCCAGGCCGTCGTCGACGGCGGCGCGGGTGCGCTGGTGCTCCAGCCGGTGCGCCCACAGGGCGAACTCGGGCACGTCGGCGGCGAGGGTGCGGTGCAGCTCCTCGTAACGCTCGGCCGACCGGCGGCCCAGCTCCTCGCCCACGGCCACCAGCAGGGGGTGAGCGGGGGAGTCGAGGCCGTGCCCGCGGGCGGCGGACACCCGCGGCACCGTGTTCTGGAAGGCCTCGGCCAGACCGGAGAAGTACTCCTGCCGGGCTGGCGCCTCCACCCGGGACGACCGTGCGGGCGCCGAGGGGGCCTCGGGCGGGGCGGCGGCCCCCTGCGGGGCGGCTTCGAGCTCCTGCCGGGCGGCGTCGAGGTTCCAGCGGTGGGGGAGCGCGACCCGGTCGACCCGGCCGGGGGACAGCAGGGGCTCGAACAGGGCGGCCCGGTCCTCCTCCGTGAGGCCCAGCTCGTCCAGGGTCAGCGGGGCGTCGGCGGCCCCCCAGACCTCGTCCAGGGCCTCCAGGAAGGCGACCGCAGCGAGGATGCGCTCCGCGGCGAGGATGCGTTCGGTCCGGGTCAGGCGGCTCTCACCGCTGAGGTGCTCCCGGATGCCCTCCACCGCCTCACGGCCCTTGCTCACCAGCAGGCCGCGCAGGCCGAACAGGTCGGGCACGCCGAGGAGGCCGAGGCCGCCGTCGGCGAGCCGCTCGGCGAGGTCCCAGGCGTCGGAGTCCTTCTTGCCGAGGATCTTGAGGGCGTCCGAATAGGAGAGCTTCTTGGCCACGTTCGGGGGACCTTTCCGTCGTCGGGGGCGGAACACGGGTCGGACCCGGCACCGGGGGTCGGTGCCGAGTCCGCAGGTCAGCGCTCCCCGCTGCCGGGAGGGCTGATGACGATCTGCCTGCGGCCATGGTGTTCCTGCTCCCAGGCCATCGTGTGGGGGGTCTCCACCGACGCGAGGACGCGTTCCAGCGTCTCGTCCGGGAGGAAGCCTTCAGGGAACGACTCCAGCACGGCTCGGACCGTCTCCCGTGCTGGCGCGGACCCGCGGGCCGGGGATACGACACCGTTCAGGTAGCCCACCACCGTGTGACGGAGCCGGTCCATGTCCATGTCACCCCTGTCGCCGGGCCACCGGGCGTCTTCGGCGGCCTGGCGCAGCACCAGCAGTTCCAGCGGGCCGAGTGACTGCCTGATGAGCAGCCTGCGGTAGCCGGCCATGCGGGCGCTCGGGTCCAAGCCCGGCGGCTCCAGGCGCAACCGCAGGATTTCATGCATTTCGAGCCAGGCCGTCGGCTCTCCCGTGTCCACGAACCAGCCCCCCAGATCCCGTGAGATCCGGTGCAGGTAGGGGAGGGTACCCAGGACCGTACGTGCGTTGGTGCCGTTGACGCGCATGGAGATGGAGCGCAGCATCCGAGATGTGGTCGAGGCGAACGGAACGGTCACCTGGTAGGGGTCGAGTACGTCCGGGATCACGTCCACGTCCGTGTAGAGCTCGAAGCCGACGCACTCGCCCACATTCACCGGTTCACCCGGGTCACGGACGATGACCGTGTTCCACCGGTCCCCGTCCCAGCCGTTCAGGTGCTTCACCCGTACCGAGTGGAGGAAGGCGAACCATTCCGAGCTCTGCAACGTGCGCCACAGGTTCGCCGCGTTGCGCCATTCCGCCAGCGGGTTGCGCACCTCGGGGAACAGTTCGCGCAGGTCGGTCGGCTCCTCGCGCACCAGGGTCAGCAGGACGATGAGGTTCGCCGTGTAGTTCGCCTGGCGGACGGTGACCGGTAGGCGCGCGGGGGCGTAGTCGCCGTGGGACCGGTCGGCCGGCGGGAACGGGGCCTCCTGGAACAGGTCGACGAGCAGTCGAGCGCAGTCCGATCGTGCTTGCGTGTCCGGGGGGAACCTCTTCTCCAGCTCCTCGGTGAGGAAGTCCGTGATCTTCTCCCGGCCGGGCAGGCAGGCGAACGACAGCAGAGCGTACAGTTCCCCGTCGTCGGCTCCCTGCGCGAACCCGCGTCGGCGCCGGGCGAGCGACCGGGCCTCGGCGAGGTAGTCCAGCGCAGCGACCACGGCGCGGGCCACCAGGTACTCCCCGAAGGTGGCGTGCAGGAACTCGAACACGCTCACCCCTCCGTCACCGGTCCGTGCCCGCGCCTCGTGCACGAAGAAGAACCTGCCCAGCACCTGGTGGGCCGGGTCGATCCGGCCGTGCAGACCGGGGTCGGCCGTGTACCGGACGCCTTCCGGCATCAGTACTCCCAGGTCCCGGTTCAGTTCCTCGGCGGTCACGTGCTGCCTGCGCCGGGCGAACATGGCCAGCGCCGTCACCTCCAGGCGGCGCAGCTCCCTCTCGACCGCCCGCTCGAAACCCTCACGGTCGAGCGCGGACCCGTTCTTTCTCACCTCGCGTTCGGCGAACGCGGTGAGCAGCCGTTCGTACAGCTCCCCGTGGGTGAGGTGCCCGCCGGTGCGGCGCAGCGCCCCGTCCTCGGCGTCGTAGATGAGCAGCATCATCAGCAGCAGCGGTTGTTCCGCCAGCTCCCGGTAGGGGGCGACGTCTTCGGGCAGGACCGGGGAGGCGGTGCCGCCGAGTGGGGGACCGGCGCTGTTCCAGACGCCGAGCAGGCGCTCGATACGGGCGTCGTCGAAGGGTTCGAGCTTGACCATGGTCGTTCCGATGGGGAACCGTGCGCGGTCGGCGACGACGGTCCGGGTCGTGACGATGACGGCCACGGGCTTTCCCAGGGTTTCCTGGCGTAGCTGGAATTCGTGGACGCGCTCCAGGTAGTCGGAGCGGTCCACCCCTGTGGCCTGGAGGAGTTCGTCGAAGCCGTCCAGGATGATCACGGGAACCGTGCCGTCCGCCGAGTCCGCCAGATCCCGCCAGGAAACTCGGATATTGAGGGTCTGGGCCAGGCCCTCCTCGATCTGCGCGTGGATCGGGGCATTGGACGGGACGGAACGCAGCTCCACACGGATCGGCAGGAAGTCCGAGGGGGAGAGCCGGGCGGCGAGGACTTCCGTGAATTTCGACTTGCCCGCTCCCGGGTGCCCCAGGAGGACGGTCGGGAGCGACGTGGCACGCGGATGAACGAGGTGGGCGGCCATGAATTCCTCGACCCGGTCCGTGACGGGGATGTCCTGCCACCATGACTCGGCCGCGGGGGCGGAGACATTGGTGGCGTGTGAGACCCGCGCGAGCGGTGACAGGTAAGCCTTCTCCAGCGAAGGGACGACCAGGCCCCCGAACGCGGTGTCGGAGGGCAGGACCGGCTGCCGCAGGACCGACCGGTACATCGTGGAGAGTTCCGCGCACCGACGCGCCACGGGACGGTCGGAGGCGATCTTCTCCAGAAGGCGGCCCAGCCTGCTCAGCCCGGTGTCCACGCGGTTCCGGGTCCGGGAGTGCTCCTCTTCCTGCAACCAGAGCCCGAACTCGGGGACTTCCGTGGCGAGGACCCTTCTGTTCTCCAGGTACCTCAGTCCCGGTGCTGTGCGCAGCAGCGCATTCAGCGCGGCCAGCCGGGGGTGGTGCGTGTCGGTGATGCCGTGTTCCTCGGACACGGCCAACCCGGTGACCATGGACAGGAAGGCGAGGCGCAGCGGTTTGAACCGCGCGGGCTGGAGCCGCCGAGGCCCGGGAGCGGTGCCCTCCGCCTGCCAGGGGCCTGGACCGGAGAGCAGCCCGGCGGGGGAGGTGTCCAGGGCTGCACGCCCCAGGGCGAGCTGTTCTTCCGCGGTGATCTCCAGATCCTGGAAAGGGAACGGCATCTCTGCCTCGCGCCACGCCTCCTCCACCGACTCGAAGAAGGAGACGACGGTCAGGATCCGCTCGGCCGCTAGGATCTTCTCCGTCCGGGACACCCTGCTCTCGCCCCTGAGCTTGCCCCGCATCCCCTCCAGAGCCTTGCGGCCCCTGCCCACCACCATGCCCCTGATGCCGAAGAGGTCCGGCACCCCCAGCGCTCCCAAGCCCCCGTCGGCCAGCTTCTCGGCCATGTCCAGGACCTCGGAGTCGTTCTTTCCCAGGATCTTCAGAGCATCCGCGTAGGACAGCTGCTTGGCCACGTTCGGGGGACCTTTCCGTCGTCGGGGGCGGAACACGGGTCGGACCCGGCACCGGGGGTCGGTGCCGAGTCCGCAGGTCAACAGGGGTATGGGTGCTGGGGGACGTATGTTCGGGGGTGAGCGCTAGGCCAGGCTCCAGTCCACCGGCTCCGCGCCCTGCTCCTTCAACATCTCGTTCGTCCGGCTGAACGGCTTGGAGCCGAAGAACCCGTTCCGCGCCGACATCGGGCTCGGGTGCGCCGACTCCACGCACGGAACGCCCGGCATCAGCGGCCGCAGGTCGCGCGCCTGGCGCCCCCACAGGATCGCCACCAGCGGCCCGCCCCGCTCCGCCAGCGCGCGGATGGCCTGGTCGGTGATGGCCTCCCAGCCCTTGCCCTTGTGGGAGGCGGGCGAACCGGGCTGCACCGTCAGGACCCGGTTGAGCAGCAGCACGCCCTGCTTCGTCCACGGGGTGAGGTCGCCCGTGTTCGGGATCGGCAGCCCCAGGTCCTCCTGCATCTCCTTGTAGATGTTCTTCAGGCTCGCGGGCGGCCGCACACCGGGGGCGACGGAGAAGCTCAGCCCCACCGGGTTGCCGGGCGTGGGGTAGGGGTCCTGGCCCACGATGAGCACGCGCACGTCGTCGAACGGCTGCTGGAACGCGCGCAGGACGTGTTCGCCGGCCGGCAGGTAGGTGCGCCCCTCGGCGACCTCCTGGCGGAGGAAATCACCCATCGCGGTGATCTGCGGTGCGACCGGTTCCAGGGCCTTCGCCCACCCGGCTTCCATGATTTCGTTGAGGTCCTTGGTGCCCATGGCCAGAACATTAGCGTTCGGCGGCGACATCCACGGCCGTTCAGGGCGATCGACCCCCGAACGGACACCCCGAGCGGGCGCCCGGGCGGACGATCAACCGAGCGCCTGCAGGTCGGCACTCGCCTCCCGGAGGTAGTCGTGGACCGCCCGTTCGGGCACCCGATAGGAACGGCCGACCCTGATGGCGGACAGCACACCGGAATGCACCATGCGGTACACCGTCATCTTCGAAACCCGTATGATCGTGGCCACCTCGGCGACGGTCAGGAGCCGTACCTCCTCCAGAGGAGGTGCGGAACCCCGAAGCGGTCGTGCGGGCCGATCGCGCAGTGTCGGCACCGGCGCCGGGACCCGGTCGTCCAGGTCCCTGATCTGAGCGGCGAACGACTCGACCCAGGACCGGATCTCCGCGTCCGTCGTCGCCCCGTCCTCGGTGAGTGCCTCCATCACGGCCTCGGCGTCGAGAGGGCGCTGGAGAGTGAGCACCTCGACGCCGACCGGCCGCCCCCCCGGGGAGTGGTCGATGAGGAAACCCCCGTGATCGATGGTCTTCGCCACCGGGCTGTCATCGAGGGTCAGATATCCGGCATCGGCTTCCTGGTCGATGGTGATGTTCCGGTCCGTGTCCCCTGCCATGCAAGTCAATCTACCTCCACCACACTCTTGATCACAGGGTTGTCCGTACCCAGGGTCGTGTCCTTGACCGCGATGTAGATCTTGCGTCCGTCCGTGGTCCGCCCGTACAGCTTGTAGGAACGGTTCTCTGGGTCGTAAACCTCGTCCATCGGACGCTGGAGAACGGTCCGGACGTCCTCCTCGGTGATACGCCTCCGCCGCATCCTTGCGCGCAGGTGATCCGTGAAACGCGGCGGCATCAGCTCCAGCCCTCCACCGTCACCTTGAGCGTCCGGTATGCCTGTGACGCTCCGACCCTCACGGTGACCTGCCAGATACCGACCTCATCGATGACCACTTGTAGAGTCCGGGCCCAGGGACGATTCCGGTGGTGAGCCGAGCCGGTGAGCGCATCGCTCAGACTCAACGCCGCGCTCCCCGAAGGGCGCAGGACTTCCAGCCTGAGGTGATCGTCCTCGTTCTCTCCGGCAAGGGAGGCGGCAGGTATGAGCGCGGCACCCAGCTCGACCGTCGTCGGCAGATGCTCAACGGTGAGAGTTCGCAGGGCGGGATCCCTGATCGAGAGGACGTCCCCGTCCAAGCCGACTTCGGCTCCGAGAAGCAGCACGAGATCCGGCGGCGACACGGAATTATCGCGTTCCATGCGATCTGACGATAGAGATGAAGGACACCGGTCAGGGGTGGAACGGCGCAATTCGTCGATGAGAGCCCGTGATCGCGGGCATGGACGTGCGAGGGCTCAGGACCCGGAACCGGCCCGTTTGGCCAGACCGTGCCAGCGGCGCAGGTGGGCGGCCACGCGCACGGTCTCCGCGGCCTCCTCCCCGTACAGCCGCACGTGCCGGGCCACCAGCCTCCGGTACCGGCGGGCCGCCTCCGCCGGGTCGCCCGCGTGCCCCAGGTAGGCGGCCTGGTAGTGGTGGGCCCGCAGCGTCGTCGGGTGGTCCTCGCCCAGCACCCGCTCCAGTTCGGGGATCAGCCCCCCGAGGACCTCCACCGCCTTCCCCGGCTCGCCCGCCTCCCCGGTCTCGAACGCCAGGTACAGCCGGGTGGTGAGCACCCGCTCGGTGTCGGGGCCGTACACCGCGGCCAGGTCCGGCAGCAGTTCGGCGTGCACCCGGGCCGCCCGGGCGTGGTCGCCCGCCCGGCCCGCGTTGGTCGCCAGGTAGTAGCGCACCGTCAGCGTCTCCGGGTGGCGGGGGCCGTACACCCGCAGCATGTCCGGCAGCAGGGCCTCCATCGACTCCGCCGCCCGCGCGTGCGCGCCGCCCTTGCCCGTCAGGTACGCCTCCCGGCGGCGGGCCCGCAGCGTCTCGGGGTCGTCGGGTCCGAACGCGGAGCGCAGCCGGGGCAGCAGCGGGCGCAGCCGCTCCGCCGCCTCCGCGTACCGGCCCTCGCCCGCCGCCTCCTGGGCCCGCTCCACCAGCGACCGCAGCGCGGAACGGTCCTCGGCCCGCCCGGGGGGCCGGGCGGCGGGCGCCCGGGGCGCCGCCGCCTTCGTGTAGGGGAGGGTCTCGGGGGCCGGCAGCGATCCGGTGTCGGGACCGGCCGCCGGACGCGAGGGGCGGGGCACGGAGAAGGGCGCCAGCCGCTCGCGCACCTCCTCGGCGGAGGCGGGGCGGTCCTCGGCCTGCTTGGCGAGCAGGGCGTCCACCAGCTCCGCCAGCGGCCCGGGCAGCTCGGGGCGCAGGGACGCCACCGGCCGCGGCTTCCCGCGCAGGTGGCCGCGGAGCACCGCCAGCGGGTCGTCGCCGGAGAACGGGGGCTGGCCGGTGAGCATCTGGTACAGGATCGCGCCCAGCGAGTACAGGTCGCCCGCCTGGCCCACCCGCTCCCCCCGCACCTGTTCGGGGGCCATGTACAGAGGGGTGCCCAGCACCCGGCCGGTCTGGGTGAGGCGGCGGCTCTGCTCCGACGCGGTGAGCGCCGCGATGCCGAAGTCCAGGACCTTCAGGGTGCCGCCGTACAGTTCGGCCCGCTCGCCGATCACCATCAGGTTGCCGGGCTTGACGTCGCGGTGCACGATCCCGGCGGCGTGCGCCGCACCCAGCCCGGAGGCGGCCTGGGACATCAGGTCGGCGGCGTATTCGACCGACAGGGGAGAGGAGTCGCGCAGCACGTCCGCGAGCGGCCGCCCGGCGACCAGTTCCATGACCGTGTACACCGAGCCGTCGGACTCCCGGCCGAAATCGTGCAGGATGACGATGTTCGGGTGGCCGGCCAGGCGCGCGGTCACCCGCGCCTCACGGCGGAACCGGGCGGCCGCCTCGTCGGACCCGCCCCGTTCGGCGCGCACCAGCTTGACCGCGACCGGACGGTCCAGGAGCTCGTCGACGCCCCGCCACACCTCGCCCATGCCGCCCCGGCCCAGGCGGGAGAGCAGACGGTAGCGGCCGCCCAGTACCCGTTCGTCGGCCATTCCCGTTCCTCACCGTCCCGAGCCCGTCCGCCGCACCCGCGGCCGTTCACGGCCGAAGGGCCGTACAGGGCGTAAGGGTACAGTTGTCCGCGTTAATGTGGTCCCCTGTGCCCGCAGGCCGAACCCCCGCCGAGGGCGATACCGCAGCCCCCACGTGGAATCGAGTACCACAGCCGTGAGCCTGAGTCTCTACGTCGGTCCGGACGCTCAGCCGGACAAGTACCGTCTGGTCCGCTCCGTCGGGCGCGGCGGTGAGGCGACCCTCTACCTCGCGGAGGTGACCCTGGCAGGGCAGACGGAACCGGTCGTGGTCAAGGCGCTGAACGCCGACATCGCCGCCGACTCCGCGCAGTTCGCCGAGCTGAGCACCCGCTGGGCCGAACAGGCGGAGCTGCTGCGCTTCATCAACCGGCTCGGCGTCGTGGGGGTCCGCGAGCACTTCGAAGGCGCGCCGGAGCACCCGCGGGACGGGGCGGGGGAGCAGACGGACCGCTGCCTGTACCTGGTGATGAACCACATCGACGGGCTGGACCTGCGCGACTGGCGCGCCGAGCACGCCCGGGAGGGGGCGCGCGGGCAGCGGGAGGTGCTGCGCTACCTGGAGCAGATCGCCCAGGTGCTGGACATGCTGCACGCGGGGCGCGCCACGCCGTCCAAGCGGCCGGTGGTGCACGGCGACCTGTCGCCGGGCAACATCATGATCGACGCCGACGGGCAGGCGACGCTGGTGGACTTCGGGCTGAGCCGGATCGCGGCCCGGCACATGACGGCCCGGCCGTGGTTCACGCCGGGGTACGCGGCGCCGGAGATCTTCAGCGGGGAGTACAGCCCGGCCACCGACCGCTACGCGTTCGGCGCGGTCGCGTTCTACGCCCTGACGGGCGAGGATCCGCCGACCGCCCCGGAGCAGCTGCGCGAGCGCTTCGCGGCGCTGCCGCTGCTCGCCGACGCCGAGGAGCGCACCCGCGCCCTGGTGGCGGCGATGTTCTCGGCCGAGCCGGCCGACCGGCCCGAGGCCTCCGCCTGGGTGGGCGCGCTGCGCACCCTGGCCACTTCCGTGCCCTGGACGGGGCCGGGCAGCGATCCGGCGGGCGACCCGGGCACCTCCGCCGTGTTCGCCGCCTCGCTCTTCAGTGCCGCCCTCCCCGAGCCCGCCGCCCCCGCACAGGACGAGGACACCTCTTCCACCGCCGTACTCGACCCCTCCGTCCTCCCCCGGGGCCTCGCCGTCGCCGGACCCCCGCCCTCCGGCCTCCCCGCCGCCCCGCGACCCTCGGGCGCCCCCGCCGACGCTCCGGCATCGGCCGTTTCCGGTGCCTCGGGTGGCGCGCCCGCCTCGTCCGCTTCGGGTGGCACGTCCGCCTCGGGTGGCGCGCAGGCTCCGGCCGCCCCGGCCGCCTCGTCCGCTTCGGGTGGTACGCCCGCCCCGGGTGGCGCGCAGGCCCCGGACGCCTTCGCCGTCCCCGCCGACGCTCCGGCACCGGCTGTTTCCGGTGCCCCGCCCGGACCGTCCGCCCCGTCTGCCTCGGGTGGCGCGCAGGCCTCGGACGCCTTCGCCGTCCCCGCCGACGCTCCGGCATCGGCCGTTTCCGGTGCCCCGCCCGGACCGTCCGCCCCGTCTGCCTCGGGTGGCACGCCCGGACCGTCCGCCCCGTCTGCCTCGGGTGGCCCGCCCGCCCCGCCCGCCTCGTCCGCTTCGGGTGGCGCACAGGCCCCGGCCGGAGAGCAGAGCCCGACGGCGTCGGGCGACACCGCGGGTGACGCGCAGAGCACGGACGCGACGGTTGTCCTCCCGCCGTCCCCCGGCACCGCCGCACCCGCCCCGGGCACCCCGCCCGGCACGCGGACCTCGGTCGCCCGCCCCGGCGCCCCGCGGGTTCCGGGCGGCCCTGCCGGTGCTCCGGCACCGTCCGACCCCAGCGGTCCGCCGGCCTCATCCGCTGCTTCTGCTCCTGGCGTGCCGCAGGGCGCGGCCACCTCGGGTGGCGCCCAGGGCCCCGGCGCCGCACGGGGCCCGGGCGGGTCCGCCGCCTCCGGCTGGCAGGGGACGGGTGCGACCGCGGCGCCGTCTCCGACCCCGGCGTTCGGCACGCCCGCGGCGTCCTCGGACACGGAGTCGACCATCGTCCTGCCCGAGAACGAGCCGAGGGCC
>NZ_JASFDV010000073.1 GCF_030766825.1 Nocardiopsis sp. CC223A
TCGGCGCGGCCGTCCACAGGCTGTGGACGGCGGGCCGCGGCACCCGGGTCCGCCGGGGCCGGGCCGCGCCGCGGATCCACAGGCTGTGGACGGTGCTCACTCACCGCGGACCTCCCCCTCGCGCACGCCGAACCGGGCGCCGTCCAGCTCCGTCGGGATGTCGTCCGCGACGGCCGCCGTCACCAGCACCTGCTCTGCGTCGCGGACCCGCTCGGCCAGTCGGCGCCGCCGTTCGGTGTCCAGCTCGGCGAAGACGTCGTCGAGGATGAGCACCGGGTCGTCGCCGTCCGCCCGCAGCAGGTCGAACGCGGCCAGCTTCAGGGAGAGCGCGTACGACCACGACTCCCCCTGGCTCGCGTAGCCCTTGGCCGGCATCCCGCCCAGCTCCAGGAACAGGTCGTCGCGGTGCGGGCCCACCAGGCTCACCCCGCGTTGCAGCTCGCGGTCGCGCTGCCCGGCCATCGCCTCGCGCAGGGCCCCGGCCAGGGCCGCGCGCTCGCGCGGCGGCTCCCCGCCGTCCTCGGTCAGGGAGCTGCGGTACGCGGGCACCGCCGGACCGCCGGAGTCGGTGAGCCCCGCGTAGGAGTCGCCGATCAGCGGGCGCAGCGCCTCCACCAGGTCCAGCCGGGCGGCCAGCAGCTCCGCCCCGACCTCCGCCAGGTGGGCGTCCCAGACCTCCAGCGTGCTCAGGTCGGGGGCCGAGCGCTGCCGGAACATCTTCCCCGACGCCGTCTTGAGCAGGGCGTTGCGCTGCTTGAGGACCCGGTCGTAGTCCGAGCGCACTCCCGCCATCCGCGGGGAGCGGGCCACCAACAGGTCGTCGAGGAAGCGGCGGCGCTCCCCGGGGTCGCCCTTGACCAGAGCCAGGTCCTCGGGGGCGAAGAGCACCGTGCGCAGGATCCCCAGCACGTCGCGCGGGCGTCCGGCGGCGGCGCGGTTGATCCGGGCGCGGTTGGCGCGACCCGGGTTGATCTCCAGGTCGACCAGCATGTCCCGTTCGTCGCGCACCACCCGGGCGCGCACGATGGCGCGGGCGGCCCCCTGGCGGACCAGCGGGGTGTCGGAGGAGACGCGGTGGCTGCCCAGGGTGGCGACGTAGCCGATCGCCTCGACCAGGTTGGTCTTGCCCTGGCCGTTGGACCCGACGAACACGCTCACGCCCGGGCCCAGTTCGACGAGGGCCTCCGGGTAGGAACGGAAGTCGGCCAGTTGCAGATGGGAAACGTACATCCGGCCTTCCTCCTGGGCAGGGGAGCGGACGGTGGGAAGGGAGAAGGAGGGTGGGGCGGGAGCGGTGCACCGCGAGGGGGCGTCCCGGACCCGAGCGGGTCCGGGACGGGCCGGCCCGGGTCAGTCCCGGGCCGCGGTGGTGCCGTCGGCCTTGGTGACCGCGTGGCCGCCGAACTGGTTGCGCAGCGCGGCGACGACCTTCATCGCCGGGCTGTCGTCCTGGCGGGAGGCGAAGCGGGCGAAGAGGGCGGCGGTGATGGCCGGGGCCGGGACCGCGAGGTCCACGGCGGCCTGGACCGTCCAGCGGCCCTCGCCGGAATCCTGGGCGTAGCCGCGCAGGCCCGCCAGGTCCGGGTCCTCCTCCAGGGCCCGGGCCAGCAGGTCGAGCAGCCAGGAGCGCACCACGGTGCCCTCGCGCCAGCTCTCGAAGGTGCCCGGGACGTCATCCACGATGCCGGAGGCGGCCATGAGCTCGAAGCCCTCGCCGAAGGCCTGCATCATGCCGTACTCGATGCCGTTGTGGACCATCTTGACGAAGTGGCCCGCCCCGACCGCGCCGGCGTGCACGAAGCCGCCGCCCTCGTCGGGGGTGAGGGAGTCGAAGACCGGCCGGGCCCGCTCGATGTCGGCGGCCGCGCCGCCGACCATGATCCCGTAGCCGTTCTGACGGCCCCAGACACCGCCGCTGACCCCGGCGTCGATGTAGCCGACGCCCTTCTCGGCGAGGCGGTCGGCGCGGGGGCGGTCGTCCACGTAGTGGGTGTTGCCGCCCTCGATGACGAGGTCGCCCTCCCCCAGCAGGTCGGCCAGCGCGGAGATGGTGGACTCGGTGGGCTCCCCGGCCGGGACCATCACCCAGACGACCCGCGGGGCGGCCAGCCGGGCCACCAGGGTCTTCAGGTCGTCGACGTCGCGCTCGGGGGAGGCGACGTCGTAGCCGACCACCTCGTGCCCCTTCTCACGGAGCCGGGCGGCCATGTTGCCGCCCATCTTCCCCAGGCCGACCATTCCGAGCTGCATGCTCTCGCTCCCCCTTGTACGCCGTCTGCGGGCGGGTTTCGTGACCGTGGATGGTGACCGCGGGTCGGCCCGGCCGGGCGTGTCGGGAACGCCGTCGACCGGGCCGCAACGCCCGGATCAGTTCGGCTGTCGTACCGGCATGATCAGGTAGCGGTACTCGGGCTCGGACCCCTCGGCGGCCGGCTTCCCGGTGAGGATCGACGGCCGGGTGGAGGTCGTGAAGTTCAGGCGGGCCACGTCGGTGCCGATGGCGCCGAGGCCGTCGAGCAGGTAGCCGGAGTTGAAGGCGATCTGGATGTCGTCGCCTTCGAGCTCGGCCTCCAGGACCTCGACCGCCTGGGCCTCCTCGCCGGTCCCGGCCTCCAGGACCAGCTGGCCCGGTGTGAAGGACAGGCGCAGCGGCGTGTTGCGCTCGGCGACCAGGGAGACGCGCTTGACGGCCTCGACGAACTCGGAGCGGGAGACCTCGGCCACGGAGTTGAACGTGTCCGGCAGCAGGGCACGGTACTTGGGGAACTCGCCGTCGAGCAGGCGGGTGGTGGTGCGGCGGCCGCCGCCCTCGAAGCCGATCATGCCCTCGCCGGTGTCACCGCCCGAGAGCGCGATGGAGACCTCGGCACCGGAGGTGAGCGACTTGGCGGTGTCGTGCAGCGTCTTGGCCGGGACCAGGGCGACCGCGGACAGGCCCGGGTCCTCGGGCTTCCAGGTGAGCTCGCGCACCGCGAGGCGGTAGCGGTCGGTGGAGGCCAGGGTGATGGTCTCGCCCTCGATCTCGACGCGCACACCGGTGAGCATCGGCAGGGTGTCGTCGCGCCCGGCGGCGACCGCCACCTGGCTGACCGCGGCGGCGAAGGCGTCGCTGCCGACGGTCCCGCTCACACCGGGCATCTCCGGGAGCGTGGGGTAGTCCTCCACCGGCATGGTGGTGAGCGTGAACTTGGCGCTGCCGCCGGTCACCACGACCTTCGCACCGTCGGTGGAGATCTCCACAGGCTGTGCGGGAAGGTTGCGGGTGATCTCGGCCAGGAGCTTGCCGGTGACCAGGACCGTGCCCGGCTCCTCGACGTCCACGTCGACGACGGCCTGCGTGGAGACCTCGTAGTCGAAGCCGGACAGGCGCAGCTGCTGACGGCCGTCGAACTCGCCGGCCTCCAGCAGGACACCGACGAGGACGGGGACCGAGGGGCGCGTCGGGAGTGTGCGCGCGGTCCAGGCGACCGCTTCGGCCAGTACGTCGCGTTCGACCCGGAACTTCACTTGCCGACTCACTTTCCGCCCCGGACGGGTCGCACCCGGCCGAAGGCCTCAACGTTGCAGCTGACGGATGTCTGTGGGGATCGGGCCGGTTCTCACTCATCGACAGGCTGTGGACGACGGGCGCGGGCCGGGCGCCGGATGGGCGCGCTGACCTGCCGAGTCGTCGGTTCCGTCGAGGTGGGCCGGGCCGCGGTCTCCTGCTAGGGGTCACCGCTCGGAGCCGGGCGGCGGAGGACAGGGGCGAGATCCCACGTTACCCGGATTCACCCGCTGCCGCTGACGCCCCGGCCGTCTCGGCGGTCACGGCGAGTTGTCCACAGATTTTCCGCGTTGCCGTTTCGAAGCCACCCTTGGGCTAATGAAGGTGCGCAGTAGTAGTAGGGCCTGTGGATACTGTGGATAACCCTCGTTTTACCAGGTCAACACCGGAATTTTTATCCACAGGGCTTGTGGAGAACCCTGTGGACAACTTCGGGGGCCTGTGGATGAATCGGGTCGTCCCCAAGTTTTCCACAGTTCGTCCACAGGCTCGTCCACAGGTTTTCCCCAGGTTGTCCACAGCAGCCGGTGGTCCGGTGACCCGATGACCCCCATCCCTGTCCACAGGGCGACCCCGGGTTACCCACAGCCTCGGCGCAGTTGTCCACAGGTTATCCACAGGGTTGTCCACAGTTTTCGACCCCCTCCTGTGGATAACTTCGCCGAACTCGGTGAAAAAAATTTTTCGGCCGCCTGCGCATTTGCGGCGAAGCACAGCAAAAAGGCTGTGCACAGAGTTGTCCACAGCAAAGTGATCATCGCTCGTTGGCGAGATCGGCCGTCTCGGCAGGTGTGGGCAGGGCAACAGCCCTCCCCGGGGCTCGGAAACCGGGACGACACCGCAGTTCCGGTCAGGGGCGGGGACGTTCGGCGACACACCTCGCCAGGCTCTCGAACTGCCGCAAGGATGGGCATAAGCCTGTGGATAACCGGCCGTGGAGAGCCGCAGCCTGTGGATAACTTCCTGTGGACAACGCCCGCGGACCCGATCCCGGAGTTGTGCACAGGCGGGCGCGGACCTGTGGAGGAAGCGGGTCCGTCTCCGGCTCCCGGGAGCAGACGGGGAGAGGGGGAGGGGCCGACTCCGGAGGCAGGGCGGCCGGAGGACACGGATGGTGTTCCGCCGGGTGGTGCGACTTTCCCGGCCCTGTCCTCAGGGACGCACGGCGGCGGTGTCCGCCGGTTCGGTGCGCCGCCGAAAGCGGCGGCGATGCCACCCCGGTCAGCGGATCGCCGGCGCGTGATGGCCCTTCAGCGCCTGTCGGCGTCGCGATGACCTGCAAGGAAGGATGGTGTCCCGCCGGGTGATGTGACTCTTCCGGCCCCGTTCCCACGGATACGCGCGTCGGCGGCGCCGGCCGGATCGGTGCGCCACCGCCTCCGGCGACGCTCCGGGTCACCGTGCCGACAGGGCGCGATGACCGTCCGGCACCGGTCGACCATGATGGTGTCCCGCCGGGTGGTGCGACTTTTCCGGTCCTGTTCCCACGGATGCGCGTCAGCGGTGTCGGGCGGATCGGTGCGCCACCGCCTCCGGCGGCTTCTTCATCCCGGCCGGCGGGCCGCCGGTACGCGGTGGCCCGCCCGGCTTCGGCCGACCATCGCGATGACCCGCAAGGACGCACCCGCGCGAAAGCCACACCACGCCAGGGGACATGACCTAAGGAGGCGGCCGGGCGAGAGTCGGACCACGCCAGGAGACGTGACCGGGACACGTGGACAGGGGAGGGGACACGTGGACGGGGCGATACGTCGACACGTCGATCGGGCGGCGGCGCCGACCGGGTTCCCCGCCCGCCTCGCCTCCACGGCCCCGTGGGCGGAGGAAACGGCGAAGGGGCGACATGTCGCCATGTCCTTGTGGACGTGTCGACACATCGCCCCTGGGCGCGCGGCCGGGATCAGGTCAGCGAGGGCTGGTCCTTGATCCGGCTGGTGAGCTCGTGGACCTGGTTGTAGATGGAGCGGCGCTCGGCCATCAGCGCCCGCACCTTGCGGTCGGCGTGCATGACCGTGGTGTGGTCGCGGCCGAACTGCTGCCCGATCTTGGGCAGGGACAGGTCCGTCAGCTCACGGCACAGGTACATGGCGATCTGCCGGGCCGTCACCAGCACCCGGGAGCGGGAGGTCCCGCACAGGTCCTCCACCGTCAGCCCGAAGTACGCCGCGGTCTGGGACATGATGGCGCCCGCCGTCACCTCGGGCACGTCGGCGCCGGGCACCAGGTCGCGCAGCACCTGGCTGGTGAGGTCCAGGTCCACCGACTGCCGGTTCAGGCTGGCGAACGCGGTCACCCGGATCAGCGCGCCCTCCAGCTCCCGGATGTTGGTGGAGATCTTGCTGGCGATGAACTCCAGGACCTCCGGCGGGGCGGCCAGGCCCTCCTGCACCGCCTTCTTGCGCAGGATCGCGATGCGCGTCTCCAGCTCGGGCGGCTGGACGTCGGTGAGCAGACCCCACTCGAACCGGCTGCGCATCCGGTCCTCCAGCGTGGTCAGCTGCTTGGGCGGCCGGTCGCTGGAGATGACGATCTGCTTGTCGGAGTTGTGGAGCGTGTTGAAGGTGTGGAAGAACTCCTCCTGTGTCTGCTCCTTGTTCTCCAGGAACTGGATGTCGTCCACCAGGAGCACGTCGATGTCCCGGTACCGGCGCCGGAAGCCGTCGGCCTTGCCGTCGCGGATCGAGTTGATGAACTCGTTGGTGAACTCCTCGGAGCTGACGTACCGCACTCGGGAGCCCTCGTAGAGCCGGTGCGTGTAGTGCCCGATGGCGTGCAACAGGTGGGTCTTGCCCAGACCGGAGCCGCCATGGATGAACAGCGGGTTGTACGCCTTGGCCGGCGCCTCGGCGGCGGCCACCGACGCCGCGTGGGCGAACCGGTTGCTGGAGCCGATGACGAAGGTGTCGAAGGTGTACTTGGGGTTGAGGCGCGCGTGTTCGCCCGGCGGCACCTCGGGCGAGCGCCCGGGTGGGGAGGACGGGGCGGACTTCGCGGGCGCCGGGGGCGGCTGCGGGGAGTCCGGCGGCTCGGCCGCGTCGGCGCCGCCGTCGGCCTCGGGGGGCTCCGGCAGGTCGGGTGCCGGGCCCGGCTCCGGCTCCTCCGCGGCCGGAGGGGCCGGAGCCGGAGGCTCGGGGGTCTCCCAGCGGTTGGGCCGCTCCCAGCCCGGCTCCTCGCCGGTCCAGGCCGAGTGCCCCCAGGCGGATTCCTCCGGGGAGGGGGTGGAGTGGACGGGCTGTTCCCACAGCGGGGGAGTGGCGGACTGCCGGGGCCGCCGCCGGGCGGGCGCGGTCGCCCAGGCCGTGGGCTCGCCGTACTGGAGCTCCTCCTGGGTGAAGGCGTCGCCCCGCTGGGGCGCGGCGTCGGCGGGGTGCCCGGGGCCGCCCGGGTGCGCGTAGGCGTCGGGGCCCGAGCCGAGCAGGTCGGCCTCGGGGGGCAGGGCGGCGTGCCGCCCGTAGGAGCGTTCGGGGGAGGGGGAGGCCGGGCGGTGGTGGCCGCCGCGCGGTTCCCGCGGGGACTCGGGCGCGGTGCCCTGGTCGAACAGCGCGGGGGCGCCGCCGTGCTGTTCGGGGGGCCCGGTGCGGGTGTCGGGCGGCCCGTCGACGTCGCGCGGGGCATAGGAGGGGGCCGCCGCGGGCGGGGGCGGCGGGGTGGGCACCGCGGTGGGGTCGACCGTCACCGCGACCCGGATGTCCCGTCCGAGGTGGGCGGAGAGCGCCTTGCTGATGGTGGGGTAGAGGCGGCTCTCCAGCACCTTCTTGGTGAACTCGTTGGGTGCCGCGATCAGCGCCGTGTCCTCGATCAGACCCAGGGGCCGTGTCTGGGGCAGCCAGGCGCGCTGGTGCGCCGGCAGGGAGTCGTTGTCGATCCCGTCCAGCACGCTGGACCAGACAGCTGCGAGGTTGACCTGTGCGTCAGCCAAGGCGACCTGCCATGTTGCTGTCCCTTCGGTGCGGGTCTGTTCGTGCGGGTGGAAGAGGGGACGGGGGCGTGCGTGAGCGCCCGTGCCGGACCGGGGGCGGCGGAGGGCGGCTCTCCATTGTCCTCCCCCGGTGGTACTGCCGGGGCAGAGTGGGCGGAATGTCCGGTGTGAAGGTCGGCACGGGCCTGTGGATAACTCCGCGGGGCGGCGGACCGGCAAGGCTTCGACCACCTTGGGACATCCACAGCCTGCGTCGGTTGTCCACAGGTTGTCCACAGGGTTATCCACAGGATGGCAGATCTGTGGGCTCTGCGCAGAGTTATCCACAATATGCAGGTCAGGCCGTGTGTAAGACGGCTCCGTCCGGGGCGCCGGGGTGGTGGCGCCGGGCGAGGGGAGAGTTATCCACAGGCTGAGGTTATCCACAGGGGTGGGGGGTTGTGGAAGTCTCACACGCCTGTGGACGACGATCTGTCCACAGGTCTCCCTGTCGACTTGTCCCCACGTCGTCCCCGCGGCCCCGTGCGGGACGAGAGCGGCGACACACCCCCCGCGGCCCCGCCTGATTTGACCGTGCCCGGACCAGGTCGTATCTTCTTTATGCTTATGCCGACGATTCTGCCCACGCCTGTCCCGATGACGGCGTGCACGCGGCCATGGCACTCTGCGGCCCCGCATATCCTGGGGGTCCTGTCGTAGTACTTTCCTGACACGCCCCTGGAGCCAGTAGTGAGCAAGCGTACGTTTCAGCCGAACAACCGGCGTCGCGCGAAGGTCCACGGCTTCCGGCTGCGCATGCGTACGCGCGCCGGTCGCGCCATCATCGCCTCGCGTCGCCGCAAGGGACGCGCCGCGCTGACCGTGAGCCACTAGGCCACGCACAGCCCCACGTTCTTCGGGACCGCCCGGCCTTGCGCCGGCCGGTCCCTTTGTCATGGGAGGCACCGATGTTGTCGCCGAAGAACCGGATGCGCCACAGCACCGAGTTCGGCTCCGCCATGCGCTCCGGACGCCGTTCGTCCCGCGACGACCTCGCCGTGGTCTACCTCCCACCGCCCGCGGCCAGGGGAACCACCACCGGACCGGAAGCGTTGCCGGTAGGGGAACCCCCGCGCGTCGGATTCATCGTGAGCAAGGCGGTCGGCGGGGCCGTGGTGCGCAAGCGCGTCCAGCGACGGCTGCGGCACCTGATGCGGCCACGGCTGTCCGAACTGCCAAACGGTAGCCTGCTGGTAGTGCGCGCCAAACCCTCCGCCGCCACCGCGCGGTACGAGGCCCTGGGCGCACAGCTGGACGGCGCCATCGCCTCGGCGATGCGACCCCGACCCAAGGGGTCGGCACGCCGTCGTCGAGGACGCGGTGGCCCCTCGGCGCCGGAACCGGCGAAGAGCGACACGACAGGCGGCCGCCCGGCGACAGAGGGCGGAGAACGGTGGACGGACCGATGACCCAGCACGAACCGACGGTGTTCGCGCGTGCGCTGATCCTCCCCATCCGGGGATACCAGCGCTTCATCAGCCCGCTCCTGCCACCCGTCTGCCGCTTCTATCCTTCGTGCAGCGCGTACGCCGTCGAGGCCCTGCGCACGCACGGTGCCTTGTACGGGCTGTGGCTGGGCATCCGGCGCATCGCCCGCTGTCACCCCTTCACCCGGGGTGGCTACGACCCGGTCCCCCCACCGCGGGGACGGGTCCAGGAGTCCGAGGAGTCTGCGGGCGGCGCCGGGACCACCGGCCACGCTCCCGGGGACCAGTAGCTGAACCGAAGCACATAGGAGTTGGCCGGTGCTGGACTGGCTTTACAACATCGTCGGCTGGATTCTGGTCCAGATCCACGCGGGTCTGAGCCTTATCGGCCTGAACCCCGACAGCGGGTGGGCTTGGGGCCTGTCCATCGTGCTGCTCACCATGCTGATGCGCCTGCTCATGGTGCCGCTGTTCGTCAAGCAGATGAACACGCAGCGCAAGATGCAGGAGATCCAGCCCAAGCTGCGCAAGCTCCAGGAGCGCTACAAGCACGACAAGGAGCGGCTCCAGAAGGAGTCGATGGAGCTGTACCGGACGAGCGGAACCAACCCGCTCATGGGCTGTCTGCCGCTGCTGTTGCAGATGCCGGTCTTCTTCGCCCTGTTCAACGTGCTCCGCAGCGTGGCCGAGGGCAACGTCCGCTACAACTTCACCGAAGAGCTGGTGGAGAGCGCCCGCCAGGCCCTGGTCTTCGGGACCCCCATCGCCGCCCACTTCAACAGCTCCTCGGAGGAGCTGCTGGCCCTGGGGGCGACCAACGCCATCATGGCGAAGGTCGTCATCGCGATCTCCTGTGTCGTCATGGGCACCACGACGTTCCTCACCATGCGCCAGAGCATGAAGCGCAGCGTCGCGCAGATGCCCGACAACCCGATGATGCAGACCCAGAAGATCATGATGTACATGGCGCCCCTCTTCGGGCTCTTCGGTCTCATGATGCCCGTGGGCGTGTTGATCTACTGGGTCACCTCCAACGTGTGGACGATGGTGCAGCAGCACTTCCTGTACCGCAACCAGCCCGCGCCGGGGGAGACCGTCGACGCCAAGGCCGACGGCGCGAACGGTTCGGCCAAGGGGATGCTGGGGCGCAAGAAGAAGCAGCCCGAATCCGCGCCGCAGCCCGCGGAACAGCCTAAGATCGAACGCAAGCAGCCCAAGAAGCAGTCTCGCTCCAAGCGCACCGGTGGCGGGTCCCGCTAGCGAGCTGCGTACCGAACGCGGGAACAGGAGACGGGAACGCCGTGACAGCGAGCCAGGAAGGAAGCGGTGGAGTAGCGGTGGCTGAGGCGCCTATCGACATCGAGGCCTTGGAGAACGAGGGCGACATCGCCGCGGACTACATCGAGGGACTTCTCGACATCGCGGACTTCGACGGCGACATCGACATGGACGTCGAAGGCGACCGTGCGATGGTCTCCGTCGTCGGGGGCACCCTCGATGAGCTGATCGGTGAGGACGGCGAGGTCCTGGAGGCCCTCCAGGAACTGACCCGGCTGGCGGTCCACCGGGCGACCGGTGAGCGCAGCCGACTGATGCTGGACATCGGCGGGTACCGGGAGGGGCGCCGCAAGGAGCTCTTCCAGGTCGGCGCCGAGGCGGCGCAGAAGGTCAAGGAGACCGGCGACGCCTACGAGCTGGAGCCGATGACCCCGTTCGAGCGCAAGGTCGTCCACGACGCGGTCGCGGCCGCGGGCCTGCGCAGCGAGTCGGAGGGCGAGGAGCCCAACCGCTACGTGGTGGTCCACCCGGCCCCGTAGGCCGCAGGAGTCGAGCAAGGGGCGGTGTTTCACGTGAAACACCGCCCCTTTCGCGTGCGCGTGTTTCACGTGAAACCCCATATCCACGAACCCGTATGTCGACAGGCCCGCGCCGCCGCCCGAGTCCCCCGAAGGCGGGCCGGGGCCGGACCCGGGGCCTCCGGAGCTCCGGCCGCGGCTTCCCGGAGGCCCGCGGCGGTGGTGTCCCGCCGAGTGGTGTAATTTCGTTCGACCCTGAAATCCCAAGGGCAACAACGTGCTGGTCGGTGATCTGCTTCTGTTCGAACAGTCGGCGTTTTCGCACCACTCGACGGGACATGACCCCCGCGGCCGGAGCTCCCCGCCCCCGCGCCGTCCACGTGTTCCGTCGAGGTCCCCGCCCCCGCGGGGCGATGGGCCGCCCGGGCCCGAGCACGCACGCCCCCGCGGTCCCGCGGTGCGGACCCAACGCGGTGAGCGGTGAGGGTCCGCACGCCCGGGGCCCCGGCTCCACCGGCGGAGAGGACCGTGTCCTTCGGCGCCGGGGAGGGGACGGACGTCCCGATGATGTCCCGCCGGGCGGTGTGACCTTCCCGGCGGTGCTGTCCCGCCGTGCGACTTCGTTCGACCCCCGGGTGCCGAAGGCGACAACGCTCTGGTCGGCGACACGTCCTTGTGCGAACAGCCGGTGTTCTCACACCACTCGACGGGACATGACCTTCCCTGGATGGTGTCCCATCGAGTGGTGTGACTTTTCCGGCCCTGTTCCCACGGATGCGCGTCAGCGGTGTCGGCCGGGTCGGTGCGCCGCCGCCTCCGGCGGCTTCTTCATCCCGGTCAGCGGGCCGCCGGTACGCGGTGGCCCGCCCGGCTTCGGCCGACCATCGCGATGACCCGCAAGGACGCACCCGTGCGAAAATCACACCACTCCCGGGGACGTGACCCTTCCCTGCCCGGTCCTCACGGATGCGCCTCGCCGGCTTTCGCCGGGTCGGTATCCCGCCGCCTTCGGTGGACCTTCCGCTTGCCGACGGTGATGGTGTCCCGCCGGGCGGTGTGACTCTTCCGGCCTCGTTCCCGCGGATACGTGTCGGCGGTGTCGGCCGGGTCGGTGCGCCGCCGCCTTCGGTGGACCTTCCGACCCGGTCACCCGGAGCCGGTCACCTATCGCGATGACCCGTGAGGACGCACCTGCGCGGAAGTCGCACCACTCCAGGGGACATGATCCGGGGGCGGGGACGCCCGGGCGGAAGCGGCCACCCGGGCGTCCCCCGGGACCGAGGCGTCCGGCCCAACCCCAGGAGGGATCGCCGCCGCCTTCGGCGACGCACCGACCCGGCGCACACCGCCGACGTGCGTCCCTGAGAACAGGGCCGGAAAAGCCGCACCGCCCGGTGAGACGCCATCCGTGTCCTCCGGCCGACAGGTCGAGGTGTCGACAAGTCCCTTCGGCGCCTCGATGTTTCACGTGAAACACCGGCGGCGCCATGTTTCACGTGAAACATCACCGCGGTGGCCCGCGTAGGATCGGTGGGGGTCGTCTTCCCCCTCTGCGTACATCCGTCGGATGCGGATGCGAACTCTTGCAGTCTCTTGCAGTCTCTTGGAAATGGCGATGGACGATGGACGAGGACGGTGGTGACCGATGACCGCGGGCGCTGAGGAGCCCGGTGCCGTGTTGCCCGAGCCTCCCGCCGGGGCGGCGGAGATCTTCGGCGACGCCCTGCCGAAGGCTCGGCGCTATGCCGAGCTGCTGGCCGACGACGGTGTGCGGCGCGGGCTGATCGGGCCGCGCGAGGTGCCCCGCCTGTGGGAGCGGCACATCATCAACTGCGCGGTGGTCGAGGAGCTCCTCCCCGAAGGGGCGGAGATCGTGGACATCGGTTCCGGCGCCGGCCTGCCCGGGTTGGTGCTGGCCCTGGTCCGGCCGGACATCCGCATGGTCCTGCTGGAGCCGCTGCTGCGTCGGACGGTCTTCCTGAACGAGGCCGTGGAGATCCTGGACCTGCCCAATGTCGAGGTGCGGCGGGGGAGGGCGGAGGAGGCGCACGGCGAACTCCTCACCGACTTCGTCACCGCGCGGGCGGTCGCGCCGCTGCCCCGTCTGGCCGGGTGGTCGCTGCCGCTGCTGCGCAAGGGCGGCAGCCTGCTGGCCCTCAAGGGCGAACAGGCTGAGGCCGAGTTGGCCGCCGCCGAGCAAGACGTTTCAAAACTGCGGCCCAGTGTTAGCGATGTGATCCGGGTGGGCCGGGGTAAAGTCGATCCCGCTACCACGGTCGTTCGCGTCACGGTGACATCCGACGGTGGTTCGCCCCCGTCGAAGACGCGGGGCGGCAAGAAGAAGCGCGGACGGAAGAGGTGAACTCATTCGTGCCCCACAATGACCCTGATGTTTCACGTGAAACATCCGCCTACGGAGACCTGCTCGATGTTTCACGTGAAACATCGGAGCCCTACGAAACCCCCCTCGCTCGCGCCGCCCAGGCCGCCATGGCCTCGCGGGGGCAGGATGAGATCTGGCCCCGCCCGGGATCCTGCCGGGTGATCAGCGTCGCCAACCAGAAGGGCGGCGTCGGCAAGACCACCACCACGGTCAACATCGCCGCGGCCCTGGCGATGCACGGACAGCGCGTCCTGGTCGTCGACCTCGACCCGCAGGGCAATGCCTCCACCGCCCTGAGCATGGAGCGCGACAACCAGACCCGCTCGATCTACCACTGCCTCGTCGAGGACGAGGAGATCCGCAAGCTGGCCCAGCCGGTCCCGGACATCCCCGGTCTGTGGTGCGCCCCGGCCACCATCGACCTGGCGGGCGCGGAGATCGAACTCGTCTCCCTGGTGGCCCGCGAGGCTCGCCTCAAGCGTGCGTTCGCGGCGTACGACACCTCGGACCTCGACTACATCCTCATCGACTGCCCGCCCTCGCTCGGCCTGCTCACGGTCAACGCGATGGTGGCCTGCGACGAGGTCATGATCCCGATCCAGTGCGAGTACTACGCCCTGGAGGGCCTGGGCCAGCTGCTGCGGAACGTGGAGCTGGTGCAGTCCCACCTCAACCCCGGCCTGGCGGTCAGTACCATCCTGCTGACGATGTACGACGGCCGCACCCGCCTCTCCCAGCAGGTGGCCGACGAGGTGCGCTCGCACTTCCAGGACACCGTCCTGGACACCGTCATCCCGCGGAGCGTGCGTGTCTCCGAGGCGCCGAGCTACGGCCAGTCGGTGATGACGTACGACCCGTCCTCGACCGGTGCCGTCGCCTACCTGGACGCGGCCCGGGAGATCGCCCACCGGGCGAAGCGTTAACCGCTACCGCGAACATGGTCCCGGCCCCCCGCCGGGCGTGAACCGAGAAGTGTGGAGGGAAGTACCGGTGAGTCAGCGACCGCGCGGACTGGGCAAGGGATTGGGGGCGCTCATCCCGTCGGGGCCACCGGCGGCTCCGACCGTGTCCGAGAGCGTCCCCGAATCGGTGAACGGAGAGCCCGCCCCCCGGGTGCCGGTGGCCATTCCGGACGGCACCTACCTGAAGGAGATCGCGCTCACCGACATCCGTCCCAACCCGCAGCAGCCGCGCAAGCACTTCGACGACGAGGCGCTGGAGGAACTCCGTGACTCCATCGTCGAGGTCGGTGTCCTCCAGCCGGTGGTGGTGCGCGAGCTGCCGCCGGGGGAGTCGCACCCCTACGAGCTCATCATGGGGGAGCGCCGCTTCCGGGCCAGCGGGCTGGCGGAGCGGAAGGTCATCCCGGCCCTGGTCCGCAGGACCAAGGACGAGGAACTGCTGCGCGAGGCACTGCTGGAGAACCTCCAGCGGCAGCAGCTGAACCCCCTGGAGGAGGCGGCGGCCTACCGGCAGATGCTGGAGGACTTCGGCACCACCCAGGAGGAGCTGGCCCAGCGGGTGGGCAAGTCGCGGTCGCACGTCGCCAACACACTGGCCCTGCTGCAACTTCCCGCCGCGCTGCACAACCGGGTGGCGGCGGGGGTGATCAGCGCCGGGCATGCCAGGGCCCTGCGCCGGTTCAAGGAGCCGGAGCTCATCGAGCGGATGGCCGAGCGGGTCGTCCAGGAGGAGCTGTCGGTCCGTGCGCTGGAGGAGATCGTCCTGCTGCGGGAGAAGGGCCACGACGTCGAGAAGGCCGAGCGGACCCGGCAGGCCTCGCTGAAGGCGGTCACCCCGCCGCACGTCGAGGAGTGGGCGACCGCGCTGGCCGACCGCCTGGACACCACGGTCAAGGTGGACGTGGGCAAGCGCAAGGGCAAGATCGTGGTGGAGTTCGCCTCGGTCGAGGACCTGGAGCGCATCATCGAGCAGATGGGCGCGACCCGCGCCTAGGTGTTCCACGTGAAACATCGAGCTCCGCACCCGCGGTGTTTCACGTGAAACACCGCGGGTCGCTCAGCCGCCCCTGTACGGCCCGGCCGGGGAGGGGCGGCCCCCAGCTCCCCGAAAACGACGGAAGGCCCCCAGAGGCGATCTGGGGGCCTTCCGCGCTCGTTGCCGCAGGTGCTCGCGCGTCCGGTTACAGGAACTCGGCCAGCTCTTCCTCCAGCTTGCGCTTGGGGCGCGCACCGCGGATCTCCTTGACGACCTCGCCGCCCTTGTACACCTTGAAGGTCGGCAGGGCCATCACACCGTAGGCCCGCGGGGTCTCGGGGTTCTGATCGGTGTTGATCTTGGCGACCTGGATCTTCTCGCCGTGCTCATCGGCGAACTTGTCCAGGACCGGTGCCATCTGCTTGCAGGGGCCGCACCAGTCGGCCCAGAAGTCGACCAGGACGGGCTTGTCGCTCTTGAGGACCTCGGCCTCGAAGGTGTCGTCGGTGACGTTCTTGACGGCGGACATGGTTCTCCTTGTTCGGACGGGTGGTGCTGGCCGACCGCCTCGGTCGGTCGGCCCCGGGTGGCCGCTGGCGGCCGTTAGGGAGTGTTCGACGGATCATTCCGACTCGCGGTCGCCAGGCCGCCTCTCACTGCGCCGCCTGCGCTCGTCGTCGTGTGAGAGATCGCCCGGCGGCCGCTCGTGTCCTTCGGCGCAAGCGCCGAGCCGCACGGAGGCATCCGCCGGACACGCCCTAGTTGCCGCGCTCGGCGAGGAAACGCTCGGCGTCCAGGGCGGCGGCGCAGCCGGTTCCGGCCGCGGTGATGGCCTGGCGGTAGCTGTGGTCGACGACGTCGCCCGCGGCGAACACGCCTTCGAGGTTGGTCCGGGTCGAGGGGGAGTCCACCTGGACGTAGCCCTCCTCGTCCAGGTCGACCTGGCCGCGGATCAGGTCGACCCGCGGGTCGTGGCCGATGGCGACGAACACACCGGTGACGTCGAGGGTGCTCTCCTCGCCGGTCTTGTTGTTGCGGACCTTGAGGCCGCTCACCCGGTCGTCGCCCAGGACCTCGACCACCTCGGTGTCCCACACGAACGAGATCTTCTCGTTGGCGAAGGCGCGCTCGGCCATGATGCGGCTGGCGCGCAGCTCGCCCCGGCGGTGGACCACGGTGACGGACTTGGCGAAGCGGGTGAGGAAGAGCGCCTCCTCCATGGCGGTGTCGCCGCCGCCGATGACCGCGATGTCCTGGTCGCGGAAGAAGAAACCGTCGCAGGTGGCGCACCAGGAGGTGCCGCGGCCGGACAGTTCCTTCTCGCCCGGGACACCGAGCTCCCGGTAACCGGAGCCGGTGGCGAGGATGACCGTGTGCGCGAGGAAGGTCTCGCCGCCGACGGTGACCTCCTTGACGGGCTTGGTCAGGTCCACGGCGGTGACGTCGTCGGCCACCAGTTCGGCGCCGAACCGCTCGGCCTGCTTGCGCAGGTTGTCCATCAGGTCCGGGCCCATGATGCCGTCGGGGAAGCCGGGGAAGTTCTCGACGTCGGTGGTGTTCATGAGGGCGCCGCCCGCGGTGATCGAACCCTCGAACACCAGGGGCTTCAGTTCGGCACGGGCCGCGTAGACGGCGGCGGTGTACCCCGCCGGTCCGGAACCGATGATGATGACATTGCGGACGTCACTCACGCTCGTAGGCCCTTCACGCGATCAGATGCCCCGGCCACGGGATGGTGACCTCGGGGGAGAGTCGGTATAGCACAACCGATGGTAGGCGCACCTGATTCCCAAGAGGACATCAGCCCTGGTTACCGGGGTGGGGTATACCGGGAAAGGGTCTTGTCGAGACGTCGGTCCGACGCTTTGTCGACACCCCCGCCGCCCCCTCAGGGGGCGGCGACGGTCTCCTGGGCGAGGACGCCGCCGCAGTCCGCCGGGTCGACCACGTACACCTCGGTGGTGTCGTCCCCGGCGGGGGCGAACAGCACCATGGCGGGGACGCCGTCGAACACGGCCTCGTCCACGAGGGTGACCCGTACGCCCATCTGCTCGGCGAACACCGTCGCACACTCCTCTGCGGCGACCGCGGAGTACTCCTCGGCGGTCACCGACGGGGTCGGGGGCGCGGCGAGCACCCCGGCGGCCTGGTCGGCCAGCCCGGCGGCGGTGTACTCGGTCCCGGTGGCCACGATCTCGGGCTTGTACGGCTGGACGGCCTCCGGCTCGAACTCGGCGCCCTCGTCCTGCATCATCGGCTGCTCGGCGGCGGCACCGCCGCTCGTGTCCTGCTGGGCGGAGAGCACCGTGTTGAGCACGGCCCCGCCGCCGCCCAGGACGACGGCACCCGCGGCGGCCACCAGCATGAGCCGGGGCAGGTTCGTGCCGTTGAACCCGCGCCGGGAGCCGCCGCGGGCACGTGTGATCGATACCACGGGCGCGTCCGCGGGGTCGGCGGTCTCGGTGGGTGCCGCGGGCCGTGCGGCACGCTCGCGCACCGCCTCGTCGATGCGCCGGTCGAGGAGGGCGGCGACGTCCTGCGGCATGGGCGGGACCGGCGGCGCGTCGGCGAGCACACCGCTGACCGCGGTGAGTTCGTCCAGGGTCGCCGCGCAGATCGCGCAGGTCTCTATGTGGTGGGCAACGGTGCGCTCCTCGTCGGGCTCCAACAGCTCCTCGGCGAAGAAAGCGAGTGCCTCCACGTCAGGGTGGGACGTCACGATGGGTCGGCACCTCCTCTCCCAGTTGTGACGTCTCGGGGGGGACGAGGGTTCCTCAGGTGGGCAAGAGACGGAAGAAGTTTGGCGCGACCTCGCGCACATCGGCTCTTGACCGTCCCGGTGGCGACGTCGAGGATCTGTGCGGCCTCCTCCACCCGGTAGCCGAGCATGTCGACCAGGGTGAGGGCCATGCGCTGGTCCAGGGGGAGGGTGTCCAGGGCGGCGTGGACGTCCAGCCGCGACTCGGTCTGGGAGGCGTGGTCGGGGGCGCTGCCGGTGCGGCCCAGCCGCTCGTTGGAGAGCACGTCGAGGGTGTCGACCTCGGTGGGGGTGGCCGGGCGGACCTTGCGCCGGCGCAGCCGGTCGTGACAGGCGTTGACGACGATGCGGTGCAACCAGGTGGTCACCTGGGACTCGCCGCGGAAGCGGTCGGCGGAACGGAACGCGGACAGGAAGGCGTCCTGAAGCGCGTCGGAGGCCTCTTCGGGGTCGCCCATCATGCGCACGGCGACGGCCCAGAGGCGATCGCGGTGGCGGCGCACGAGTACCGCGAACGCCTGATCGTCCCCCTGGGTGTGCCTGGTGAGCAGTTCCCGGTCAGGAAGCTCTTGGACCGCGTCCATCAGTGCCGATCACATATCCCCACAACTAGACACCGAGTACCTCTACCTCGTAGATGCTCCCACGGTACTTCCCACTGTCGTTCGGCAGCTCGGTGAACCAGACGAGGACGTACCGGCCGGTCGTGGGCTCGTCGAGTTCGATCGTCCGGTGGCCGCTCACGGACCCCTGCCAGGCGACGGGCAGGGCGGCGTCCACGACGGACAGCTCGCTGGGATGCGCCGCCGGGTCGTCGCCGACCCGCACATCGATGCCGTACTGCGCCTCGGGCATGTACAGCTCCAGGGCGTGGACCTCGCGGGCGGAGCCCAGGTCGACCAGCAGCCCGACGCCCTCCTTGGTGGTGCCCATGGGGTCGTTGTAGCCCTCGGTGTTCCAGGGCTCCCCGGCGGTGTCGCCGTCGTGGGCCCGGGACCCGTGGTCGGAGTGCTCGTCGCCGTCACCGGAGGGCAGGGGGTCGTACCCCTGGGCGGCCGTGATCTCCAGGACCTCGGTCTCGACGGTCTGCTGTCCGCCGCCCGCCTGTCCGTCGCCGTCACCGCCGGCGTCGGTCTCGTCGGCGCGCATCGACGCACCGAAGATCCAGGCGCCGGTGACCACGGCGGCGAAGAGCACCACGGCCAGCACGCCGACGAGGATGCGCTGCGGGGAGGTCCCGCGCTCGGCGGCCCGGCGGTCCATGCGCGAGGGCTGTCGTTCGCCGCGCGCGGAGGTGCGCGGACCGGTCCCGCCGCCGTTGTTGCCGCCGCCGTTGCTGCCGTTGCCGCCGCTCGCGTTGCGGGAGGAGCGGCGGGGGCCGGTGGACCCGAACTCACCGGTGCGCCGAGAGGTCCCGGGTTCGGGCGGCGGGGTGGCCTCGGCGGGGGCGACGGGCAGCGGGATGAGCCGCGGCACGTCGGCCATGGCGGCGCAGAACTCGCCGGGCGAGCCGATCACCGGTCCGGGGACGACCTGGCCCACCAGGTGGGGGAGGGCGGCGCGGGTGGTGATGGAGGCCAGGGGCTCGCCGATGCCCTGGCGGATCTGGTCGGCGGGGTAGGGCCCGGCGGGGCCCTGCGGCGCCGGGGGCAGGCCGCTCTGCGGGCCGCCCGGCCAGGTGCCGGTGAGGGCCGCGTACAGCAGGTTGCCCAGGCCCTGGGCGTCGGCGGCGCCCGGGTCGGCGACGTTGACACCCAGCAGGGCGGCGTCCACGCCGATACCGGTGACCTTGACCGCTCCGCCGCTGCTCCACATGAGCTTGCTCGGGGTGAGGCACAGGTGGTACAGGCCGCCGGTGTGCGCTGCGGCGATGGCCTCGGCCGCCTCGGCGACCAGGCCCGCGGCGCGCTCGGGCTCCAGGGGCCCCTGGGCCAGCAGGTCGGCCAGCGAGTGGCCGACCACCCACTCCTCGACCACGTAGGGGATGGGGGTGGTGTCGTCGGCGTCGAAGACCTGGGTGACGCGCGCGTCGGGGATACGGCTGGTCGCGCGGGCCGCGCGGACCACATCGGATGTGCGGGGGAAGCCCTCGGCGAAGGTCCACACGGCGACGGGCCGTGCGAGGGTCTCGTCGGTGGCCTTCCAGCGGGTCGCCCCGCCGGTCTCGCTCACCACCTGGTCAAGGCGGTACCGGTTGGCCAGCTTCGCCCCGGGCTCGATCAGGAAGGTGCTCATGATGGGAGTGACGGGTGCCAGTGCCGTCGCCCCGCACGGGCCGCGGTGGTGCGGTCCTGGGCGGACCGGTGCCTCGCGGGGTGTGCGCAGGGGGTTCGGGCTCTGCTGCTGTCCCCAGCCTCCCTTCGGGCAGCTCGGATGAACAATGTGGTGGCGGTCAAGCGGTGCCTGTCCATGCTAGGACGCCTGAACAGCATCTTCGGAGGACATCGGGTATCCGTTCACCTTCCTGGACGTAGCGGTTCGGGACCGCCCAACTCGTCCATTCATGGTGATCAGCGACGTCGTAGTCGGGTCTTGAGCAATTCGAGGAAGGATGTGACTTCAGTCACATTGAGGAACTTGGCGCTGATCACGAACAGTACGCCACCCACGACACCTCCGAGGACCATCGCGGTGAACGCGGGCCAGAACTCGCCCGGCAGCCCCTGGAACACGTAGATCATCGCGACGCCGAACACGGCCGCCGGAACCGTGGCCACGTGCAGCTTGAACAGGGTGGCCGCGGTGTGCCGTCCGTCCAGGCCGTTCAACCGCTTGTGCAGCATGTACCACATGATGACCGAACCCACGATGTAGTACAGCCCGTAGGGGACCGGGAGCCACACCACCACGTGCTGGGCCGGCACCACGAACAGCAGCGCGATCGCCGTGACGGCGTGCGCGACCTCCGACGGGATGGCCACCAGAGCCGGGGTGCGGGTGTCGCCGAGCGCGTAGAACACGCGCATCTGGAGCTGGAACAGCGTGAACGGGATCAACATCACGCAGAACACCATGAGGATGCGGCCGATGGCGGCGGCGTCCTCGGTGCTCGTACTGCCCTGCGCGTAGATCATCACGCAGAACGGGATCGCGAACACGATCATCGCCACCGAGATCGGCACGATCAGCACCGACGACAGCCGGAAGCCGCGTGAGAAGTCGCTGCGCACCTGGTCCTTGCGCCCGGCCGCCACGTGCTCGCTCATCCGCGGCAGCAGGGCGGTGATCACCGAGACCGCGATGATCGCGTACGGGAGCTGGAAGAGCATCGACGCGAACTTGTAGGCCGCGATACCCGACCCCGACTCGAAGCCCAGCTCGGCCGCGCGCGTACCGGCGCGGGAGGCGACGTTGGTGGAGACGAGGGCGCCCAGCTGGGCCACCACGATGTAGAGCATCATCCACGAGGCCGCCTGGGCCGCCTCGCCCAGGCCCGCGCCCCGCAGGTCCAGCCGGGGCCGCCAGCGGAAGCCCGCCGCGGCCAGCGCCCACACCAGCACCAGCGCCTGGACGACCTGCCCGGCGGCGGTGCCCAGACCCAGCAGCATCAGCTCGCCGGAGGTCACCGTGTCGGGGGTGCGCCCGGGGCCGGCGATGTTCAGGAACCACAGGCCGATGCCGATGATCACCAGGTTGTTCAGCACCGGCGCCCACATCGGCGCCCCGAACCTCCCGCGCGCGTTCAGCATCGCGCTGGCCAGGCCGCTGGCGCCGATGAAGAAGATCTGGGTGACCAGATAGCGCGCCAGGACCACCGACGCCTCGAACTGCGCGCCGGTGAACTCGCCCGCGTAGATGCGGATGAACCACTCCGACAGCAGCATCGAGACGGCGGTGATCACCAGCAGCGCCGACAGCATCAGCGTGACGAGCCGCTGCTCGGTCTTGTCGCCGCCGTCGGCGTCCAGCCTGCGCCGCTTGACCAGGAACGGCACGAACACACTGGCCAGCAGGCCGCCGATGAGCAGGTCGTAGACCATGTACGGGACCATGCCCGCCACCTGGTAGGCGTCGCCCAGCAACTGGGTGCCGATCGCCGCCGCCAGGATGATGGTGCGGACGAACCCGGTGACGCGGGAGAACACGGTGCCCAGCGCCATGATCGCGCTGGACTTGGCGAGGTTGCCGGGGGCGGTGTGGGAGGAACCGCCGATCTCGTCGCCGTCCTCCATACCGGCGCGGTCGGCGGTGCCCAGGTCGCCGATGTCGCTCGGGTCGCGGCGCGTTGTGAGCCCGGTCTCGGGCTCGGTCGCCGGTTCCTCGCGCTCGTAGGCGTCCAGGACGTCCTCGGGCATCACCATATGGCGGCGCTGCCGCCCGTCGGTGACGGGCCCGTGCGGCCCTGGTCCGGAATCCTGCTCGCGGGGGTCTTCGCTGGACACCGTGTCCTCAGTCCTTGTACTCGTCGAGCGGGGTCGTTCTTCCGGTCGAGGTCAGGGCCGGAAGGATCGGTGCTGCATCAACGACGCAGGCGACCGCGGATCAGTTCCACCGCGGCGCTCAATTCGGGGACCCGCAGCAGCCGTGCGGCCGCGAGGAAGAACAACGCGCCGAGAAGGCACCCGGCCACGGGTGCGCCGAGGTAGGTGAGCAGACCCGGGCCGACATGGGTCTCGAAGGCCCAGAGCACACCGAAACCGGCCGCGACACTCGGGACGACGGCCAGGTGCAGGCGCAACAATGTGCCAATGATGTGCTTTCCGTCAAGCCCCCCGATACGTCGGCTGAGCACCAGACCTGCGATGACGAGCCCGCTGAGGAACGAGAACATGAAGCCCGCGGCCACGCCCACGACGACCGTCTCCGGCGGCAGGAGCAGGTAGGACACCAGCGCCAGAGCACTGTGAACGGCCAGGTTGGCGATGGCGATCAGCGCCGGGGTGCGGGTGTCCCCCATGGCGAAGAACACGCGCAGCATCAGCTGGAACACGGTGAACGGCACCAGACCGAGCGACATCACGGCCAGGATCTGGCCGATGTTGGCCGCGTCGGCCGCCGAGATCGACCCGCGGGCGAACGCCAGGATCGACAGCGGTTCGGCGAACAGCGCGATCGCGAACGCCAGCGGGACGAGCACGAACGCGGAGATCCGCAGGGTGCGGGAGAAGTCCGACCGGACCGCGTCCCAGTCGTGGTCGTCGGCGTGCGCGCTCATCCGGGGCAGCAGCACCGTGATGAGGGAGACCGCGATGATCGCGTACGGCAGCTGGAACAGCTGGTAGGCGAGGTTGTAGGCGGTGATGCCCGCACCGACGGAGCGGCCCTCCTCGATGGCGGCGACGTTGGCCGCGTTGGCGATGTTGGTGGTGATCCACAGGCCCGCCTGGGTGAGCAGGGTGTACATCATCATCCAGCCGGCCGTCTTGACGGCCTCGCCCAGCCCGGAACCGCGCAGGTCCAGGCGCGGGCGCCAGCGGTAGCCGGTCCGGGCCAGCGCGATGAACAGCACCAGGGCCTGTAGCGCCATACCGGCGGCGGTACCCGCGCCCAGCAGGGTCAGCTGGCCCTCGGTGACGGTGCCCGGCGTCTGCCCGGGGCCGGCCACCCACAGGAACAGGCCCGCGACGGTCATGATCACCAGGTTGTTGAGCACCGGCGCCCACACCCCGGCGCCGAAGTACCCGCGGGTGTTGAGCATGGCGGTGAGCAGGCCGCTCAGCCCCACGAAGAAGATCTGGGACAGCAGGTAGCGGGCCAGGTGCACCGAGGCCTCGAACTGCTCGTCGGTGAACCGGGAGCCGTACAGCCAGATCAGGAACTCGGCGGCCGCGATCGCCGCGGCGGTGAGCAGGAACAGTGCCACGAACGTCGTGGTGAACAGGCGGTCCTCGGTGGCCTTGCCGCCGTCGGCGTCGCGCTTGCGCCGCTTGACCAGGAACGGCACGACGACACTGGCCATCAGGCCGCCGATGAGCAGGTCGTTGAGGATGAACGGGATCGTGTGGGCCGTGTGGTAGGCGTCACCGAGCAGGTGGGTGCCGATGGCGGCGCCCAGCACGATGGTGCGGACGAAGCCGGTGATCCGGGAGGCCATGGTGCCGACCGCCATGATGGCGCTGGAGCGCATCATGCCGCCGCCCGCCGGGGCGTCGCCGGAACCGCCGGAACCGGCGGGCTCCGCCGGCGTCCCGGGCGCCCCGGGGGCCCCGGGGACGGCGGGCTCGGGCAGCTCACCCTCCTCGAAGGAGGGGACGGGGCCGCCGGAGGGGCGCAGCGGGCTCTCACCCGGGAGGGGGCCTTCGGGCTGAGAGGAACGACGGCGGTGCTTTCCGCCTTCGTTCGGGGAGTCGGTGACCACCGTGGATCAGTCTTCCTTTCGTCCGACCGGGAAGGGCCCGGCGCGGGTGGGAGCCCGCGGCCGGGTCGGGCCGTGTCCGTGCGCGGGGCGCGTCGACACGGCGACGTGCGGATGTGTCGACACGGGGCCTTGTCGGTGAGGCGTGGTGCCGACGGGGGAGCGGGGGTTCACGCTCCTTCGCCGCGCGGGGACGGTGCGTCCCCGGTGGCCGTCGTGGTGTCGTCGGGCGCCCCGTCGTTCTGGGAGGGCGTTCCGGGGGCGCCGGTTCCGGTGTCCTCGGCCCCCCCGGGCGCATCGGTGTCCTCGGAGCCGGTGTCCGCGGCCTTCTCCTCGGCCGCCGCGGCCCGGCCCCGGCGCACCACCCACTTGCGCAGGGCGCGCGGGGCCAGCGCGGTGATGAGGATCAGCGCGCCCACCCCGCTGATCAGCAGCGCCTGGGTGCCCAGACCGGTGGCGTTCACCGGCAGCTGCACGTCCTGGCTGTTGATCGGCTCACCGGCGGAGTTGTGCAGGCTCGCATGCACCACCGTGCGCCCGTTGATCCGGGCCGACAGCGGCACGTACACCGTCGTCTTGGCGCCGGGGGCGATCTCGAAGTGGGTGTTGTACTCGCCGATGTCCAACCGCTCGGCGTTCTCGGAGTACACCGAGAGATGCACGTAGACGGACTCGTCCTCCAGGTCGTTGGCGACGAGGATGCCGGTGATCCCGGTCCGGCTGGCCAGGGTGACGTCCTCGCCGGGGATGATGCGCACCGCGGACAGGCTCTCGTCGACCTTGTCCATGACCAGCCCGCGGGTGGCGCCCGCCAGAGCCTCCTCCTCGCGCCAGTACACGGACTCCAGGCGCACCAGGGCGGGGCGGAACGGGTCGGAGTCCTCCACCAGGACGCTGTTGAACATCCGCACGTCCCGGCTGACGTCCTCGACCAGGCCGAGGTAGGTCGAGCCGAGCTCGGCCTCGGCGGCGCGGCCCGGGTAGTCGAGCGGGGCGCGGGTGTCCTCGTGCTCGTCGGCGGCGGGCGGCTCGATGTCCTCCAGCCGCTCGGGGGACAGCCAGGGCAGGTCGTCGCCGGCGGCCAGCACACCGTCGGCGAACGCGCGGGACGGGTCCCAGGCGGGGTCGGGGGAGGCGATCACGACCCGGTCGCCTCCGGCGTTCTCGCCCGCGATCATCGCGGTCTCGGCGGCGAACCGCTGGAGCGCCAGGGCGGTGTCGCCCGGGGTGTCGGTGGGCATGGACAGCACGTCGGTGATGCCCTCGTCGGCCACCAGGGCGACCGCCTCCTCGTCGGAGTCCCCGAGCGGGGCCTGGGCGGTGGGGGTGGTCTGCAACCAGCTCTGGGGGGGCATCGCCTCCTCCGCGAGGAGGAAACGGGTGGCGCCCTGCTCGGCGAGCAGCCCGCGCACGGAGTCGTCCATCAGACCGTCGGCGGGCAGGGCGAAGCGCTCGTCGGCGGACAGACCCAGCGCCAGCCGCACCGCTTCGCGGCCGATCTCGACCGAGGCCTCGGCATCGCCGTCCATCTCGTTGCGGAGCAGGGCTGCCAGGTCGGGGGAGGCGTAGGGGGTGGCCACCACGGTGTCCAGGGCCAGCGCCCCGCGGGCCTCGCGCAGCCACACCTGCGCGGCCACGTTCGCCTGCGCGGTCTCCCGTACCGGGTCGGACTCGGCGGGCACCGCCAGCGGGTCGGTGAGGACGTCGTGCTCCTCGGCGGCCAGGCGCAGGATGTCGTCGAGGGTGCCGGGGTCGACGGCCCAGGTGACGGGGACCCCCTCGGTGCGGGTCGGGCCCTGTTCCTCGCCCTCGCCCTCCTCCGGGTCGTCCTCCTCGTCGCCGTTCCCGGCGTCCTCCTGCGCCGAGGGGGTGGCCTCGGGCACGGCGTCGGCGGTCTCCTCGGCGGTCGCCTCGGGCGGGGACTCCGGGACGTCGGGGTCCAGGCCGAGCAGCTCGACGAGGTCCTCGTCGCCCGGGTCGAAGGACAGCGGGGTCTGGGCGCCCGCGGCCAGCAGCCGGCCCAGCCTGCCGTTCTCGGTGACGGCCGCCGCCAGTCCGTCGCCGAGGAAGGTGTCGTCGTCCGCGCGCTGGGGTGGGGCCATCAGCGGCCACACCCAGGCGATGTCGACGGAGGGGGTGTCCTCCCCGTCGCCGACGTAGGGGAGGAAGGTGTACTGGGCGCCGATCACCGTGCCGTCGCCGTCGACCGCCTCGACCACCAGCGGGTAGACGCCGTAGGAGTCCAGGTCCAGGTCCTCCGCCGGCACGCTCAGCGTGTAGGTCTGGCTGGTGCCGGGCGGCAGCTCCGCGGTGATCTCGTCGTCGGGGCCGGGCGCATCGGGCTGCCAGTCGCCTTCGGGGCCGAACGCGTCCAGGGCGTCGCGGTCGGCGAACGGGTGGCTCGAATAGCGCATGCGCACGGTGACGTCGTGCAGGCTGTCCGACGTGGTGTTGACCACCTCGCCCGAGACGCGGAGGGTGGCGTCCTCGTCGAGGGCGTCCGGCGTGATCCGCTCGACGACGAGCGGCTCGGTGTCGTCGGCGGGCTCGGCCGGGGCCGAGGCCTGCGCGGACATGGCCGGGAACGGAAGCAGCGCGGTGGCCAGGGCCATGACCACCGGCACGGAGGTGATTCGACGCAACGCTTGACCGGTTTCCTGATTCGGGTCCAGGTGGCCGTTCCGCCGGGGTCATCGACAACGGGTGGGAACGGTCGGGGTGCCCGCACGGCGCGCACGGCGTTCGCGGGTCGGGCGGACGCGGAGAAGACCATGGCGTCCCACCACTGCACCTGAAGATACCGTCTCCCTCACACCCCGGCTCTGGCGAGGACCTCCGCGCGACGTGTCGCGGCAGGGGGAACACCCGCCGAACGGGCGTGTTCACCGTGTTCTGCGGCCGTTCCGCGCCCCGTACGGCAGGCCGTGGACCGTCCGCAAACGATTCGCGGTTTGCCCGCGGGGCCGCCTAACCTGCGTTGTGTGCCGAACACAGAGTCTTCGAGTGAGAACGTCACCGTGCCGACCGCGGCGGGTGCGCCGACCCCTGCGCAGCTGTCCGCCATAGCCGCGCTGGTCGAATCGGCCCGCCCCGTCTCCGACGAACTCGGCGGGCGGTTCGCCGAGCACGGACGGGAACTGGCCCTGGTCGGCGGCCCGGTCCGCGACGCACTCCTCGGCAGACCCTCCCACGACATCGACCTCACCACCGACGCGGTGCCCCAGCGGGTGCTGGAGCTGGTCGACGGGTGGGCCGACTCGGTGTGGACCGTCGGGATCGACTTCGGCACCGTCGGCGTGCGCAAGAAGAACCTCCAGCTGGAGATCACCACCTACCGCAGCGAGTCGTACTCCCCCAAGTCCCGCAAGCCCGAGGTGGCCTACGGCACGGACATCGAGGGCGACCTGCTGCGCCGCGACTTCACCGTCAACGCCATGGCGGTGCGCCTGCCCGCCGGGGAGTTCATCGACCCCTTCGGCGGCCTCGCCGACCTGCGGGCCAAGGTGCTGCGCACCCCGGGCAAGCCGGAGGACTCCTTCAGCGACGACCCGCTGCGCATCATGCGCGCGGTGCGGTTCGCCGCCCAGCTCGGCTTCGAGCTCGCCCCGGAGGTCGCCGAGGCGGCCCGGGACATGGCCGAGAGGCTGACCATCGTCTCCGCCGAGCGCGTCCGCGACGAGCTGACCAAACTGATGCTCAGCCCCGACCCGCGCCGGGGCCTGGAGCTGATGGTCGACCTGGGCATCGCGTCCTACGTGCTGCCCGAGCTGCCCAAGCTGCGGCTGGAGATCGACGAGCACCACCGGCACAAGGACGTCTACGAGCACTCGCTCACCGTCCTGGACCAGGCCGTCGAGCTGGAGCGCACCCGCGGGCACGAGCCCGACCTGGTGCTGCGCCTGGCGGCGCTGCTGCACGACATCGGCAAGCCCAAGACACGCGCCTTCGAGGGCGCCGGCCGGGTGACCTTCCACCACCACGAGGTGGTGGGCGCGTCCATGAGCCGCAAGCGCCTCACCGCGCTGCGCTTCCCCAAGGACGTCGTGTCCGACGTGGCGTCCCTGGTCGCGCTGCACCTGCGCTTCCACGGGTACGGCAAGGGCGAGTGGACCGACTCCGCGGTGCGCCGCTACGCCCGCGACGCCGGTCCGCTGCTGGAGCGGCTGCACATCCTCACCCGTGCCGACTGCACCACCCGCAACCGGCGCAAGGCCGCGGCGCTGGCCCGCTCCTACGACGACATCGAACGGCGCATCGCCGCACTCGCCGAGCAGGAGGAGCTGGACCGCATCCGGCCCGACCTGGACGGCAACGAGATCCAGGAGATCCTCGGCCTCAAGCCGGGGCCGGAGATCGGCAAGGCCTACCGCTACCTCCTGGAACTGCGCCTGGAGAACGGCCCGATGGAGAAGGAGGCCGCGACCGAGGCGCTGCGCGCCTGGGCCGCCGAGCACCTGGCCTCCTGAGAGGGCCGACCGGTCAGCGGCCGGGTTTGACGGCGGTGACCGCCATGGCCATCCCGAACACGCGCAGCGGCGTTCCCTCCAGCCCGTCCGACAGGGTCTGGAGGGGGCGCGGGCGGCGGTCGAAGGACGGCATCAGGTAGTCGATCGCCCGCACCCGCAGGCCCACGCCGCGCAGCAGCCGCCCCATCTCCTGTGTGGTGAACGCGCGCGCGTCGGACATCCGCTCGTGCAGCGGGCGCACCCAGGGCAGGAACGGCGCGGTCAGCGCCGACCGGCGGCGCCCGCCCCACAGCACCCCGTGTACCTCGAAGGGGAACCACCGGTTGGGGGTGGTGAGCGAGAACGCCCCGCCCGGTTTGAGGACGCGGTGGATCTCCGCCAGCGCCCCCGCCAGGTCCTCGATGTGCTCGACCGCGTCGAACGCGGTGACCCGGTCGAAGGTGTTGGGGTCGAAGGCCAGCGAGTCCGCCGACATCTTGTGGATGCCGATCCGGTCCTCCAGCGGGCTCCCGGCGATCCGCTCGGTGAACACGTCCAGCAGCTGCGGCTCCAGGTCGATCGCGTCGACCCGCACGTACCCCTCGGCCAGCTCGACGGTGTGGGTCCCGTCACCGCAGCCGACGTCGAGCAGCCTGTCCCCGCGCGCGGGCAGGTGCCGCGCGACGGCCCCCACCCGCTTGGCCACACCCCGCCGGCCGAAGGCGCTGGAGGGGGCGCCGATCCCCAGAGCACCGTTCATGGCACACCATCTCTCCGTGTCTACGAATCCTTGGCCCGGACACTACAGCAAGTAATGCAATGGTCACGGAAAGATCAATCGCTGTGGGGACATGTCGACAAGTCCTCCGCGTGTCACGGCGCCATGAGGAAAAGTGGCCACATGAAGGGCGGGTGTCGCGCAGGTCGGTACCAAGGAACTCCGCGACGGCCTGAGCCGCCGCCTTTCCGAGGTGCGTGAAGGCCGCACCGTCACCGTTACCGACCACGGCGGACCCATCGCCCGCATCATCCCGGTCGGTACGCCCACCACCCTCGACGGACTCATCCTTGAGGGCCGGGTCCGGCCCGTGCGTCGCTCGGGCTCGCCGTGGGCGACACCTCCTCACCGCGGTGAGCGGGCGATTCAGCAGGCGCAGGTGAGGGCGTGCACCGGTGCGGTGAGCGGGTCGGCGGGGGAGCGCTCGACGCCGGTGGCGGTCTCGACCCCGAACCCCTCGCGGATCCAGTACTCGATGCCGCCCACCATCTCCTTGACCCGGTATCCCAGGCGGGCGAACTCCAACGCGCCCTTGGCGGCGCCGTCGCAGCCCGGGCCCCAGCAGTACACGACCACCGGCCGGGCCGGGTCGACCAGCGCCGCGGCCCGCTCCGCGACCTCCGTGCGGGGCAGGTGCACCGCCCCCGGGACGTGCCCCTGGTCCCAGGCGACGCGGGCGCGGGTGTCGACGAGGGTGAAGCCCGGGTCGCCGGAGGCCAGCGCGGCCTGTACGTCGGACACGTCGGTGTACAGGCCCAGGCGGGCGGAGAAGTGGGCCACGGCCTGGGCGGGGTCGGCGAAGCGTGAAGTCGTCATGTCGACAAGGCTAGACTCGGGAGCCCCGCACCGGCAGGTGCGATCCACGGCCTGTCCTTGTTCTCACCGTGGATCACGCGGTATACCACCCCCATGACCGATGTATCGCTGGACGAGACCGATCTGCGCCTGCTCGCCGCCCTCCAAGTCGACGGCCGGGCCGGGTACGCCGAGCTGGCCCGGACGGTGTCCATGTCCGCCAGCGCCGTCGCCGAACGGGTGCGCCGCCTGGAGGCCGCCGGGGTGATCTCCGGCTACCGTGCCGTCGTCGACCCCGAGCGGCTGGGGTTCGCGGTGACCGCCTTCATCCGCCTGGCCTACCCCAACGGCAACTACAAGCCCTTCCACGACCTGCTGGCCACCACCCCCGAGATCCTGGAGGCGCACCACATCACCGGGGAGGACTGCTTCCTGCTCAAGACCGTGACCCGGTCGATGCGCCACCTGGAGGAGGTCGTCGCCCGCGTCGCGGTGATGGGGTCGGTCACCACCAACGTCGTCTACTCCAGCCCGCTCAGGGGCCGGCCGGCCACGGAGGCTCTGGGGGTGACGCCCGTCATTGCGGGATCGGAGGGCCGGGCCTGACACTGGCCCGATGAGCCTGACCACCTGGTACCTGGAGACGACCGACCCCGGCGAGCTGCGCCCCGCGCGGGAACCCGGGGGCGACGTGCGGTTCGTCCGGGTCGGGGTCCCCAGCCCCGCGTTCAACCGCTTCCTCTACGAGCGGGTCGGCGGCGACTGGCAGTGGACCGACCGCCTGTCCTGGACCGAGCAGCAGTGGCGGGAGTGGGTGGACCGGCCCGGTCTGGAGACCTGGGTGCTCTACCTCGACGGTGCCCCCGCCGGGTACACCGAACTGGAGGCCCAGCCCGACGGCGCGGTCGAGGTCGTGTACTTCGGCCTGCTGCCCGGGTTCCTCGGCCGCGGGCTGGGCGGCCACATGCTCACGCTCACCCTGAGCCGCGCCTGGGACCTGGCCGACCGGCTGCCCGGCCGCGAACCCACCCGCCGGGTGTGGCTGCACACCTGTTCCCTGGACGGCGAGCACGCGCTCGCCAACTACCGCTCCCGCGGCCTGTCCGTCTACAGGACGACACAGGAACAGGTCGACACGTCGACCAAGGGGCGCCTGCCCGCGCCCTCCTAGACCGTGGGCTCCGGCGCGGCCGTCCGGCGCTCCCGCAGCGCCCAGGCCAGCCCGGCGGCCAGGTAGACGGCGACCATGCCGACCACCACGGCGGTCCCCAGGCCCGAGGGCGGCACCAGGGCGGCGGCCAGCCCCGCGCCCAGCACGAACGTCGCGTTGAACAGCACGTCGTACACGGAGAACACGCGCCCGCGGAAGGCGTCGTCGACATGTCGCTGTACCTGCGTGTCGACGGTGACCTTCACGCCCTGGGACACGAACCCCAGCACGAACGCCGCCACCGGGAACAGCGCGGGCGAGAACGGCAGCGCGAACACCGCCAGCACCACCGCCGCCACCAGCAGTTGGAGCCCGATCCACGCCCCCGGCGTCATCCGGTCCGTCGCCCACGGCGTGGCCACCGCGCCCAGGAAGAACCCGATCGCCAGCACCCCGGCGGCCACCGAGAACCCGGCCAGCCCCGCCACCCCGCCGCCGGTGAACGTGTTGTTGTACAGCAGCAGCGTCATCAGCGAGGAGATCCCGAACAGCACGCGGTGCAGCCCGATGGTGCCCAGCGCGTCCCGGGCGGGCGGCCGCGACCAGATGTGCCGCACCCCGGCGACCATCCCGCGCACCACGCTCCCCACCGCGGCGCGCACCTCCGCGGGTTCCCGCTCCAGGTGCGGGCCCAGCTCCCGGCGGCCCAGGGAGAGGGAGACCAGGCCGGCGGCGGCGAACCCCAGCGCGGCGGCCACCAGGATCGCGCCGGTGCTCAGCGATCCGGTGCCGCCCAGCACCCCCAGGCCCAGCCCGACCCCGGTGCCCAGCGAACTGGCCACGGTCCCGCAGGTGGGGGTGACGGCGTTGGCCATCATGAGCTGATCGCGCGGCACCACGTACGGCAGGCCGGCGGACAGCCCGGACAGGAAGAAGCGGTTGACGCTCAGCACCAGCAGTGCCGCGACGAAGAAGGCCGGGCTCTCGCCCCCGGCCACGATCACCGCGCTGATCACCGCCAGAGCGGCCTTGACCAGGGCGGACAACAGCAGGACCTGGCGTCTGGGCCACCGGTCGATGAGCACCCCGGCGAACGGCGCCACCACCGAGAACGGCAGGAGCAGCACCGCGAAGGCCGCCGCCACGGCGGCCGCGCTCGTGTGCTGCTCGGGGTTGAAGAAGACGAAGCCGGCCAGGCCCGCCTGGTAGACCCCGTCGGAGAACTGCGAGACCAGTCGCGTACCGAAGAGCCGCCGGAACCGGGAGCCCCGCAGGACGGTGCGCAGATCGCCGAAGAAGGACACACCACCAGAGTAGGGCGTGCCCGGGGCCGTGCCGGCCCCGGGCCTGGAGCGGACCCGGAGCGGGCCTACTCGCCCGCGATGAAGCGCTCGACCGCGTCGTGCGCCTCGGAGTCGCTGTACTGCTCGGGCGGCGACTTCATGAAGTAGGAGGAGGGGGCGTTGATCGGGCCGCCGATGCCGCGGTCCTTGGCGATCTTGGCCGCGCGCACCGCGTCGATGATGATCCCGGCGGAGTTGGGGGAGTCCCAGACCTCCAGCTTGTACTCCAGGTTCAGCGGCACGTCGCCGAAGGCGCGGCCCTCCAGGCGCACGTACGCCCACTTGCGGTCGTCCAGCCACGGCACGTGGTCCGACGGGCCGATGTGCACGGCGCCGGCGTTGAGCTCGTGCGGGATCTGGGAGGTGACCGACTGGGTCTTGGAGACCTTCTTGGACTCCAGGCGCTCGCGTTCGAGCATGTTCTTGAAGTCCATGTTGCCGCCGAAGTTCAGCTGGTAGGTGCGGTCGACGATGACGCCGCGGTCCTCGAACAGCTTGGACAGCACCCGGTGGGTGATGGTGGCGCCCACCTGCGACTTGATGTCGTCACCGATGATCGGCACCCCGGCCTCGGTGAACTTGGCGGCCCACTCGGGGTCGGAGGCGATGAACACGGGGAGGGCGTTGACGAAGGCCACGCCGGCGTCGATGGCGCACTGGGCGTAGAACTTGTCGGCCTCCTCCGATCCCACGGGGAGGTAGGAGACGAGGACGTCGGCCTTGCTGTGCTTGAGGGCGGCGACGACGTCCACGGCGTCCTCGGCGGACTCCTGGATCGTCTCGCGGTAGTACTTGCCCAGGCCGTCGTAGGTGGGGCCGCGCATGACGGTGACGCCGGTGGGCGGCACGTCGCAGATCTTGACCGTGTTGTTCTCGCTGGCGACGATGGCGTCGGCCAGGTCGTGGCCGACCTTCTTGGCGTCCACGTCGAAGGCCGCGACGAACTCGATGTCGCGCACGTGGTAAGGGCCGAACCGGACGTGCATCAGGCCAGGTACCCGAGAGCCGGGGTCGGCGTCCTTGTAGTAGTGCACGCCCTGGACGAGCGACGCCGCGCAATTGCCGACGCCCACGACGGCTACACGTACCGAACCCATTGGTCCTTGCTCCTTCTTGCTCGCGAACATGGATGCCACGGCGCACGACGGCACCCCCGTTCCCGTGGCCGGTGGGGTGGCGGCGTCCCGCGTTCGTTCTCCGTATGTGCTCAGCGGCCCGCACGGTGTTTCTGTTCCCGCCCGGACGCCGGACGGGTAGTGGAACGTGTGGCTCCGACTGTTTTGTTCGGTTATGACTCTATCTTCGGTCACTTGGAGAACCGCATGTCACCTACGGTGACACCATCGTTCCGGAGTCACCCGTGACCCTCCGTGTCATCGGTCCCCTCGGTGCGCCGCGCGCGTAAAGTCACACATCCGCCCTGCCTGCGCCGTCGCCCCCGGCCGTCCCGGGGTGCGGGCACACCGCTGTTCGGTTTCCACACGGTGAGCAGTCACGACGGAGGACGGACCGCCGCCGGTGACGGAGTGTTCTGTTGCACGGGGTACCCTCGCGCGTGGGTTGTGCTATACCGTCCCATCGCTTTAACGTGACCTGTGATTTGCGCGTGAAAGCCGGGAGAGCCCCCTACCGACTCCGGGACGGGCGTCCGCATCGGGCGCCGGCGGAGGGGTGGGAGCTCTCGGTGCGTGCTCGTGGATGCTTTCGTGCGGCTCGGCGCTCGCGCCGACCGGCGGGAGCGCCCTAACTCCTGCTGTGCGCCGCCTCACATGCTCGGCGGCGTCGCACAGCGGAGGCTGCTCGAAGGGCCGCGAGCTGGAATGATCCGCCGGGCACGGCTTGAGCCAACGACCAGGAGGATGCAGCGGCCAACGTCTTCGCGACCTGTTGAAAACCTCCGCCCCCAGCGGAGCGTCCTTTTATCAAGCCTTGAAGCACAGGCTGAGCACAGAGCGGGCCCGGGCAGTGTCTCCGGGCGGTGCCGGTCATAGCGGGCAGTGGAGACCAGGTCGCGGATCACCGATCCCCCAGGGGGACCGTCCCCCCGTTCCACCAAGGAATCGTCAGGCCGACCGGCCGTGAAAGGCAATCGAGGACCACGTGAGTACCGAACGACGACGGGATGCCGACGGCGGCCGTCGCCGGGCCGACGGCCCGGCGAACGGCGCCGGCGGCAACGGCGGTAGGCGCCGGGCCGATGGCCCGCCGCCGAGGGACCAACGTGCCGCAGGGCGCCGATCCCCGGAAGCTGAGAACGGTTTCTGGGGGGAGGAGGCGCGCCCCCGGCGCCGCCCCCCGGCCGATGACATGCGTGCC
>NZ_JASFDV010000074.1 GCF_030766825.1 Nocardiopsis sp. CC223A
ATCTCTCTCCCGGGCCCCCTCTCAGGTGCGCCCTACTCTTCGTCCTCGTCGTCCAGCCGGGCCAGCCAGGTGGCCAGCCGGTCGACCGGGGTCTCGAACTCGGGGTGGACGTCGGTGAACGTCCGCAACTGCTCGGCGAGCCAGGCGAAGCTGACCTCCTCCTCGCCGCGGCGTTTCTCCAACTCCTCGATTCCGCGATCCGTGTAGTACAACGCGCGCCCCTGCTAGTCCGCCGGCGGGAAGACCGTGTCCACCAGGGCGCGCTGCTCCGCCTCGTGCCGCTTGGCAGAACCGGCCGCGGGCGAGGAGGACGCCGGACGCGAGATCCGGGTGAACGGGCGGTCGAGCTGCTCGGAGAAGACCAGTGCGACGAACGGCCACGGGCCCATGTTCGCCGGCTCCTCCTGGACCCACAGGACCTCGCCCGCGTTCGGGTAGGCCTTGAGCTGCTCCCGGATCTCCTCGATCGGCAGCGGGTAGAGCCGCTCCGCCCGGATGATCGCGGTGTGCTTGTCACCGCTCTTGCGGCGCGCCGCGTCCAGGTCGTAGTAGATCTTGCCCGAGCACAGCACCACGCGGCGCACCTTCTCCGGAGCGATCGAGTCGTCCGTGATGAGCGGCCGGAAGTGCCCCGAGGTGAAGTCGGAGGCGGCGGAGGTCGCGGCCTTCAGGCGCAGCAGCGACTTGGGCGTGAAGATCACCAGCGGCCGCTCGACCGGCGACTTCGCCTGCCAGCGCAGCAGGTGGAAGTAGCTCGCCGGGGTCGTCGGCATCGCGACGGTCATGTTCTCCTGCGCGCACTGCTGGAGGAACCGCTCGATCCGGGCCGAGGAGTGGTCCGGGCCCTGGCCCTCGTAGCCGTGCGGCAGCAGCAGGGTCACGCTGGAGCGCTGGCCCCACTTCTGCTCACCGGAGCTGATGTACTCGTCGATGATGGTCTGCGCGCCGTTGACGAAGTCACCGAACTGCGCCTCCCACATCACCAGCGCATCGGGGCGGGTGAGCGAGTAGCCGTACTCGAAGCCCAGCGCCGCGTACTCGCTCAGCAGCGAGTCGTGGACGTGGAACTTCACGGTGCCGTTGTCGAACTGCTTGAGCGGCGTGTAGGACTCGCCGGTCTCGCGGTCCACCAGTCCGGCGTGGCGCTGACCGAAGGTGCCGCGGCGGCTGTCCTGACCGACCAGGCGGACCGGGTGCCCGTCCAGCAGCAGCCCGCCGAAGGCCAGCATCTCGCCGGTGGCCCAGTCCACCGCGTCGTTCTCCACCATCGTGGCGCGGCGGGTCATCTGGGGGGCCAGCCGCGGGTGCGGGGTGAAGCCGTCGGGCATGTTCACCTGGGTGTCGATGATCCGCTTGACGGTCTCGGTGCTGATGGCGGTCTCGACCGAGGAGTGGTCCAGGCGGCCCTCGGTGAACACCTCGGGCTTGACCACGGCGCCCGGCTCGATCGGCTTCCTGTCGGCCTCACGGGTCTCCGTGAACGCGCGCTCCAGTTCGGTCTGGTAGTCGCGCAGCGCCGACTCGGCCTCCTCCACCGTGATGTCGCCGCGGCCGATGAGGGCCTCGGTGTACAGCTTGCGGGTGGAGCGCTTGGCGTCGATGACGTTGTACATCAGCGGCTGGGTGAACTCGGGGTTGTCGCCCTCGTTGTGGCCGCGGCGGCGGTAGCAGACGAGGTCGATCACGACGTCCTTGTTGAACGCCTGGCGGTAGGCGAAGGCCAGGTGCGCGACCCGGACCACGGCTTCGGGGTCGTCCCCGTTGACGTGGAAGATCGGCGCCTGCACCATCCGCGCCACGTCGGTGGCGTACACGCTGGAGCGGCTGTCCGACGGCGAGGTGGTGAAGCCCACCTGGTTGTTCACGACGATGTGAACGGTGCCGCCGGTGCGGTAGCCGCGCAGCTGGGACAGGTTGAGGGTCTCGGCGACCACGCCCTGCCCGGCGAACGCCGCGTCGCCGTGGATGAGGATCGGCAGCACGGTGAAGCCGTGCGCGCCCTTGTCGAGCACGTCCTGCTTGGCGCGGACGATGCCCTCCAGGACCGGGTCGACGGTCTCCAGGTGGGACGGGTTGGCCGCCAGCGAGATGGCGATCTTCTCGCCCTCCCGGGTCTGGAAGTCCCCCTCGGTGCCCAGGTGGTACTTGACGTCACCGGAGCCGTGCGCGCTGCGCGGGTCGAGGTTGCCCTCGAACTCGCCGAAGATCTGCCCGTAGGACTTGCCGCAGATGTTGGCCAGCACGTTGAGGCGGCCGCGGTGGGCCATGCCGATGACGGCCTCGTCCAGCCCGGACCTGGCGGCCTTGGAGATCACACCGTCGAGCAGCGGGATCAGGGACTCGCCGCCCTCCAGGGAGAACCGCTTCTGGCCGACGTACTTGGTCTGGAGGAAGGTCTCGAACGCCTCGGCGCTGTTGAGCCGGTGCAGGATGTGCAGCTGCTCGTCACGGTCGAGCTTCTCGTGCTCGCGCTCGACGTGCGCCTGGATCCACTCCCGCTCCTCCGGGCTCTGGATGTGCATGTACTCGATACCCACCGTGCGGCAGTAGGTGTCGCGCAGCACGCCCAGGATGTCGCGCAGCTTCATGACCTGCTTGCCGCCGAAGCCCCCGGTCGGGAACTCGCGGTCCAGGTCCCACAGGGTCAGGCCGTGCTGGAGCACGTCCAGGTCCGGGTGCTTGCGCTGCTCGTGGTCGAGCGGGTTGGTGTCGGCCATGAGGTGGCCGCGCACGCGGTAGGCGTGGATCAGCTCCTGGACCCGGGTGGTCTTGTCGAGCTGGGTGGCCTTGTTGACGTGGATGTCCTGCACCCAGCGCACCGGCTCGTAGGGGATGCGCAGGGAGTTGAAGATCTCGTCGTAGAAGCCGTTCTCGCCCAGCAGCAGCTGGTGGATCCGGCGCAGGAACTCACCCGACTGCGCACCCTGGATGATGCGGTGGTCGTAGGTGGAGGTCAGCGTCATGACCTTGCTGATGCCCAGCTCGGCCAGCGTGTCCGCGGAGGCGCCCTGGAACTCGGCCGGGTACTCCATGGCGCCGACACCCAGGATGGTGCCCTGGCCCGGCATGAGGCGCGGGACCGAGTGCACGGTGCCGATGCCGCCGGGGTTGGTGAGGCTGATGGTGGTGCCCTGGAAGTCCGGCACGCCCAGCTTGTTGGTGCGGGCCTTGCGGACCAGGTCCTCGTAGCCGCTCCAGAACTCCATGAAGTCCATCTCGTCGGACCTCTTGATGGAGGGCACGACGAGCTGGCGCGAACCGTCCGGCTTCTGTAGGTCGATGGCCAGGCCGAAGTTCACATGCTTGGGCTTGGCGACACCGGGCTTGCCGTCGATCTCCGTGTAGGAGTAGTTCATCTCCGGCATCGATTCGAGTGCCTTGACCATGGCGTAGCCGATGAGGTGGGTGAAGGAGACCTTCCCACCGCGACCGCGCCGGAGATGGTTGTTGATGACGATCCGGTTGTCGAAGAGCAGCTTGACCGGCACCGCGCGCACACTGGTCGCGGTCGGCATGGTCAGGCTCGACTCCATGTTGGTCGCGGTGCGCGCCGGTGCGCCGCGCAGCCGCTCCTCGTCGACCCGGAGGGCCTCGTCCGCGCTCGGGGCCGCCGCCTTGGCGGGGGCCGGCGCGGCGGGCTTCTTGGGTGCGGCGGTGGCGGCGGGGGTCGTGGCCTGCGCCTTGACGGCGGCGGTCCCCCCGCTCTTCGCACCGGCCGACTCCGCGGGCTTGTAGTCCGCGAAGAAGTTCCACCAGGCCTTGTCGACCGAGTTCGGGTCGTTCAAGTACTTCTGATAAAGCTCCTCGACCAACCACTCGTTGGGACCAAAGTCTGTCAGGGGTTGAGACGCCTCAGACGACACGGCGGAGATCGCCCACTTCCGCAGCTCGCTCGTGAATGTGTAGGAAGACGGGTGGCTGCCGGCTCGGCGGGCTCAGGGAAGAACGGTGGTCGACCGCGTGGCGGAAGACCGGTCTGACCAGGCCGGCGCTCGTCGGTTCCCAGGCTACTTGTACCGGCATCCCATCGGGGAACGCGGACCGTGTTGAAACTAGGAGATAGCTAACAATTTTTCACAATCATATTAGCGCTACGCGTTGGTAACCAAGCGTAGTGTGCCTGTGCTGTCTGGTTTGTTGTTTTTTATGGGGTTTTCAGGGTGTGAAACCCGTGGCCGCTACCGGCCGCCCCCGATGTGTCCTGTACCGCTCTCGACATCGAGATTCCGGGGGAACCCGATCCCGGCGGGGCCCGTCGGAGTAGGTGCAAACGGCCGGGCGGGACGGCCGGGTCCCACCGCCGACGTTCCCAGCGGGAGCGGCGGGCCCCGGGCCCGGCCGTCGCGCGTTTCCCCTCGGTAGCAGGCCTCCCAGCTCGCGAAACGCCGGTGAACGCCGCCGAACTTGTGCGGATCTGTGCGCTCTTCGAGGTTCTCCCGCGCCGACGCGCCCCACGTGCCAAGATCGCGATACGCGCACACCGGACACACAGGGGTGGGAGAGACCCATGAGGGGCCTGGGGGAACTGGAAGCCGCCATCATGGACGCGCTGTGGCGGTCCGAGGAGCCGCTGCCCGTACGGCTCGTCCACGAGACGATGGTCTACGACCGGGACATCGCGTACACCACCGTCATGACGGTCGCCGGGATCCTCTACAACAAGGGCCTGCTCGACCGCGAGAAGCGCGGCCGCGCCTGGGTGTACTGGACGCTGGAGACCCGCGCCGAGTACACCGCCCGGGTCATGGACGAGTTCCTCGGCACCTGCCCCGAGCCCCAGGCCACCCTGCGCAGCTTCGTCGAGCGCTTCAGCGACGAGGAGATGGCCTCCTTCCACCGGGTGCTCAGCCAGGTCCGCCTCAACCGCGGCGTCGCCAGCTAGGGCGTTTTCGACGGATCATTCCGGGCCCGCCTGTCGCCCGTCGCCGCCCTCGACGGGTGCCTTCGGCGCGGTACCGCCGCGGGGCCGTGAGGTGGTCTCCCGCGGTGCCGCCTTCGCCCGGGCGGCCGAGACCCGGGCCCGCCTGTCGCCCGTCGCCGCCCTCGACGGGTGCCTTCGGCGCGGTACCGCCGCGGGGCCGTGAGGCGGCCTCCCGCGGTGCCGCCTTCGCCCGGGCGGCCGATCCGGGCCGACCTGCGCCCGTCGTCCTGCGAGGGATCGCCTCGCGGCCGCTCGTGTCCTTCGGTGCGAGCGCCGAGCCGCACGAAGGCATCCGCCGAACACGCCCTGGCGGCGTGCGGTCAGGGCGCCCTGCGCAGGCGGCGCACACCCGGCACGGCCAGCGCCGCCAGGGTCGCGGCCACCGTCAGCGCGGCCAGTGCGAGCAGCGCGTTCCGCGGTCCGACCGCCGCCGCCACCGGGCCGACAGCGACCTGGCCGACGGGGATCGCGACGAACGACCCCAGGGCGTCGTAAGAGTACACCCGGGACAGCCGGTCGGCCGGGACGTTCTCCTGCACCGACACGTTCCAGGCCACCTCGAACTGCTCCACGGCCACCCCCGTCACGAACATGGCGGCGACCAGCACCAGGGGCGCGGCCGGCAGGGACAGCGCGTACAGCGGCACCGCCTGGACCGCGACCAGGGCCACCCCGAACAGCAGTGCCCGGCGCGGCCGCCACCGGGCGGCCAGGAACCCGCCGACCAGCATCCCGGCGCTCTGGGCCGCCACGACCAGCCCCCAGACCGCCCGGCCGAAGGACTCGTCGGCGATCGCCGGTCCCAGCACCGCCACCGACGCCGACCAGGCGGCGTTGGTCACCATGAACTGCGCCACCACCACCCACACCCACGAGCGGGCGGTGAACTCGCGCCACCCCTCGACCAGGTCGCGCAGCACGCCCGCCCCTCCCGTGCCGGCCTCCGCGCCCGGAACCCGCAACAGCACGAACGCCGCGCAGGCCAGCGCGTACAGTCCCGCGTCGGCGGTGATGGACCAGCCGGGTCCGACGAACGCGACCACGGCCCCGCCCAGGGACAGCCCGGCCACCATCGCACCGTTCCCGGTCAGCCGGACCACCGCGTTGGCCTGGCGCAGCAACCCGCGTGGCACCGTCTGGGGGAGCAGCGCGGCGGACGCGGGCAGGTTCACCGCGGCCGCGGCCCCGTTGAGCACGCTCAGCCCCACCATCAGCGGCAGCGACGCCGTCCCGGTCAGCAGGGCCGCGCCCAGCACCCCCTGGGCCAGGGCGGCCAGGGCACAGCCGCCGCGCAGCACCAGGGAACGGGGGAGCCGGTCCGCGACCACCCCGCCGAGCAGCAGCAGGACCACGTTGGCGACGGACCGCGCGCCCACCACCAGGCCGACCTGGACCAGGGACCCGGTCACGTCCAGCACGGCGAACGCCAGCGCCACGTTCGCCAGCCCGTTGCCCAGGGACATCAGCAGCCGCCCGGCGGCCAGCGCCCGGAACGGGCCGTGCCGCAGCGGCGCCCCCATCCCGGCCGTGCGCCCCGCGTCCTCCGTCGCCGTCACACCCGCACCCCCGCCTCGCCTCCGGAACCCGGGGATCGTCCCAGAGCCCGGTGCGGGGGGCCACGGTTTTTCAGGACAGGATCCAGCTGCGGCCCTCGGCGGCCAGCTTCTCCACCAGGGTCGCGCTGTCGTGCTCCTTGGCGAACAGGTGCTCGGGGCGGGTGATGGGCACGATCCACAGCCACCGCACCGGGTCGCCCTGGAAGGCCAGCCCCGAGGTGTCCGGCGGCGCGTGGCCCTCGGCGGTCACCAGCGGCGAGGGGTCCTCCAACAGCAGCACCGCCCCCGCGCCCCGGCGCATCGCCCGGTCCTCGGGGTTGTCCAGCCACTTCACCGTGTGCCCGGTGCCGAACCAGGTCACCGCCCGCCACGGGAACGCCCCGATCCACCGGAAGATCCGCGCGGCGTGGTGCGCGGGCATGGTGGTGGCCAGTGCCAGCTCCACCCTCGCGTACTTGGAGGTGTCGGCCATGTACCGGTCCAGGGTGGGCATCCGCTGCCCGCACATGCCCACGGTCGACAGGACCGTGAACGGCCGGTGCCCGGTGGGCGGGCGCTCCGACACCCGCAGCAGCGGCGGGTGGCCGTCGGACACGTCCCAGTAGTGGCCGGCCTCGCCCACCGACCGGTTGAGGTGGCCCAGCACCGTGCGCTGCACGCTGCGCCAGGCGCCCGAGGCCCGCCGCCAGTCCCAGTAGGCCTCGGCGTGCACCACCCGTGGCCACAGCTGTCCCTTGACCGGGTCCAGCTCCCAGGCGTAGGCGCTGCGCCCGATCGCCTCGCGGGCGTACCCGGGCAGGCCGCTGTCGGCCTCGGCCCAGCCGGGGATGACCGCGAGCAGGCCCTCCTCGTCGACCAGGGCGACCCCGTCGCCCTCCTCGAACCAGACCGCGCGCAGACAGGAGGGGTCGAACCGGGGGCGCCCCTGCGGGTGCTTGGTGTGCCCCTCCGGCATCAGCGGTGCCCGCCCCTCGAAGGAGCCGCCGGGCTCGGCGGTGCGGGGGGCGATCCCGTGGTTGGCCAGCCACACCGGGACGCGGATGCGCCCGCGCGCGTCCAGCAGGTAGGCGGCCGTGGTCCGGGAGTCGCACTCGACGACGACGCGGCGGCTCTGATACGGGCTGATCTCGTCGAGCAGGACCTCGATCCCTGTCACCGGCCCTCCCACATGTGCCGATCCGCCGTCCTCCGCGGGCCCGATCCGACCCGTCCGCTCAATGCGTAGAATCGACGGTAGTGCCCTGACAGGCGGAGCCGTATCCGCAGCCGCGTATAGGTCGTATAACGACCCGACCCGCTGCCGTCCCGCGCCGGGCCGAGACCATCGACTCCACCCTTACGGACTCTCTATGCCCGCCGAGCTCACCTTTGTCGCACCGCGCCGCGCCAAGCCTCCCCGGCACCTGGCCGACCTCACCCCGCAGGAGCGGGCCCAGGTCGTCACCGACCTGGGGGAGAAGCCCTTCCGGGCCAAGCAGATCGCCAAGCACTACTTCGGCGGCCTGGAGTCGGACACCTCGGCCATGACCGACCTGCCCGCCTCCTCCCGGGAGAAGCTGGGCGAGGCGCTGCTGCCCCGTCTGCTCACCCCGGTCAAGCACATCACCTGTGACAACGGGATGACCCGCAAGACCCTGTGGAAGGCGTTCGACGGGGTGCTGTTCGAGTCCGTGCTGATGCGCTACCCGGACCGCGTCACCCTGTGCATCTCCTCACAGGCCGGCTGCGGTATGAACTGCCCGTTCTGCGCCACCGGGCAGGCGGGGCTCACCCGCAACCTGTCCACCGGCGAGATCGTGGAACAGGTGGTGTCCAGCGCCCGCGACCTGGCCCGCGGCCAGGTGGCCGGGGGGCCGGGGCGGATCAGCAACATCGTGTTCATGGGCATGGGCGAGCCCATGGCCAACTACAAGCGCGTCCTGGAGACGGTGCGCCGGATCACCGACCCGGTGCCCGACGGGCTGGGCATCTCCCAGCGCGGCGTCACCGTGTCCACGGTGGGCCTGGTCCCGGCGATCGACAAGCTCATCTCCGAGAAGATGCAGGTCCGCCTGGCGATCTCCCTGCACGCCCCGGACGACGAGCTGCGCGACGAGCTGGTGCCGATCAACACCCGCTGGAAGGTCGCCGAGGTGCTCGACGCCGCCTGGCGCTACGCGGGCACGACCGGCCGCCGGGTCTCCATCGAGTACGCGCTCATCAAGGACATCAACGACCAGGCCTGGCGGGCCGACCTGCTGGGCGAGCTGCTCAGGGGCCACCTGGTGCACGTCAACCTGATCCCGCTCAACCCCACCCCGGGGTCCAAGTGGACGGCGTCGCGCCCCGAGGACGAGCGCGAGTTCGTCCGGCGCCTACAGTCCCACGGCGTCTCGGTGACCGTCCGCGACACCCGCGGCCAGGAGATCGACGGGGCCTGCGGCCAGCTCGCGGCCGCGGAGAGCTGACCCCGCGGTGATCGAGACCGGCCTGGCCTTCGTCATCGCCCTCGTGGCGGGACTGGTCCCGGTCCTCAACATCGAGGTCTACCTGCTGGGCGCCGTCGCCGTGAACGGCGACGGCGCCCTGGTGGCCATGGCGGTGGCCGCCGGCCTGGGCCAGACCCTGGGCAAGCTGCCCTACTACTACGCGGGCAGGGGGTCGCTCTCCGCGCCCTGGCTGCGCAAGCGCACCGAGACCCCGGGCAAGTGGGCCGAGCGGGCCGCCCGCTGGCGGCGCAAGGCCGAGGAGCGCCCCGCCTGGGGGGTGGGCCTGCTGGCGCTCAGCTCGTTCGCGAGCATCCCGCCGTTCGTGGTGGTCTCGGTCCTGGCGGGCGTGGTGCGGATGAACGTCGTGCTGTTCTCCGCGATCACCTTCGTGACCCGCACCGTCCGCTTCCTCATCATCGTCCTGGCCCCCGCCTGGGCGATGTCCTTCCTCACCTGAGGGAGCCGCCGCCGACCGGTTCCGGCCCCCACCGCGGCGGGCGTCCCGGCGGCCGCACCGCTGCACGCCCACGGCCTGGCGGCGGGCCGACGCGGTGAGGCCCCCGGTGCCGGAGGGCACCGGGGGCCTCAGGGGCGTATCCCGCCCGCCGTCAGCCGGTGACCAGGTCGCGGCGGCGGAAGCCCGCCAGGGCCAGGACCAGGGCGACCGCGACCGCGGCGGAGGCGATCGCGACCGGTGCGGCCTCGAAGTCCTCCATCGGCGGCTGCGGCAGCATCCCGAACGCGCTGAGGTCCAGCGCCCGGTCGGGCATCCCCAGCAGGGCGCCGAGCATGGTGGCGAAGACGCTGTAGCCCAGCCACACCCACACCAGCGGCATCAGGCGCGGTGCCGCCCCGGCGAACAGCGCGGTGGCCGCGACGAACGCCAGTGCCGCCGGCAGCTGCGACAGCGCCGACTCCAGCATCGTGCCGATCCAGGAGGCGTCGTCCGTGGCGCTGAGCGCGCCGATGCCGATGCCGAGTCCGCCCAGGACGACGACGAGGGCCGTCGACAGGACGCCCACCGCCAGAGCGGCGCCGTACCAGCGGATCCGCCCCACCGCCGTGGCCAGGACGAGTTCGGCGCGGCCCGCCGACTCCTCGCCCCGGGCCCGCAGGACCGACAGGATGCCCTGGGCCGCCGCCGCCATGATCACGTAGCCCGACATGACGCCCAGGAAGCCCGCGGTGACGTCCTCGGTGGAGGCGTCGGCCAGGAGGGCGACGATATCGGGGTTGGACTCGACCATCCCCTCGACCTCGGTGGCGAGTGTGCCGAAGGAGATCGCGAACAGGAAGGTCGCGACGCTCCAGGCGATGATCGACCCTCGCTGCTGGCGCAGGTACAGGGCGAAGACACCGTTGAGCAGCGGGCCCGCCGCGGCCGGGCCGGGCCGGGACGGGATCAGCCCCGCACCCAGGTCCCGGCGCCCCGCCAGGGCGTAGGCGGCGCCGAACAGGGCCAGGACGACCGGCGGGTACAGGGCGAGCGGCCACCAGCGCGGGTCGTCGAACACCCGGGTCTGCTGCACCCAGGCGAACGGGGAGGCCCAGGAGGCGGGACCGCCCCCGCGCTCGGCCAGGTCGCCGACCACCCGGGCCGTGAAGAGCACGCCGACGGCGAGGAAGGCCGTTCCGGAGGCGGCCCGCCCGTGCTCGGTCAGCTGGGCGCACACCGCGGTGACGGCGCCGAAGGTGAGGCCGGCCAGCCCCAGGCCCAGCCCGTAGGCCAGGGAGTCGGCGGCGTCCAGGCCGTAGCCGGCCATGATCGCCCCGGTCAGCCCGCCGATGACCAGGTTCAGCAGGGCGACGGTGACCAGCGCCGCCGTCATCTGGGCGCCGCTGCCCAGGACGGCCGCCCGCAGCAGTTCGGCGCGGCCGCTCTCCTCCTCGGCCCGGGTGTGCCGGACCACGTGGAGGATGCTCATGATCGCCGTGGCGATGAGCAGGCTCATGGTCAGCTCGTTGACCACCATGGCGCCGAGCGTGTAGTCGTCCAGCCCGTACCCCGGGCCGCCGAAGAGGATGCCGGTGGGCGTGTCCATCAGCGCGGCCCGGGCCTGGCGCTGGGCGTCGGTCGAGAACGTCTCGTCCAGGGTGGGGACGGTGATCGCGACCGTGCCGACCAGCGAGACCGTCCATACCGACATCCGGATGCGGTCGCGGCGCAGGATGAACCGGGTCAGGGTCCCGGTTCCGGTGAGGGCGCTCACGACGCGCCCCCCTTGTCGCCGTTGAGGGCGGCCAGCTCGTCGCCGTAGTGGCGCAGGAACAGCTCCTCCAGGGAGGGCGGGTTGCTCACGAGGGAGCGGACCCCCAGGTCGGCCACCGCGCGCATGACGGTGTCGAGGTGGTCGTTGTCCACGTCCATGGAGATCCGGTCGCCGTCGATCTCCGCGTTGTGCACCCCGGCCAGTGCGGCCAGCGGCCCGGGGTCCGCGCTGACGGTCGCGCGGACGGACGACCGGGTCAGGTGGCGCAGGTCCTCCAGGGTCCCCGACTCCACGGTCTTCCCCTGACGGATGATGGTGACGGTGTCGCAGAGCTTCTCCACCTCGGACAGGATGTGGCTGGACAGCAGCACCGTGCGCCCCTGCTCCTTGGCCTCCAGCACGCACCCGGTGAACACCGCCTCCATGAGCGGGTCCAGCCCCGAGGTCGGCTCGTCCAGGATGAGCAGTTCGGCGTCGGAGGCGAGGGCGGCGACCAGGGCGACCTTCTGCCGGTTGCCCTTGGAGTAGGTCCGCGCCTTCTTGGTGGGGTCCAGCTCGAACCGGGACAGCAGCTCCTGCTTGCGTGCCTTGTGCAGACCTCCGCGCAGCCGCCCGAGCAGGTCGATGGCCTGGCCGCCGGTCAGGTTGGGCCACAGGGTGACGTCGCCGGGGACGTAGGCCAGCCGCCGGTGCAGGGGGACGGCGTCCTTCCAGGGGTCGCCGCCCAGCAGGGCGACGGTGCCGGCGTCGGCCCTGAGCAGGCCGAGCAGGACGCGGATGGTCGTGGACTTGCCGGAGCCGTTGGGTCCGAGGAACCCGGCGACCTGGCCGGCCTCCACGGTGAGGTCCAGGCCGTCGAGGGCCTGGAACCGGCCGAAGTACTTGTCGACGCCGCGCGCGTCGATGACGGGTGATGACATGGCGGGTGGTCTCTTCTCTCTTCCGATGGGGGGATGCCCGGAGGCCCCGGGTACGTCAGCGGGTGCCCGCAGGCGGGTCGCCGACGTACAGCAGGTAGGCGTCGAGCATCTGCCGGTCGGTGTAGAGACCTTCGGTGTAGAGCTCCAGTAGCGGGAGCATGTGCTCCTCCATCCATTCCCGCAGGAACAGTGGGAAGTCGATGTCGTCGGGGTCGGGCCGCATGGACAGCGCGACGAGGAGGGAGCCCATGGAGCTCTCGGCCAGCCACCGGGCGCGTTTGCCCGGGTCGCGGCTGGGCCGGATCCTCCCGGCCGCCTCGCCCGCGGCGAGGTAGTCCCGGATGTCCGCGACCATGCGCTCGTACAGGGCCAGGCCGACGGAGCCGCCCTCTTGGAAGGAGCGCACCGCGTAGGCCAGCAGGGGGGCGAACTCCTCGATGTGCGCCACGTGCTGGAGGGACACCGCGGGGTCCGCGGTCACCGACTCCTTCTTGACCCTGTGCACGATCTCGAAGACGTGGTCGTCGCAGGCCTTGCGCAATCCGTCCTTGGACCCGAAGTGGTGCATGACCAGGCCGGGGGAGACCCCCGCCTTCTCGGCGATGGCCCGGATCGTCACCTTGAAGCCGTGCCGCCCGAAGTGCTCGATGGCGGCGTCGCGGATGCGGGCGCGCGCGGTGAGGTCGGAGGCATCGGCTGAACTCATGTTCAATAGGCTAAACACGTGTTCAGCCTGCTGGCAAGGGGGTGGCCGTACACTCGTGCCACCCGCGTCGATGAGGAGTCTCAATGAAGTCGTCGAGCCGCCCGCGGGACCGGTGGGGCGAGGGTGGACACCCCGTCGTCATCGCCGCGAACAGCGGCCATTGCGCGGACCTGGATCAGCGGCCGCAGTGCCCTGGCGGGTCGGGCGGCCGCTCCTCGGGAGCCGCGCAGGACGAGAACCGATAAGCCAAACCCGGCCCTTCCGGGCCACTGACCGACTTACGGAGGATCCGATGGTGCAGGTCGCGGTCGCCCAGTTCGCCCCCGCCCGGGACAAGGCGGAGAACCTGCGCTCGGTCGCGCGGCTGACCGCGCGGGCCGCCGCACTGGGGGCGCGGGTGGTGCTGCTGCCCGAGTACACGATGTTCACCGCGTCCCGCACCGACGACCGCTACGTCGAGGCGGCCGAGCCCCTGGACGGGCCGTTCGTCGCGGCCGCCGCCGACACCGCCCGCCGCGAGGGCGTCCACCTGGTGCTGGGCGTCAACGAGGAGACCGCCGGGGGTACGCACTTCTCCAACACGCTGGTGGTGTTGTCCCCGGCGGGCGAACGGGTCGCTCTCTACCGCAAGATCCACCTGTACGACGCGTTCGGCGTCAAGGAGTCCGATGTGGTGGCGCCCGGGCCCGTCGAGGAGCCGGAGACCTTCGCCGTCGAGGGGGTGACCTTCGGGTTGCAGACCTGCTATGACCTGCGCTTCCCCGAGGTGACCCGGCGGCTCGCGGACGCCGGGGCGCACGTGGTGCTGCTGGCCGCGCAGTGGGTGCCCGGTCCGCTCAAGGAGGAGCACTGGCGGACCCTGGCGCGCGCCCGCGCGGTGGAGAACACCGTGTACGTCGCCGCCGCCGGGCAGTCCGCCCCCACGGGGGCGGGCAACAGCATGGTGATCGACCCGATGGGGACGCCGATCGCGGCGCTGGGGGAGCAGGCGTTCGAGGTGGCCGTTGCCGAGGTTTCGGCCTCACGGGTGGACGAGGTCCGTACGACCAACCCCGCGCTGGCGATGCGCCGCTTTGTGGTGATACCCCGCGACTGATTCGGTGCCATCGAGGGTGGACCGCCTCCCGGGTGTCCGACAAATCCGCTGATTGCGCAGGTTTCAGTCGGGGTCTTCCCAGGGTTGATTACTTAGAGCTATGATCTACCTGCACGGAGTGATTTAGATGGGGACGGACCCTTCCGGGTGCCGAGTGCCTCTGATTGAATAAAGAGCCGGTAACTATCGGCCCGCCAGACTGTCCTAAACCACGGGGGGAGCAGGGACATTGCGCGGAACGAGCACGATGTGCGCATCGGATGCGGGAGCGGACGCCATATCCGACGGATACGTGTACGACCCGGAATCGCTGAGCGCGGAGCAGTGCACGGGGGATGCCTGCGCCGTCTGCCACACGCGATGGCCCCGGCCGCGGATCGCCCTGGGCGTCCTGCCGGACGGGGTGTCGGTGTTCGGTTGCGGTGACTGCGCGGCGCTCGTCGGCGCCGGAGCGCCGGTCGCCGCCGACACCCGGGTGTTCGCCGCCCGCTGAGGAGAACACGGTCGCGCTCCGGGTCCAAGGGGGAGAGAAGGACCCGGAGCGCTCCCGCCGGCGCACCCGCTTCCATGGGGAGGAGGGGAAGTTGAGCGCGCCTTTCCCGGAATGGTCCCGTGATCAGGCCGTCGGCCACGCCCCGTGAGGGGCGGGCGACATCCACGATACTCCGAGTCGCGCGCCGCGACCGTCGGTGAGACGCATCCGTCCGGTATTTCCCGGAACTGCGAACAGTCGGGAATGCCCGTTGTCATCCGTGGGCCGGGGACCCGCTCATCCGTTGGTCGGGAACCCCAGGTCCACACCGCCGGTCGGACGCGAACCCGGGTCGATCCACCGGGCCGTGACCGCCTTGGTGCGGGTGTAGAAGTGCACGCCCTCGGTGCCGTGCGCGTGCGAGTCACCGAACAGCGACTGCTTCCACCCGCCGAACGAGTAGTAGGCCATCGGCACCGGGATCGGCACGTTGATGCCGACCATCCCGACCTCGACCTCGTTCTGGAACCTCCGGGCCGCCCCGCCGTCGTTGGTGAAGATCGCCGTCCCGTTGCCGTAGGGGTTGTCGTTGATCAGCTTCACCGCCGAGTCGTAGTCGGCCGTCCGCAGCACGCTCAGCACCGGTCCGAAGATCTCGTCGCGGTAGCAGGACATCTCCGGGCCCACGTGGTCGAGCACCGTCGGGCCCAGCCAGAACCCGTCCTCCCCGCCGCCCAGGACCGGGTGCACCCGGCCGTCCACGGCCAGCGTCGCGCCCTCGCGCACCCCCGACTCCAGGTAGGAGGCCACCTTGTCGCGGTGCTCGCGGGTGACCAGCGGGCCCATCTCGCTGCGCTCGTCGTCACCGGGTCCCACCCGCAGCCGGGAGATCCGCTCCTTGATCTTGGCGACCAGCTCGTCGCCCACCGGCTCCACCGCGACCACCGCGGAGATGGCCATGCAGCGTTCGCCGGCCGAGCCGAACCCGGCCGACACCGCCTGGTCGGCGGCCAGGTCCAGGTCGGCGTCGGGCAGCACCACCATGTGGTTCTTCGCCCCGCCCAGCGCCTGCACCCGCTTGCCGTGCTCGGCGGCCGTCCGGTAGATGTACCGGGCGATCGGGGTGGAGCCCACGAAGCTCACCGCCGCCACGTCCGGGTGCTCCAGGATCGCGTCCACGGCCTCCTTGTCGCCCTGGACCACGCTGAACACGCCCTCGGGCAGCCCGGCCTTCGCCCACATCCCGGCGATCAGCAGCGACGCCGAGGGGTCCTTCTCGCTGGGCTTGAGCACGAACGTGTTACCGCAGGCGATCGCCACCGGGAACATCCACATCGGCACCATGGCCGGGAAGTTGAACGGGGTGATGCCCGCGACCACGCCCAGCGGCTGGAGGATGGAGTAGGAGTCCACACCGGTGGACACGTTCTCGGAGTAGCCGCCCTTGAGCAGGTGCGGGATGCCGCAGGCGAAGTCCACGACCTCCAGGCCCCGGGCCACCTCGCCCTGCGCGTCGGAGAACACCTTGCCGTGCTCGGCGCTGATCGCCGCGGCCAGCTCGTCCCTGCCGGCGTTGAGCAGCTCCCGGAACCGGAACAGGATCTGCACCCGCCGCGACAGCGACGTGTCCCGCCAGCCCGGGAACGCGGCCCGGGCCGCGGCCACCGCCGCGTCCACCTCCTCCGGGCCCGCGAAGTCGACGGTGCCGGTGACCGCGCCCGACGCCGGGTTGTAGATGTCGCCCTGGCGCTTGGCCGGGCCCTCGTAGCGGCGTCCGCCGATCCAGTGGGTGACGTGCTTGCCCATGTCTTCTCTCGTCTCCTCGGTTCGTGTCAGGCCTGGGCGTCGACCGCGCGCACGGCGTCCAGCAGCAGGTCGCGGCCCTGGACGGCGTCCTCGGCGGACAGGGTCAGCGGCGGGGCCATGCGCAGCACGTTGCCGTGCACGCCGCCCTTGCCCACCAGCAGGCCGCGCTCGCGGGCGGCCTCCAGCACCTGCCCGGCCAGGGCCGAGGAGGGGCCCCCGGTGCGCGGGTCCGTCATCTCGATGGCGAACATCAGGCCCTTGCCGCGCACGTCGGACACCGACGCCAGCTCGGTCAGCGGCCGCAGGCCCTCGATGATGAGCGAGCCCTGGCGCAGCGCGTTGCCCTGGAGGTCGTGCTCCAGCACGTAGTCCAGGGTGGCCCCGGCGGCCGCCATCGACACCGGGTTGCCGCCGAAGGTGGCCACGCCCAGCGCCGACAGGCCGTCCATGAGGTCGCCGCGCGCCACGACGCCGCCGACGGCGAAGCCGTTGCCCAGGCCCTTGGCGAAGGTCATCATGTCCGGGGTGACACCGTGGTTCCCGATACCGAAGAAACTGCTGCCGGTGCGGCCCCAGCCGGTCTGCACCTCGTCGGAGATGAAGAGGATGCCGTGCTCGTCCAGCACCTCCTTGTAGGCGGCGTACAGCCCGTCCGGCGGCATGTTGAACCCGCCCACGCCCTGGATCGGCTCGGCGATCAGGCAGGCGACGCCGGGGGCGGCGGTGTCCAGGACGTCGCGCAGGTCGGCGACGCAGGCCTCGATGTACTCCTTCTCCGACATGCCGCGGAACACCGGGGAGGCGTGGTCGGTGCCGTGCAGGTAGTGCACGTTGAGCGGGGACAGCGAGGAGTTCTTCCAGCCGCGGTTGCCGGTGACGGCGATGGTCCCGTAGGAGCGGCCGTGGTAGCTGCCGCGCACGGCCAGCACCTCGTCGCTGCCGCGCGCGCAGGTGGACAGCAGCAGGGCGGTCTCGTTGGCCTCGGTGCCGGAGTTGGTGAAGAACACCTTGGCGTCCGGGATGCCCGACAGGCGGGCGATCTTCTCGGCCAGTTCGACCTGGGAGCGGATCAGGTACAGCGTGGAGGTGTGCACGACGCCCTTGGCGATCTGCCGCTCCACGGCCTCGCGCACCTCGGGCACGTCGTAGCCGAGCATGTTGGTCACGATGCCGGTGAAGAAGTCCAGGTAGGTGCGGCCGTCCGCGTCGGTGACGCGGGAGCCGCTACCGGAGACGATCTCCAGCGGGGACTCGTAGTACAGGGGCAGCCAGGAGGGCATGACCGCGCGGTGGCGCGAGAGAAGTTCCGACATGCCCCCAGTCTCTCCGCGGACCGCCGCCGTGGCCAGAACCACCATGTTGACAACATGCAGGCCGGGCTTACGACCTGTAAAAGCGCCGCATGCCCTGCTCACCGCGGGATCCGGGGCGCCGGGCCGGTGGGAGCGGAGCACAGTGTCAAGGGCTCCCGGCCGACTTCTGACACTGTGTCCTAGAATGCGAATGTGCTTCCCACCCTTGCCGAAGTCCTGCGCCTGCCCGCGCTCCAGCGCGCACGCCCGCGTGTCGTGGTCGGCTCCGAGCACCTGGACGTGCCCGTGCGCTGGGTCCACATCGCCGAGGTCACCGACCTGGCGCACCTGCTGCGCGGCGGCGAGCTCGTGCTCAGCACCGGCATCGCCATGCCCGACGACCCCCACGCGCTCAAGCGCTACATCGACGACCTCGCGGCCGTGGGCGTCAGCGGCATCGCCGTCGAGCTGGGCCGCAAGTACCACGCGGAGCTGCCCAAGCCGTTCCTGGACGCCGCCCGCGAGGCCGGGGTCCCGGTGATCCTGTTGGACCGGGAGGCCCGGTTCGTGGAGATCACCGAGGCCGTGCACATCCGGGTCGTCAACGAGCAGTTGGAGGAGCTGCGCGAGTCCGAGAAGCTCCACTCGGTCTTCACCCGGCTGTCGGTGGAGGGCGCCGACACCGACCGCATCCTGCACGAGATCACCCAGCTGTCCGGCTGCCCGGTGGTCCTGGAGAACCTCTCCCACCAGGTCCTGGCCTGCGACCTCAACGGCGAGGACCCCGGAACGCTGCTCACCTCCTGGGAGAGCCGCTCGCGGGCCGTGCGCTCGGGCACGCGCACCGTCCACGCCCCGGCCACCGGCTGGCTGGTCACCACGGTCGGCGCGCGCGGGCAGGACTGGGGGCGGCTCATCCTCATCGCCGGGGCCAACCCCACCCCGCGCCAGAGCATGCTCATCGAGCGGGCGGCCACCACCCTGGCACTGGGCCGACTGCTCGAACGCCACCAGGAGAGCCTGGAGCGCCAGACCCACCGCACGATCATCGCGGGCATCATCGACCGCGCCTACTCCGACCCCGAGGAGGCCCTGGTCCGGGCCCGGGCGGTGGGCGTCCCGCTCAACAACCGCGAACTGCTGGGCCTGGTGCTGCGCCTGCGTGAGAACGGCACCGGCCTGGCCGCGCAGGCCCGCCTGTCCGACACCGCCGAGGGGGCCGCCCGCGCCTGCCGCGAACTGCGGCTGCCCGCACTGGTGGGCTCCCTGGACGACCTGCGGGTCGGCGTCCTGCTGGCACTGCCGCCGCGGCGGCGCGTCGACGCCACCCTGCACATGCTCGCCGACCGGCTGGCGGTGACCGTCGGCGACGCCGCGGTGCTCGCGGTCGGCTCGACCTCCGACGACATCCGCGAGGTGCGCCGGTCCTTCCTGGAGGCGCGCCAGGTGGGCGACGTGGCGGTCCGCCAGAGCGACCGGCGGCCCTTCTACCGCCTGCCCGACCTGCACCTGCGCGGGCTGCTGCACCTGTTCCGCGACGACGAGCGCCTACAGACCTACGTGGAGCGCGAGCTGGGTCCGCTGCTGGACCACGACGCCCGGCACGGCTCGGACCTCACCGACATGCTCCGCCACTACCTGGCGGCCGGGCGCAACAAGGCGCTGGCGGCGGGCAACGCGCACCTGTCCCGGCCCGCGTTCTACGATCGACTGCGCAGGATCTCCAACGTGCTCGACGCCGACCTGGACTCGGTCGAGACCTGCCTGTCGCTGCACGTGGCGCTGCTGTCACTGGATTCGGTGCGCGACGGCCAGCGTTGACCGATCCGGGTCTTCATCAAATGAATAACCGTGCAGTAACCTTGGAATCCGTTGTATGGGCGTCAGATGTCGATGAAATCCGATGTTCATACGCACAAAATACGTTGGATTCACGGAGGGCCATGTGAACGGCCAGTCGGACCCCGCTCCTCAGCGCAGGGGCAACGGCATCGTCCTGGACGAGACCGCCAAACGCATCATCGAGGTGCTCCAGGAGGACGGCCGCCGGTCCTACGCCGCCATAGGCAAGGCCGTGGGACTGTCCGAGGCCGCCGTGCGCCAGCGGGTGCAGCGCCTGCTGGAGTCCGGGGTGGTCCAGGTCGTGGGGGTCACCGACCCCATGATGCTCGGTTTCCACCGCCAGGCCATGATCGGCGTGCGCACCGACGGCGACCTCAACACCGCCGCCGACAGCATCTCCGAGATCCCCGGGGTGGAGTACGTCGTCATCACGGCGGGCTCCTTCGACCTGCTGGTCGAGGTCGTCGCCGAGAACGACGCCCGCCTGCTGGAGATCCTGGCGGCCATGCGCGCCGTCGACTCGGTGGCCTCCACCGAGACCTTCCTCTACCTCAAGCTCCGCAAGCAGACCTACGCCTGGGGCACCCGGTAGGGGGCGATGCCCACCTGGTGACCCAGGCGTAGGGCGCGCGAGGGCGCCCACGGGGTTCCGGAGGCCCTGGAAGCGAGGACCTCGCTTCCAGGGCCGAGGGTCCCCGCCCTCCGGGCGCCGGAGCACGGGCACAGGGGAGGGCCGCGGCCGTGGGCCGTCCGTCGAGGGCGACGGGTGGGCGAGGCGGCGGCCCGCAGAGGTACGGCTACAGGCGGGCGAACGCGTCGGCCAGGATGTCCAGGCCCTCGTTGAGGAGGTCGTCACCGATGACCAGCGGCGGCAGCATGCGGATCACGTTGCCGTAGGTGCCCGCGCTCAGCAGGACCAGGCCCTGGGAGTGGCAGTACGACAGGACCCTGCCCAGCGACTCCGTGTCCGGGCTCTTGTCCTCCTTGACCAGCTCGATCGCGACCATCGCGCCGCGGCCGCGCACGTCGCCGATGACCGGGTGCCGCTCGGCCAGCTTGCGCAGCCGGCCCAGCATCAGGTCGCCGATCTCGCGGGCGCGCCCGACCAGGTCGTCGGACTCGATGGCCTCCAGGGACGCGAGCGCCGCGGCGCAGGCGGTCGGGTTCCCGCCGTAGGTGCCGCCCAGACCGCCGCCGTGCACGGCGTCCATCAGGTCGGCGCGGCCGGTCACCGCGGCCAGCGGCAGGCCGCCCGCGATGCCCTTGGCGGTGGTGATGAGGTCCGGGACGATGCCCTCGTGCTCACAGGCGAACATCCGCCCGGTGCGGGCGAAGCCGGTCTGCACCTCGTCGGCGACGAACACGATCCCGTTGGCGCGGCAGAACTCCACCACGGCGGGCAGGAAACCGGGGGCGGGCTCGATGAAGCCGCCCTCGCCCTGGATCGGCTCGATCACCACGGCGGCGACGTTGTCCGCGCCGACCTGCTTGGTGATCTGGTCGATGACCATGGCCGCGGCCTCGGGGCCGCAGTTCTCCGGGCCGGTGGGCCAGCGGTAGGCGTAGGCCATCGGCATGCGGTGGATCTCGCCCGCGAACGGCCCGAAGCCCTGCTTGTAGGGCATGTTCTTGGCGGTCAGGCCCATGGTGAGGTTGGTCCGGCCGTGGTAGGCGTGGTCGAACACCACGACGGCCTGGCGCCCGGTGGCGCTGCGGGCGATCTTCACCGCGTTCTCGACGGCCTCGGCCCCGGAGTTCAGCAGGATCGAGCGCTTCTCGTGGTCACCGGGGGTGATCCGGTTCAGCGCCTCGCACACCTCCACGTACGCCTCGTACGGGTTGACCATGAAACACGTGTGCGTGAACCGGCCCAGCTGCTCGGCGGAGCGCTCCACCACGCGCGGGTCGGCGTTGCCGACGTTGGTCACGGCGATGCCCGAACCGAAGTCGATCAGGGCGTTGCCGTCGACGTCCTCGACGATCCCGCCCCCGGCCCGGGTCACGTAGACGGGCAGCACGCTGCCGACGCCCTTGGCGACGGCCGCGACACGGCGCTCCTGGAGCTCGCGGGACTTGGGACCGGGGATCTCGGTGACGACCCGGCGGGACTGGGCGACCTCGGTCACGGCCATGCGTCTGCCTCCTTCAGTGCGACACGGGGGTGCGGAACGGGACGGGGCGCGCCGCCCCGACCCGCATGACACTAGGCCGCGTCCGGACCGGCGGACATGGACACCGTGGATAATCGACGCAGGTCCCTGCGCCAATGCGGCAGGGACCGCCGACCGCGACGAGTGGAGGGCCGATGCCACCGACCCTGGGCGGACTGGTGCGGACGCCCTCCCTGGGGCTGCGCCCGCTCACCGGCGACGAGGGCCTGGACCGCACGGTGGGGTGGGTCGCGGTCAGCGAGCTCACCGACCCCACCCCCTACCTGGCCGGGGGCGAACTGCTGCTCACCACCGGCGTCCGCTGGGCCGAGTCCCGGCCGGACCTGCGCGAATACGTGCGCAGACTGGCCCGCCGCGACATCGCCGGGCTCGGGTTCGGCGTGGGCGTGGCCCTGGAGCGGACCCCGGAGGAGCTGCGGGAAGCGGCCGCCGAGTTCGGCGTCGCCCTGCTGGAGGTCGCCCGCCGGACACCCTTCATCGCCATCGGCAAGGAGGTCTCCCGGGTCCTGGCCAGGGAGGAGTACGAGGGGCTCAGCCGAGCCTTCACCGCCCAGCGCGACCTCACCCGCGCCGCCCTGGCCGGGGCGGAGGCCGTCGTCGACCGCCTCGCCCGCGACCTGGGCGCCCGGGTGCTGCTGATGGCGGCCGACGGTTCCCCGCGCCACGCCGCCCCCGCCGGCGCGGCCCTGCGCCCGCAGGACCTGGCCGGGGAACTGGACCGGCTCAAGGCGGCGGGGCCGCGCGCCAGCGTGGCGGTCACCGTGGGGGACGACCACATCTGGGCCCAGCCGCTGGCCACCGGCCGCCGGGTCCGCGGGTTCCTGGCCGTGGGGACCGGCGGATCGCTGGGGCCCGAACAGCGGACCCTGGTCAACGCCGCCGTCTCCCTGCTGTCCCTGGAACTGGAGCGGGACGCCCACGGCGACATCGCCCGCATGGGCGAGGGCGTGCTCACCGCCCTCCTCACCGGGGCCCTGGACCCGGCCCGCCCCGGAGCCGAGCGACTGATCGCGGTGCTCCCGCCCGCCCCGGTGGTGATCGCCGCCGCCGACGGGGCCCAGGGCACCCACCCCCCGCACGGGTTCCTCGTCGCCGAACACGAGGGCGGGGCACTGCTGCTGGCGGCGGCCGACACCCCGACCGCGGCCGTCGCCGACCTGCTCGACGGCCCCATCGGGATCAGCGAACCGGCCGACTACACCGGGCTCGCCGTCGCCCTGGCCCAGGCCGAGCGCGCCCGCGAGACCGCCCGCTCCCGGGGCGGTGACCCCGTGCGCGCCGCCGACCTGCCCGGCGGCCTGCTCGGCCTGGCCGACACCCCCGCCGGGGCCCGGATGGCCGAGGAACTGCTCGCCCCGCTGCTGGCGGAGCGTTCCGGCGCCGAACTGCTCGCCTCCCTGCACGCCTACCTGGCGGCCGCGGGCCGCTGGGACGCCGCGGCCGACACCCTCGGCGTGCACCGGCACACCCTGCGGTACCGGATGCGCCGCATCCGCGACCTGCTCCCGGCCGACCTCGACGACCCCGACGTGCGCGCCGAGCTGTGGATCGCCCTGCGCCTGCACGGCGGTCGCTGAAAGTCCGTGCGGGTTCCGGAGTTCGGGGGACCTCGACCCGCGTTATCCACGACAATGGGCGTTGACAGCGGTGTGTAATCGAATGATCACCTGATCGACGCCGGGGGCGGACGTGAGATCACTACGGGACGATGAGCAGGAGATCGGCGACCTCGGGACACCGGTGTCCGCCGGGCGGCGGCCGGCGGTCATCCGGATCGGCCGACAGGGGGCGGGCGGGGCGTCCCTGCGCTGGAAGCCGCCCGCCGCCGAGGCCATCGACCCCCGCGCCCTGCTGGGCTACCTGCGCGCCTGCCTGCGCCGCGAGGCGGTGCACACCCACACGGTCCTGCTGGGCCACCTCGACGGCGACACCTGCGCCTGCCTGCCCGGCGGCACCGAGCCCCTGTTCACCGGCGGCGACCGTGCCCCGGTCGGGCCCGCGGCCGCCCGCGTCGTGCGCCTGGCCGCCCGGCACGGCCAGGCCCTGCGCTACGGCTACCCCCTCGTCATCCTCGGTGAGGGCGCCGACCGGGCGGCCCTGCCGCTGCTCACCGTGGACGTCCAGGCGGTCGAGGACCCCGCGTTCCCGGACGCCCCGCGGCTCCGCGCGATCGGCCCGCCCGACGTCAACGCCGCACTGCTGGAGCGGCTGGGCGCCACCGACCCCGAGGACCTCTTCGAGCTGCGGACCCGGCTGCGCTCCGGCCCCCAGGGCCCGCACCTCGACGGCAGGGTCGCCGACCTGGCCGTCAAGGTGCGCACCCTGCTCTCCCGCCTGGAGATCGAGCGGGTCGACGACATCGACCCGGCGGCCACCCGGGACGCGCCCCGCGACCCCGTCGACGGCGCCCACAACGTCGCCGTCCTGTTCCGGGCCGGGCCCGGCGCCCGCCCCGGCGGCGAGGTGCCCGAACCGGGCACGGTCGAGGCGGTGCTGGCCGACCTCGACCCCACCGAACAGGACGGCATCGACCCCGGGGCCATCGGGGACACCGCCCTCCAGGCCCTGCTGCGGGGCCCCGGCGGCGCCGGACCGGACCCGGCCCCCGCCCGCGGCGCCCGGGCCGGCGACGAACACGACGGCGACCCCGTCCCGCTCAGCGCCTTCCCCCTGGACCAGGCCCGGTACGCCGCGCTGTGCGCGGCCATGACCGACGGGCTCACCGCGGTGGCGGCCCCGCCCGGCACCGGCGTCCACGACCTCGTCGACGCCGTGGTGCGCACCGCCGTCGGCGCCGGGCAGCGGGTCCTGGTGTGCGGGCGCACCGAACACGACGTCCGCGAGGTCCTGCGTCGCGCCGAGGGGGGCCACCCGGTCATGCGGGTCGGCGGCAAGGAGCACAGGGCCGCCGAGGCACGCCTCATCGGACGACTGCTCGCCGAGCACGGCGGCGCCCCGCCCCGCGCCGAGGACCCCGCGGCCCACCGCGCCGAGCTGGCCCGCCACTGGTCCGTGGTCCGCGCCGTCTGGGACGAGATGGACGGCATGGCCGCGGGCGGGTACGAACTCGCCCACCTGGCCCTGGAACGCGAACTCGGCATCGCCGACGGCTGGGACCCCGACCGGCTGTTCACCCCCGAGCGCGGTGGCCCCGAGTACTGGCTGCCCCGGGCCGAACGCGCCTTCGCCGGCGGCCTGGGAGCCTTCCAGCACCGGTCCGCGATCCGCCGCGAGCTGGGCCTGGGGACCGACCCCGAGACCCTGGCCCGCCTGTGCGCGACCGCCCGCCTGGAGAGCCGCTGGCGCGCCGCCCTGGACCGGCGCACCCGGCACGCGCCCCTGGGCGAGCTGACGGAGCGCCTGAGGGAGGCCCAGGAGCGGCACCGCGGCATCGGCGCCCGGTGCCTGGCCGTCGCCGTCGAACCCCGGCTGTGGCGGGGCAGGCCCGCCCTGGAGAACCGGCTGGAGACCCTCAACTGGCACCACGGCCCGGGCTGGCCCGGCATGGACGGGCTGATCGAGGTGCTGCCCGCCTGGGCGTGCCGTACCGACCAGGTCCGCGCCCTGCCCTCGCGCGCGGGCCTGTTCGACCTGGTCGTCGTGCTGGGCGCGGAGCGGACCCGGGTCTGCGAGCTGCTGCCCGCCCTGCACCGGGCGAACCGGGCCCTGGTCGTGGGCGACCCGGCGCACCCCGGCCCGGCCAGCGCCCTGGAACCCGACGAGGAACGCCGCGCCCTGGCCGCCGCCGGGCTCGCCGCGGACCGGCTGGACGAGCGGGGCCTGCGCCACGGGACCGGGTCGGCGCTGCGCGCGGCCGCCCGCGCCGTCGACGAGCCCCTGTGGCTGGACGAGCACTCCGGGGCGCCGCCCCTGCTCGCCGAGACCGCTTCGCGCCACTGCTACGGCGGGCGGGTGGCGGTGTCCACCGCACCCGACCCGGGCGGCGGCCCGGCCTTCGAATGGCGCGACGTCGCGGGCGTCTGCGAGGCCGCCCCCGGCCTGTCCTACATCAACCGGGAGGAGGCCTACCGTGCGGCCGTGGTCGTCGACGAGATCGACGAGCACCTGCCGCGCGGGCGCACCATCGCCGTGGTCGCCCCGACCCAGCCCCAGGTGGCGCTGCTGCGCCGCCTGTTGCGGCCGCGGACCTTCCGCCACCGCGTCGTGGTCGGCGGCCCCGACCTGCTCGGCGGCGACCTCGACCACACGGACATCACCGTGCTCTCGCCGCTGCTCGCCCGAGGCGCCCCCGCGATCATCGAGCGACGGGTGCGCCGTATGGGACACCTGTGGTCCGCGGTGCTCACCCGCACCGGGCAGCGGCTCGTGGTCGTCGGCGACCGCTCCCACTGGGAGGCCGGGGACGGCCCGCTCGCCGAACTGGTCGCCGTACCCGAGAACGCCCCGGACGGCGCCTGCCGGGCCCTGGTGGACCGGCTCCGGGAGGCGGGCACCCGCGTCCGGCTCCAGCAGACCGTGGAGGGCTGGACCGCCGACCTCGTGGTCCGCTTCGGCGCCCGGCGCCTGCTCATCCTCCTGGACCGCGAACCCGACGGCCGCAGGCTGCGCCGCCTCATGGCCCGCGGAGACGCCCTGAACCGCATCACCGGCGACCCCGTCGTGGTGGTCCCCGCCTGGCGCTGCCTCGCCGACCCCGACCGCCTCGTCCGGGAGATCCTCGGCGCCCGCTGACCCGCACTACCCTTGGTGCGGCGGGGATCCGGCTCCGCCGTGCTCAGGGAACGAGGGGGATCGGGTGCCCGAGGGCCACACTCTGCACCGGTTGGCGGCGCACTTCGACAAGACCTTCGGCGGCGGCGCGGTACGGGCCACCAGCCCCCAGGGCCGCTTCGCCGACGGGGCGGCCCGGATCGACGGCCGGGTCCTGACCACCGGCGAGGCGCACGGCAAGCACCTGTTCCTGGGCTTCGACTCGGGGGAGTGGCTGCGGGTCCACCTGGGCCTGTACGGCGCCTGGACCTTCGGCGACGCCGACGGCGAGCGCCACCTGGGCGCGCCCCGCACCGCCGGGGCCGACCGGATCGACCTGGTGCGCGACGCGGACGGGTTCGTCGTACCGCCGCCGCCGGTCGGCACCGTCCGGGCCCGGCTGGTCAACGCCTCCGGCTGGGCGGACCTGCGCGGCCCCTCGGCCTGCGAGGTCGTCACCGAGGCGGAGAAACTGGCCGTCCAGGAGCGCCTGGGCCCCGACCCGCTGCGTCCCGACGCCGACCCCGAACGCGCCTGGCGTGCGGTCTCCCGCTCCCGGACGAGCATCGCCGCCCTGCTCATGCGGCAGGAGGTCATCGCCGGGATCGGCAACATCTACCGCGCGGAGTCCCTGTTCCGCGCGGGCCTGGACCCGATGACCCCGGGCCGGGACCTCGCCCGGGAGCAGTGGGACGCCCTCTGGAAGGACCTGTCCGGGCTGCTCCGGGACGGCGTCCGCGACGGGTACATCATCACGACCCGCCCCGAGCACCGGCCCGACCCCGACGCCCGCCCGGTGCCCCGGCCGGACACCCTGTACGTCTGCTATCGCACCGGCGACCCCTGCCGGGTGTGCGGCTCCCCGATCGCCGCGACCGAACTGGCCGGGCGAACGCTCTACTGGTGCCCGGGCTGCCAGTCGGCGTGACAGACGGTCCCCACTCGCCTGTCGATGCTGACAGAGCGTGCAGTACAATCCCACATCGCCGCTTAACCGGTTCAGTATTCGAGTTCAGGGGGACGTGTGGGGGGTTTGATGCGACGGCCGACCATCATGGACATCGCCAGGGCCGCGGGGGTGTCCAAGGGGGCGGTCTCCTACGCCCTCAACGGTCGGCCCGGGGTCTCGCAGGAGACCCGCGAGCGCATCCTGGCCATCGCCCATGACCTGGGCTGGGCGCCCAGCAGCACGGCGCGCGCCCTGTCGCCCGGCGGCCGGGTGGGCGCGTTCGGCCTGGTGATCGACCGGCCCGCCCGCTTCCTGGGGGTCGAACCGTTCTTCATGCAACTGGTCTCGGGCATCGAGGCGGAGCTGGCCGCCACGGACACGGACCTGCTGCTCCAGGTCACCGACGACCGGAAGGCCGAGGCGGGGGTCTACCGCCGGTGGTTCGCCGAGCGCCGTGTGGACGGGGTGATCATCGTCGACCTGCGGGTCGACGACCCCAGGGTGGCGCTGGTGGAGGAGATGCCCCTGCCCGCCGTCGTCCTGGGCGGGCCACAGGGGGGCGGCTCCCTGTCGTGCCTGTACACCGACGACGCCTCCTCCGTCCGGGAGGTCGTGCACTACCTGGCGGCCCTGGGGCACCGGCGGGTCGTCCGGGTGGCCGGGCCGGACGAGTTCGTGCACACCCGCGACCGGACCCGCGCCTTCGAGGCGGCCGCCGCCGAGGCGGGGCTGCCGGGGGCGGTCACGGTGCACGCGGACTACACGGGGGAGTCGGGCGCCCGCACGACCCGCCGCCTGCTGGCCCGCGCGGACAGACCCACCGCGCTGGTCTACGACAACGACCTCATGGCGGTGGCCGGGCTGGGGGTGGCCCGCGAGATGGGGGTCGACGTGCCGGGTCAGCTGTCCATCGTGGCCTGGGACGACTCGGTGCTGTGCCGGCTGGTGCACCCGGCCCTGACCGCGGTCGCCCGGGACGTGGTCGCCGGGGGGCGGGAGGTCGCGCGCATGCTCGCGGAGGCCGTCCAGGGCAAGTCCGTGGGCAGCCGGGAGACGGTCCGGGGAGAACTCCAGCCGCGCGGCAGCACGGGTCCCCTGACGGGCTGACCGGCCGGTGGGCCGGCGTCGGTCGAGATCGCCCCGGGTGCGCTCCCGGAGTCTCATGGGAGCGCTACCAAAACATCATTCCCTGTGGAAAACTGGCGCGCACGGCGTGCCCTGTGTCACACCCATCACGAGGGGGAGGTCCCATGGTGAACCGGTTCGACGGTCATCGGTTCGTCGTCCTGCCCACGTCTGTGCTGTTACAAGCGAATAACAGCGGAGTGACGGCCATTGACGCCCTTCCCGTCCACGTGTTGTTGTTAACGTCACTTACCCGGTTCAGCAACGGCCTGTCTCCGCGCCCCTGATTGGGAGCGCTCCCACCTCTTCGGGTCCCGAAGAGGGCAGTTCCCCCCACGAGCGGCCGACCGGGTGGATGAAGGAGGAGTCGAGATGAGATCTCTTCGGCTTCCGGCGGCACTCGCGGCACTGACCCTCGCGGTCACGGCCTGCGCGGGTGGCGGCGGCGGAAACGGAGAAGGTTCCGGCGAGTACCCGCGGAACGAGACGCTGTACACCACCGGAACGGCGTGGGGCCCGCCCGCGAACTGGAACCCCTTCATGCAGGGCCAGTACGCGGTCGGCACGGTGGGGCTGGCCTACGAGCCGCTCTTCCTCTTCGACCCGAACACCAGCGAGTACGTCCCCTGGCTGGCCGAGAGCCACAGCTGGCCCGAGGAGAACGTCCACGAGATCGTCCTGCGCGAGGGCATCACGTGGTCGGACGGGGAGGCCTTCGACTCCGCCGACGTGGTGTCCACACTGGAGATCGGCCAGTTCGGGTCCGTCCCCTTCAGCAACCTGTGGAACTTCATCGAGGGCGTGGAGGCCGTGGACGCGCAGACCGTCCGCGTCACGTTCAGCGAGAACCGCCCGCAGGAGTGGATGAACTGGGTCTACTCGCACCCCATCGCGCCCGAGCACATCTGGGCCGAGAAGACCGAAGAGCAGGTCATGAGCGACGTGAACGAGGACCCGGTCGGCACCGGTCCCTACGTCTACGAGTCGCACACCGACGAGCGCCTGGTCTGGGAGCGCAAGGACGACTGGTGGGGCACCGATGCGCTCGACTACGAGATGAAGCCCCGCTACATCGTCGACCTCGTCAACGCCTCCAATGACATCACCCTGGGCATGCTCCAGCAGGGAGAGGTCGACCTCTCGAACAACTTCCTGCCCGGCATCGACCAGATCATCAACGGCAACGAGGCGATCACCAGCTACTACGACGGCCCGCCGTACATGCAGGCCGCCAACACCGCGTGGCTGGTGCCCAACACCACCAAGGAGCCGCTGAACGACCCCGAGTTCCGGCAGGCGCTGGCCCACTCGATCGACATGCAGTCGATCATCGAGGGCCCCTACACCAACCTGGTCGAGGCCGCCAGCCCCACCGGACTGCTCCCGCTCTGGGACGAGTACATCGACCACGACCTGGTGGCGGAGGAGGGTTTCTCCTTCAACGCCGACCGCGCGGTGGAGATCCTGGAGGACGCGGGTTACCAGGACCAGGACGGCGACGGCTACGTCGAGACGCCCGACGGCGACCCCATCGCCCTGACCCTGGAGGTCCCCGCCGGCTGGACCGACTGGATGGAGGCGTCCAACGTCATCGCGTCGAACGCCCAGGCGGTCGGCATCAACGTCGAGGCGCAGACCCCCGAGTTCGACCTGCTGGTGGACAACCGCAACTCCGGTGAGTTCGACCTGGTCATCAACAACGAGCGCGGGGCCAGCAACACCCCCTGGACCTACTACGACTACCTCTTCCAGCTGCCCCTCAACGAGCAGCAGACCACGGTGAACTTCGGCCGCTACGAGAACGAGGAGGCGTGGGAGCTCGTCGAGCAGCTCGCCGCCGTCCCCGCGGACGACGTCGAGGCCGCGGCCGAGATCACCTCGCAGATCCAGGAGATCCAGCTGGCCGAGCTCCCGGCCATCCCGCTCTGGTACAACGGCATGTGGTCGCAGGCCAACAACACGTACTGGACGAACTGGCCGAGCGACGCCGAGGGCGCGCCGAAGAGCTACGCCACCCTGTGGAACGGTATGTGGCAGCTCGGAGCGATCACCACCCTGGCCACCATCGAGCCGGCCGGCGAGTAGCCGCACCCCTGGTCGGCGGGCCGGAGCACCCCTCCTCCCGAGTCCCGCCGACCGTTCGGCCCCGGTCGGGCGCGGCGCGAAAGCCCGCCCGGGGCCGCCTCGGCGCCGGCGGGACACCGGATCCCCGCGGGAACCCCCTCACCAGGGTTCCCCTCCGTGTCCCGCCCTGCCCGTGGCTCGTCGTCCGTCCGCCACCATCACCTGGAGGAACGTGTGTGGCGCTACATCGGCCGTAAGCTCTTCGTCTACCTGCTTACGTTCGTCATCGCGGTCACCATCAACTGGATGATCCCGCGCTTCATGCCGGGCGATCCCGTCCGGAGCATGCTCTCCCGCGCCTCGGTCGGCAACCCCGAGGCCCTGGAGCGCATGAACGAGTACTACACGGGGGTCTTCGGCCTCGACACCCCCCTGCACGAGCAGTACCTCTCCTTCTGGGCCGGCCTGTTCCGCGGCGACCTGGGCATCAGCGTCATGCTGTTCCCCCAGCCCGTCCTGGACATCATCCTGAGGTCGGTGCCCTACACCCTGGCACTGCTCGTCCCCGCCATCCTGCTGAGCTGGATCGTCGGCAACCGGATCGGCGCCTTCGCCGCCCGCAAGAAGCTGCTCGACAACACGATCCTGCCCGTGGGGTACATCCTCACCGCTATGCCCTACATGTGGCTGGCCCTGCTGCTGGCCTGGAGCCTGGGCATCGTCGCGGACGTCCTGCCCACCGCCAACGGCTACTCCCCGTCGCTGCGGCCGGAGTTCAGCTGGCTGTTCATCTCCAGCCTGATCTCGCACTGGTTCCTGCCGTTCCTGTCCATGTTCATCGTGGCGCTGGGCGGCTGGGCGATCGGCATGCGCAACATGATCATCTACGAGCTGGAGGCGGACTACTCCAACTACCTCCAGGCCCTGGGCGCGCCCACCCGCCTGATCCGCCGCTACGCGTTCCGCAACGCGATGCTGCCGCAGATCACCGGCCTGGCGGTCCAACTGGGCACCGTCCTGTCCGGTGCCCTGCTCACCGAGATCGTGTTCAACTACCCCGGCCTGGGCACCCTGATCCTCCAGGCGCTGAACAACCGCGACTTCTTCGTGCTCCAGGGCACCTTCCTGTTCGTGGTCGTCGGCGTGCTGATCGCCAACTTCATCATCGACATCGTCTACGTGCTGGTCGACCCGCGCACCCGGGTCCAGATGACGGGAGGCGCGGCGTGAGCGAGATCGCCGGAGCCCCGGGCGCCGCGGACCCCGCGGGCGGCCCCGAGCCCACCACCACCGAGCGCAAGACCTCCGAGGTCCTGCACTTCGCCGTGCGCAACCCCAAGCTGCTCATCGGCCTGGGGATCGTGCTGAGCCTGCTGCTCCTGGGCATCTTCGGGCCCTTCTTCATCGACCAGGACCCCAACGAGTACGTCGGCCCCAAGAGCCAGCCGCCGAACGGCGAGTACTGGTTCGGCACGACCAGCTTCGGGCAGGACGTCTGGGCCCAGTTCGTGTACGGCCTGCGTTCGACCTTCCTCATCGGCGCCTTCGGCGGCGGTGTGGCCTTCGTGATCGGCACGACGGTCGGGTTCGTCGCCGGTTACAAGGGCGGGATCGTCGACGAGATCCTCAACATGCTCACCAACGTCGTGCTGGTGCTGCCCGCCCTCGTCGTGCTCATCGTCATCACGGCCTACCTGGAGGTGCGCGGCGTCTTCATCCAGGGCGTGTTCATCGGCCTGACCTCCTGGCCGTGGGCGGCCCGTGCGGTCCGTTCCCAGGCGCTGTCGCTGGCCACCCGCGACTACGTCGACCTGGCCCGGCTCAGCGGACGCCGTACCTGGCGGATCATCACCACCGAGATCGCCCCCAACATGAGCTCGTACCTGGTGATGTCCTTCATCCTGCTGTTCGGCGGCTCGATCCTCATCGCCGCGGGCCTGGACTTCATCGGCCTGGGCCCGAGCAACGGCGTCTCGCTCGGCCTGATGCTGGAGAGCGCGATGAAGTGGAGCTCCCTCTACCTCGGCATGTGGTGGTGGTTCATTCCGCCGGGCCTCGGGATCACCATGATCGTGGGCTCCCTGTACATCCTGAATGTCGGGCTGGACGAGGTGTTCAACCCCAAGCTGCGGGAGCTGTAGATGACTCTGCGCGTCAACGACCTCAAGGTCTACTACCAGACCCTGCGCGGGGACGTCCACGCCCTGGACGGCGTGACCTTCGATCTGGCCGACGGCGAGATCATGGGTCTGGCCGGCGAGTCCGGGTGCGGCAAGACCACGCTGGGCAAGAGCCTGATCCGCCTCGACTCGCGTATGCGCCACGTCGGCGGGACCGTCGAACTGGACGGCAAGGACGTGCCCATCGGGGACGACCGGGCCATGGTCCCACTGCGGTACCACGAGATCTCGCTCATCCCGCAGTACGCGATGAGCGCGCTCAACCCCACCCGCAAGATCGGGCGGATGATCAACGATCTCCTGCGGGCGCGGGGGGTGCGCCCGGCGGACATCGCCGACGAGCTCAGGCGCCGCCTCGAACTGGTCGGACTCGACACCGACGTCCTGGACCGGTTCCCGATCGAGCTGTCCGGCGGCATGAAGCAGCGCGTCGTCATGGTGATGTCCACGCTGCTCAACCCGTCGCTGCTCATCGCCGACGAGGTCACCTCGGCCCTGGACGTGTCCACCCAGCGGGCCGTCGCCGAGTCCCTGGTGGAGTTCCGGGACCGCGAGTACATCAAGAGCATGGTGTTCGTGACCCACGACATCTCGCTCGTGTACCAGATGGCCGACACGATCATGGTGATGTACGCGGGCCACATCGTGGAGAAGGCCCCGGCGTCCACCATCATCAACGCGCCGCGGCACCCGTACACGCAGATGCTCATCTCGGCGCTGCCCGAGGTCGGCACCACCACCGAACAGGGTCGGCTGGAGGGCATCCCCGGCACCCCGCCCGGGCTGCTGAACCCGCCCACCGGGTGCCGGTTCAAGGAGCGCTGCCCGCTGGCGTTCGAGAAGTGCAACGAGCGGCCCCCGCTGGTCGAGATCGAACCCGGCCACTTGGCCGCCTGCTGGAAGACGGGGTGAGGACGTGCTGGAACTCAGCCACGTGCACAAGGTGTACCGGGTCGGGGCGTTCGGCGGCGGACGGCTGCGCGCCGTCCGCGACGTCAGCCTGAAGGTGGAGGCCGGAGAGGTGGTCTCCCTCATCGGGGAGAGCGGCAGCGGAAAGAGCACCATCGGCAAGATGGTGCTGGGACTGTTCAGACCCACCTCCGGGACGATCGCCTTCGACGGCACCGACATCACGACCATCCGCGGGCACAACGCGCGCAAGGCGTACTACCGGCGGGTGCAGGGGGTCTTCCAGGACCCGTTCAGCTCCTTCAACCCGATCTTCAAGGCCGACCGGGTGTTCGAGATGATCCGGTCCTCGTACTTCCCCGGAATCTCGGACGCCGACTGGCGGGAGCGGGTGCTCAAGGCGGTCGGCACGGTCCGACTGGACCCGGAGAACGTCCTGGGCAAGTACCCGCACCAGCTCAGCGGCGGCCAGTTGCAGCGCCTGCTCATCGCGCGGGCACTGCTGCTGGACGTGGACCTGCTGGTCGCCGACGAGGTGATCAGCATGCTGGACGCCTCCACCCGGATCGACGTGCTCAACCTGCTCGCCGACCTGAAGGAGCGGGGGATGGCGATCCTGTTCGTCACCCACGACCTGTCGCTGGGCAACTACGTCAGCGACCGGTCGGTGATCCTGCGCAAGGGCGCGATCGCCGAGATGGGCCCCACCGTCCGCGTGTTCGAGAACCCGCTGCACCCCTACAGCCGCCACCTGCTCTCCTGCGTGCCCCAGCTGCACCGCACCTGGGCGGAGGTGGACGCCGAGCTGGAGGCGAACCCGCCGGAGGACGTCGAGCTCCCGGTCGCCTCCGACGACGTCTCCGCGCCGCTGCTGGAGGCGGAGGAGGGGCACTTCGTCGGGATCGATCAGGGCTGAGATCGGACCGCCGTTCGCGCTGTGGCGCGGCATCCCCGTGCTGGTCGGGGGTGTCGCGCCCCGTTGCCGTCGGGACCCCGGATATTCCCCGGCTGTTCGTGCGTGTTGCCACACCGAAAACCGCCGCGATCCCAGGTGCCTGTGATACGTTCGAGGTGATTGTTAGTCGTTGAATTTCGCAGTTGGTGTCTTGCCCGCGGAGTTTGTGACCGGCGGGCGGTTTCTCTTGGAGTCGGCTCGCGGCAATTCTCGGGCGTGAGGTTGCGCCCGATGTACACCGAGCTGAAGGAGACAACATGGCTCAGGGAACTGTGAAGTGGTTCAACGGCGAGAAGGGCTTCGGCTTCATCTCCCCCGACGACGGTGGCCCCGACGCCTTCGTTCACTACAGCGCCATCCAGGGTTCGGGCTTCCGTAACCTGGAGGAGAACCAGCGCGTGGAGTTCGACATCGTCGCCGGCACTCGCGGCCCGCAGGCCGAGAACGTCGTCGCCCTCTAACTCCTAGCGAGCTAGAGCACCACGACTCCGGACGGCCCTGCTCGGAGGTCTTCGACCTCCTCGCAGGGC
>NZ_JASFDV010000075.1 GCF_030766825.1 Nocardiopsis sp. CC223A
GAATGCCCCGGTTCACCCTCCGGGCTGTGGCCGGGGTTCCCGGGCGGGCGGACAACCCCCCGGGGCGGGGGCGGCGCGACACCCTCCGGCAGGGGCTGAGGTTTCCGGTCGGGTACAACCCCCTGGGGCCGGGGCCACGGTTCTCTTCCCGGCTGTGGCCGGGGTTCCCGGGCGGGCGGACAACCCCCCGGGGCGGGGGCGGCGCGACACCCTCCGGCAGGGGCTGAGGTTTCCGGTCGGGTACAACCCCCTGGGGCCGGGCACCCCACTGGCGTGACACGGCTCGGGCTGAGCTTCCCGGTCGGGTGAACAACCCCCCTGGGGTGCAGGCTCCGGTTCGCCTTCCGGCTGGGGCCGGGGATTCCGGTCAGGGGAACGACCCCCTGGTGCCGGGCCGGGAGGACCACTGCGGCCTGTACCCCTCTGTGTCCGGGACGGAGGCGATGCCCACCCCGGCCCTTCGGAGTCGAAGGAGATGATCCTCCCGCCGGCTGTGGCAGGGTCCCCGAACAGCGCACCGGTCACCCCCCACAGCGTTGAAAGGAGACGGGCGGGCACACAAGCGGGCCCGGACGGGACCGGCCCGACCCGGTCCGCAAAGACCACCACGCCCCCACCCCCGCCGCGGGCTTCGCAGGCATGTTCCGGTTCTGAGAACACAGCCCGACGGGGTGCTACAGCGCCGTGCCCCCGGTTGATGCGGGCTCGGCCTCCGCGTGCAGGTCGGCCGCCTCGATCTCCTCCCGGGTGATCCCCAGAATGAATGCGATCGTGTCCAGGTAAGGCACGTTCACCGACGTGTCCGCCTGTTGGCGGACCACCGGCTTGGCGTTGAACGCCACACCCAGCCCGGCCGTCTGGAGCATGTCCAGGTCGTTGGCGCCGTCCCCCACGGCGACGGTCTGCTCCAGCGGCACCCCCGCCTCGCGGGCGAACCGCTCCAGCGTGACCGCTTTGCCCTTGCGGTCCACGACCGGGCCGACCAGACCGCCGGTCAACTTGCCGTCGACGACTTCCAGGGTGTTGGCGGCGGAGTAGTCCAGGCCCAGCCGCTCCACCAGCACATCCGTGATCTGGGTGAATCCGCCGCTGACGATGCCGCACTCGTAACCGAGCCGTTTGAGCGTGCGGATGAGGGTGCGGGCGCCGGGGGTCAGCTGGATCTCCTCGCAGACCTTCCCGATGGCGGTGGCGTCCAGGCCCTCCAGCAGAGCGACCCGGCGGCGCAGGGACTCCTCGAAGTCCAGTTCGCCGCGCATCGCCTGTTCGGTGACGCGGGCGACCTCCTCCTCACAGCCCGCATGGGCGGCCAGCAGCTCGATGACCTCGCCCTGGATCAGAGTGGAGTCGACGTCCATGACGATGAGGTGTTTGGCGCGGCGGTGCAGGCCGCTGGGCTGTACGGCGACGTCCACGCCCTGGGTGGCGGCCTCCATGGCCAGTTCGGCGCGCAGCTGTGCCAGACGGGCGGGATCGCCCGCGGCACCGGAGATCTCCATCTCCACGGAGGTGACCGGGTAGCTGGACAGACGCTCGATCCGGTCGATATTGGCGCCGGCCCGGGCCACACAGGAGGTGATGGCGCCCAGTGCGCCGGGGCGCAGCGGGTCGGCGAGCACGGTGACGTGCAGCCGTGCTGCGGAGGAGGACTCGTTGACCCGGTTCTGTGCGTCCCCGGAGGCGTAGTCGACCTCCATGTCGAGGTCGATCGCGGTCTTGTCGAGCGCGTTGCGGACCTCTTCGAAGACGCGGTGGCGGCTCACTCCCGGGGCGACCCGCTCGTCCACCTCCAGGACGGCGCCCAGTACGAGGCGTCCGGCCAGGACGACCTGCTCCAGGTCGACGATGGTCACGGGGAAGACGGAAAGGGTGCTCAACAGGCGTGCGCTGATACCCGGGCGATCGCGGCCGGTCACCGTCACCAACAACGTGGTTTCATCATTCATGGCGTTGTCCACGGTACTCGGCCGCCCGGTGGCACCGTCGCCCAGGATGCTTCTTTTCCCAGCTAGTTCACTATGTGGACACCCGGGACGGGGTGTTCCCGGGGGTCGGTCGTCACTTGTTCTTCTTCGACTTGCGCGGTTTCTTCGCCTTGACGGAGACCCCGCCCAGCATGCAGGTGCCGGTGAGTCGGATGACCGGTGCGTTCGGGTCGGTCACCTGGTCCGTTCCGTGCAGTTCGGTGCCGCCGAGAATTCCGGACGTGTTGTTGATCACCCTGACCCCGTAGGGGACGGTGATGTCGACCCCGCCGAGGATGACGGCGACCTGGATGGTGACCTCTCGGCGGCTCAGGACGGCCTCGCGCAGGTCCAGGTCGACTCCGCCGCACAGGACGGACACGTTGGTGCGGGGCTCGACCAGCCAGCGGCCCTTGCGTTCGCAGCCGCCGAACACGGCGACCATGTTCTCCGAGCCCTTGCTCTGTCCGGCGAGGTCGCGGGCCTCCTGGCCCAGGATCTCCATACCGTCGGTCCCGGGCGCGCCGTCGACGGTGGTCTGGAACGGGCTGTGTCCGGAGGCGGGCAGGTCGGAGACGATGGGCGTGAGCTCGCCCATGGTCTTGGCCCTGTAGAGGGTGTCGAGGCGTTCCTCGTGTTCCACGGGGGTGAGGCGACCCTCCGCCAGCGCTTCGCGCAGGCGTTCGGCAACCTTGTCACGGTCCGCGTCGGAGGCTCGGATGTGCTCGGGCTGCATGGTGCGGGTCTCCTCCTCGATCGTGGGCCGGGCTCGGCCGCACTACAAGTATGGGTTCGGGCCTGTCGCGGACGGATCAGGTATCTTCCCTGGCCCTACCCTGAGACTTCCCCTCAGGCCCCCGGTCCCCGGTCCCCGGTCCCAGAATGCCCCTTTCGGCCCGTGCCGACCAGAGTTTGTACCGGGTCGTGATCAACGAACTCCGTGGTTCGCCGGGCGGGTGCCCCGCGGGGCGTCGAAGGCACGGGAACGGGCGCGGGAACGGGCACGGGCACCGGTGATCCGCGGCTGTGCCGTGTGGGAGCGCGTGACCGGAGGGGTGCCCGCCACGGGACGGCGTGTCAGCGCACGGCGAGCCGGTCCACCAGCGGTTCCGCCCTCCGCTCGGCATCCCTGCGGGCAGCCGTCCCGCCCGGGTCAGGGTGGCCGGCCCGGGCCGGGACGCCGGAACAGCTCGGTGTCCAGCCCGGGTGGACGCCGCATCCCCGGCGACCTCGCCGGGAGTCCCCGGTGGGACGGCGGAGCCGTCCTTCAGGGGCTCGGGGGTGTCCCCGTGGGCGAACGCCGTGCCGCCGTCGAGCTGGAACACGGTGTCGTGGACCGCCGGGTCGCGTGTGGCGGGCGGCCCGGTGAACCCCCACCCCACATCGGTCGGCCGCGCACGCGTCGCGCAGGACCATCCACCGGATCGGAGGTCGGTCGCGGGGAGAAGAAGCGGAGAACACGGCGCAGGAGGGCCGGCTGGTCGACCACGGCCCGGTGTGTGCTCCGGGGGTGCGGGCTCAGAGCGGTATCGAGGAGTGCGCGGCCACCAGGGCCCGGCGCACGGCCGCGTCCAGCCGGCGCAGGGACCGGGACCTCAGGTCCGCCTGGTGGGCGTTCATGCCGCGGCCGGTGTGGGCGTCGGCCAGGCCCACGACCGCCGCCAGCCGCGCCGCCTGCTCGGCGACGCCGCGGGCGCGCTGCGGATAGGCGGTCGGGAGTACCCCCGCGGTACCTGCGGCCGAGTCCAGTGTGTTCACCCGGTGTCGGACGTCGGGTGAGAACCCGGTGAAATCGTCGACGCCCTCCAACTCGCGGGCGACCTCGATGAGGGTGAGCTTGAGCGCCTGCTCGGCTTCGGCCAGATCGGGTACCTGGGGGATCGTGTCGTTGGCCGGATACGGGGCCCAGGAGACGCCCACATAGGATGAACCCCGCCGGTCGGTCGTGGGGACCAGCCCCACCTGGCGGTCGGCGAGTCGGAGCAGTACCCCCTCCCGTGCCTCCAGCGCGGCCTGGTTGAACTCCCCGGGGCCGACCAGACCCAGCGGGTCCCCTTGTACGGGCAGTGCCAACCGGAACGCCGAAGGTCTTGTGCCGGGCAGGCCACGAAGTCGTACCAGTGCGGCCCGCAGCGGTACGCCCTCCTCGAAGGGCAGGTCCCCCGGCGGTACGGTCCCGATGAGCTGGGGCCCGCCGCGGCGTTCGACGGCGTCCACGGCCTCGTCCAGGCCGACGTGCCCGGACAGCCAGGCGTTGCCCCAGGCGACGAGTGTTGCGGACGTGGAGTTCATGGCTCCAGGGTAGGTCGGCACTGCACCGGCCAGGTCGGCACTGCACCGGCGCGGGACGCGAGTGACGTGAGGGAGAACGATGGACGGTCGGGTTCTGGGGCTGAGCGGTGTCACCGTACGGCGGGGTGACGCGCTTCTGTTGAACGGTGTGGACTGGTCGGTGTCGGAGGGTGAGCGCTGGGTGGTCCTGGGCCCCAACGGCGCGGGCAAGACCACCCTGCTGAACGTGGCCTTCAGCCAGCTGTACCCCACCTCGGGCGAGGTGGAGATCCTGGGCGAGCACCTGGGCCGGGTGGACGTGTTCGAGCTGCGGCCGCTCATCGGGTACGCGGGGGCGGCGATCGCCAACCGCATCGAGGAGGGCACCCCGGTCCTGGACCTGGTGCTGAGCGCGGCCTACGGGTACCTGGGCCGGTTCCGGGAGGAGTACGGCGTCCCCGACCTGGGCCGGGGGCGGGCGCTGCTGGGCCACTGGGGTGTCGGAGACCTGGCCGACCGCGAGTTCCACACGCTGTCGGAGGGCGAGCGCAAACGGGTGCTGATCGCCCGGGCACTGATGTCGGACCCCGAACTGCTGCTGCTGGACGAGCCCGCGGCGGGCCTGGACCTGGGCGGCCGCGAGGACCTGCTGCGCCGTCTGGGCTCGTTGGCCCGCAACGAGGCGGCGCCGGCCCTGGTGGTGGTGTCGCACCACGTGGAGGAGATCCCGGTCGGCTTCACGCACGGGCTGCTGCTGCGCGAGGGCGGCGTGGTCGCTGCGGGCCCGTTGGACGAGGTGATGACGGCCGACAACCTGTCGGAGACGTTCGGCCTGCCCCTGAAGGTGGAGCGCGACGGCGACCGCTGGAACGCCCGGGCGGTCTGACCCCGGACCGGTTCCCGCTCTCCCGAGGCTTCTCTCCCCTGCTCCTCTCCCGTTCTCCCGTGCCCGGCCGGCGGTCCTCCGCCGGCCGTTCCCCTTCCCCGGACCCCTGGTATCGGACCCTTGGTGCCGGAACCGGGTGCCGGAACCGGGGGCCATGGTGAACCGTGTCCCAAAACAGGGATAAGGAGTACGAAAACAGTGCGATCATATTGACCTTAAATACTGTCTCTGTCCGGATATGGCTCCTCCATGTGACTTCGGGTACCGTCTTCGGCGGTGAGCGGAACGCTCCAATTCGGCGCGCTTTATGATCATCGGGTGGGCGGGGCCGGGCGCTGCGCGGCCCGTGCCCGCGTTGCCTGCACCCCCGTCGGGAGAACCGGAGCTGCCCAGATGTCGATGTCGAATACCGCCCCGGCGCACGAAAAAGGGGTGATCGCATGACCATGATCATCATCGTCGCCCTTTTCGTCGCCGTTCTTCTTCTCATCTTCTGGCGGAGCGTGCGCATCATCCCGCACTCCATGCAGGACGTGGTCGAACGCTTCGGCAAGTACCACCGCACCCTGGACTCCGGATTCAACGTCGTCATTCCGGGTGTCGACCAGGTCCGCGAGCGCATCGACCGCCGGGTCCAGGTGGTGAGCTTCCCGCCGCAGTCCGCCATCACCGAGGACAACCTGGCCGTGGAGGTCGACTCCGCGGTGTACATCCGGGTCGTGGACGCCTACCGCGCCACCTACGAGGTCGCCAACTTCATCCAGGCGGTCGAGCAGCTCACCCTGGCCACGCTGCGCAACGTCATCGGCGGCATGAACCTGGAGGGGACCCTCACCTCCCGCGACCAGATCAACCGTGAGCTGAAGTCGGTGCTGGACGAGGCCACCAGCGACTGGGGCATCGAGATCAGCCGCATCGAGCTCAAGGGCATCGAACCCCCGAGTTCGGTGCAGGAGGCCATGGAGATGCAGATGCGCGCCGACCGCGAGAAGCGCGCGCAGCTGCTCAGCGCCGAGGGCGAGAAGCAGTCCGCGGTGCTGCGGGCCGAGGGTGAGCGGTCGGCCGCGGTGCTGCGGGCCAAGGGGCAGGCGGAGGCGCAGATGCTCACCGCCAAGGCCGACGCCGAGGCCCAGACCCTGCGGGCGCGCGGTGAGGCCGACGCCATCCACATGGTGTTCAAGGCCCTGCACACCAGCAAGGTCGACCCCGACGTGCTGGCCTACCAGTACCTTCAGAAGCTCCCGGAGATCGCCAAGGGCGACGCCAACAAGGTGTGGATCGTGCCGTCCGAGATGGGTCAGGCCCTCCAGGGGGTGGGCGCCGCGTTCCAGCGCCTGCGCGACGAGGTCGTGCGGGTGCCCTGACACCCCGCCCCCGCTCCCCGGCCCCCCACCCCCGTCCCCTCATCCGCTTCCCGGACCTTCCCGGTACCTGCCGGTCCCGGGGCGCCCGAGCGCCCCGGGACCTTTCGGCTTTCCGGGACCGCCCCATCCGGTGGATGACCCGATGATCGGCTCCCGGAGGCCGCTCTCGTAGTCTGTGGGAGCCCTCGACGGTCGGGGAGCGGAGAAGCCAGGAAAGCCGGACTATGGAACTCTGGGAGGCAGCGGCCGTCCTGCTGGCGGGGATCGCCGCCGGGGGGATCAACTCCATCGCGGGATCGGGGACCCTGTTCACCTTCCCCGTACTCCTGGCCCTGGGGTATCCGCCGATCACCGCCACCATCTCCAACAGCATCGGCCTGGCACCGGGCAGCATCAGCAGCGCCGTCGCCTACCGCAGGGAGCTGTCCGGGCAGCGCGCCCGGGTGATCCGGCTGGGCGTCATGTCGCTGCTGGGGGCGGTCACCGGCGCGCTGCTGCTCATCTACCTGCCCGCCGGGGTGTTCGAGAAGGTCGTGCCGTTCATGATCGGCGCGGCCTGTGTACTGATCGTCCTCCAGCCGCGCGTCACCCGCTGGGCCCGGGCCCGCAAGCCCGCGCGCAAGGACGGTGGTCCGTTGCTGCCGGTGGGGGTCTACCTGACGGGCACCTACGGCGGCTACTTCGCCGCCGCCCAGGGCATCATCCTCATGAGCATCCTGGGTGCCTCCCTGGACGACGACCTCCAGCGGCTCAACGGCCTGAAGAACCTGCTCGCGGGGATCGTCAACGGCGTCGCCGCCGTGTTCTACATCGTGCTGGCCTCACCGTCGTGGCCGGTGGTCGGCCTCATCGCGGTGGGTTCGATCCTCGGCGGCTACCTGGGCGGCCGGTTCGGCCGCCGGCTGAGCGCCGCGGCCCTGCGCGTCGTCCTGGTGATCGTGGGCCTGTCCGCGGCGGTCCAGCTGCTCGTGGGGCGGGTCTGACCCGACCCCCGTCCGGGTCCTCGCCCCCGGCGGCGGTCAGGCGCGGAAGTACCCGCGCCGGTCGGCGTCGTCGACGAGCGCCGTCGCGTACGCACCCAACGCCTCGGACCCCTCGGCGATCAGCTTGACCTTCTCCATGACCTGGGCCCGGGTGATCCCGAACCGCACCCAGGTGCCGCCCTCGTTGTGCCAGTTCGCGAGCATCGGCGACAGCCGGTCCACGGCCCGGGCGAACCGCGCCTCGGCGGTGGTCCTGGCCTCGAACTCCTCCCAGAGGGCGCGGGCGAGCTCGGCCTGGTCCTCGGGGAGCAGCGGGAAGATGCGGTCGGCGGCGGCGCGCTCGCGTTCGGCCTGGGTCTGCGAACTGACCTGGTCGAACAGGAAGGTGTCGCCCGCGTCGATCTCCACGATGTCGTGCAGCACCAGCATCTCGACGACCTTGTCGATGTCGGTGCCCTCGGGGGCGTACTCGGCGAAGGTGCGCGCGGTCAGCGCCAGATGCCAGGAGTGCTCGGCCGAATTCTCCCTGCGGGACCCGTCCACCAGCAGGTTCTGCCGCAGGATGCGCTTGAGTTTGTCCACCTCCAGAAGGAAGCGGAGCTGCGCGTTCAACCGCTCGTTGTCGACCCCGCTGGCAAAGACCGGTGCCGGTTCCGTCACGTGGTTCGCCCTCCTGAAGGATGAGTCGAAACGGTCAGGTGGACCGCCCTTGAGCGGCCGCCCCTGGATGATCCCATGGAACGCGGACCGGCTGTCGCGGCGGCGTCCGTTAAGGGGACGGCCGGGAATGTGGCGGGGTGCACACGATGAACGCGTTGTCACGGGGCGGTGGCGGTCGTGCGCGGACCGCCACCGGGGTGCCGACCTTCCTCCGAACCGGCCCGGACCTGCGCGGAAGCCGTGAGGTGACGGTGGAACCACTCGGTCAGGGCGCGGTCGGCGAGTACGCCGCCGGGGGTGAGCGGGCCCGGTTCCAGTCCGGGTTCGGAGCCGATGGCGTGGGCCAGATCGGGGATCACGATGTGACGGAGCGCATGGTCGGTCCCCTCGGGTGACACGGGTACGGTGGCCTCCTGCTTGACGCGGCGGCCGCGCCGCCGGAGCAGGCCCGATCCCCGTTCCCGCGGTGCCGCGGTGCCCAGGAACTCGGCGCGCAGCGCCTCGTGCAGGCCCAGGCCGTGCTCGGGCGGCAGCACGTCGTCCCGGCCGCCGCTGACGACCAGCACCGGGACGCGGCCCCGGGCGACCTCGGCGGCCCGGGCCGTGAAATCGAACCGCTCGCGGACCGTCAGCGCGTTCTCGGTCCAGCCGTAGGGCGTGCCGTGGTTGCGCTCCCTGGCGGCCAGCACGGGCGCCGGGTCGGTGACCGGGTTGACCAGGGCGACCGCGCCGACCGGCAGGTCGCTCTCGGCCAGGGACAGCAGGGCCGCGGACGCGCCCGCGCCCACGCCGACCAGGCCGACCGGGTCGTCGGTGATCGGGAACAGGGAGCGCAGCTCGGCGACCAGCCGGGGCAGTTCGGCGGCGGCCCCCTCGACCACCGGGCCGAACAGCTCCATCAGGTAGTCGCTCTCCCCGCGGCGGCCGATCTCGGGCACACCCCCTTCGGGCAGCCGGGCGCCGAACATCGGCAGACCCGGGTAGACGCGCCAGGCGGGCAGGGACGCCAGGGGCACCGTTCCCGCCAGGGCGGCCTCGCTGCGCGGTGGCTCGAACGCGTGCAGGCCCAGGATGAGCGGTGCCGGGTGTGCGCCCGTCGCCGGGGGCAGGGCCAGGAAGGGGACGCCCGCGGCGGTCCCGGTGACCGGGGCGGACCTGCCGTCCGGCGTGGTGTCGTCTACCACCGCGCCTCGCCTTCGTTGCGGCGGGAGAATTCGGTGAGGTAACTGCTCACCAGCCGCTTCGCCTCGTTGATGAGGTCCGGGTCGCCCTCGGGGTCGTCCCGGAACGCCAGCTTGAGCACGGCGTCGGCGGCCTCGACGGCCACGTTGATGGCACGGTCGAGCTCGTCGCTGTCGGGGATGCCGGAGGCGGACACGACGATCTTGCGCAGCCGGATCGAGATGACCCGGTTGTTGTCGGTGCCGCCGTTGAGCAGTCGGGTGTCGACGATGTCGCCGAAGTGCAGGCTGCGAAAGCCCGGCACGTTGCGGTGCATGTCGATGTACTCGTCGACGATGGTGTCGACCGCGCCGGTCCAGTGGCCGAATGACACCCCGGCGAGGCGTTCGGTGATCCGGGCGCCGAACTGGTCGAGGAATCGCAGGCCCAGGGCCTGGGTGATCGCCTTCTTGTCGGGGAAGAACTGGTACACCGAGCCGATCGCGACCCCGGCGCGTTCCGCGATCCGGGTGGTGGACAGGTTGTCGTAGCCGACCTCGTCCAGGATCTCGGCGCAGCAGTCGAGCATTCGCTGGACGCGGAGCATGCTGCGCTGCTGGGCCGGCCGCCTCCGCAGCGGGGCCTGCGCGAAGGCGAGCTCGTCCGTGGAGACACGTGCGTGACCCGACCCGTTCTTGCCTGCGGGGGTCCTCCGCGAACGCGGGGGCGTTGAGCTTCGGGAATTAGTCGTCACAGCACCTATGATGCCGTTCCGGAATCACCTGGTTCCGGGGAAATTCCAGTTTCGTTCTGCGGAGTCTTCCTTCCGTGCCGCCGTCAGGGCAGGGTAGTGGCGTGCCCGAGGCCTCACAGCCATTGCTCTTGGAGGTTGAGTCATGAACACCCCGCTGCCGACCGAGGACTCGCGGGACACCACGCCCGAGCAACTCGACGCCGTCATGGAGCGCGCGGCGGCCGCCGCGCCGCTGCTGGCCGCGCTCGCCCCGGCCGAACGGGCCCGGCTGCTGCGGGCCGTCGCCGAGGCCCTGGACGCCGCCGCCGACGACCTGGTGCCCCTGGCGCAGGCCGAGGCGCACTATCCGGAGGCCCGCTGCCGCGGCGAGCTGGGCCGCACCACCTTCCAGCTGCGGCTGTTCGCCGACGTGCTGGAGGACGGTACCTACCTGGAGGCCATGGTCGACCCCGCCGACCCCGACTGGGGCACCCCGCGCCCGGACGTGCGGCGGGTGCTGGTGCCGCTGGGGCCGGTCGTCGTCTTCGGGGCCAGCAACTTCCCGTTCGCGTTCGCCACCGCGGGCGGGGACAGCGCCTCGGCGCTGGCCGCCGGCTGCCCGGTGGTCGTCAAGGCCCACCCCGGCCACCCGCGCCTGGCCCGGCGCACCACCGAGGTCGTCGTGGCGGCGCTGTCCGCCGCGGGCGCCCCGGAGGGGGCGTTCGCCCTCGTCGAGGGGGTCGAGGCGGGGCGGCTCGCGGTCCTGCACCCGCTGACCCGGGCCGTCGGGTTCACCGGCTCCATTCCGGGCGGGCGGGCGCTGTTCGACCTGGCGGTGTCGCGCCCGGACCCCATCCCGTTCTACGGGGAGCTGGGCAGTGTGAACCCGGTGTTCGTCACCCGGGCGGCCGCCACCGCCCGCGGGGAGGAGATCCTCTCCGGGTACGCCGACTCCGCGAACCTGGGCGCCGGGCAGTTCTGCACCAAGCCGGGCGTGGTGTTCGTGCCGGAGGACACCAAGCTCGACACGCTCGTCGCCGACTTCGCGGGGCGTGGCACGGCGCCGCTGCTCAACGACCGGGTCGCCGACGGGTTCGCCCGCGGGCTGGACGCCCTGGCCGGGCACCCGGCCACCGAGGTCCTGGTCCAGGGGGCGGCGGACGGTGACGGCGGTTGGTCGCCGTCGCTGCTGCGCACCGACCTGGACGCGCTGCTGGAGCACTCCGAGACCCTGCTGGAGGAGTGCTTCGGCCCGGCCACGCTGGTGGTGACCTACGCCGACGAGCGGCGGCTGCTGGAGGCCGCGGGCGTCCTCCAGGGGCAGCTCACCGTCACCGTGCACGGCGAGGAGGACGATGCGATCGCGCCCGCGCTGCTGGCGCTGGGCGCGTCCGTGGCGGGCCGGGTCGTCTGGAACGGCTGGCCGACGGGGGTGGCGGTCACCCATGCCATGACCCACGGCGGACCGTACCCGGCGACGACCGCGCCGCTGCACACCTCGGTGGGCAGTACCGCGATCCGCCGCTTCCTGCGTCCGGTCACCTACCAGTCGGTGCCGGACGGCCTCCTCCCGGAGGCCCTGCGCGACGCCAACCCGCTGGGCGTCCCGCGCCGCCTCAACGGCGCGCCCCCGGCGGTGTGACGCTCCCGGCCGGGGCGGGTGCGAGCCCGCCCCGGCCGCGGCCCGACGGCCGCCCTGCCGTGGCCCGGTCCGCCGCGGTGGGAGCATGGGAACGGCCGGGGGACCGTACCCGGCACGGGGCCATGTCCCGTGGAGTGGTGTGTGGAGTGGTGCGAGGACAACGGTTGTTCGAACAAGAACGAATCGCCGACCGGCGCGCCGTTACCTCCGGGACCCTGGAGCCGAACGAAGTCACACCACTCGGCGGGACACCGTCCGGCACGGCATCGGGGCCGCTACCTGACGGGTGGGTGTGAGGTTCTCCGGAAGGCTTTGGCGGCCGGAGCCGGTCGGCCGTAGTCTCCCGCCATGAGCAGCCACCCGAACCCCGTCCCCGAAGCCGTCGAGGCGTTGATCCGCGACCTGCCCAAGGTCGAGCTCCACGTCCACCTCGAAGGCTCCATGCCCGCCGAGACCCTCTTCGGCCTGGCCCGTCGCCACGAGGTGGAGTCCGTCCCCGACACCTTCGCCGCGTTGGAGGCCTGGTACGAGTTCACCGACTTCCCGCACTTCCTCGACGTGTACCTGGCCTCCGTCGACGCCCTGCGCGAGGAGGCCGACTTCGCCCTGCTGACCTCGGCGGTGGCCGAGCGGCTGGCCGCGCAGAACGTCCGTTACGCCGAACTCCACATCAGCCTGTACACCCACCTCATGCGCGGGGTGCCCGCCCGGGTGGTGTTCGACGGGGTGGAGTCCGCCCGCCGGGAGGCCGAGCTCGCGCACGGCATCCGGCTGCGCTGGATCCCCGACTTCCCCACCGACTTCGGCCCTGAGAGCGCCGAGCAGACCCTCGCGGCGGTGCTGGCCGACGCGCCGCCCAGCACGGTCGGGTTCGGGGTGGGCGGTACCGGCAGCACCCTGGTCCCCTACGCCGACGTGTTCGGCCGGGCCCGTGCGGCCGGGTTGGCCAGCCTGCCGCACGCCGGGGAGCACGGCGGCCCCGAGCGGGTGGTCGAGGCGCTGGACCTGCTCAAGGCCGAGCGCATCGGGCACGGCATCGACTCCATGCTCGACGGCGACCTGGTGGAGCGCCTGGTCGACGAGCAGGTCCCCATCGACGTCAGCCCCACGTCCAACGTGTGCACGCGTGCGGTGCGGCGGATCGCCGACCACCCGCTGCCCGCCATGCTCGACGCCGGACTCCTGGTCACGCTCAACACCGACGACCCCACCATGTTCGGCACCGACCTCACCGAGGAGTACCGCACCGCCCACCGGCTGGGCCTGGGCCCGGCCGACCTGGTGCGGCTGGCCGCCAACGGCGTCCGGGCCTCCTACCTGGGGGCGGCCCACCGGCACGCGCTGCTGGCGGAGATCGCCGAGGTCGCCGCCCGGCACGGGGTTCCGGCCCCCGCGGTGGTCTGACCCGCCCCGGACACGGGTCCGGGCGTCCGCGTCGGCCGACGCGGACGCCCGGAGGGCCCGTGGATCAGGCGGGGGAGTCGGTCAGCGGCAGACCGCACTCGTTGCGCATGTCGATCCAGGTCTGCGCGGCGCTCTCGGCCGCGGCGCCCTCGTAGGGGACGGGCACGCCGCCCTGGATCTGGGCGGGCAGCCAGTCGGCCTGGGTGACCGAACCCTGGTCGAAGGTGAGGGTGAGCACCCCGGTCTCGGCGGTCGGGCCGTTGAAGTTGTAGAACACGAAGTTGCTCAGCCCGTAGTGGACGTAGGAGTCACCGAGGAACCCGCCGGGGGACAGCACGTGCGCGTGTCCGCCGACGACCGCGGTCGCACCGGCGTCCACCAGTTCCTGGGCGAGGGTGGGGGCGTGCGGCAGCGGGCAGTGCGAGCCCTCCAGGCCCCAGTGCAGGAACACCACGACGTTGTCGTACTGCCCGGCGGCCTCGGCGACGGCGTCGAGCATGTGCTGCTTCATCTCGCCCTTGGTGGAGGCCATGCCGGGCTTGCCCTCGCCCGCGGTCCACTCCGCCATGAGGTGGTCGTCGAGCACGTCGGTGGCGCCGAACATGGCGACGGTCTGCCCGTTGACCTCGGCGACGTGCGGTGCGTACGCCTCCTCGATGTCGTTTCCGGCGCCGACCAGGGAGACGTCGGAGGCCTCGCCGTTGGCGAGGGTGTCGGCCAGGCCGTCGGCCCCGTAGTCCATGCCGTGGTTGTTGGCGACGGTGGCCACGTCCACGCCCGCTTCGGACAGCGCGTCCAGGGCGGTCGTGGGCGCCCGGAAGAGGAACTGCTTGCCGGGGGCCGGGGTGCCGCCCTCGGTGATGGCGGTCTCCAGGTTGACCATGGCCAGGTCGGCCGCGGCCAGGTGCTCGGAGATGGGGTCGAGCGCGGTGGCCGGGTCATCCAGGCGGGGGCGGAGCATGCCCTCGAACATCACGTCGCCGCCGAAGGCGACGGTGAACGGCTCGGTGGCGACCTCCGGCTCGGGGCTGGCGTCGGGTGAGGAGGAGGCTTCGCCGCCGGCCGCCCCTTGGAGCTGCTCCGGGTCGTCTTCGGCCGAGGAACAGGCGGCGACGAGCAGGAGGGCGAGCGTCGCCGCCCCGATCGGCAGGGTCCTGCGCGCGCGGGTGCGGATGGGTGCGGGTTGCATGCATGCTCCAGAAGGGGCGGGGGAAACGGGGGGCGTGTCCTGAGGTTCAGGACGCGCGTCGTACGTCTCCGGTTGGCCGATGCGCGCGAATTCGGGAACCCCGTCCCGTTCGCCACCGGCGACTACTTTTCGTGTTCAGGGTATTGCCAAAAGTGTTCATCTGCTGGGTTCGACATCGTCGGGCCCGGGTGCGGGGGGTGGCGGCCTTCGGGTTCAGGGTACGTGTTCTTGACCGGGTGTTTTGTCATGCTTTGCGGTGTCTTGTGTTGCATTTGCCTGGTGGGGCTGGAGGGTTCGTCGTGAAGGTGTGACCGTGTGGGCGGAAGGTGGCCCGGGTCGGGGTCGCCGTTTTCCGGCTTTTCTCTCAAAAGGGATATCAATCCCATTTATCGGAATTCACCGCGCACGGGTTGAGGCTCTCGTGACTAACCCACGAAGTTGCTTAGTAGCTTGGCCGAACGGGTTCACGGAAAACTTTTTTCTGCTGAAAAATCACGGAGGGTGTTCGTATTTTCTCTCTGCGTCCACACCCATAGTGCCCTGATCAGCATTGATTCCATGCAGTGTCAATATGATCACTATTAGTGTCGAAACCGGAGATGGGCATTTCAGGAAAGTGCTTGTGTTTCTTCTCGGGCTTGCTAACGTTTCGGTCCGTCGCCGGTTCGAGAAGAACGCAACCGCGACATCGCCGCGGGCCGCCCCGCCGTTCCACCGCTTTCGTACCGGTGACGGGCCCGCACCGCCGACCGGCGGGACCGTGCGCCACCCGGGCGCCCCGCGCACCCCGCGGACCGGTTCCGCCCCCACGGCTCAACGCCATGACCGGCGTGCATCCCCAGGTTTCCTGCGTCGAAAGGCCGCACCAGATGCGCAACACACTCCGTTACTCCTTCGCCACCGCCGTCGCCGCAGGCCTCGCCTTCGTTCCGGCCACCACGGCCTTCGCGGACACCACCACCAGCGGTTCCGGCGGCGTCGGCTCCGGCAACCAGGTCGTCGTGCCCGTCGACATCGAGGCCGGGCTGTGCGGCAACTCGCTCGCCGTCCTGGGCATCTCCGCGGCCAAGTGCACCCAGGTCTCCGAGGTCCTCTACGAGGCCAGCGGCCAGGGCGGCGACACCACCACCGACGGCTCCGGCGGGGTCGCCTCCGGCAACCAGATCATCATCCCGGTCGACGCCGCCGTGGACGCCTGCGGCAACGCCGTCTCCGTCGGCGGGGTCTCCAAGGCGGAGTGCGTCGAGGTCGTCGACGTCCTGGAGGAGGAGTCCGGCAACGGCACCTACTCCACCGACGGCTCCGGCGGGGTCGCCTCCGGCAACCAGATCATCATCCCGGTCGACGCCGCCATCAACATCTGCGGCAACTCGGTGGCGATCCTGGGCGGCGCCAGCTCCAAGTGCACCACCATCATCAACATCATCCAGGCCGCCCCCGAGAACGAGGGCTCCCCCGAGGCGTCCACCGACGGCTCCGGCGGGGTGGGCTCGGGCAACCAGGTCGTCGTCCCGGTCGACGCCGCCGTCGACATCTGCGGCAACGCCGTGGGCGTGCTCGGCCTGGCCGAGGCCTCCTGCCTGGAGGTCATCTCCGAAGAGCCCGCGCCCGAGGAGCCCGAGGAGCCGGGCGAGGAGACCCCCGAGGAGCCCGGCGGCCCGGAGGAGCCGGGCGGGGAGACCCCGGAGGAGCCCGAGGAGTCCGAGGAGCCCCGCGAGGAGGACAAGCACGAGGAGGAGCCCCCGGCCGACGACAGGCCCGCCCCCGGCCAGCAGGCGGGCGGTGAGCTTCCCCTCACCGGTGGCGCCCTGACCGGCCTGGTCGCGGCGGGTATCGCCGCCATCGGCGCCGGCGGCGCGGGCCTGTACTTCGCCCGCAAGCGCAAGGCCGCCACCGCCGACGCGGAGTAGCGGGAACAGGGGCGGCGGATACGGGCCCGGCCGGACGTGACGGTCCGGCCGGGCCCGGTGCGGGCGGGGCGGTGCGGGATGCCCGGAACCGTCTCATACCCTCGAAGACGTGCGCAGAGTCCTGTTCTCCCAACGCATGCTGGCGTTCCACGCGCTGGTCCTGGTCATCGTGCCCGGCTTCATCTGGCTGGGCTTTTGGCAGTTGGACCGCTGGGAACAGCGCAGCGCCTCCGTCGAACTCCAGCAGGGCAACCTGGTCGCCGACCCCGTCCCGGTCGCCGAACTCACCGAGGTCGGCGGCGACGTGGACCCCGGTGACCGGTGGCGTTCCGTCGAGGCCTCCGGCACCTGGGACACCGAGCACGAGATCCTGTTGCGCAACCGCGACGGTTCCGGCGGTGTCGGCTTCCACGTGCTGACCCCGCTGGTCACCGAGGAGGGCCCGGCGCTGCTGGTCAACCGGGGCTGGATCCAGCGCGGGGAGACCGCCCTGGACACCCCGGAGATCCCGCCCGCCCCCTCCGGCACCGTCGAGGTGACCGGGCGCCTGCACTTCTCCGAGACCGAGGAGAACACGGGGCTGCGCAACCGCGACGACCTGCCCGAGGGGCAGCTGCTCGTGGTGGACGTCCCGGCGATCGCCGAGGAGCTGCCCTACCCGGTCTACGGCGGGTACGCCGACCTGACCGCGCAGGACCCGGTGCCCGACCCCGCCCCCGAACGCGTCGAGGTGCGCGAGCTGGACTCCGGCATGAGCCTGTCCTACGCCGTCCAGTGGTGGGTGTTCACGCTCGTCGCCATCGGCGGATGGATCTTCCTGATGCGCCGGGAGCTGAGCGAGGCCCGCGAAGCCGAGGCGGCGGGGGACCCGGACGACCGGGGCGCCGTGCCCGTCGCCGCGCCCGCCGGGGACCACCCGCGAGAGGACGTCGGCTGACGCCGGCCGGCGGTCACCGACCAGTGCTCGCCGACGACAGGGGGGACACGTGCAGGAACACGACGACTACCCGGTGCCCGGACGTGTGGAGCGCCGCCCCGTCGACGCCGACGAGAGCGCTCGCGCCGGGCGCTTCTGGTGGGACGGGGCCGCCGACGCCTACCAGGCCGACCACGGCGGGTTCCTCGGCGACGCCGACTTCGTCTGGTGCCCGGAGGGACTGACCGAGGCCGCGGCCGGATTCCTGGGCGATCTCGACGACCTGCGCGGGCACCGCGTCCTGGAGGTCGGCGGGGGAGCCGGGCAGTGCGGCCGGTGGCTGCGCGCCCAGGGGGTCGGCGAGGTCGTCTCCTTCGACCTGTCGTTCCGCCAGCTCCAGCACTCCCGGCGCATCGACGAGCAGCTGGGGCTGCGCCTGCCCGTGGTGCAGGCCGACGCCCAGCGGCTGCCGTTCGCCGACGCCGCCTTCGACACCGTGTTCTCCTCGTTCGGGGCGTTCCCCTTCGTGCCCTCGGCCGACGACGCCCTGGCGGAGGCGGCCCGGGTGCTGCGCCCCGGCGGGCGGCTGGTGTTCTCGGTGACGCACCCGATCCGGTGGAGTTTCCCGGACGATCCCACGGAGCACGGGTTCACGATCCGGCAGTCGTACTTCGACCGCCGCGCCTACGTGGAGGAGGACGACCACGGCAACGCGATCTACGTGGAGCACCACCACACGGTCGGCGACTGGGTGCGCGGGATCGCGCGGGCCGGGCTGGTGCTGGGCGATCTGGTGGAACCCGAATGGCCCCGGGGGCACGACCGGGTGTGGGGCGGCTGGGGGCCGGTGCGCGGGCGGATGATCCCGGGGACCGCGATCTTCAGCGCCGACAAGCCCTAGCCGGGGCCCGTCCCCGGGGTTCCGGACAGGTACTCCGGCGGCACCGCCGCGACCAGCCACACCCCGTTGCCCGTCACCCGGAACCCGTGGCCGTCCCGGTGCATGCGCCCGGCGGCGACGGCGAGCACCACCGGCCCGCCCCGCCGCGCGCCCACCCGGGTCGCGGTCTCGGTGTCCGGCGACAGGTGCACGTCGTGCCGGTTCATCGGGCGCAGGCCCTCGACGGTGATCGCGGGCAGGAAGCGGCCGACCGTCCCGTGGTAGAGGACCTCCGGCGGCACCGCCGGGGCCAGCCCCAGGTCCACGGCCACCGAGTGGCCCTGGCGGGCGCGGATACGGGTGCGGTCGGCGCTGAACTCGAACCGCTTCTTGTCGTTGCCGGCCACCACCTCGTCCAGCTCCGCCCGGGAGAGCCGCACGTTCGCCCGGCCCAGCCCCGCGAGCAGGGCGGCCACGGAGGCCCACCCCTGGGGGTCCAGCCGCAGCCCGGCCCGGTCGGGATCGTGGCGCAGCACGCGCGCGATGTACTTGGAGGCGCGCACCAGTCTCTTGGGGGCCATCCCCTGCTGCCGTTCCGTGCTCATGACCGCATCCTGGCCGTGCGGGGCGCTCCGGTCCAGGGGTTTATCCGGTGGCCCCGGCGGTCCGGTGCGCATTAGCGTGTCCTGTTCACGGCCGAGGAAGGGGAGCGCCGGTGTCACAGCGGTTGCGGGGTATCTGGGCGGAGACGAAGCGGGCGTTCGAGGCGGAGCGGTACCGCGTCGGCGACCGGGAGGTGGACCTGTCGGCCGACCTGGCGGCGATGCGGGAGGGCACCCGCCATCACCTGCCGGAGGACATCGCGGTGTTGCCCGCGCCGACCGCGCGCCACGACACCCGGTTCGAGGTGACCGGCGAGAGCACGCTGGCCGCGCTGCTGCGCCTGGCCGGGGAGGGCGGGGTGGCGGCGCTCAACTTCGCCTCGGCGCGCAACCCGGGCGGCGGGGTGGCCAACGGTGCGCGTGCCCAGGAGGAGAGCCTGGCCAGGTCCACCGCGTTGTGGGCGTCGCTGATCCGGTGCCCGGAGTTCTACGACCACCACCGGGCGGAGCGGTCCCTGCTGTACAGCGACCGGGTGATCTGGTCGCCGCGGGTGCCGGTGCTGTGCGACGACCGGGGCGACCGGCTCGCGGAGCCGCCGGCGGTCGGGTTCCTCACCTGTGCCGCGCCCAACCGGCGGATGGTCGAGCGGAACGGGGTCGAGAGCACAGAGGCGATACCCGGGGTGCTGACCGCGCGGGCCGGAGGGGTTCTGGCCGTGGCCGCCCACCACGGGGTGGACGTGCTCGTCCTGGGCGCCTGGGGGTGCGGTGTGTTCGGCAACCGCCCGGACGAGGTCGCGGCGGCCTTCGCCGAGCACCTGCACGGGGGCTACGCGGGGGTGTTCGAGCGGGTGGTGTTCGCGATCCTGGACCGCGATAGCGCTGTGCACAGGGCGTTCGGCGACCGCTTCCCGGGGGCGGCCGGAGCCTGAGGCCGGGGCGGGTTCAGCCCTCTCGCGCCGCCCGGCGCCCGGCCTCGTCGAGGTTGCGCTCGGCTGATTCGTCGACCTGGGCCAGGCGGCGCAGGACCGCGAGCAGGGTGTCGCCGAGCACCGTCTTGATGACGGCCCCTTCCAGCACGTCCTCCGCCTCGGGCAGGCCGCTGATGCGGTCCAGGTCGACGCGGGCGATCTGCTCCGCCGACTCGGCGTAGCGGTCCAGGTCGGCTTCGGTGACCGGGTGGCCGGCCTCGCGGTGCCCGGCCAGGACCACGGCCAGGGCCTCCAGGGCGGGGTGGTCGGGGTAGAAGAACCAGTCGCGCCGGGTGACGAACGCGCGGGCGCGTTCGCGGTCCTCCTCCCGCGGCTCGATGTCGTCGCCGACCAGGGGCAGCCGGCGCATCACGAGGCCGAGCTTGGAGTGCAGGCCGACCCCGGGCTCGCCGACCTCGGCGAGGACCTCGCGGACGGTGGCGACGGACAGGCCGCCGACGGTGGTGAGCGCCCGCACCAGGCGTAGCCGGCTCAGGTGCTCGTTGCCGTAGCGGGCCTGGTTGCGGCCGGTGGCCTCGCCGCGGGGGAGCAGGCCCTCCCGCAGGTAGTACTTGATGGTCGGGATGGGGACTCCGGACCGTTCGCTGAGTTCGGCGATGCGCATGCCGACATCTTCTCCTGATCGCCCTTGCGCGGTTCATATGGATAGTGGATAGTGTTGGTATCCATAGTGGATAGCAACGGTATCTATAAGGAGTATCCCATGAACCCCCCGAAGACCGCTCTGCGCACCATCATCGACCTGCACCGGCCGCTCACCCTGACCGCCCTCCTGTGCGCGGCCGTGCTGCTGGTGTCCGTCCCCGGCATCCTCCTCGACGGCCGGACCATCGGCGGCGACCCCGCCTGGCTCAAACCCACCAAGTTCGCGATCTCCATCGCGGTCTACAACCTGACCTTCGCCTGGCTGCTGTCCCTGCTCACCAGGTGGCGCCGCACCGGATGGTGGCTGGGGACGGTCGTCGCCGCGATGGTCACCGGCGAACTGGTCGCCATCACCCTCCAGGCGGCCCGCGGCCGGTCCAGCCACTTCAACTACGCCACCGCGTTCGACGGCGCCGTCTACTCTCTGATGGCGTTCATGATCGTCACGGTCTGGGTCGCCACCTTCGCCATCGCCGCGATCCTGCTGGTCCAGCGCCTGGGCGAGCGGTCCGTCACCGTCGCCGTCCGTGCCTCCCTCGCGATCGCCCTCGCGGGAATGGCCGTGGCGTTCTTCATGACCTCGCCCACCGCCGAACAGATGGTCACCCTCCAGGAGGGCGGCCCGTCGGACGTGATCGGCGCGCACACCGTCGGGATGCCCGACGGCGGGCCCGGCCTGCCGCTGGTCGGCTGGAGCACGGTCGCCGGCGACCTGCGCGTCGCCCACTTCGTGGGCCTGCACGGCCTCCAGGTGATCATCCTGTTCGCGTTCGGGCTGATCGCCCTCGCCGACCGCTACCCGCGCCTGGCCGAGGACGCCCTGCGCACCCGGCTGGTCCTGGTCGCCTCCGGTTCCTACACGGGACTGCTCGCCCTGCTCACCTGGCAGGCCCTGCGCGGGCAGTCGGTGATCGCCCCGGACGCCCTCACCCTGGGGGTGGCCGCCGCGCTGGCCGCCGCCACGGCCGCGGGCACCTGGTGGGCGCTGCGCCGACGCGTGCGCGAACACGTATGATCCCGGGTGACCGGACGGAGGCGGCCATGCGGCTCAAGCTGGATCTGCACGACATCTTCGACAAGGGCCGTGACATCGACCGCGCCCTCGCGGACATCATGGACGAGGCCGAGCGCACGGGCGCCAAGACCGTGGAGATCATCCCGGGCAAGGGCTCGGGCCAGCTCAAGAAACGGGTGCTGCGCTTCCTCGACCGCAAGGACGTCAAGGCCCGCTACCACCGCGTCGAGAAGGACTCGAAGAACTTCGGCCGCCTATGGATCCATTTTCGTCACTGACGTCCTGTAGGCGCGTGGTTCCTGCCTGATGGCGCTTGCTGGACATGGTGTAATACGCGTATTACGCTTATGTCATGGCGAAGGTTCGCATCAGTATCAGCCTTGACCCGGAAGAGGCCGAGCGTGTCAGGACGCACGCGGATCGTGCGGGCATGGACGTCTCGTCCTACCTGGTCAACGCCGCGATCCGGCAGATGGCCGAGGTCGAGGCGGCCGAAGCGCAGTTCGCGGGTCTCGACGCGCTGATCGCGGACGCCGAAGGGCGTGCCGAGCACTACGGGCCCGTGGCCGAGACGGGCGAAGAATCCTTGAGCGAGGACGAGCGCCGTGAGGTGGCCGAGGCCATGAGCCTGGTCTACGGCGTCGGGGAGGCCCGCGGGTCTCACCGGGGAGAGGTGGCGTGAGCAGCCGCACCCCCGTCTACGACACAGGGATGCTCATCGCCCTGGCGGCGCGCAAGTCCAAGGCGGTACAGATGCACCGGGGGCTCACCCGGTCCCCGCACCGCCCCGTGGTCCCCGGTCCCGTCCTCGCCCAGGTGTGGCGTCCGGACCCGGCGACCGTTCACGCCATGGGCGCGGTTCTGAAGGAGTGCACGGTGCCCCAGGCCCGCTCGTCCGTACCCGCGTTGCGGCCGACGGGCGCGGGGCAGGCGGAATGCATCGTGTGCGCGACGGCTCCCGACATCACCGACTGGCGGCGCATCGGTGCGGTGCTGGGCGTGGCGGTGCTCCCCGCGAAGAAACGCCCGGACGCGGTGGACGCCCTGGTCGCCTGGACGGCCGTGAAGCACCGGAGCGCGGTGGTGTTCACCAGTGATCCCGGGGACATCACCGCGTATGTGGAGGCGATCGGCGCTGACGACGTGCACGTGGTGGCGGTATGAGTTCTCGGGCTCGGCCGTGCCGTTGACAGGAGTGCGGTCGTTGTAAGAGCTTCGGCCGCCTCTTCGTCCACTTCAGGCACTGAACTCCGGCTCCGGAGGCTTCCATGGCCGAAGCTCTGAGTCCGCGTTCCGACCGTTGGAGGCGGGCGCACCGAGGCGGACGCGGCGATGCGCCCGGTGCACGGCGACGCCCCAGGGGCCGGGTGGCCGTGAGGGCGCGGCTCGAAATCGTGTTCGGGTGATTGCGGTGAGTTGTGCGAGACTTTGCCGCCGCCATCCCCGGGGTTCCGGGAGGACGGTCCACACTCGGGAATGATGTGTCCACGAGGGGGGACCAGATGATCACGACCGACTTCCTGCCCGGGGCGCCCTGCTGGGTCGAGGTGTCCTCGCCCGACACCGACGCCTCGGCCGCCTTCTACCGGCGGGTCTTCGGTTGGAAGGCGATCGAGGACGATCCCGAGGCCGCCGGGTACCTGTGCTTCAAGCTCGACGAGGACAGCGTCGCCGGGCTCGGCCCCCTGCTGGGCGAGGGCGAGCACCCCGCGTGGACGGTCTTCTTCCACGACCCCGACGTGGACTCCACGGTCCCCGCCGCCGAACGCCTGGGCGGCACCGTCCTGTTCGAGCCGTTCGACGTCCTGCGGCTGGGCCGCACCGCCCAGTTCTTCGACCCCCAGGGCGCCCGGTTCGCGGTCTGGAACCCCATCGACTTCCCCGGCCTACAGCGCGCCGACACCCACGGGACCCTGTGCCGGGTGGAGCTGTGGACCCCCGACGGGGACGGCTCGGAGGAGTTCTACCGGGAGCTGTTCCATTGGCGCTACACCGACTCCCCCCGGTCGGCCGGGAACGGCCGCCACCGCACCATCACTCCCGCCGGGGCCGGTCGCGACCGCGACCAGGGCGACATCGTGGCCCTGCCCCCCGAGCGGGTGGACGACACCGAGGGCTCGGCCGAATGGAACCCGGTGTTCCAGGTGGCCGACGCCGACGAGGCCCTGGAGGCCGTCCGCGCCGGAGGCGGACAGGTCTACACGGGCCCCGAGGACACCCCCGGTGTGGGCCGCATCGCGGTCTGCGCCGACCCCTTCGGTGCCGGATTCATCCTGTCGGAGCCCTCCCAGGACTGAATCCCCGGGGTGTCCTCCGCCTCCGAAGAGCGGGGGCGGGGGGCCTGGTCCCCCGCTCCCCCCTCACCTCCCCCTCACTGGCGCGAGACCGCCGAGGCCCCGCCGCGCAGGACGAACTTCTGGATCTTGCCGGTGGCCGTCTTGGGCAGCGCTTCCACGAACTCCACGCTGGTCGGCGCCTTGAAGTGCGCCAGGTTGTCCCGGGCGAAGCCGATGATGTCCTGCTCGGTGGCCTGTGCCCCCTCGCGCAGCACCACCGCGGCGCGCGGCGACTCCCCCCACTTCTCGTGCGCGACGCCGAACACCGCCGCCTCCAGGACCGCCGGGTGGCGCAGCAGCACGCCCTCGACCTCGACGGAGGAGATGTTCTCCCCGCCGGAGATGATGACGTCCTTGAGCCGGTCCTGGATCTCCACGTACCCGTCCGGGTGCACCAGGGCGGCGTCGCCGCTGTGGAACCACCCGTCGCCCATGGCGCGTTCGGTGGCCTCGGGGTCGTTGTAGTACCCCTTCATCACCACGTTGCCGCGCACGGTGATCTCACCGACCGTCCTGCCGTCCCAGGGCACCTCGACGCCGTCGTCGCCGACCACCCGCAGCTCGCCGGAGGTGATCAGCTCGACCCCCTGCCGGGCCTTGACCGCGGCCCGTTCCCGCAGCGGCAGCCCGGCGTGCTCGGCGCGGGGCTCGCAGACGGTGATGAACGGCGCCGTCTCGGTCAGGCCGTACACGTGGGTGACGGTCCAGCCGAACCCGTCCTCCAGGCGCTCGATGGTGGCCGCCGCCGGGGAGGCGCCCGCCGTGAACACGTGGACCCCGGCCGGCACCTCGCCGCGCACGTCGTCGGGGGCGTTGGCGAGCATGATGAGCACGGTCGGAGCGGCGCACAGCCACCGCACGTCCTCGGCCCGGACCAGCTCGAACACCGTCGCCGGGTCCATCGCCGGCAGGCACACGTGCACCCCGGCCGCCGCCGTCACCGTCCAGGTGAACGTCCACCCGTTGGCGTGGAACATCGGCAGTGTCCACAGGTAGGACTCGCCGATGCCGATCCGCCCGTACAGCAGGGTGCCCACCGAGTTCATGTACGCGTTGCGGTGGGTGATCATCACACCCTTGGGCCGGGCGGTCGTTCCGGATGTGTAATTGATGGTCAGCAGCTGATGTTCGTCGATCTCGGGGCGCTCGAACGCGGCGGACGCCCCCGCGACCAGTTCCTCGTAGTCCTCCCACCCCTCCCGCGCGCCCTCCAGCGCGACGAACCGCTCCACCCCCGGCATCCGGTCGCGCACCGAGTCGACCGCGTCCAGCTGGTCGGCGTGTACGCACAGCACCTTCGCGCCGGAGTGCCCGACGATGTAGACGAAGTCCTCGGCGGTCAGCCGGAAGTTCACCGGCACCAGCACCGCCCCCAGCTGCGGCACCGCGTAGAACGACTCCAGCTGGGCGTGGGTGTTGGGCGCGATGTAGGCGACCCGGTCGCCCGGGCCCACTCCCATCCCCTGGAGGACCGACGACCACCGGTCGCAGCGGTCGAAGAGCTCCTCGTAGGTCAGCCGCAGTCCGCGGTCGACCACCGCGAGTCGGCCGGGGTGCAGCCTGCGGGTCCGGCGGGCGAACTCCAAAGGGGTGAGCGCGAGTTCCATGGCGGCCTTTCTCGGCGTCGTGCGGGCGCGGTCAGAGGTCGAACAGTCGGGCGGCGTTGTCGTGCAGGACGCCGCGCAGCCAGTCGTCGCCCAGGTCGAGGCCGACCAGGGCGTCGAGCTGTTCCAGGTAGGGGTAGGGGATGTTCGGGTAGTCCGTGCCGAGCAGGATGCGGTCGGCCAGGTCCTTGAGCCGGGGGTACCCGTCCGCGGGGAAGGGGGCCCGCCGCTCGGTGAACCGGGTGAACACCATGGTGGTGTCCAGGTGCACGCCGGGGTACCGCTCGGCCAGGTCGAGGAAGGCCGTGTACTCGGGAGACCCCGCGTGGGCGATGATCGCGGTCAGCCCGGGGTGGCGGCGCAGCACCTCCCCGAACGGCCCCGGCCCGGTGTGCTCGCCGGGCAGCGGTCCGGACCCGCAGTGCACCACGGCGGGGACCCCGGCGTCGGCGAGCGCGCCCCAGGCCTCGTCGAGCAGCGGGTCGCGCGGGTCGTAGCCGCCGACCTGCACGTGGGCCTTGAACACGCGGGCGCCCGCGGCGATGGCGGCGGGAACGTAGTCGCGCGCTTCGGGTTCGGGGTAGAGGGTGGCGCCGTGCAGGCAGTCGGGGTGGTCGGCGGCGAATCCGGCGGCCCAGTCGTTGAGCCAGGCGGCCATGCCGGGGCGGTGGGCGTAGAACAGCGCGGTGTACCGCCGCACGCCGAACTCCCGCAGCCGGGCGACCCGGGCCGCCTCGTCGTCCCGGTAGGTGATGGGCCAGTACCCGCCCAGGGCGTCGAAGTAGGCCCACACCTTGCGCAGGACGTTGTCGGGCATGAAATGGGTGTGCACGTCCACGAGCCCGGGCAGGCCCAGGTCCTGCCAGAGGCGGCGGACGGCGGTGGACTCCGTTGAGGCGTCGGTCACACGGACACGATACGAGGGGGCCCGGTCGCCGACCAGTCCGGGGGCCGGGCGACCGAATCCCGTTCAGGTCGCCAGGAGCAGAACCCCGGAGACGACGATCACGGAGGCGGCGACGCGCACCGCTCCGAACCGTTCCTTGAACAGCAGGCCGCCCAGCAGCGCGGCGAACACGATGCTGGTCTCGCGCAGCGCGGCGACCCCCGCGAGCGCACCGCTCAGCTGCGCCCACAGCACGATCCCGTAGGCGGCGGCGCTGATGGCGCCGCCCGCCAGCCCGACCTTCCACACCGGTTCGAGCCGGGCGAACAGCCTCCCCCGATGGATGAACACCGCGACCAGGAAGAACACCGGCCCCTGGAGCACCATGATCCACGTGATGTAGCCCAGCGGGTCCCGGGTGAACCGCACCCCGTAGGCGTCCACCACGGTGTACGCCGCGATGGCCAGGCCGGTGGCGAACGCGAAGAGCAGGGCCGCCGGCCGTGCCCGGGAGGGGCGCCCGCCGGCGAACACGAGGGTCATCAGCCCGGCCGAGACGGCCAGCACCCCCAGCAGGTGGGGCACGGACACGGTCTCGCCCAGCAGGGTCACCCCGACCAGTGCCACCACCCACGGGGCGGTGCCCCGGGCCAGCGGGTACACCTGCCCGAACTCGCCGCTCCGGTAGGAGGCCATCAGCAGGCCGAAGTAGACCAGGTGGGCGAGCACGGAGGCGGTCAGGAACGGCCAGGCCTCCCGGGGCGGCGGACCGACGACGAACAGCAGCGGCAGGGTGGGGACCATGCCGCCCAGGCCGATGAGCGCGAAGCCCAGGAGCCGGTCGGTGATGCCGTGGGCGATGGCGTTCCAGGCGGCGTGCAGCAGCGCCGCGAGGAGAACCGCGGCCACGGTCACAGGGGTCATGGGGTGTTTCGTCTCGGCGGTGGACAAGGCCGCCCACCCTACTCCCGGCCCCCTTTCACGTTTTCACGTTCGCGGCCGCCGGCGGTACGGGGCTCGGGCGCGGGAGAAGCCGAGGTCGACCAGCCGCCCCGGTCGTCCTGATGGACGCTTCGGCCCCTCTCGTCCCACCGGACCCTTGCCTGACGCGGCCGTGCGCCGGCGGTGCGGGCGCAGGTGCCGGGGAGGTCGAGGCCGGGTGGCCGCCCCGACCGTCTCGGAGCCCGCGCCGCCCCCGGCCCTCCTCCTCGCGTGAGGGCCGCCCGGGCTCCGGGCCCGGGCGGCCCTCGGGGGTGCGGGGGTCAGGCCCGGCGGCGGGCGCGGGCGTTGGTGGGCGAGATGCGGTCGTTGCGCAGGTGCTCGAACACGATCGACGCGCGCACGTCGGCCACCTCCGGGCGTTCGGTGAGCTTGTCGATGACGAACGCGTAGAGGCTGTTGTTGTCCGGCAACGCCACGTGGATGAGGAAGTCCTCGCTGCCGGAGGTCACGAACACCGACAGCGTGTCCGGCAGCGAGCGCACCCAGTCGCGGAACGCCTCGATGTTGTGCCGCGAGGGCTTGTCCACGCTCACGGTGATGAGCGCCTGCACCGGACGGCCGATGAGCTCCAGGTCCACGTCCAGGAGTGAGCCGCGGATCACACCCTTCTCGCGCAGTGCGCGGGTCCGGTCCAGGGTCGTCGTGGGCGATGCGCCCACCGCGGCGGCCACATCGCGGTTGGTCTTCCGTGCGTCCGACTGGAGTTCGGCCAGAATCGCCGTATCAAGTTCGTCGAGGTCAGCCATATACGCATCTTATCCGTATTAAGTACGGAAAGTTGTGTATACAGCCGAGTTATGCCTAACATTTAGGCGACAAGGTCGTATTTGGCTCGCCCGAGAAGTGATCCTTCGGAGGCAGGCGATGGCGCTCGCCGGTCGGCCTGGCTCTGGTGCAACGCCGCACCACCGCTGAACAAAGGGACGTCCGTCGCCGTTATGTCACCCTCGTCGATGACGGCCGTCGCCGACCGACCGTCGGTACGGCCCGCCCCGGTGCCCACCACAGCCCGCCGGGGCCGCATCCTCGCCCTCGTGGCCATCGCCTGCGCGGCGCTCAACCTGCGCCTGGTGGTCACCTCTCTGTCACCCCTGCTGACCACGATCTCCGCGGAGTTCGGGTTCACCGCCACCGTCATCGGTGTCTTCGGAACGCTGCCGCTGCTCGCCTTCGCCGTGTTCGGCCTGGTCACGCCGTTGATCATGCGGTGGATCGGCCCCGAGGCCACGGTCGTGCTCAGCATGCTTCTCACCGCCGCCGGGCAGGCGCTGCGCGCCTTCGCCCCCGACACCGGCGCCCTGCTGCTGCTCACCGCCGTGGCGCTCACCGGAGCCGCGCTGGGCAACGTCGTGCTGCCCCCGCTGATCAAGCAGTACTTCCCCGACCGGCTGGCCGCGCTGAGCACGGTCCAGATGGTCGCCATCCACATCGGCGCCCTGTTCCCGCCCCTGGTGGCGGTGCCCCTGGCCGAGGCCCTCGGCTGGCGGGTCGCGCTGGGCTCCTGGTCCGTCGTCGCCCTGGTCGCGGGCCTGCTGTGGGCCGCCCAGTGGATGTCCCCGGGCGCGCGCCGCACCGGTCGCACCGCCCGGTCCGACCAGGGCCCCGAACTCGCCCGCCCGCTGTACCGGGTGGGCATGGCCTGGCGGATGGCGCTGCTGTTCGGCCTGGTCACCTGGAACGTCTTCACCCTGTTCACCTGGCTGCCGGCACTGCTCACCGACGCCGGGCACACCTCCGCCTACGCCGGGACGATGGTGTCCCTCATGGTCGGGGTGAGCCTGCTGTTCGGCCTGGTCGCGCCGACGGTCACCGCCCGGGCCGCCGACACGTTCCCGATCGTCGCGCTGGGCGTGGCCGGGTACGCCGGTGGATACCTGGGCCTGGCCGTGGGCCCCGCCTGGCTGGCCCCGCTGTGGACGTGCTTCCTGGGCCTGGGTACGAGCCTGTTCGTGGTCGTCATGACCATGATCAACACCCGCGCCACCACGGCCCGGGGCTCGGCCGCGCTGTCGGGGTTCGTCCAGGGGGTGGGCAGCGGCGTCGCCCTGGGCGGTCCGCTGCTGTTCGGCCTGTTCTCGGAGCTGACCGGCGGGTGGACCCTGTCGTACCTGCTCGTCGCGGGAGGTTCGCTGGCCGGGGCGGCCGTGGTCGCCTATCTCGAACGCACCCCGTGGACGGTCGAGGCCGCCGCGGCCGGGCAGCGGCCCGCGGCGCGCGGGCGGCGCTCCGCCGACGGCCACCGGGCCGAGGAGCGGCAGGACTGACCGCGCCCGAGGCGAACGTTCCGGCACGACCACCGCGTGGGGTTCTCATCCGGGAACCCCACGCGGTTCTCTTTTCTCTTTTCTCCCATGTGAAGCACGTATTTCACGTGCATCTGCATTCTCACCGGGTTCTTTACGGCACGCCTGAACGGAGTTCCCGGACTCCGGTCAAGAGGAGTTCGGACTGATTTCCGGGGGATCCGTGGCCGGACGTGGCCATGGGAGGGAAACCCCACACCATGGGTGCGTCCGGGGTCGTCGCCGCCGCCCCCGAAACCTTTTCCGACCTGCGGACAGAAGGTTTTCGACACGAATCATCGATGTGCGTGATCCGGCTCGGGAAAGACGTTTAATGTTGGGAATGCAAGCATAATGGCGGCATGACAACCTCACCCCCCGGACAGCTCCCCGGGAGGCTCCCCTGACCCCGGAGACGGCGTGTGCCGATCGGCCCTTGGACGGCCCCGCACACGCCCATCGAGCAGAGCAGGCCGGCATCGCGTCATCCCCGGTACCGGAGGGACCCTCAGGGGAGTCGATCACCATGGCGGCGGACCAACTCCGTTTTCACCCGAGTTTCACCATTCGGCGCTCCTCCGTGCCCGGCACGGCCGACCGCCTTCCGTTCCCCGGTGCGGACGCCCCGCCACCCACCGGACCGGACACTCCGAACCCGGTCCCCGCGCCGGGCGGGCCCCGCCCGCCCGGCGCGCCGGACACCCCGCACCCGCTCGTCGCCGACCCGCCCCCGCTCATCCGCAACCGGGACTTCCAGGCCCTGTGGACCAGCCGGTTCTTCGCCGGACTGGGCAAGGAGAGCGGCGAGGTCGCCTACCCGCTGCTGTGCCTCATGATCGCCGGGTCCGCGGCCCACGCCGGGGTCATCGGTGCCGCCCAGGTGGTCACGGCCATGATCGCCGCCGTCGTCGGGGGCTCGCTCGCCGACCGATCCAACCGGCGCGTCGTCCTGCTCTGCTGCGACCTGGGGCGACTCGTCCTGCTGGGCGTGTTCGGGATCGTGCTGCTCAGCGGGAACACCACCTTCCCGGTCATCATCGCCGTCGCGGTGTGCTCCTCGGCGCTCATGGGCGTCTCCAACCCGGTGGCCATGGCCGCCATCAAGCAGCTGGTGCCCGCGCCGCAGGTGGCGGACGCCTCCGCCCAGAACCAGATCCGCTTCTTCAGCACCAGCGCCCTGGGCGCGCCCATCGCCGGGGTCCTGTTCAACCTCGGCCGGGCCTTCCCGTTCCTGGCCGAGGCGCTGACCTACCTGGTGTCGGCGGCGCTGGTGCTGTTCATCCGGCGCCCCATGCAGTCGTCCGGGTACCGCACCCGTGAGCCGTGGACCCTGCGCGGCATGGTGGGCGGGTTCGTGTTCCTGGCCCGGCACCCCATCCTGCGGCCGATGCTGATGTGGATCGTCGGCTTCAACGTCGCCTTCACCCACACCGGCGCGTTCCTGGCGCTCATCGCCACCGCCGAGAGCCAGGGTGCGAGCCACGTGCAGATCGGCCTCACCGTGTCACTGGCCGGTACCGGCGGCCTGGTCGGCGCACTGGTGGCCGGGCCGGTCGTCAAACTGGTGCGGCCCTCGGCGATGTTCCTGGCCGCCGCCTGGTCGGCGCCGGTGTGCGCGCTCGCGCTGGTGGTCGCGCCCAACGTGCTGTCGTTGGGTCTGATGGTCGGCTGTGTGTTCGCGATCGTGCCGTGCGTGAACGCCGTGTTCTACGGCTACATCGCGGCGTCGGTCACCGACGAGTACCAGGGCCGGGTGCTGGGCGCGGTCACGTTCATGTGCCTGGTGTCCCAACCGGTCGGCATCCTCGGCGTGGGCCTGGTGTTCGACACCGCCGGACCCACCTGGGTGTTCCTGTCGATGGCCGTGGTGTCGGGGCTGGCCGCGCTGTTCAGCCTCTCCCCGGTCATGCGGGACCTGCCGCGGCCCGAGGAGGTCACCGTCGCGTGAACACCTCCCCGGGCCACGGGCCCCTCAGCCCCGGATGGGCATCGCCATGATGGGTTCGGAGGTGGGCTGCTCGGAACCGCCGAGCGGTTCGACGGTCACCGCGACCCCCTCGGTGTCGGCGCCCCGGGGGGAGGCCGGGATCGGGGCGACCACCCCTCGCTCGTCCACCGGCAGCACCCCGGCCGAGTACACGGAGCCGTCGGCCCGCGTGAACCACAGCTGGTAGTCCTCGTCCTCCAGCGGTTCCAGGCCGTGGCCGCTGAACACCAGGCTGCCGTGGGCCTCGGAGTACACCGCCGCCACGAACACGCCCTCCATGGGCTCGGCGGCGGTGTACTCCGCGCCCGGGTCCGACAGCACCGCGGCCACCAGGCGCTCGTTCTGTTCCAGGTCCCGGATGCGCTGCGCCTGCTCGACGGCCACCGCGCCCAGTGCGACCGCCGCCACCAGGCAGGCGGCGATCACCCATGTCGACCCGCGCGTCCACCAGCGGCGGCCGGGCTCGGCCAGCCGGTCGGGCGGCGGGGCCAGCTGGCGGGTGCGCGCCACCTCGGCCAGCACCCGGGCGCGCAGCTCCGGCGGGGGCGGTGTCCGCGCCGACTCGCCCAGCAGCGCGGCCGTCTCGGTGAACCCGCGCACCTCCTGTACGCACGTGTCGCACCGGGCCAGGTGGTCCTCGAAGCGGACCGTCTCCTCCGGGGGCAGCGCGTTCAGGGCGTAGGCGCCCGACAGTGTGTGCGGGTCCTGCCGCAGTCTCCGGCTCACCACTCCACCCCCAGGCAATCGCGCAACCGGATCAGGCCGTCGCGCATCCGCGTCTTGATCGTGCCCAGCGGAGTGGACAGCAGTCTTGACACCTCACGGTAGGTGTAGCCGCCGTAGTAGGCCAGGCGCACGGATTGCCTCTGGAGCTCGGTGAGGGTGTCCAGACAGCGCCGTACGCGTTCGCGCTCCAGGCGGTCGGTGACCTCCTCGGCGACCTCGTCGTAGGGGCGGTCCACCTCGGCGGCGGCCGCCCGCGCCTCCCGGTCCGCGCCGACCTGCTCCGAGCGCACCCGGTCCACCGCGCGGCGGTGGGCGAGGGTCATCAGCCACGCCCGCGGGGTTCCGCGCCGCGGATCGTAGCGACAGGCGGTGCGCCACACCTCCACCATGACCTCCTGGGTGACCTCCTCGGACTGGGCCGGGTCGCGCAGCACCCGCCGGACCAGCCCGTACACCGACGGGGCGACCCGGTCGTACACCTCCCCGAACGCGGCCTCGTCGCCGCGCGCCACCCTCCCCAGGAGCTCGGCGAGGGTGTGTTCGGGCTCGGATACCGCCTTCGGTTCCGGTCCCGCGGCCCGGGGGCCGTGCGGGCGTGCCGCGTCGTGGTCCATCCGGTCCTCCCTGCCGTGATGGCGGGCCGCGGCGCACACCGCGGCCCCGATGCACCCGGACGACCCGGCCTGTGCTCGCGGGCCGTCCGGGACTCGTGTCGACTACTCCGGCATCAGCACGGTGTCGACGATGTACACGGTGGCGTTCGCGGTCTGGACGTTGCCGCAGACCACCTTCGAGTCACCGTTGACGGTGAAGTCCTCACCGGCGCCCTCAGCGGTGACGTCCCCGCCCTGGAGCGAGGTGAACGTCCCGTCCTCCAGCGCGTCCGGGGCCTGGCGGCCCTCCACGACGTGGTAGGTCAGCACCTCGGTGAGCTGCTCCTTGTCGGCGAGCAGGGCCTCCAGGTCCTCCTCCGGGACCTTCGCGAAGGCGTCGTCGGTGGGCGCGAACACGGTGATGTCCTCCGCCGAGTTCAGCGTGTCCACCAGGTCGGCCTCGGTCACCGCCGTGACCAGGGTGGACAGCACCGGGTTGTTGGAGGCGGCGGTGGCCACCGGGTCCTGGGCCATGCCGTCGAAGCTGCCGGCACCGTCCTCGGGGACCGCGGCGCAGCCCGGGCCGAAGTTCTCGCCCGCCGTCGCCATCTCCTCCTCGCCGCCGTTGTCCATACCCTGGTCGGTGCTCTCCTCGGTGGCGGTGCCCTCGGCCGGGGTCTCCTCCTCGCCCATGCCTCCACAGGCGCTCAGGCCCAGGGCCAGAGCGGCGGCGGCACCGGCGAGCATGCTCTTGCGGATCATCTTCGTCTCCTTCGACTCTTCTTTTCGTGAAAACCGTGGGATCGGTGGTGAAGTCGTGCGTTGTGTCGGGCTTCAGGTCGCGGTGAACGCGATCCGGTGCCATCCGGTGGCTCCGCTCGGGATGGGTTCGGCGCGTTCGGAGGTCTGCACGGCACCGGTGGCGTCGGTGGCGCGGACCTCCACGTCGTGGCGTCCGGGTTCGACGGAGACCTCGGTGACCCACTGCACCCAGGTGTCGATGCCCGGGGCCTTCGCCAGTTCGGCGGCGATCCAGGGACCGCCGTCGACGCGGACCTCGACGGCGTCCACCCCCCGGTGCTGGGCCCAGGCCACTCCGGCCAGGACGACCTCCCCGGCCCCGACCCGGGCCAGTGGTGCGGGGACGTCGATGCGCGACATGGTGTGTATGGGGGCTCTGA
>NZ_JASFDV010000076.1 GCF_030766825.1 Nocardiopsis sp. CC223A
GGGTGCGGATCACCACCGGACCCGCCGCCCCGGGGAACGCCGCCGACGGCACCCCCGTCCTGTGCCTGCACGATCCCGGGGCGTTCCACCGCAGACTGGGCGCGGGCGGGCTCATCGGCCTGGGCGAGTCCTACATGGCGGGCGAATGGGACTCCCCGGACCCCGTCGCCCTGCTCACCCGGCTGGCCGAGCACTACACCGACCTCGTACCCCGCCCCCTGCAACCGCTGCGCCACGTCACGCTGCCGCGCCGGGGCCGGGACGACCGCAACACCCGGGCGGCGGCCCGCCGCAACACCGGCCATCACTACGACCTGTCCAACGACCTCTTCGCACTGTTCCTGGACCGCACCATGACCTACTCGTCGGCGTTGTTCGACGGGCCCGGTCCACGCGACCCCGACACCCTGGCGGCCGCCCAGGAGCGCAAGACCGACCGCCTCCTGGACGCCGTCGGCGCCGGCCCCGGCACCACCCTGCTGGAGATCGGCACCGGCTGGGGCGGACTGGCGCTGCGGGCGGCCCGGCGCGGTGCCCGCGTCACCACCATCACCCTGTCCGCCGAGCAGCGCGACCTGGCCGTGCGCCGGCTGGCCGAGGCCGGGGCGGCGGACGCCGTCGACGTCCGCCTGCTCGACTACCGCGACGCGGACGGCGAGTACGACGCCGTGGTCAGCGTGGAGATGATCGAGGCCGTCGGCGAGCACTACTGGCCGGCCTACTTCTCCGCACTCGACCGGCTGGTGCGCCCCGGGGGCCGGGCCGGACTCCAGTCCATCACCATGGAGCACGGGCTCATGCGGGCCTCCCGCGGCTCCTACACCTGGATGCACAAGTACATCTTCCCCGGCGGCCTCATCCCCTCGGTGACCGCCATCGAGCAGCAGGTGCGCGAGCGGACCTCCATGAGGATCGTCGACCGGCTCGCGTTCGGTGCCGACTACGCCGACACCCTCATGGTGTGGCGGCACTCCTTCGGTGCGGCCGCCGACCGGGTGGCCGAGCTCGGCTTCGACCCCGTCTTCCGGCGCATGTGGGACTTCTACCTCGCCTACTGCGAGGCCGGGTTCCGGTCCGGGATCATCGACGTCGAACAGATCGTGATGGAGCGCTCCCGATGACGACCGCCGCCCCCACCGTCCGCCCCGGCCGGCCGCGCGGCGTCGCGCACTTCCTCGCCCCGGTGCTCGCCGCGTTCTTCGACGGCCACGCCCCGGTGCGCCTGCGCGCCTGGGACGGCAGCGAGGCCGGTCCGGTCGACGCGCCCGTCGCCGTCCTGCACGACCGCGACGCCCTGCGGTACGTGCTGTCCCGCCCCGGCGAACTCGGCCTGGCCCGCGCCTACGTCAGCGGATCCCTGGACGTGGAGGGCGACCTCACCGACGCGCTGCGCCGGGTCGGCGCCGCGGTCCGCCGCCACAGCGCCTCCCCGCCCGGCCCCGGCGAATGGGCCGGGGCGGCCCGCGCCCTGCTGGCCGTGGGCGCCGTCGGCGCACCGCCGCCGCCCCCGCGCGGCGAGGCCCGGCTCCGGGGCCGCACGCACTCCCGTGAGCGCGACGCCGCCGCCATCTCGCACCACTACGACGCGGGCAACGCCATCTACGCCCTGCTGCTGGACGAGACCATGGCCTACTCCTGTGCCTACTGGCCCGACGACGACCCCCACGCCACCCTCGCCGACGCCCAGCGCGCCAAACTCGACCTGGTCTGCCGGGAGCTGGAGCTGCGGGAGGGCGCGCGCCTGCTCGACGTCGGCTGCGGGTGGGGCTCGCTCACCCTGCACGCCGCCCGCCACTTCGGCGCTGACGTGACCGCGGTGACCCTGTCGGCGGCCCAGCGCGACCACGTCGCCGCGCGGGTCCGCGACGAGGGCCTCCAGGGGCGGGTCGAGGTGGAGCTGTGCCATTACCGCGACATCGACCGCGGCGGGTTCGACGCCGTGGCGGCCATCGAGATGGGCGAGCACGTGGGCCGGGACGAGTACGCGCCGTTCGCCCGGCGGCTGCGGTCCTTGCTGCGCCCGGGGGGCCGACTGCTGGTCCAGCAGATGTCCCGGGGCGGCGACCACCCCGGCGGCGGCCCGTTCATCGAGCGCTACATCGCTCCCGACATGCACATGCGCCCCCTGGGCGAGACGGTGGGCCTCTTGGAGGGTGCCGGTCTGGAGGTGACCGGGGTGCGCTCGATGCGCGAGCACTACGTGCGCACCGCCCGCGCGTGGTCGGCCGAACTGGAGCGGCGCTACGCCGACCTGGTGGCGCTGGCCGGGGAGGAGACCGCGCGGATCTGGCGGCTGTACCTGGCGGGCGGCGCGCTGGCGTTCGAGGAGGGGCGGATGGGCGTCCACCAGATCTCCGCGCGCCGGTTCGACCTGGGGAAGGAGACGCCGTGAACACCGCTGCTCTGGCCCTCACCTCCGCCGTGTCCGCGGGGGCGGTGCTCCTGCTCATGCTCGCGACCTTCGCCGTGGGGCGGCGGCTGGGCAGGCACAGCGTCGTCGACGTCTCCTGGGGACCGGGGTTCGTGCTGGTGGCGTTGGTCTGCCTGGCCACCGCCACCGGAGACCCGCTGCGCCCCGCTCTGCTGCTCGCCCTGACGGCGGTGTGGGGCGTGCGCCTGGCCGTCCACATCGGCCTGCGCTCGCGGGGGAAGGGGGAGGACCCCCGCTACGACCGCCTGCTCTCCCGCGCCCCCGGGGACCGGCACCTGTACGCGCTGCGCGTCGTGTACCTGCTCCAGGGGGCGCTGGTGTGGCTGGTCTCACTGCCCCTCCAGGTCGCCGCGCACGCCCCCGGCCCGCTCGGCGGGTGGGCGGCGGCGGGCGTCGCCCTGTGGGTGCTCGGGTTCGCCTTCGAGTCGGTGGGCGACGCCCAGTTGGCCGCCTTCCGCCGCGACCCGGCCAACCGCGGTCGGATCATGGACCGGGGACTGTGGGCGTGGACCCGCCACCCCAACTACTTCGGTGACGCCTGCGTCTGGTGGGGGCTGTTCCTCGTCGCCGTCTCCGGCAGCCCCTGGACCCTGCTCACCCTGCCCGCACCTCTGGTGATGACCTACCTGCTCACCCGCGGCTCGGGGCAGCGGCTGCTCGACGAGCACATGCGCGGCCGTCCCGGCTGGGCCGGGTACGAGGCCCGCACCAGCGCTTTCCTTCCCCGGCCGCCCCGGCGGCCGTGAGATCCGAACCTTCGGTCCTCCTGGTGCGTCGGACCCGGAGACGGTGGACGGAAGAAGGAGTGCACGGTGACGGAGACGGCCCGAGGGGCGCGCAGGCGGCGCGGGTGGATGTGGGCGGCGGGTGCCGCGGCCGCGGTCCTGGTCGTGGGCGGGGCCACAGCGGTCGTGCTGCTGGACCGGAGCGCGGCGTGCGGGTGCGCGGAGAACCCCGACGCCCGGCTCGACGTCGACTACGGGATGCTGGGACCGGAGGGCGCCGTCGCGGACTCCCGGCTGGAGGTCGTCGAGGTGGCCGCCGTGGACGGGTACACGCGCACCGTCCTGGAGTTCGGCAGGTACGGCGACACCGCCGGGGAGTTCGACCCGGCGTACTTCACCGGGGGAGCGGAACCCGGGGACGGGTTCCGCATCTGGGACCCCGCGAGCGGGCGCCTGTACGAGAACCTGTCCGACGCGGGCACGACCGGCGGGCGGCAGCAGGTGTGGGAACCGCGCACCCGCTACCACATCGTCCTGTTCTCCGCGCCGCTGGAACCCGGCACCGAGGAGGTCGAGCTGCGCGGCCCCCACGGGGAGTTCCGGATCAAGGACATCGAGGTCCGGGACGCCTCCGGGGACGCCGGTCCGCTGTGGACCCCGGAGGAGGCGCAGGAGCCCCCGGAGGCCGAGCGGGAGCCGGAGACGGCCGTACCCCCCTTCACCGCCCCCGAGCCGGGGACCGGGACGCCCGGGTACACGGAGGTGTTCGTGCCCCCCGCCCCCGATCCGGTCGACCTGCCGGTGACCGCGGACGCCACCTACGACGAATGGGGCGGCACCCGCTCCACCGAGGAGCACACCGGCGACGAGTGGCGCATGTCCGTGCGCTTTGGCCCTCTGGAGGGGGACGGGGACGTCCTCGTCCTCGACTACGACGTGCAGAAGGGCGGGGACGATGCCGCGCCGGCGGGGGAGCACCCCGACTTCTTCCCCGACGGCCTCACGCTCTTCGACCCGGACACCGGCGCCGTCCTGCCCGAACTGCGGGTGGGCGACCCCGACGGCGCCTCCGAGCCGCTGTGGTCGTTCGCCCGGCCCCGGCTGGCGGACCTGGAGGACCGGACCTGGGGCGATCTGGCCTTCGCCGCACCGGAGGGGGAGCCCGACGCACTCCTGCTGGACGCCGGGCTGTTCGGGGTGCTGGAGGTGGAGTTCCCGGAGTGAGCCGTGCGGCCGCGCCCCGGCTCCCGGGAGCCGGGGCGCGGCCGCACCGGTCGGACGGTCCTATGCCGTCGGTGGGCCGAGCGGGCCGAGGGCGGGCGGCACGTCCGGACCGTGGCCGCGCCGGCACGCCGCCGGGCCGACGTGTCGTGGGCACTGATCCGTGACGGACGGTGCCATCAGCCTTCACCTCCGGTCGCTTTCGCGGCTCGACGACTTCATGAGGAGGTGGGGATCGCCCCGCCGTCCACCCGGATGACCGACCCGGTCACGTAGGCCGCCTGCTCGCTCGCCAGGAACGCCGCCACCGCCCCGTACTCCTCGGCCCGGCCGTACCGGCCCACCGGGATCGCCGCCGCGGCCGCGCGCTCGACCTCCGCCACCGTGCGCCCCTCACGCTCGGCGCGCGCCCGGTCCAGGGAGGCCGTCCGGGCGGTGGCGATCCGGCCCGGGACGATGACGTTCACCGTCACCCCGTCCGCCGCCACCTCGTTCGACACCGTCTTGGACCAGGAGTGCAGCGACGCCCGCAGCGTGTTGGACACCCCCAGGTTCGGGATGGGCGCGATCGGCCCCGCCGAGGTGCTCGTGATGACCCGGCCCCAGCCGCGTTCGCGCATCCCGCCGATCACGGCGTCCGTCAGCCGGATCACCGGCAGCACCATCGCCCCGTACATGTCCTCCCACAGGCCGGGCTCCTGCCCCAGCGCGGGGGTGGGCGGCGGCCCGCCGGTGTTGTTGACCAGGATGTCCACCGGCCCCAGCCGGTCCCGGACGTACGCGGCCACCTCCTCGGCGCGGCCGTGGTCGGCCAGGTCCCACTCCACCGACAGGGCCGACGTCCCGTGGGCGTCGCAGTCCTCCACGGTCCCGGCCAGGCGCTCCCTGTCGCGCCCGGTGACCGCCACGTTCACGCCCTCTGCGGCCAGGGCGACGGCGATCGCCCGCCCCAGCCCCGAACTCGCCGCCGTCACCAGCGCGGTCCTCCCCGCGATTCCCAACTCCACCTGTTCCGCCCTCCCGAGCCCGGTACCGGTCGGGCGCACTCTACCGAGGCCGGTCCGCGCACGTGAACGCCCGGACCCCCGCGGATCCGGGCGTCCACGGCGGGCGTCACCCCTCGCGGGGCACCACCACGGCGCGGCCGGAGACATCCCCGGCCTCCAGCCGCCGGTACGCCTCCAGGGCGTCCTCCATGCCGAACCGCTCCACCTCCGGGCGGATCTGCCCGGCCCGGTACATGTCCACGACCTCCCACAGGTCCTCCACCGTCCCCCAGTAGGTGTTGGTGACGTAGGACTCGTAGGGGTTGGTGAAGAACGAGAACTCGTGGGTGCCGCCCGCGATGCCGACCACCGTCACCCGGCCGCCCTGGGCGACGGACGCCGCAGCCGTCGCGATCGTCGGGGTGATGCCGACGAAGTCGAACGCCGCGTCCACGCCCCGGCCCCCGGTGATCTCGCGGATCTCCTCCACCTGCCGGTCGTCGGCCGCGACGGTCACCGCGCCGTTCTTCTCCGCCGCGGCCAGGGCCTGCGGCTTGACGTCGGTGGCGATCACCGTCGCCCCCGTCAGCGCCCTGAGGATCTGCACGCCGATCTGCCCCAGCCCGCCCAGCCCGATCACCAGGGCGTGCCGGCCGCCGCCCGCCAGGTGCGGCAGCGCCTGCTTGATCGCGTGGTAGGGGGTGAGCCCGGCGTCCGACAGCGGAGCGGCGTCCACCGGGTCGGCGTCGCCCAGCGGCACCAGGTGGTGGGCGGGCACCGTCATGAACTCCGCCATGCCGCCGTCGCGGCCCAGACCCGTCGCCAGGTAGGGCATCGTCGCCGCGTTCTCGCAGTAGGTGTCCTGGCCGCGCGCGCACTTGCGGCAGTGGCCGCAGCCGATCGGCCCGTACACCAGGTAGGCGGCGCCCACCTCGACGCGGTCGCTCACGCCCTCGCCGAGTTCCTCGACCCAGCCGGAGTTCTCGTGGCCCAGCACGAACGGCGGCTTCTGGGCGCCGGGCGAGCCCTCCTTGAAGTGGCGGTAGACGCTCACGTCGGAGTGGCAGGCGCCCGCACCCGCCACCCGCAGCAGCACCTCGCCCGGCCCGGGTTTCGGCTTCGGGACGTCGGCCAGCGACGGGAACTGCTCGTAGTTCTCGAAGACCACGGCTCGCATCGGGTGCTCTCCTGCCTGTCGACGGTTCGGCGGCACCGGGCGCACCGGCGTCACGCTGGGCGCCCGGTCGACCGCTCGACGCTATCAATACAGGTCAGGGCATTCGGCCAACGGTGATTCCGGAATCGGTCCGCACTTCTTGACCCGCGCGTTCCCGGACGATCCGCTGCCGGTGGGCGGCCAGCCGGGAGGTCCGGCCGACGGTCAGCGCGCCGACCGTCCGGCCTCCCCGGCGGTAGACGACCTCCAGCCGCCGGTTCGTGAGGTCGTGTTCGAGGACCTCGGCCAGGTCCGCCGCCCGGGGCACTCCCACCGACCGGATGCGCAGCCCGAACTGGTCCGACCAGAAGGAGGGGACCGCGGGCTCCGGCGGCGGGGCCCCGCCCAGCAGGGCGGCGGCCGCCGCGGCGGCGTGGTCGACCGCCTCGCTCCAGTGCCCGAGCGCGAGGTGCGCGGGCGCCCCCGGGCCGGGGAAGGGGTGCGGCGGCGCGGCCGCGTCGCCCAGGGCCACGATGCCCGGCACGGGTGAGCCGCGGTGGTCCAGCGCCCTCCCGCGGTCGTCGCACAGCAGCGCGCCGGTGCCCGGGTCCAGGCCGAGCCCGGAGCCCCGCAGCCACGCCGTGTTGGGGCGGGCGCCCAGGGCGAGCACGACGGTGCGGGCCGCCACCCGGGTCCCGTCCGACAGCAGGGCGGACCCCCGGCGGTCCGGGAGTTCCGCCACGGTGGCGCCCATGCGCAGGTCGACCCCCGCGTCGGTCTGCACGGCGGCCATGAAGGACCCGGCCGCCGGGCCGACCGCCGCCTCCAGAGGGGATCCGGCCGGGTCCACCAGGGTGACCGGGAGCCCCATCGACCGGGCCGCCGAGGCGACCTCGCAGCCCAGGAAACCCCCACCGGCCACCAGCACCGGCCCTCCTCCGAGCAGGGCCTCGCGCAGCGCGACCGCGTCGCGGCGCCCGCGCAGCAGGTGGACGCCCCGTTCCGGGGGCGCGCCCGGGCCGGGCCACGGGGCGGCCGAGGCGCCGGTGGCGACCACCAGCCCTCCGTAGCGCAACGGGGTCCCGTCGTCCAACAGGACGGTGCGGGCGGCCCGGTCCAGCCGGACGGCGGCGCGTCCCAGGACCAGGCGCGCGTCCAGTCCGGCGGGGAGCGGCAGGTCGGTGGCGGCCGCCGGCAGCCGCCCGGTCAGCACCTCCTTGGACAGCGGCGGGCGGTCGTAGGGCGGGTCGGGCTCGTCGCCGACGATGGTCAGGCTCCCCGTGTACCCGAGGCCGCGCAGGGCGGTCGCGGCCCGCAGCCCGGCCAGGCCCGCCCCGACGATGACGACCGGGCCGAGGGTGCCGCTCACTCCCGGGCCCCCTCGACCGTGATGGCCCGCAGCGGGCAGTCCGCGGCCGCCCTGGTGACGGCCCCGGCCGCCTCCCGGGGCGGGGCGGGGTCGTACACGAGCTCCTCGTCGTCGTCGAAGGAGAAGACGTCGGGGGCGGCGAAGACACAGCGGCCGTTGTTGTCGCAGACGGCGCGGTCGACGTGGATCCTCATCGGAGTGCTCCGTTCGGGGATGCGGGGGTCACCGGTGGGTTGAACTTGGAGTACAGGGGTGTACCGGGGGACAGCAGGCCCGCTCCGGGAGTGGACACGGTGCGCTCGACCTCGAACTCGACCGTGCGGTCGGTACCGTCCCAGCGGATGCGGGCGGCGCCGGTGAGCTGGAGGACCGACCCCGTCTCCCAGTCCGGGAACAGCAGGCCCGCCCGCGGCCGCTCCCACAGGTTGCCCAGGGTGTTGAACATGGCGTTGCCGACGTAGTCGGGCCAGGAGAGCCGGGTGGGGGAGTGGACCCGCACGAACCCCGGTGCGCCGCCGCGGTGGCTGGCGTCGGCGTCGCCGCCGGGGGCGGCGGTGGCGATGAAGAAGGTGTCCGCGGAACCCACCAGGTCCCGCTGCTCCGGGGTCAGGCGCGCCCCGGTGGCCGGTGCGCTCCGGCGGTCGGCCGGCACCGGGTGCGGGACGCGCTTTTGGATGTACTTGGGGCAGTTGGAGTAGACCTGGTCGGTCGTGACGCGCAGTCCTCCCGGACGGGGGTGGGCGACCCCGTTGATCCGCATCCGCCGCCGGGTCGCGGGGTCGATGGCCAGGAGCCCGATGCGGGCGGGGGCGCGCCCCAGCGTCCCGTCCAGGGGGTCGCCCGCACCGGGCAGGGCGTCCACCTCCAGGGTGCGGGGGCCGGTGACGCGCAGGAACCCGGGCGGGCCGCCGAGCAGCGTGCACCACGGGTCCCCGTCGCCGTCGACCGCGCCGGCGGCCAGCGAGGTCCGCTCGGCGAGGAAGGCGACGGCGACGTCGGGGATCTCCGCGCGGATCGCTCCGTCGGAGAAGGCGGCCTGGTCGGCCAGCTCCGCCCGTTCCTGGACGGCGCGTTCGCCGGGGTGGTAGCGGGTGCCCATGGTCTCTCCTCTGGGTCGTGGGGCCGGGGTGCGGGCCGGCGGGCGCCCGGGGGCGCCCGCCGGGGGCGGGCTCGGACGTGTTCGGCGGATCAATTCCGGGTCGCGACCGCTCCCCGCACCCGGTGCGGGCGCCGAGCCGCACGAAGGCGTCCGCCGAGCACGCCCTAGAAGAAACCGCAGGTGGGGGCGGCGCCTGCGGGCGCCGGGACGGACTCGGCGCCGGTGGGGGCGTAGATCTCCAGGCGGATCCCGTCCGGGTCGTGGAAGAAGATCCCGCCGGAGGCGGCGCCCTCGCCGTGGGGGACCACGCCGTCGTAGGCGAACTCCACGGCCAGGTCCAGCAGCACGCCCTCGGCGGCCCGGACCTCCTCGATGTCCTCCACCTGGAAGGACAGGTGGTGCAGGCCGGAGGCGGTCCGGTCGAAGGGCTGCTCCGCCTGCCGCCACAGGGTGAGGAGCAGCTTCCCCTCCCGGCCCAGGAAGGCGAATTCGCGCCCTTCCTCCGTGCCTTCTCCCAGGATCTCGAAGCCGAAGACCCGCACGTAGAAGTCGCGCGAGCGGCCGAGGTCGGTGACGTTCAGGCCCACGTGTCCGGTGGCGAGGGTGGACGGTGCCATGGCGGCGCTCCTTGGTTCGTTGGTGTAACCGGTGAAAGTGACTTTAGAGGTTAGAGATCGAGGGCGTCAACCTGTAAAATCCATTTAGATGGTTATCGCAGGTGGCTGGTAGCATCCGGCCACCGCGGGCTCTCGCCAAGGGGCCGCAGACGGAGGAAGGGGGTGCGGGACCGGTGCTCGACCGACCGCTCCTGGGCGAACCGCTCGCCATGGACCTGCTCAACACCCGGTGGATCGCGGGCGGGGTCCGCCACGACCTCCTGCGGGCACCCGGCGGCCTGGAACGGTGGCTCGCCGACAACGGACTCACCGACCGCTTCCCCGCCGACGCGGCCGCACTGCCCCCGCTCCTGCGCGTCCGGGCCGCCCTCGCCGACCTCGTGGCCGAACCCGGAGCCCCCGCGGCGACCGCCGAACTCAACGAGGCCCTGGCCCGCGGCAGCGTGCGCCGCCTCCTGGGCGCACAGGGCCCCGACACCGCCGTCCACCTCGACGACCCCTCCTGGGGTCCCGCCTGGGCCGCCGCCGCCGACTACCTCGACCTGCTCCGGGCCCCCGACCGCATCCGCCGCTGCGACCACCCCGACTGCGTCCTGTACTTCTTCGACACCTCCAAGAACGGCACCCGCCGCTGGTGCTCCATGGCGGGCTGCGGCAACCGCGCCAAGGCCGCCCGCCACCAGGCCCGGGCCCGGGCGGACCGCCCCGCCTGACCGGCCCCGGCCCCCACGGGCGCGGGCCCGGCGGAAATCCTCCGGCGCGGCGCGATGAGTCCCGCGGCCCCCCGGAGTCCGTACGTGTGAACGATCCCGTCCGGACCGGAGGACCCCATGACCGAACCCGCCGCCCCCGCGGCCCGCCCCCACCGGCGGGCCCTGCTCGGCCTGGCCGTGCTGGCCCTGCCCACCCTGCTGCTCTCGATCGACATGAGCGTCCTGTACCTGGCGCTGCCCCACCTGGCCGCCGACCTGGCCCCCACCGGACCGCAGCTGCTGTGGGCGGTGGACGCCTACGGCTTCATGGTCGCCGGGTTCCTCGTCACCATGGGCACCCTGGGAGACCGCATCGGCCGCCGCCGGCTCCTGCTCATCGGCGCCGCCGCCTTCGGGGCGGCCTCCGCCGTCGCCGCGTTCGCGCCCACCATCGAGGTCCTCATCGCCACCCGCGCCCTCATGGGCGTCGCCGGGGCCACCCTCATGCCCTCCACCCTCGGCCTCATCGGCGGCATGTTCCCCGACCCGCGCCACCGGGCCACCGCCATCGCCGTCTGGAGCGCCTGCTTCATGGGCGGCACCGCCATCGGCCCCATGGTCGGCGGGGTGCTCCTGCACTGGTTCTGGTGGGGCTCGGTGTTCCTGCTCGGGGTGCCCGTCATGGTGCTGCTCCTGGTGTGCGGTCCGCTGCTGCTGCCCGAACAGCGCGCCGACCACCCCGGCCGCCTCGACCTCACCAGCGTCGCCCTGTCCCTGGCCGCCGTGCTGCCCGTCGTCCACGGCCTCAAGACGCTCGCCGACGGCCACGCCCCGGCCGTCCCCCTGCTCACCGTCGCGGCCGGACTGGCCGCCGGGGCGCTGTTCGTCCGCCGCCAGCTCCGCCTGACCGACCCGCTGCTGGACCTGCGCCTGTTCCGCGCACCCGCCTTCGGCGCCGCCCTGGCCGTGATGGCGGCCGGGGCCCTGGCCATGGGCGGCACCTTCCTGCTCATCAGCCAGTACTTCCAGCTCGTCGCCGGGTACCCGCCGCTCACCGCCGGCCTGTGGCTGGTGCCCCCGTCACTGGCGATGATCGCCGCCACCCTGGCGGCCCCGCCCCTGGCCGCCCGGATCGGCCGCGCCACCGTGATCGGCGGCGGCATGTTCGTCACCGCCGCCGGGTTCGCCGTGCTGGCCCTGGTACCCGCCCAGGACGGGGCGCTCCCCGTCATGGCCGGGCTGCTGCTCGCCTCGGTGGGACTGGGCCCCGGCGCCGCCCTGGTCGCCGACATCGTCATCGGCTCGGCCCCCGCCGAACGCGCCGGGGCCGCCGCCTCCCTGTCCGAGACCAGCGGCGAACTCGGCATCGCCCTGGGCATCGCGCTCATCGGCAGCCTCTCCGCCGCCGTCTACCGCGCCGGGATCACCCTGCCCGAGGGGGTCCCCGACGCGGCCGCGAGCAGCCTGGCCCAGGCCGCCGACATCGCCCGCACCCTGCCCGACGACCTCGCCGCGGCCCTGCTCGGCCCGGCCCGTGAGGCGTTCACCGCCGGACTCAACCTGGCCGGGGGCATCGGCGCCGTCGCCATGGCCGTCTTCGGCGCGGCCGCCCTGGTCCTGCTGCGCACCCCGGAAAAATCCGCCGCACCCGATGAGTCCCCGGCACCGGGCGGGTCGGTACGGGTGAACGGATAGAACCCCGGACACGCCTTCAAGGAGAGACATGGCCGCCCTCGACAGCATGCTGCTGGCCAGCGCCGACCCCGACCGCCTGCACGACTGGTACGCCACCGCACTGGAGCCCCACTCCGACGACGACGTCGACGCCTACCGGGTGCTGCGGTTCGGCCACTTCCACCTGCTCATCGACCGCCGCGACGACGTCGGCCCCAAGGCCGCCGACGCCGCCCGCATGATCATCAACTTCGACGTGGACGACGCCCGCGCCGTCGCCGCGCGCATGGACGCGCTGGGCACCTCGTGGATCGCCCCGCTGGAGGACCGCGGCGGCAGCCTGTTCGCCACCGCCGCCGACCCCGACGGCAACTACGTGCAGATCATCCAGCTCAGCGAAGCCGACCGCGCGGCCATGGCCGCGTCCGAGATCGACTCCTAGGAGGGGACATGTTCGACGGAAGCCGGGCCTTCGGGTCCTTCGCGGTACCGGACACCGTCAAGGCGCGCGAGTTCTACGGGGGGACCCTGGGACTCGACGTGCGACCGGTCGCGGGCATGGAGGAGGAGGGGCTGATCCGGATCGGCCTGGCCGACGACCACACGATCCTCGTGTACCCCAAGCCCGACCACGTGCCCGCCACCTACACCGTCCTCAACCTGGTCGTGGACGACATCGGGGCCGCGGTGGACGAACTGGCCCGGCGCGGCGTGCGGACCCTGCGCTACGAGGGGTTCGACCAGGACGAGAAGGGCATCGCGCACGGCACCCCGTCGGTCGCGTGGTTCACCGACCCCGCCGGGAACGTCGTTTCTGTCATACAGGAGGCGTAACGTGTCGGTCGTGGTGGAACAGACGACCGACCAGGACTTCGCCCGGCTCGCCGACCCCTACCGGCGCGAGCTGTACGCCCACTGCTACCGGATGCTCGGCTCGGTGCACGACGCCGAGGACCTGGTGCAGGAGACGTACCTGCGCGCGTGGAAGGCCTACGACGGGTTCGAGGGCCGGTCCAGTCTGCGCACCTGGCTGCACCGCATCGCCACCACGGCCTGCCTCACCGCGCTGGAGCGCCGCCGGCGGCGGCCCCTGCCCACCGGACTGGGCGGGCCCGCCGCCGACCCGTCGGCCGAACTGGCCGACGGGTCCGAGGTGCCCTGGCTGGAACCGGTGCCCGACTCCCTGGTCGGGGCCGACGACCCGGGCAGCGTGGTCGACACCCGCACCGGGGTGCGCCTGGCCCTGGTGGCCGCGCTCCAGTACCTCCAGCCGCGCCAGCGCGCCGTGCTGGTCCTGCGCGACGTGCTGCGGCTGTCCGCCGCCGAGGTCGCCGACATCCTGGAGACCTCCGTCCCGGCGGTCAACAGCCTGCTCCAGCGGGCCCGGGCGCAGCTGGCCCGCAACGCCCCGGTGGAGGAGGAGATCGTCGAGCCGGCCGACGCCAAGGCGATCCTGGCCCGCTACGTGGCGGCGTTCGAGACCTACGACGTCTCGGCGATCACGGCGGTGTTCACCGAGGACGCGGTGTTCGAGATGCCGCCGTTCCGCACCTGGGTCCAGGGGGCCGCGCACATCGCGGAGCTGATCTCCGTGCACTGCCCGGCCACGGCCGCGGGCGACATGGTGCTGCTGCCGGTCGAGGCCAACGGCCAGCACGGGTTCGGGCTGTACATGCGCGACGGGCAGGGCGTGCACCGGGCGTTCGGGCTCCAGGTCCTGGACCTGGCACCGGAGGGCGTGCGGCACACAGCGATGTTCTTCGACACCTCGCTGTTCCCGCGCTTCGGGCTGCCCGACCGCCTCTGAGCCCGCGCCCGCCCCGGGACGACCGGACCCCGTCGGCCGTCCGGCCGACACGCACCGGTCGAACCCCGCGGCGTACTCCGTGGCGGGGCGGACCGAGTCCAGGGAGAAGGTGACGTGCCCGACGGGGACCCGGCCGTCCACGGCGCGGGACACCGCGTCGGCGGCCTCCACGGTGGAACCGCCGCACGGTTCGATCGGCTCGACGCCCTCCCCGGCCGGCTCCGGGCGACTCCGGGCGCGTCGGCGCTGCGCGGGTACAGGTGGGCCCGGACGGCGTTCACGGCGGCTCGTCCCCAGGCGCGCGCCAGGAGGCTCGACCGGGGTCGAGGCCAAGGGAAAGGGGGGTTCCCCCGGGGGTGGCGGCGGGATAGCGTTCGGACGTCTGGGAGCGCTCCCAGGCCCGACCGAAAGGATGTGACCGTGTTACGCACCCTCCTGAACACGGCCCTCGCGGCCGTGCTCGCCGCGGCCGCCCTCGCCCCGGTTCCGGCGGCGGCCGCCCCGACCTGCGCGGCCCAGGCGGCCGTCACCTCCTCGTGGGGGAGCGGCTTCACCGCCTCGATCACGGTGACCAACACCGGGGACGACCCGGTCTCGGGCTGGTCCGCCACCTGGACGCACCCGGCGGGGCAGGCGACCACCGCCGGGTGGAACGCGGATTTCGAGCACGACGGGGGCGCGGTCACCGCCCGCAACGTCGCGTGGAACGCCGACCTCGCCCCGGGCGCCTCCGCCGAGTTCGGGGTGCAGGGGACCACCGCCGGCGGTGAGATCGATTTCACCGGGCTGACCTGCTCGTTCGGAGACGACGGCAACGGAGAAGAGGAGGACGCGGTGCGGATCATGCCGCTGGGGGACTCCATCACGGGCTCGCCGGGGTGCTGGCGCGCGCTGCTGTGGAAGGACCTCGTGGACGCGGGGCGCGAGGTGGACTTCGTCGGCACCCTGCCGGGCGACGGCTGCGGGTTCGCCTACGACGGCGAGCACGAGGGGCACGGGGGATACCTGGTCACCGAGGTGGCAGCGCAGGGGCTGCTCACCGGCTGGCTGGCGCAGAGCGACCCGGACACGGTGCTCGTGCACTTCGGCACCAACGACGTCTGGAACCAGATCCCCACGGCCGACATCCTGGCGGCCTACGACACGCTGCTGGCGCAGATGCGGGCGCACGACCCGCGGATGCGGGTGCTGGTCGCCCAGATCATCCCGATGGACTCCGAACGCAGCTGCGCGACCTGCGGACAGCGCGTGCAGGACCTCAACGCGGCCATTCCGGCCTGGGCCGCGGCCAACACGACCGCCGACTCGCCGGTCACCGTCGTCGACCAGTGGACCGGGTTCGACACCGACGAGGACACCTACGACGGGGTCCACCCGTCGGCGAGCGGTGACCGCAAGATCGCCGACCGCTGGTTCGCGGCACTGGCGCCGTGACCCCGGGCGGGCCCGGAGCGCCCCGGGCCCGCCGCTAGGCTGCCGCCATGACCTCCCTCCTGCGCCCCGCCGCCGTCACGGCGGCCCTCCTCGCGACCGCGTGCGCGCCGGCGGCGGACCTGTCCGCCCACGCGGGACCGGACGGCCTGCCGCCGGGCGGGTTCGACTACCAGCTCGGCGGCGGGTACGGGCCGCCCGACGGCGTGGAGATCGTCGTGCGGGACTCCACCGACGAACCCGCCGAGGGCGCCTACTCCGTCTGCTACGTCAACGGGTTCCAGACCCAGCCGGGCGAGGAGGGGGAGTGGCTCGACGAGGGGCTGGTGCTCCTCGACGACGCGGGCGAGCCGGTGCCGGATCCGGGCTGGCCGGACGAGTTCCTGCTGGACACCTCCGACGCGGCCCGGCGGGAACGGATCGCGGAACTGCTCACCGAGACCGTCGCGGGCTGCGCGGACACGGGTTTCGACGCCGTGGAGTTCGACAACCTGGACTCCTTCACACGTTCGGACGGGGCGCTCACCGCCGAGGACAACTTCGCCCTGGCCGAGGCGCTCGTGGCGGTCGTCCACGACCACGGGATGCTCGCCGCCCAGAAGAACACCGCGGAGGAGACCGAACGGGGTCTCGCCGCGGGGTTCGACCTCGCCGTCACCGAGTCCTGCGGGGCCTGGGACGAATGCGGTGTCTACACCGCCGCCTACGGAGCCGAGGGGGTGCTCGACATCGAGTACCCGGACACGCTCGAAGAGCGGGGGGTGACCTTCGCCGAGGTGTGCGCCGATCCGGACACCCCGCCCCGCACCATCCTGCGCGACCTCGACCTGGTGCCCGAGGGCGACGGGGGCCACCTCTACGAGTCCTGTTAGTCACGGGTTGTAGGCGGCGCCTATGGTCACGTTTTTGTTTCCGATCCCGTGGAAAACCCGGTCCCAAGTGCGGACATTCCGCTCACCCCCGGCTGTACCACCGTCCCCGGGTCGACCGGAAAGAGCGGGGAGCGCAACCGTTCGTGTACGCAGAGTCTCCACGTGGTGCACAATGATTCCTGTCGGTGTTCCCTTCCTGGAACTTTCACGCACCGACAGGCCCCGGGGGTGTTCGCACCCCTGGGGTTTTGCTTTCCCCGGATTCCCGCCCCCTGCGCTCACCGCACGTATGAAGTGACCCTTCGAGGTCGGTGTCCGAATCTCCACAAGTTTGAAAATCGCCTGGTTTCCAATGGAATCTCCCCAGTGCTCCCCGCGCGCGGGGATGGTCCCAACCACGGCGACCGGTCCGCCACCACCGTCGAGTGCTCCCCGTGCGCGCGGGGATGGACCATGGAAGCCGTTGGGCGCCGGGGCCGAGCAGGGTCACGTCCCCGGGAGTGGTGTGATTTTCGCGTGGGTGCGTCCTTGCGGGTCATCGCGATGGTCGGCCGAAGCCGGGCAGGCCATCGCGTACCGGGGGCCCGCCGGCCGGGATGAAGAAGCCGCCGAAGGCGGCGGTGCACCGATCCGCCCGGTACCGCTGACGCGTATCCGCGGGAACAGGGCCGGAAAAGTCACACCACTCGGTGGGACACCATCCCGAGCAGTAGTGAGCCCCCCGCGCGCGGGGATGGTTCCGCGCCCGCCGTATGTGCCGGACCTGGCGCCACGTGCTCCCCGCGCATGCGGGTCGGGGTTTGAGATCGGGTAGCGGGAGTGGTTAGTTGAGAGCGCTAACAAAAGGGATGGGGGAGCATTTCTCGCTGTTATCAGGGATGTCCGGGTGCAGACGGGATAAGGTATGTTAGCGCCCACTGGCCGGTGGGCGTTCGCTGAGCACGCGATGGTACCGAAGGAGCTGCGGGTGGCCCAGACCCCATCGACCCCCGGCGCGGCCCGGGAGCCCGCGATGACCGACGTCGCCCGCCTGGCCGGGGTGTCCCACCAGACGGTCTCCCGTGTCCTCAACGGCCACCCCAACGTCCGCGAGCAGACCCGGCTGCGGGTGCGCGCGGCCATCGAGCAGCTCGGCTACCGGCCCAACCGGGCCGCCCGCGCGCTGGCGACCGGCCGGTCGCAGCTCATCGGCGTCGTGGCCCAGAACTCGACCCTGTTCGGCCCCTCCTCGCTGCTGGCCGCCTTCGAGCTCGCCGCCGCGGCCAGGGGCTTCGTCGTCAGCGTCCGCCGGGTCCGGGTGCTGGACCGGGGCTCCATCGCGGAGGCCGTCGACCACCACCTGGAGCAGCGCGCCGCCGGGATCGTGGTGATAGCGCCCACCGCCGCCGCCGACGAGGCCCTGGCCGCGGTGCCGCCCGACATCCCGCTGGTCGCGGTGGACGGCGACCCCGCGCGCGGCGACACCCTGGTGACCGTGGACCAGCGGGCCGGCGCGCGGCTGGCCACCCGCCACCTCCTGGACGCCGGGCACCGGACCGTCTGGCACGTGTCCGGCCCCTCCGAGTGGTTCGACGCCGCCGACCGGGAGCGGGGCTGGCGGCGGACCCTGGAGGAGGCGGGGGCCGAGGTGCCGCCGGTGAGCCCCGCGGACTGGAGCGCCGCCTCGGGTTACCGGGCCGGGCTGATCCTCGCCCGCATGCCCGAGGTCACGGCGGTGTTCGCCGCCAACGACCACCTGGCCCTGGGCATCCTGCGGGCGATGTCGGAGCGCGGCCGCGCCGTCCCCGGGGACGTGAGCGTCGTCGGTTTCGACGACGTCCCCGAGGCCGCCTACTTCATCCCGCCCCTGACGACCGTGCGCCCCGACTTCGCGACGGTGGCCACCGAGACGCTGGACGTGCTGCTGTCCTGCATGTCCGGGGAGCCCGCCGCCTCCACCCGCCGGACGATCACGCCGACCCTGGTGGAGCGCGACAGCGTGGCCGCCCCGTCCCGGTAGCCGGGGCGGCCCGCCGGTCAGGCCGAGGCCGGTTCCCGTGCGCTCCGGGCGGGCGCGGACCCGTTCTCCCCGGGCCCGTCCCGGCGGATGCGCAGGCCGAACACCGTCCCGCCCGCGCCGACCCGCTGCTTGTTGTAGATGTCGAAGGCCACCGCCAGCAGCAGCACCAGCCCCTTGATGAGCTGCTGCCAGTCCACGCCGAGCCCGATCAGGGACATCCCGTTGTTGAGGACTCCCATGACCAGGGCCCCGATGACGGCCCCCACCACGGTGCCCACCCCGCCGGACGCGGACGCGCCCCCGATGAACGCCGCCGCGATGGCGTCGAGCTCGAACATGGTGCCCGCGCCCGGGGTGGCCGCGTTGAGCCGTGCGGTGAACACCAGCCCGGCCAGGGCGGACAGCGCCCCCATGTTGACGAACACCCAGAACGTGGTCCGCTGTGTGCGGATGCCCGACAGGGCCGCCGCCCGCTCGTTGCCGCCCACCGCGTAGATCCGTCGGCCCATGGTCGTGGAGCGCGTGACGAACGAGTACCCCGCGATCAGCGCCACGAGCAGCAGCCCCACGAGGGGCAGGCCGTTGTGGTCCGCCAGCGCCCAGGTGAACGCCAGGATCGCCGCGACGAGCACCGCCGAGGCCGCCGCGGTCACGGCCGCGGGCTGCACCGGCAGCCCGTGCGCCCGGGTCCGCGTCCGGGCCCGCCACTGGATCCACACCACGGTCGCCGCGCCCGCCGCGCCCAGCAGCAGGGTCGGCAGGTGCGGGCCGTCGCCCTGCCCGGGGAGGAAGCCGCCCGCGATCTGCCGCAGGGACGAGGGCAGGTGGGCGATGGACTCGCCGCCCAGGACGGCCAGGGTGGCGCCGCGGAACACCAGCATCCCGGCGAGGGTGACGATGAACGCGGGGACGCGCACGTACGCGATCCAGAAGCCCTGCCAGGCTCCGATGGCCGCGCCGAGCAGCAGTGCCAGGGGCACCACCGCCACGGTCGGCAGCCCCCAGGAGGTGAGCATGATCGCCGACACGGCGCCGGTGAAGGCCACCACCGATCCGACCGACAGGTCGATGTGCCCGGTGACGATCACGAGCATCATGCCGATGGCCAGGATCAGGATGTAGGAGTTCTGGAGGATCAGGTTGGTGATGTTGAGCGGGGTCAGCAGCAGCCCGCCGGTCAGCAGCTGGAACAGGACGATGATGGCGACCAGGGCCACCGCCATCCCGTACCGGCGGGAGTCGCCGCGGAGCAGGGCGCCGAGCCCGGCCCGTCCTGAGGTCGTCTGGTTCATGGCCGGTCCCCGGTTCTCGTCATCAGTCTCATCAGGGTCTCCTGGTCGGCCTCGGCCGCGGGCACCTCGCCGGTGATGCGGCCCTCGCACATGGTGTGGATGCGGTCGCACATGCCCAGGACCTCGGGCAGTTCCGAGGAGATGAGCAGGACGGCGGCGCCCTCCGCCGCCAGCCTGCGGATGATCAGGTGGATCTCGTACTTGGCGCCGACGTCGATGCCGCGGGTCGGCTCGTCCAGGATCAGCAGTTCCGGCCGGGTGAACATCCACTTGGCCAGGACGACCTTCTGCTGGTTGCCGCCGCTGAGCGTGCGCACCGTCCCGGTGGCGACGTTCCCCCGCACGTGCAGGTCCTCGCTCATCCGCCGGGCCTCGACGGTCTCCCGGGCCTGGTCGATGACCCCGCGGCGGGAGACGCGGTGCAGTCCGGCCAGGGTGGTGTTGCGCCGGACGTCCTCGTCGAGCAGCAGCCCGAGCGTCTTGCGGTCCTCGGGCACGTAGGCCAGGCCGCCGCGGACGGCCGCGGCGACGTCGGGAACGGGCAGGGCCTCGCCGTCCTTGAACAGCGTGCCCCGCACGTACCTTCCGTAGGAGCGGCCGAACAGGCTCATCGCGAACTCGGTGCGCCCGGCCCCCATGAGCCCGGCCAGCCCAACGATCTCGCCCGCGCGCAGGTCGATGTCGACGCCGTCGACCATGCGCCGCCCCGGCTGGGTGGGGTGGTCGACCGTCCAGTCGCGCACCTGGTACCTGACCGGGCCGACCTCCCCGAGCGGTTCGGGGTAGAGGCGGTCCAGGGAGCGTCCCACCATGCCGCGGATGATCCGGTCCTCGTCCACCGACGGCGTTCCGTCGGCGTCGCGCTCCACGACGAGCGTCTCGATGGCGCGCCCGTCCCGCAGGATGGTGATCTCGTCGCTCACGCTCACCACCTCGCCGAGCTTGTGCGAGATGAGGATGCAGGTGACGCCCTGGTCGCGCAGTTCGCGGAGCAGGTCCAGGAGCCGCAGGCTCTCCGTCTCGTTCAGCGCCGAGGTGGGCTCGTCCAGGATCAGCAGGCGCACCCGTTTGGCCAGCGCCTTGGCGATCTCCACCAGTTGCTGGGACCCGATGCCGAGCGCCGACACCGGGACGTCGGGGTTCTCGTCCAGGCCCACCCGGAGCAGGAGCTCGCGGGCCCGGGCGTGGGTGGCGTCCCGGTCCAGGACTCCGAACCGGGTGACCTCGTGCCCGAGCAGGACGTTCTCCGCGATGGACAGCTGCGGGATCAGCGCCAGCTCCTGGTGGATGATGGCGATGCCCGCCCGCTCGCTGTCGACCACGCCGCCGAACGCGCACGGCTCCCCGTCCAGGAGGATGTCCCCGGTGTGGGTCCCGGCGGGGTGGACCCCGCTGAGCACCTTCATCAGGGTGGACTTGCCGGCCCCGTTCTCGCCCATGAGGGCGTGGATGCGGCCCGCGTGCACGTCCAGCGAGACGTCGTCCAGGGCCACCATCCCGGGGAACTCCTTGCGGATGCCCCGCATGCTCAGCAGCGGGCCCGGCGGGGCGTCCGCGGCGCGAGCGCCGGTCACAGGTCCGACTCCTCGTAGTAGCCGCTCTCGACGAGCACCTCTTCGTAGTTGTCGATGTCGACCGACACGGGCTCCAGGAGGTAGGCGGGGACCGTCTTGACGCCGTTGTCGTAGGTCTCGGTGTCGTTGACCGGCACCTCCTCCTCCGCGAGCAGCGCCTCCACCATGTCGACGGTCTGGGCGGCCAGGGCCCGGGTGTCCTTGAACACCGTCTGCGTCTGCTCCCCGGCGATGATCGACCGGACCGACGACAGCTCGGCGTCCTGCCCGGTCACGACGGGCAGGGGGAGGTCCCCGCCGCCGTAGCCGACGGCGCGCAGCGACTCGATGACGCCCAGGCTGATGCCGTCGAACGGGGAGAGCACGGCGTGCAGCCGCTCGTCGGAGTAGTGGGCGCTGAGCAGGTTGTCCATCCGGGCCTGGGCGATGGCGCCGTCCCAGCGCTGGGTGGCGATCTGCTCCATCTCCGTCTGTCCGCTGGGGACCTCCAGCGTCCCGTCGTCCAGGTGGGGCCGGAGCACCGACATCGACCCGTCGTTGAAGAAGTAGGCGTTGTTGTCGTCGGGGGAGCCGCCGAACACCTCCAGGTTGAACGGGCCCTCCTCGCCGTCCTCCAGCCCGAGGGCGTCCACGATGTACTGCGCCTGGAGCACGCCGACCTCGAAGTTGTCGAAGGTGGCGTAGTAGTCGACGTTCTCGCTGCCCATGATGAGCCGGTCGTAGGCGATCACGGGGATGCCGCTGTCGGCGGCGGTGTCGAGCACGTCGCCCAGGGCCTCGCCGTCGATGGCGGCGATGACGAGGACGTCGGCGCCCCGGGTGATCATGTTCTCGATCTGGGATATCTGGTCGGGGACGACGTCCTCGGCGTACTGGAGGTCGGTGCCGAAACCGCGGGCCTCGAACTCGGCGACCATGTTCTGCCCGTCGTTGATCCACCGTTCGGAGGACTGGGTGGGCATGGAGATGCCGATGAGGCCGTTCTCGCCCTCGGGGCGGGCGGCGTCGCCGACGCCGTTGCAGGCGGTGAGCAGGAGGGCGGACGCGGCGAGCAGCGCGGTGCCCGCCGTGCGTGAGCTGTGCGACATGGGGGGTTCGCTTTCGTGTCGGTGTGCGTGGGATGCGGAGGGGTGGGGCCGCGCGGTGCGGCGCGGCCCCGGTCCGGGCCGGACCCTGCCGGTGTCAGACCCGGACGTACTCGATGCCGGTCAGCGCGCACAGGACGCGCCAGTCCTCGGCCCGGCGGCCGGTGTTCATGGCCATGTGGTGGGTGCCGCCGGCCCGGAGCCAGGCGTCCATGCACCCGACCACCCCGGTGTCGGGCCGGAACCGCCCGTAGGGCATTTCCAGGGAGGGGAGCGCGGGGGAGTCGAGGACCTCGCCCTCGGCGACGACCAGCCGGAAGCGGTCGCCGCCCAGGGCGACCAGGGAGGCCAGGGTGGCCGGGCCGGGCCGGTACCGGAACAGCAGGGTGGGCGGGTCGGCCAGCCCGCCGATGCCCAGGGGGCGTTTGATCAGGCGCACGGGTTCGTCCTCCCGGGCCAGCCGCCAGTTGCCCTCGCCCATGTGGCTCATGAGGATGGAGTCGCCGGGGAAGTCCATCGCGTACATCTCGGTGAAGTGGCCGTCCCCGGCCAGGCGGTGGCCCGCGTAGACGATCGAGGCGGCGAGCACGTCGCCCTCGCCCGCGAACCCGTACCCCTTGGCCATCAGGGTGGAGGCGGCGGCCATGGGCAGCCGGGCGAAGCGGCCGTCCTCGCCGATCGCGTCGAAGTGGGTGGAGTAGGCCCCGCAGCCGGTCTCCTCCAGCAGCCGTTCGATGCCCAGCTGCATGCGGGCGTGGTCCTCCCGCTCCTCCTTGGACAGGCGCCCGTCCACGTCGAAGACCGCGTCCTCCCAGGACATGAGTTCGCGGACGGGTCCCTCGGGCAGGCCGGCCATGGTGCGGTGCAGGGCGCCCGGGGCGATGACGTGGACCTCGGGGCCGATCACGCGCAGCAGCGCGGTCTCGTCGACCCGCGCGTCCCCCATGCCGTTCATGGGGTAACCGAACACGCCGACCCGCAGGCTCCGCAGCGCCTGCACGGCCCGCGCGGCCCGGGCCCAGCGGCCGATCCGCTCGGCGAACTCCGGGTCCTGCCAGTCCCCGGTGACGACCTCGAACGGCACCTGTGCGCGGACCAGCGCGTTGGCGGTGTCCTGGGCGCCGTGGATCCCCTGGTTGTAGGTCATGTCGTCCATGTCCCAGGACGCGCTCACGGCGGGCTCGGGCTGGATGTTCGCCAGGGCCAGCGGCAGCCGCGCCCCGGTCAGGGCCCGGGTGATCCGCAGGGACGGCCCGTAGGTCAGCATGACCACCAGGACCCCGTCCAGTCCGGCCTCCTCGAACTCCTGCACCGCGCGTTCGGCGTCCTCGCGCCCGCGTACCGGCGGGGCGACGGTCCACTCGGCGACTCCGGAGAGCCGGGCGGCGACCCGGGCGGCGTACTGCGCCTGGTGTTCGGTGATGCCCGGGATCATGTCGTCGTAGAGCGGCTGCATGATGCCGAGCAGCCCGATGCGCGGCGAGCGCTCCCGCACGGCGGGGTTGTGCGAGGGCTGGGGGGAGGGCGGGGCGGTGGGGACGGACACGGGGGTCTCCTCGTTGTCGGTGGGGGTCACTGGCCGTAGGCGTTGCGGTAGCGCTCGTGGAGCGCGTCGATGTGCTCCTGGGGCAGGCGCTCGACGGGCCCGGCCTGCCGGGCGATGTGCACGGTGCGGGCCGCGTCCTCGCACATCACCGCGGCCTTGACCGCCGCGGCGGCGGTGGGGCCGACGGTGAACACGCCGTGGCCGCGCATGAGGACCGCCGGGGAGCGGTGGCCCGCCAGGGTGTCGAGCACGCCGCGGCCGATGGCGTCGTCCCCGATGAGCGCGAAGGGCCCCACCGGGATGTCGCCGCCGAACTCGTCGGCCATGGCGGTGATCACGCAGGGGACGGCCTCGCCGCGGGCGGCCCACGCGGTGGCGTAGGGGCTGTGGGTGTGCACCACCCCGCCGATGTCGGGGCGCTCCCGGTAGATGTGGGCGTGGGCGAAGGTGTCGCTGGAGGGCCGGTGCCGTCCCTCGACCGTGTTCCCGTCCAGGTCGCAGACGACGATGTCCCCGGGGGTCAGATCGTCGTAGGACACGCCGCTGGGCTTGATGACCATGAGGTCGGCGCCGGGCAGCCGGGCGGAGACGTTGCCGCTGGTCCAGGTGACCAGGTTCCACCGGGGCAGCTCCGCGTGCAGGGCGCTGACCTGCGCGCGCAGGTGTTCCACCTCGTCGCGGCGGGCGGCCCATGCCTCTGCGGCCGTGGTCATCGCGGCTCCTGTCCGGTGCGGGCGCCGTTGCGCAGGGCGCGCAGCCGGTGCAGGGCGTCGCTGCCGCCCCGGCCGAAGTGGTCGTGGAGTTCGGTGTAGACGGCGAACAGCTCCTTGTAGGCGGCCGCCGCAGCGGGGTCCGGTTCGACGGGGTCGGGGCGGACCCGGCCCATGGCGGCCGAGGCGGCGTGCAGGTCGGGGTACAGTCCGGCGGCGACGGCCCCGTGGACCGCCGCCCCGAGGGCGCTGCCGTGTTCGGTGGCCGCGATCCTCAGCGGCCGGTCCAGGACGTTCGCGTAGACCTGGAGGACGAAGGGGTTGCGCACCATGCCCCCGGCGACGGTGATGTCGTCGACCGGGACCCCGGCGCCGGTGAAGGCCTCGACGATGGTGCGGGCGCCGAACGCGGTCGCCTCCACCAGGGCCCGGTAGACCTCCTCCGGGCGGGTGGCCAGCGTCATCCCGGCGAGCAGTCCGGAGAGCGAGTGGTCGACCAGGACCGAGCGGTTGCCGCTGTGCCAGTCCAGGGCGACCAGGCCGTGGGCCCCGACCGGGGCGTCGGCGGCCTCGCGCGAGAGCAGCTCGTGGACGGACACCCCCAGGGCGCGGGCCCGGTCGTGGTAGTCCGGGGGGACATGGGTGTCGGCGAACCAGCCGAAGATGTCGCCGACCCCGCTCTGCCCCGCCTCGTATCCCCAGGCGCCCGGTGTGATGCCGTCCCGGACCAGGCCGCACATGCCGGGAACGTCGGCTCGGACGTCGGAGTTCATCACCAGGCAGGTGCTCGTCCCCATGATGGCGAGCAGTCGGCCCGGGCCGGTGGTCCGCGCGGCGGCGGCGGTCACGTGGGCGTCGATGGCGCCCACCGCGACCGGGGTGCCCTGGGGCAGGCCGGTCCACGCGGCGGCCCGGGCGGTGAGGCCGCCCGCGCGCGTTCCCGGCGGGGAGAGCGGGTGGTCGAGCCTGGTCTCGGCGAAGTCCGCCAGGCGCGGGTCGAGGGCGGCCAGGAACTCCCGGGAGGGCCAGTGTCCGTCCTGGTACTGGCCCTTGTAGCCGGCGGTGGAGGTGTTGCGGGTCTCGTGGCCGCAGAGCCGCCAGGCGATCCAGTCGGCGGCCTCGATCCAGCGGTCGGCGCGCGCGTACACCTCGGGGTCGTCGCGCAGGACCTGGAGGGCTTTGGCGAACTGCCACTCCGAGGAGATCCGGCCGCCGTAGCGCGGCAGCCAGGGTTCGCCGCGTTCGGCGGCCAGGGCGGTGATCTCGTCGGCCTCGGGCTGGGCGGCGTGGTGGCGCCAGAGTTTGGGCCAGGCGTGCGGGCGGTCCGCGAGCCCGGGCAACCGGCACAGGGGCGTGCCGTCGGCGGTGACGGGCAGGAAGGTGCAGGAGGTGAAGTCCGTGCCGATCCCGGCGACCTGCTCGGGGCGGACCCCGGACCGGCGCAGGGCCTCGGGGACGGCGGTGCGCAGTACCTCCTCGTAGTCGCCGGGGTGTTGGAGTGCGGTCTCGGGCTCCAGCTCCGCCGCCCGGCCGGGGAGGCGGTCGGTGATGACGCCGTGGGGGTAGGCGTGCTCGGCGGTGCCCAGTTCGGCGCCGTCGGAGACCCGGACCACGACGGCTCGGCCCGACAGGGTTCCGAAGTCGATACCGACGACCACGGGCTCGCCGGACGAGCTTTTGTGGGCGCTAACATTCTTCGACAAGGGCGCTTCCTTATGAGATGGGGAGATTGGGGGGTATCGGATAAATAGTGCCCTGAAGTGGGGAAGTGTCGGTTTCGCGGAGGAAGGGGGTCGAGGGGTGCGGGCGCGAATGTGATCCAGGCAATATTGTTCGCGCTAACATTTTGGAATGTCAACCCCCACGGCCCACCCGGCACGGACCCGCCCGGGAACCGGCCCCGGCCCGGCCGGTCAGGTGTCGCGGCGGGGTGCGGGGGGCTCCGCCCTCGCCGGGCGGGGTGCGCATCTCGCCGATGCTGCGGTTCCAGGCGGTCGGGTGGCGCCGCCGCTCGCGGGTGGGCCCTGTGGGCCCTGCCGCCGCCGGACGGTCCACGGAGAGCTCATCTTCGTCCCATGTGTTGCCACGTGCGGGTTTCCCCGCCGTCGCCCGGGGTAGCCGTGTACACACATCCCCTCCGACCGACGATCCAGATCCCGGACACGACCGGCGGAGGACGGCGGGCGACGGTTCTCGTCCGCTCCCGGGCGGCGGTCCGCCCGCGCCGCCCTCCCGACAGCACGGAGGAGACATGCACACCGTGCACCCGAACCGACAGCGCCGCTCGCAACGGCGGCGGCCGCAGGGGGAGCGCCATCCGCGCCCGTACGGGCACCGGCTGCGCTATCCCGACCCGGTGCCGGAGCCGCCGATGCCGCCGGACCCGTTCCCGCCCGCGCCGATGCCCCCGCCCCCGCCCGAGCCGGGGCCGGATCCCGAACCGCCGGGCCCCGGCCCCTTCCCCGAACCGCCCTCGCCGGAACCCCAGCCCGAGCCGGCCTGATCCGGCGGGCGCGGGTGCGGGCCCGGCGGGAGGTCACGTCCACGGGAGTGGTGTGATTTTCGCGCGGGTGCGTCCTTGCGGGTCATCGCGATGGTCGGCCGAAGTCGGGCAGGCCATCGCGTACCGGCGGTCCGCCGGCCGGGATGAAGAAGCCGCCGGAGGCGGCGGCGTACCGATCCGCCCGGCACCGCTGGCGCTCATCCGTGGGAACAGGGCCGGAAAAGTCACACCACTCGGTGGGACACCATCCGGCGGGACGGGTGTCGTCTCGGGTGAATCCGTTCCGTAAGGGGTATTGACCCCAGCGTGACGGGGTCTTAGGTTGCGAACAGGAAGGACTCCTTCCGGTTCGGTGCGGCCCCGGCCCCGGTCGCATCGGACCGCCACCCCGCCGGAGGAAACCGTGCCCCACCCCTCGCCCCGTCACGCCCGCCGCCCCCGCACCGCCACCGGGCGCCTCGCCCGCGCCGGATCCGTACTGCTCGGCCTCGGCCTGGTCGCGGCCACCGCGTTCGCCGTACACGGCCAGGCCGCCGCCGGCCCCGCCGCCACCGTCGCCGACTCCGCGCAGGCCGCCGCCACTCCGGTGGGCGAACACGGTCGGCTCCGCGTCTGCGGAATCAAACTCTGCGACGAGAACGGCCGACGCGTCCAGCTCACCGGAATGAGCTCCCACGGCCTGCAATGGTTCGGCCACTGTCTCACCGACGACTCGCTGGACACCCTGGCCTACGACTGGAACGCCGACGTGCTGCGCGTGTCCATGTACATCCAGGAGGGCGGCTACGAGACCGACCCGCGCGGCTTCACCGACCGGGTCCACGGCCTCATCGAGGAGGCCACCGAACGCGGCATGTACGTCATCGTCGACTGGCACATGCTCAGCCCGGGCGACCCCAACCACAACCTCGCCGCCGCCCGCACCTTCTTCGCCGAGATCGCCGACGTGCACGCCGACAAGGACAACGTGCTCTACGAGATCGCCAACGAGCCCAGCGGCGTGCCGTGGTCCTCCATCAAGGGCTACGCCGAGCAGGTCATCCCGGTGATCCGCGCCCAGGACCCCGAGGCGGTCGTGCTGGTGGGCACCCGCGGCTGGTCGTCGCTGGGCCTGTCCGAGGGCGGGGACCACCGGGAGATCACGGCGGACCCGGTCGACGCGGACAACATCATGTACGTCTTCCACTTCTACGCCGCCTCGCACACCTCCTACCACCGCGAGGGCTTCCGCGCCGCCGCGCAGGAGCTGCCGCTGTTCGTCACCGAGTTCGGCACCCAGGAGTACACGGGTGACGGGCCCGACGACTTCGCCTCCGCCCAGGCCTACCTCGACCTGATGGAGCAGGAACGGATCAGCTGGGTCAACTGGAACTTCTCCGACGACTTCCGTTCCGGCGCCGCCTTCCGGACGGGTTCGTGCAGCTCGGGCGACTGGGACTCGCTCAAGCCCGCGGGGCGGTGGATCAGGGACCGTATCAGGGAGAGCGGTACGGCCGCCTGACCCCCCGCACACGGACGGGGCGCGTCCCACGGACGCGACCCGCTCCCCGCCCCGGGCGCCCGGGGCCTCCCCGGATCCCCCCGACCGGGTCGGCCCGGCCCCGGGCCGGGCGCCGTCCCGCCGAACACCAGGACCGCTGAACATCGGCAACGCTGAGCGTCGGCGGTGCCGAACATCGGTACCACCGGGTACCGGCTGCTCCGGGCCCCGGTGTTCGGGAGAACCGTCGGCCGGGCCGTCACCTCCGCTGAACGTCGGCGGTGCAGAACGTCGGCAACGCGGAGCGTCGGCGGTGCCGCACATCGGCCGCGCCGTCGCGTGCCGGACCCCGGGTCAGGCCGAAGACGCGGTGGAGATCCGCAGGCCGTCGTCCCCGTCCGCGTCCACCGTCACGTCGTCGCCCTCGGTGATCTGCCCGTCCAGCACCATCCGCGACAGCCGGTTGCCCACGTTGCGCTGGATGGTGCGGGCCAGCGGCCGCGCCCCGTACGCGGGCTGGTACCCCTGCCGGGACAGCCACCCCACCGCCTCGTCGGTGAACCGGATCGTGATCCCCTGCGCCCTGAGCCGCCGCTCGGTCTCGGCCAGCATCAGCCGGGTGATGCGGTCCAGCTCCGCGCGGTCCAACTGGTGGAACACCACGATCTCGTCGATCCGGTTGATGAACTCGGGCCGGAACTCCTCCCGCAGCCGCCGCATCACCCGCTGCTCGGTGTCGGGGTCCATCTGCCCGTCGCCCGTGAACCCCATCGGGGCCCCGCCGGTGATCGCCTCCGACCCCAGGTTGCTGGTCATGATCACCACCGTGTTGCGGAAGTCCACCGTCCGCCCCTGCCCGTCGGTGAGCCGTCCGTCGTCGAGCAGTTGCAGCAGCAGGTTGAACACGTCGGGGTGGGCCTTCTCGATCTCGTCCAGCAGCAGCACCGAGTACGGGTGGCGGCGCACCGCCTCGGTCAGCTGACCGGCCTCCTCGTACCCGACGAACCCGGGCGGGGCGCCGGTCAGGCGACTGGAGGTGTGCCGCTCCTGGAACTCGCTCATGTCGATCCGCACCAGCGCGTCCTCGGACCCGAACAGCGCCACAGCCAGCGCCTTGGCCAGCTCCGTCTTGCCCACCCCGGTCGGGCCCAGGAACAGGAAGCTGCCCACCGGCCGGTCGGGGTCGCCCAGCCCGGCGCGGGAGCGGCGGATGGCCTCGGACACCGCGGTGACCGCCTCGTCCTGGCCGATCACCCGCTCGTGCAGCACCTCCTCCAGGCCGACCAGGCGCTCGCGCTCCTCCTGGGTGAGCTGGGCGACGGGGATGCCGGTGCTGCGCGAGACCACCTCGGCGATGTCCGCGGCGGTCACCTCCGGCACCGCCGATCCGGTGCCGCGCGCCTGGTGGACGGAGCTCCGGGCGGCGCCGATCTCGTCGCGCAGCGCCGAGGCCCGCTCGTAGTCCTCGTCCTGGACGGCCTTCTCCTTCTGCGCCTCCAGCTCCCTGAGCCGCTCCTCCAGCTCGCGCAGCGCGGAACTGGAGGTCTTGAGCCGCAGCCGGACCCGGGCGCCCGCCTGGTCGACCAGGTCGATGGCCTTGTCGGGCAGGAACCGGTCGGTGATGTAGCGGTCGGACAGCTCGGCTGCCGCCACCAGGCTCTCGTCGCCGAAGCGCACCTGGTGGTGGGCCTCGTACCGGTCCTGGAGGCCGCGCAGGATCTCGATGGTGTCCTGGACCGAGGGCTCGGGCACCAGGATCGGCTGGAACCGGCGCTCCAGGGCGGCGTCCTTCTCGATGTTCTTGCGGTACTCGTCGACGGTGGTGGCGCCGATGATGTGCAGCTCGCCGCGGGCCAGCGCGGGCTTGAGCATGTTCCCGGCGTTCATCGACCCCTCGGCGGCCCCGGCGCCGACGATGGTGTGGATCTCATCGATGAAGATCAGCAGCCGGTCGGACTGGGCGCGGATCTCGTCGATGAGCGTGGTGAGCCGCTCCTCGAAGTCGCCCCGGTAGCGGGTCCCGGCGACCAGCCCGGCCAGGTCGACCTGGACCAGGCGGCGGCCGCGCAGCGTCTCGGGCACGTCGTCGTCGGAGATGCGCTGGGCGATCCCCTCGACGATGGAGGTCTTGCCGACGCCGGGGTCGCCGATGAGGACGGGGTTGTTCTTGCGGCGCCGGGCCAGCACCTCGATGCACTGGTCGACCTCGTCGTCGCGTCCCACGACCGGGTCCAGGCGGCCCTCGCGGGCGAGCCCGGTCATGTCGGTGCCGAACTCGTCCAGGGTGGGCGTGGTGGACGGCTCGCCTCCGCCCTGTTCCGCGGCGGCGGTGGCGGCGGGTCCCGCGGCCTGCTGGAGGTGCTGCGGGGTGACCCCGGAGTCGCGCAGCAGCCGGCCGACGGCACTGTCGGGGTTGGCGGCGAGCGCGAACAGCAGGTGCTCGGGTGTGATGCTGGAACTGCCGGTGGCGCGGGCGATCTGGAAGGCGTCCAGCAGGCAGCGTTTGGCGGAGGGGGCGAGCCGGGCCGAGGCGCGCACCGACCTCGGCGTGTGGGCGGCGGCCTGGTCGACCACCTCCTCCAGGCGGCCGGCGTCGCCCGCGGTGCGTTCGACGAGGTCGCGCGTGGGCTGGTAGCGCAGCAGCGCCCAGAGCAGGTGGACGCTGTCCACGTCGGCGCTGCCGTTCTCCAGGGCGCGGCGGACGGCGGCGTCGGCGACCTGGCGGGCCTCGGGGCTCATCAGCCTGGACATGTCCACGCGGCGCACCTGGCCGCGGGAGGAACCCAGGAAGCGGGCCAGGAACTCGTCGAACGAGCGTTCGCCGTCGTCGGGAAGGTCGGTGGTCATCGTGTTCGTCCCCCGGGCGAGAATGGAATGACTTCACAACCCTAAGTGACGATGTGTTCGACGTCCGGTAACGGATTCCGTCGGAGACCCGGTGTCCGGGGCGGGGGCGCGCCCCCGCCCCGGATGCCCGTGCGCGGGTCAGGCCGCGGACGCCTCGGTCAGCAGGGCGGTGGACTCCTCGTCCAGCACCAGCGAGTCGACCGGCAGCAGGTCCGCCAGCTGCTCGGGGCCGCGGGCGCTGGCCAGCACCGAGGCGACCGTCGGCCGGTCGGCCAGCCAGGCCAGCGCCACGGCGCCCTGCGCGACGCCCAGCCGCTCCGCCACCGTGTCCAGGGCGGCGAGGACGCGCATCGCCCGCGCGTCCTCCAGGAACGCCGACGCCCGGCCCGCCCGCGGGCTGTCCACGTCCGGGCCGCCCGGCCGGTACTTGCCGGTGAGGAAGCCGCGCGCCAGCCCGTGGTACGGCAGCAGCGCCAGCCCGCGTTCGCGGGCCAGGGGGATCAGCGCGTCCTCCGCACCGCGTTCCAGCAGGCTGTAGTGCGGCTGTACGCAGACCGGGGCGTGCAGGCCCCGGTCCGCGCAGATGTCCAGCCAGGCGCGGATGCGGTCGGGTGTGTGGTTGGACAGGCCGATGTACCGGACCTCGCCCGCGTCCACCAGCTCGGAGAAGGCGCGGGCGCTCTCCTCCAACGGGGTGTCGGCGTCGTCGGAGTGCGCGTAGTACAGGTCGATGGCGTCCACGCCCAGGCGCTTGCGGGAGGCGTCCGCGGCGGCGTGGACGTTCGCCGCCGACAATCCCCGGAACTCGGGGTGCTCGCTCACCTTGGTGGCCACCACCAGGCCCTCGGGGCGGCCCCGGTCGGCCAGCCAGCGACCGATGACGGTCTCGGACTCCCCGCCCCGGTGACCGGGGGCCCAGGCGGAGTAGACGTCGGCGGTGTCCACGAAGGTGCCGCCGCCCGCGACGTAGTCGTCCAGGACGCGGAAGGAGGTCGGCTCGTCCGCGGTCCACCCGAACACGTTCCCGCCCAGGCACAGCCGGGGGACGTTCAGGTCGGAGCCCCCGAGGGGGCGGGTCTTGGCGTCGTTCATGTTCACCACGGTTCCAACGGGGTCGGAGGCCGTGTCCCGTCGAGTGGTGCGAGGACGGCGGCCGTCCGAACGAGAACGGACCGCCGACCGGCGCGCCGCTGCCTCCGGGGCTCCGGGGGCGAACGAGGTCACACCACTCGGTGGGACACCATCGGGGGCCGATGCTGCCGCGCACAGGCTAGGGCACGGCCCGCCCCGCGGCCAGTGCGCCGCGGGGCGGCGGTTCAGCGGACGCCCGGGTTCGCGGGGGTCTGGATGGTGATCTCGTCCTCCCGCCCCGGGATGTAGTGGACGGTGACCACCCGGCCCGCCTGGAGGGACGTCGACAGCCGGGCGGGCAGCCGCTTGACCGTGCGGGTGTGGAACACGCCGCCGTCGGGCCGGGTCACCGCGACCTCGACGTCCATCTCCGGGTTGCCGTCGACCAGGTTCCCGGTCGGTCGGACCTCGGTGATGACGCCCTGGGCGGCGATCCCGTGCGCGGCTATCTCCAGTGCCCGCGGGGTGGTCAGCCCGGCCCGCAGCATCACCGCGACGGCACCCGCCTGCTCGACCTCGCCGACGTGGCACTGGCCGCCCCGGCCGCCCTCACCGCCGGCCCCCGCCCGGAACCCGCGTCCGGCGGGCCGGCGGCGCTGGTGCTGGACCCGCGGGTGCCGGGGTTCCGCGCCGACTCCGAACTCGGTTCGGTGCTGGGCCGGCCGGGCACCGACCCGGACGTGCTCGCCCTCGTCGACGCCCACCGCGCCGCCGACGACATGCTGCCCCGGGTGGCCGCGCCGCAGGAGGCGCTGCGCCGCACCGACCTGGACCGCCGCTGGCTGGGGGCGGCCCTGGGCGCGGGGGCGCGCCGCCTGCTCTACGTCGGCCACGCCACCTCCGCCCCGGTGGAGGAGGGCCAGAGCGAGGACACCCTGCTCCACCTGTGCTGCACCGCTCCACCTGTGCTGCACCGCCGACACCGCGGGATACGCCGCACCGGTCCGGGGCCACCGGCCGCTCAGCGCCAAGGACCTGCTGCTGGGCGCCCCGGACGGGCGGTCCGGGCCCTGGCCGTCCCCGGCGCGGGTGGCGCTCATCGCCTGCGACAGCGGTGCCGACTCCCGGTTCGCCGAACCCTTCGGTCCGGCCTCGGCGCTGCTGCGCAACGGCGCCGACCTGGTCACCGCGGCCCGGTGGGCGCTGCCGACCAACGCCGCCCTCCACCGCTTCGGCGGGGTCCCGGCCCGGGAACGGCCGCTCACGGAGCTGATCGCCGCCGTGGACGCCGCCCACGACGCCCCCGCGCCGGTGCGGGCGCTGGCCGACTGGCAGCGCACCCGCCTGGACCGCTGGCGCACCAGCGGTGATCCGGCGGCCGCGCCCCTGCTGTGGGCCGCCCTGGCCACCGCGACCGCGGGTCCCCGCTGACCGCCCGGGCCGTGTCCCGTCGAGTGGTGTGCGGGCAACGGCTGTTCGAACGGGAACGGATCGCCGACCGGTGCGTCGCCGCCTCCGGGGTTCGGGGCCGAACGAGGTCGCACCACCCGGTGGGGCACCATCACCGCCCGCCGTCCCCGAGGACCGGGGGCGACCGGCCGCGAGGTACACCTGCGCAG
>NZ_JASFDV010000077.1 GCF_030766825.1 Nocardiopsis sp. CC223A
CGGCGGCCAGCACCGACACCGACAGGACGATCGCCCCGCCCTGCGGGGTGGCCAGGTCGCGGTCGGTGGCGGCCAGGTAGAAGACCAGGACCGGCCAGTGCCACAGGTACAGGGCGTAGGAGATGGAACCGAGGTAGCGCAGCGGCCGGGAGGACAGCAGCCGGTCGACGCCGACGGCCCCGCCGGCGGGCGCCCCCGCTGCGATGACGGCCGCGGCCGCCAGGGTGGGCCACAGCGCGGCGAAGCCCGGGAACGCCGTGGACACCTGGAGCAGCGCCCCGCACAGCACCAGCGCCGCCAGCCCGCCCCAGCCCAGGAGCAGCCGGGCGGTGCGCCCCGGGCGCAGCCCCGGCAGCAGCAGGGCCACCAGCCCGCCGAGCGCGAGCTCCCACAGCCGGGCCCCGGTGTCGAAGTACGCCCAGGGCTGGTTGGTGTGGGTCACCGCCACCGAGTAGGCCAGGGAGAGCGCGAACACCGCCGCCAGCGCCCAGAACAGCGGCCGCCGCGGGTCGCGCCCGGCCCGGCGGGCGAGCAGCACCGCGCCCGCGATGAGCGCGGGCCACAGCAGGTAGAACTGCCACTGCACCGACAGCGACCAGAAGTGCTGGAAGGGGTCGGGGACCCCGGTGCGGGCCAGGTAGTCGACCGAGTCCAGGGCCAGGTGCCAGTTGGTGTGCCCGAGCAGGGCGGCGACCGCTCCCCCGGGCGCCTCGCGCCACTGCGACTGCGGCAGGAACAGCCAGGTTCCGGCGAGGGTGACCAGGACGACCAGGGCCGCGGTCGGCAGCAGGCGGGCGGCCAGCCGGGCGAGGAACGCGCCGTAGCGGATGCCCGGGCCGGTGGCGGCGCGCAGCAGGGAGGCGGTGACGAGCAGGCCCGTGAGCATGAGGAACACGTCGACGCCGCCGGAGACCCGGCCCAGCCAGATGTGGTAGGCGGCGACCAGGAGCACGGCCACGGCGCGCAGGCCCTCGATGCCGGGCCGGTGCCCGCCGGTGCCGACCTCGACCGGCCGGGCCGGGCCGGTCTCCTCGGGGGAGGTGGGAGAGGGCACGGGTGCTCGCTTTCAGGGTGTGCGGGGAGACCGGACATCCTGCCCGACCGGGATGACGTGGGGGGATACCCCTGCTGAACGCGCCGTCACCGCTGTGTCACGAGTGCCGGGAGCAGGGCGGCGGCGGGCGGCGGGGCGGGGGTCAGGGCTTGCGGGCCAGTCCGCAGTACTGGTCCACGTGGGCGGGCTCGCCCACCTCGGTCCTGTCCGGCCGCCACAGGGACGCCGAGACCACACCCGGTTCCACGAGTTCGAGCCCCGTGAAGAACCCGGCGATCTCCTGCGGGGTGCGCAGGTGGTAGGGCAGGGCCGCGGTGTCGTTCCACCGGCGGGCCGCCTCCACCATCGGTTCGCTGGTGTCGGTGCCGTCGCACAGGGCGAAGAAGCTCCCCGCGGGCAGGGCGTCGACGTAGGCGCGGATGAGGGCGTAGGCCTCGGCGGTGTCCTCGGTGTGGCCCATGGTGCCCAGGACCGTCAGGCCGATGGGGCGGGTGAAGTCCAGGTGGTCGCGGGCGGCGGCCAGCACCTTGTCCGGTTCGCGCAGGTCGGCGTCGACGTAGTGGACGCCGCCCGCGTCGCCGCCGGTGAGCAGCGCCCGGGCGTGGGCCAGGACCATGGGGTCGTTGTCGACGTAGACGACGGCGGCGTCGGGGTCCACCCGCCGGGCGACCTCGTGGGTGTTGTTGTGGGTGGGCAGGCCGGTGCCGACGTCGAGGAACTGGCGGACGCCCTCCTCGCGGGCCAGGTGGGTGACGGCGCGGACGAGGAAGCCCCGGTCGGCGCGGGCGGCCTCGACCATCTCCGGGTAGGCGGCGAGTACGTAGTCGCCGACCTCGCGGTCCGCGGGGTAGTTGTCCTTGCCGCCGAGCCAGTAGTTCCAGACCCGGGCCGAGTGGGCCCGGGTGGTGTCGATAGGGGGCTGGTGTTCGTCGGGTGAGGGGTCGGTCATGGCGTGCGTTTCCTCCGTTACCGTGCGACATGGGCATTCTGGTGCCCGCTGGGGTGTCCGTGCAACGGGAGGCCGTGCGGCGCGGGGATTCCCGGTGGCTCGCGGCCCGGTGTGCGCAGGGTGGGCGGTACCCGGGGGGAGCGGGGACGGGGCACCTCGTACCGCCCGGGGCGCGGGGGGGAGCACGTGGACGTCGGGGTCGGGCGCCTGCGGGTGCCGCGGGCCGGGACCGGGCGGCCCGGCCGCGACCCCTGGTCCTGCTGCACGGCAGCGGTCCGGACGGCGCCGCGGTCTCCCCGGTACCGGTCTGTTGGGGCCGCGGTCCGCCGACCGCGGGGTGCGGGGTGCGGGGTGCGGGCGTCGGACCCGCCCGAGTGGGGCGGGGGTCTGGGGGCCGGGCGGGTGGGCGGGCCGCGGGAGCCGACGGCGGTCGTGGACGGGGCGATGGGCGCAGGCGGAGTGCCGCGACCGGTTCCCGGCAAAGGTGTGCGCGTTCCTCGACCTGGGCGGGTGAACGACTCCGGGGCGCGGCGGTCCCGAAGGTGACCGGACACGGAGGGCGGGGTGACCGGCTTCCCTTGCCCCGCAGGGGTTCGGGGCCGCTCGGGCGGGTACGGGTGCGCCCGCGGTGACGAACGGGCGAACAGTACGCGAAAGCGGACGGAAAGCCCATTCCCGGGACGGGCTGCCGCCCTAGGATCGTCGCGTTCGCCGGGTCACCCGGCTAGCGGCGACCGGCGGCGGAACGACTCGGGGCGGGGGCGCGCATGGGGATGGAGATCCCCGACGGACTGGCCGACCTCTTCTACGGCCTCACCGGCACCCAATGGCCGGACGTGGACGAGGACCGGCTGCGGGACGTCTCCGACATGTACGCCACGGTCGAGTACATCCTGGCGACCGAGCTCCCCGAGCTGATCGTGGTGCTGCGCCGCAAGGTGAGATCGACGTTCGACGGGCGCACCACCGAGTACTTCGAGAACTCCCTCGCCCAGTTCACCGCCGGGGAGCGGGACTACGTCGGCGAGGCCGCGACACTGGCCGGGGAGATCCGCAAGTACGCCAAGGAGTCCGCCAACCAGGTCGAGTACGCCAAGTGGATGATCATCGGCCAGCTCGTGCAGCTGGCGCTGGAGATCGCCTGGGCGATCGCGACGGCGAAGTTCACGTTCGGAGCGTCGCTCTCGTGGATCTCGGTGTTCAAGTTCATCCGCAGCCAGGCGATCCGCCGCATCCTCAACTGGCTGGTGTGGAACCTGCTGAGCCACCTGTTCGTGGCCCAACTGTTCGGCACCACCATGGACCTGCTCATCCAGCGCATCCAGATGGACCAGGGCAACCGGGACGAGTGGGACAAGGAACTCACCCGGATGGCCGCCGCGGGCGCGTTCGTGGAGGGGCTGCTGGGAGCCGGCCTGTCCATGGGCGCGGACCTGTTCCTCAGCAAGCAGCTGGCGAAGCTCTTCGGTGACAACCTGCCCGGTCCCCCCGTGCCGCCGCCGGTCCGCGACACCGTCCCCGAGCCGCCGCCCGGGCCGGTGGGCCGGGGCCCCGAGCCGAACCCGGACCCGCCGCCGCTGCGGGACGTCCCCGAGACGGTGCCGACCCCCTCACCGCGCACCCCGGACCCCGGCCCCCTGAACCCGCCGCCCGTCCGCGACGGCGCGACCGACCCGCCGGGACCGCCGACCGACCCCCCGGGGCCGCCGCCGGGCGACGGTCCCGGACGCGGCGGACCCGAACGCGACGGGGCGGGGCAGGACGGGGCGGGGCAGGACGGGCCCTCGGTGACCTGGCCGCCGGGGAGCGTCACCCCGGAGTTCAACAAGGACCTGGTGACCCTGTTCGCCCGCAACTCCAACGAGTTCACCGGGCCCGCACAGCGGTCCAACACCGCGAGCAGCGGGATCGGGCACGGAGAGCGGTTCGTCGACGGCGCCGGGAACGTGTTCGCGCGCCACTTCGGCGGCGAACTGGGCGAGGACGCCGCCAGGGCGCTGGGCCGCGAGTACGCGCAGACCCTGCTGCGCACCTGGAACACCCCGCGCGCGACCTCGGCGCTCGACGACGTGCTGGGGGGTGCGCCGCTGCCGCAGAGCACCCGGGACCACCTCGCCCGGGACGTCCCGGACGCCTTCGCCCGGACGGTGTCGGAGTTCGGGACCAGGTGGCGGGACCGGTTGACCGCACTGGGCATCGGCGCGGGCTCGGGCGCGTTCGAGGGGTACATCGGCGAGGGCCTGACCAACCTGGCCTTCTCCCCCGAGCAGCAGTGGGAGGCGTCGGGCATGTCGGCGGTGGCGGGGGCCGCCACCTCGGTCGTGCAGGACCTGGCGGTGACCGGCGGGCTCAAGGCCGTCGACGCCCTCGACGGCCTGCGCACGCTCAACGACACCCCGGTGGACCTTCCCGGCCCGGACGCGCCCGGGTCGCGCGGGCCCGCGCCGGACGGCGACGACACCCGTGACCGGCCGTCCGACCCGGGCCGGGGGGACGGGGGGAACGGGGGGAACGGGGGGAACGGGGGGACCGGGTCCTCGTCCGGGAACGGAGGGGAGGAGCCGGTCCTGCACCTGCGGGGCGGGGGCGGCGACGACATGTCGTTCGACCTCGGGTCCGGGTTCGGGTCGGACGGCGACTCCGGGTCGGACCGCGGCGACGGGGACGAGGACGGGGACGACGTGTCGGTGCTCGGCCCGTTGGACCGGTCGGACCGGTCGGACCGGTCGGAGCCCGGCGGGGCGGGCGGGCGGGGCGGCCCCGAACGGTCGGCGACCGGGGACGTCCCCGCCGGGCCTCCCGGGTCCCGGGGATCGGACACCCCCCGGACGGAGGCGGGAGCGGAGCCGGAGGGGGAGGGGGAGCGGCGGACACCGCGCACCGAGAGCACAGGCCCCGACATCCGTGACGTGCCCGTGACCGCACCGGAGGGCGGTAACGGGAGCGGACCGACCGACACCGGGCGCGGCTCCGGCACGGGTGCGGCCTCCGGCACGGCCGTGCCGGAGGGCGGATCCGGACGGAGCACCGAACAGGGTTCGGTCGCCGAGGACGGTGCCGCCGAGGACGCGCCCGCCGACTCCGGCGTGCAGGACGGCGCCCCTGCCCCGGTCGGCGGCGCCCCCGGGGGCGGTGAACGGTCCGGGGAGGCCCCCGCGGCCGCCGCCTTCACCGGTCCAGGGAACGGAGACGGCGCCGAGACCACGGGCACGGACGGGACCGGTCAGGGCGAAGACGGCGAACAGAACAGGGGCTCGGACGAGGGCGACTCCTCCTCGGCGTCCGCCGAGGAGGTCGGCCACCGGGCCACCGACACGGGGTCGGACACCAGGGAAAGCCCCCACCGTGCCGTCCCCGAGGGCGGGGGCGACGCCCCCGCCGAGGCGCCGGGGGAACAGCCCGCGCCCCCCGGCGTGCAAGCGCCGCCCCCCGGGGAGGCCCCGGGGTCGCGGGAGTCCTCGACCAACCGCGGCGGTGGCCGCGGCCCCGCTCCGGTCGGCCGGACCGACCCGGCCTCTCCGCGGGCCGGGAACGGGGGCGACGGGGACGGTACGCCGCCCGGCGCCACCCGCGAAGAAGGGGTGTTCGGCGCACAGGCGGACGGCGCCGACGGCCGCCCGCTGACCACCCCGGGCGAGGACGGTTCCGGGCCCCCGGACCGGCGGGGCGACGAGACCGACCTGGACGTCTTCTTCCGATCGCTCACACCGTCGGTCGAGTCGACCGCCGCGGAGGAGACGGTCCGGCAGTCCGACCGCACCGACACCACAGGGCACCGGGACCGGCCCGAGGAATCTGCGGACGGCGGGGCGAAGGAGGGCTCCGGCAAGAAGCCGGAGCCCCCGGACGAGGAGGCCGCCGCCACCGGGGACACCCGAGGGGAGGAGCGCGGGCGCCCCGCCGCCGAGCGCGATCCCCTGGCCGTTCCGAAGGACGGGGGGCCGCCGCTGCGCCTGGAGAGCACGCCGGAACCCGAGGAGGGCACCGAGGTCGCCCCCGAGGATCCCGGCCCGCCGCCCCCGAAGGAGGAGGCCCCCGAGGAGAACCCGAAGAAGGCCGAGGAGAGCCCGAAGAAGGCCGCCGACGACCCGCCGCCCCCTCCACCCGAGGAGGAAGAGGAGAGCACCGGCACCGAGAAGAGCGCCGAGGAGACCGGCGGAAAGACCTCCGAGGTCCCGCCCCCTCCACCCGGGGAGGAAGCGGCCGAGGAGACCACCGAAGAGACCCCGGAGAAGGCCGCCGAAGACCCGCCGCCTCCCCCGCCCGGGGAAGAGGTGGCCGAGGAGAGCACTGAGGAGGCCCCGAAGAGGGTCACCGAAGACCCGCCGCCCGGCGGGGACACCGTCACCCGCGTACCGCCGCCGCCCGACCCGCCGCCCGACCCCGCGGACCCGGGCACCCCCGCCCCGCTGCGGCTCAACTACCTGATCGACTCGCGGTGGATCGAGTCCTACGGCGTCCGGGTGGACCCGGACGCCGTCCTGGCCACGCGCCCGGGCCTGCCCCCGGACGTGCGCGCGTCCCTGCGCGCGAAGCTCGGCACCGACCCCCGGGACTTCTTCTCCCGCGACGGGGTCACCGAGACCGCCGCCGACGGCACGTCGTACACACTGCGGCTGCGCTCCGACGACGCCTGGCAGGAGGGCGGGCGGGACCGGGGCGGCGCCCCCAAGGCCAAGTACAAGGGTCTGCACGACGTGCAGACCCAGGACTCGCGGGGCGAGTCGGGGATGGTCGGCTCCGCACGCCGCCCGGTCGTGTCCTTCCAGGCCAACCTCCTGGGCTTCGAAGGCCTCCCCGCCCCGGCCGCCGGCTTCCGGGCGTCGGCCTTCGGCGGCTCCGCCGTCCAGCAGCAGTCCGGCGACTCCGGCCGGACCCAGATCCTCACCACGGAGATGACCGGGGAGGGGACGACCTACAGCACCGCCCTCACGGCCGAGTGGACCCCGCACCGGCCGCCGCCGCCCGTGACCGCGGGCCGGGAAGACCCGGACGCGGGCGTGGAGCTGGCCCCGACGCGGACGGAGTCCCGGCTCGACCGCGGTGTGGAACTCGTCCTCATGGGCGGGTTGAAGCGGCGCGACGACCTGCCCGCGCAGATCACGTTCACCGACCCCTTCCGGACACCGGACGCACCCGCGGACAGGACCGCGGACGGGGAGGGAACCGCACCCGCGGACAGGACCGCGGACGCGGAGGGAACCGCACCCGCGGACGGGACCACGGACGGGGAGGGGACCACACCCGCGGACGCGGACGGGACCGCGGACGGGGACGGGGACGGGACCACGGACGGGGACGGGACGCGCACCGAGGGCGCCCCGCCCGCGGAGGCCCCCCGGCGGTACGGCGGCTACCTGGCCAACTCCCACCCGATCTCGATCGACTCCATCACGCGCCGCGTCCCCGACCCCGGCTCGGATTCCGCGACCGACTCCGGCAGCGCCCCCGGCTCGGACTCCGGCACCGGGTCGCGCACCGGCACGGACTCCCCCGGCAACGGCCGCTCCCGGTGGCGGGACCTGCTCCCCTGGGGGTCGCGGAACCGGCCGCCGACCGAGGCACCCACCGGTCTCAACTCCTGGATCGCCGACCGCCTGGGCTTCGAGGCCCCCGGGGAGGGGTCCAACACCCGCCGCCTGCTCCACCGGCCCCGCCCCGGCAGCGATGAGCCCAAGGTGGCGACCCACCCCAAGTCCGGGTCGACCGCCCGGCGGCGCGAACTGGACCGGCGCGGCGTCCTGGAGGTGTTCGCCGACGACATCGTGATGACCCAGCTCCCCACGATGACCGACGAACCCCGGACCGTGCGCGTCCCCGACGCCGAGGGCGGGACACGCCTGCTGACCATCTGGGCGCCGCCGACCTCCATGGAACTGGTCCCGGAGACCCCCAAGGACTTCAACATGAAGTTCACCGACCGCTACGCCCGCGGCGCCTCGGTGCTCGCCAACCGGCTCAAGGGCTTCTTCGTGGCGGTGTCGGGCGGTGTGGTGACCCGGGTCCCGGGGGACGCGATCCGGGTCGACGCGCCCTACTTCGAGGCGCGCTTCCAGAAGGTGTGGGCGAAGGGCCGGGGGCGTTCGGACAACGCGTGGGACGCCCGCCTGTTCCACAGCACGGACACCGCCGTGTACCGGACCCGGCGGACGGTCGCCGTGTGGCTCGACGGCGACACCGAGCCCATGTACTTCGACGCGTCCGCCCTGGAGGCCGTCACCGCCGACGACGTCCGCCGCCTCGACGGCGACCGACCCGAGACGGCGGAGCTGGAGCGGACGGGGGACCCGTTCCTGGACCGCGAGGGCGGGCCCACCCACTTCGGCGACGCCCTGGTCCGCGACGTGACGCACGCCGACGGGTCGGAGGTGCGCTCCGAGGCTGGGGGGTTCCCGCAGTCGTTCTTCCGGGACTTCGCGCACCGGCTCCTGACGGAGATCGACCGGGAGTACCCCGGCCTGGTGCTACCGCACCTGGCGATCCCCGGCACCCCCGAGCCCGCGCGCTCGCACGCGGGCTGGAACCACCGGCGCAAGCGCCGGACCGCCGAGCTGAACACCGAGACGGTCCTGGCCCGGATCAACGCCTCCTCCTTCCGGAAGGAACGCGACGCCTGGCTGTCGGGACAGGTGGAGATCAAGCTGATCGAGACGAAGGTCCTGCCGTTCGGCAACGAGCTGCGCGAGCGCAGGTTCACCGTGCCGAAGCACATCTCGGTGTGGCCGCGGACCAGGGTCACCGGCTACTCGGAGGCGGCCGCCCCCCTCGCCGCGTCGCACACCGGCAGCACCACCGGGTCGTCGGCGGGCATCGACCGCAGGTCCGACAAGGTCACGACGGTCACCGCCGAGGGCCGGACGGGTGTGACCCTGCGCAGCATCACCGCCGGTGTCGACTCGTTCGGCACGCCGTCCAAGGCCGGAGGCGTGTACTTCCGGGCCGCCAACGAGTTCCGCTCGCGCAAGCAGAGCGGGTACGGGGTCTCGGCGACCACCGAGACCAACGTCAAGGACAAGAGCGGGAGCCGGGTCCTGTTCGCCGACATGGAGTTCTCGGCGTGGATGGGGCCCGACGACTCCGTGGTGCCGCGCTCCTCCCGGTGGGAGGCGCCGTCCCGGACGGGCATGGGACGCGAACTCTTCGGCGGCGGGGACGGCGTGCCGGATCCGGTGCGGGCCCGAGTGGAACTGCACACCCCGCGGACCGGTCGGCGCTTCACCCTCGACGCACCCCCGGAACAGCCTCCGGCGCCTCCCGGAAAACTGCCGTCGTCCCAGGCGGAGCGGCTCTTCGACCGTGGCCCCTCGGCGTTCCTCAGCGAGAATCTCGGCCTGCTCTCCCCGCCCGGCGAGCCGCCGCGGCTGGCGACCGTCACCGAGGTCGCCGAGGACACGGAGGCCCCGGACCCGGGGACCTCGGACACCGGGACCGGGACCGGGACCGGGACCGGGACCGGGACCGGGTCCGGGACCGGGACCCGGGGTTCCCGGACCCACACGACGCCGGGCGACGGGGGCACGGTCACCCGGGCCACCGACGGCGGGGCGACGCCCGCGGAACGTGCGGCGGAGACGACACCGCCGGCGGAACGGACCACCGAGACCCCGGCCGGTCGGGGCGGCCGCACCCGCACCCCCGCCCCGGAGCCGGAGCCGGAGCTGCGGATCGACCGGACCGACCGGGCGCGGCGCCTGTCGGAGCTGTTCTCCAGCGTCCAGGCGTTCAACCCGGCCCTGATGCGCCGCGGCTCCGAGATCATCACCGTGTCCTCGCTCACCTACGCGAGCCTGGACCGCGACCACTGGGCGTTCTCCCGCGCCGCGTCCTCCCGGGAGGGCGCGGCCGAGATCATCACCGACCACACGTCCTCGCAGACCCTGGCGGCCGCACCGGGGATCCAGCGGGACGGCGGCTCCCGCTTCCGGGTCCAGCTCGACGACGGCATCGCCCCGTGGCGGACCCGGCCGACCACGGTGACCTGGTACGTTCCCACCCACGTCGCGTCGGTGGTCCTGCGCGAGTTCGCGACGATGGAGCCCAACCAGGTCAAGGAGATCTCCTACGGGTTCGGCACGTCCCGGAACTCGATCTTCAGCACGGCCCTGGTCGCACGGGGGGTCTTCAGCTCCCAGCCCACCGCGGAGACGGCGGAACAGGCCCCCCGCGGTTCCTCCGCGCCCATCGCCCAGCCGGGCGCGGAGCTGCGGTACACCCCCTACGGGCACGGGCGCGGCGAATCCTCGTCCGTGGCCTTCCGCACCCGCCGGGAGGTCAAGTTCACCGGCGCCACCTTCGAGTTCGTCACCCACGGGGTCGTCCTCCAGGCCACCGAGCACAAGAAGGACTTCGACTTCCTGTTCTCCGTCCCGCGCTCGCCCGGGACCGGCGACCACACGGCGTGGGCGTCCCACGTCCGCGACGCGCAGAAGGTCATGGTCCCCGCGCTCTGGGTCTTCGCGGAGGGGCTCGTCGACGACCACCTGACCTGGGGGCCGGACGGCCGGGTCCGCAAGAGCCCGCACCCGCCGCCGCAGGGGCCGCACCGGCAGCTGGTGCTCAAGCCGGACCTGGCCGGGAAGGGCTACGACTCCCGCCCCGTCCACGTCCCCTCCCTCATCTCCGACCTGGAGCAGCGGTTGCGGCGTGGCGGCTGGGAGCTGACCACCCACTCGCGTGAGGACCTGATCCAGACGGTGACCTCCGACCTCAACCGCGGGATGACCCACCTGTCGGGTATCGAGGTGCGCGTGGTCCCGACGGACACGCGCTGGGAGTCGTCCGAGGCGACCCCGCGCATCAAGGACCGGTCACGGACGGCGACCCTGGACCTGGACCTGCGCCCGATGGGGTCCCGCGTGGAGCAGATCGGCGGGAAGATGGAGTTCGTCGACCGCAACATCAAGGTGACCTCCACCTCCGAGCAGGAGAGCTTCTTCCGGGGGTACGGCAAGGGCGCCGCCATCGACCTGCTCGCGCCGATCGGCAACCGCGAGGACCCCGGCACGGGCAGGCAGGTCGGCGCCATCAGCGCCGGCGGCACCCCCGGGTACCGGCAGCAGACACAGGTGGAGGACGCGTCCTCGCAGACCCGGGCCCGCGAGGAGACACAGGAACGGGTCGTGTTCACACCCTTCGCCGTGGTCACGACGCCGACCCGGGTGGACGCGAGCCTGCGCATCGGTGACCAGGTCTTCACCACGTCGGTCCTGGACCGGCAGGCGCAGTCGATCCACCCGCTCCCGTACCTGGAGACGCTCGGCCCCGGAAGCGGGTCCGGTCCGTCCGGGACCCGGTACACCCGCGCGGAGTTCGACCGCAGCGAGGACGGGACGTACCCGGACGACTGGGCCGCGCTGCACCGGGGCGCGGACGGGCACGGGTATCAGGACGGTGAGGCGGGGATCGAGCACGTTCCCCTGGCGATCGAGGGCGACGGGCGCGGTGTGCTCGACGCGGCGGTGGTCAACGCCGCACTCCTGGACGGGTGGTCGCGCACGGGCGGCACCGGCCTCCTCGACGCCACCGAGGTCCGGGACGCGGCCCGCCACCTGGACCGGAAGATCACGGACATCGAGCGCGCGGCGGGGATCACCGCCCGCAAGCAGGAGATGCTGCTGCTGTCCCTCACCCCCGAGGCCACGCAGGACTCCGTGGTCATCGCCGAGTACGGCGACACGGTGGTCAGGACACGGGCGCTGCTGAACACCGACGGCGCCGTGATCGAGGGGGTCAGCGGCGAGAGCCGCGCCCGCGATTCGGACCAGGAGGGGACCCGGCGGTCGCAGAACACCTCGGAGAACCGGGCGCAGAACATCGGCCTGGGCGGCCAGGTCACGGAGACCGCGCGTCCGGCGGACCGCCTCCGGGAGAACCTCGACGCCGACAACGTGGCGCTGAGCGGCGCCAAGGACGGGGTGGCCGCAGGCCAGCGCGAGGGGGCCGTGGCCGAGGGGCCGGGGACCAGGCGGATGTTCCTGGTGCGCGTTCCGGCCCGGTGGCTGGTGTGGGCGGAGCACCCGGGTTCGGACACCCCGCCGGTGGGGAGTCAGAGCGACTCCTCGGTCGTGCGGTGGATCGACGAGGACCGGGCGCGCGCCTGGGGGCTGGACATCGACGCACCGGAGATCGACCGGTACTCCGCGGCGGAGGCGGCGTTCACCAAGGCCGACGCGGCCTACATCAAGGCGCGCGGGGAGCTGTTCGAGTTCGTGAACGGGGCCGACCCCGATCTCGCCGACGACACGCTGCGCCTCGACTACCGGGAGCGGGAGGGGCGGTACCGCGAACTGGAGGAGGCCAGGAACCGGGCGATGCGGGCGATGGTCGACGCCCTGCGCGATCTGCGCGCGCTCAACCCGCGGACGGCGGGACCGCCGGCGGACGCGTCGGCGGAGGCCGAGGGCGGGGACACAGGAGGCGGGGACACAGGAGGCGGGGACACAGGAGGCGGGGACACAGGAGGCGGGGACACAGGAGGCGGGGACACAGGAGGCGGGGACACCCGCGACACCCCCACAGAAGAGACACCCACGAGAACACCGGCGGACGCACCGGCGGACACCCCCGCCGAGGAGTCCGCCGTCGCCCCCGGCGGTGACCCGTCGCAACGGTCGCCGAAGGCCGACGACCCCCTCCAGGACCCGGGCGCCTCCCGGGAGGAGAACGGCGGCGACCGCCGCGAGCGCCGGGGCGGGGCCACCCGGTCCGGCGGCCCCCACGGGATCGACGACGGGGACGACTTCTTCGTCACCGACCGGATCCCCGGTAGGCCCGCTCCGAACACGCACCTCATGACCCCGGCGCTGCCCGCCGACCCGCCCGCCGCCACGGAGGTGGACGACGGCGGATCCGACCTCTACGACGCCACCCCGCCGCGTTCCCCCCGTGTGGCCCCGGTTCGCATCCCCCTGACGGACTCGCCGACCGACCCCGCCGCCACGGACCCCGAACCGGCACATGCGAGCACCGGGACCGAGGAATCCGCCGAAGGCGAACCCCCGCCGCCGGAACCGGCGGCCACGGTGACGACCGAGGAGGAGGGCGGCACCGGCACCGGCACCGAGGGCGGGAAGAAGCCCGCCCTCCCCGCGCCGGAACCGCACACCGCCACGGCGGCCGTGGAGACCACCCGGATGGAGGAGAGCCGCGTCCCCGGGCCCCCGGCCCCCCTTCTCCCGCACGGGACAGAGACGTCCCTCACCTCGGACACCTCCGTCCGCGTCGGCCTCGGAGCCCACGGGAGCGAACGCGGCACGGACCCGGCCGATGAGGCGGTATCGACCACTCCACCCGCTCACGGCCTGGGCCGCACGGACGCCGCCGGCATCCTCCGCTTCCCCGACGAGAGACACGTCAACGACTACGGCGACCTCCTGCACGACCCCGGCTTCAACCCCAACACCTACGACGCGCTCCCACCCCGGACACGCAGATACGTCGACGCCTACACCGCCGAGAGCTGGATCGCCGAGTTCTCCCGCCTCCGGCCCCTGGACGAAGCGACCGTCCAGGCCGAACTCGACCGGCGCCGGGAGGAAAGCCGCACCCACCCCGGCTGGACCCTCTACGAGATCAACAACGACCGCTGGCCCGCCCTGGAGATCCTCCCCCGCCTGCTCGACGGCGGACGGCTCACCCCCGAACAGGAGCGGGTCGTCCGGAGCGTGCTGGACTCCCCCCACCCGGACGCCGCCCTGGAGAACCTCCGCGGCGACGCGGGCCCCGCCGGGCTGATCGCCGACACCCTCCGCGACAAACGCGGACGCGGCCACTACCCCGACGCGGACGACGTCCTGGGCATCATCGACCACCTGGACCGCGCCACCGCGCCGCCCCTGCCCGAAGGAGTGGAGGCCGTACGCGGCGTGTACGGCTTCGAACACCTCGCCCCCGGCACCACCACCGACCCCTCGCCCCTGGTCGGACGGACCTTCACCGACCCCGGCTTCATGTCCGTCTCCCTGGGACCCCGGCCCAGCGCCGCCGGCGGCTCGGCCACCGACCTGGTCCGCTTCACCCTCCCGCCCGGGACCCGGGGGCTGTGGGTCGGCGACCGCAGCCTGCACCCCGGCGAACGCGAGATCGTCCTCGCCCGCGACACCACCTACCGCATCACCTCCTACGAACCCCGGGGCCGCGGACACATCCTCCACGCCGAAATCCTGCCGCCGGGGCACACCGCACCGCCGCCGACCGAGACGACGGAGGAACCGGACACCGGTGAGGGGGAGCCGCCCACGGTCATGTCCCCCGCTCCGCCCGGCCCGCCTGGGGCGTCCGGGGCGTCCGGGGCGACGGGAACGCGGGGCGGGGGCGGCCTCCCGGGACCGACACCGCCGGGCCCCGCCGGCACCGGGTCCGGTACCGAAGCCGGCACCAGCGTGCCGCACCTCCGGGAAACCCCGCCGGAGCCCCCGGTCGACTCCTCGCCACCGAAGTTCGGCGAGGACCGCCAGGCCACGCTGAACAGTATGTTCTCCCAGGCGCTGACCCCGCCGTCCCCGCTCCCCGGCGGTACCGGACGCACCGGCCCCGCCGCCGAGGGGGGACGGCGCGAACGAGAGGCCTCGGAGGTTCCGAGCCGGGTCCAGGTCCCCGCATCCGAAACCTCCGACGGTGACGTCCTGTCCACTCCGCCGGAGGCTTCCACCGGGCGGACCGCCACCGAGGACGTACCCACCCCGGCACCCTCAGAAGGCGCGGAGGCAGGTGAGACCCCGGCCGTGCCCGAGGGGGACTCCCCTCTGGAGACCGTGACGACCGTTGTGGCCGCCGAAGGGACATCGGGCGACGGAGGCGGAGACGGAGACGGGAACGGGGTGGCGAGCGGATCGGACGGCACGACCGCCCTGGACAAGGGCAAGGCCCCGGAAGCGAGCGTCTCACCTCCCCGCTTCGACTTGGGCGGCACTCCCTGGTCCTCCGCCGAGGACGGCACCGTCCTCTTCGAGGGGGCGCCCTTCACGGGCGAGGTCGTCGACGACCGGCCCGACGGAACGGTGCAGTCGCTGACGACCTACCGGGACGGTAGGAAGGACGGGCCGTACCGGGAATGGCACCCCAACGGCACGCTCCGGACCGAGGGTCGCAACGACCTGCGGTACGGCGCGGCGGGGGTCTGGCGGGAGTGGGACGCGAGCGGTCGGCTGGTCTCGGAGAAGTCGTTCGGCGAGGACGGGGAACTCGCCGCCCTGCGCCGTTGGGACGGGGACGGGCGTCTGCTGGAGGAGAAGGTCTTCCGGTCGGAGTGACCCGCGTGCCCCGGTCCGCGGAACCGTTCCGACGGCGGGGCCGAGGTCGGTCTTCCGGTCTCCCGAATGCGTGAACTCCGGTAGGGGTCGGATGGGGGCGGCCCGTCCCGCACGGCGTGCAGGCGACCGCCGCCCCTCCGGGAACACGGCGGCGGGCGTTCGGGGCGGATCGCTAAGCTGCCGGGCATGGCGATCATGCAACCCGTCTTCCGTGAGTCCGACGGCGAACGAATCCCCGGCGAGAGCCGACCGGCGTTCATCCGCAACGGCGGCTCCTACTACCTGACCTCGTTGAAGATCTACGCCGACGGGTTGGTGGACTGCTGGGGCCTCGTGGATCTGGCGGGGTTCGCCGACCGGCTCGCCTCGGGGTGGGTGGCCACCGAGTTCGAGGCGGGGGCCGGGGCGTCAGCGCACGGTATCGGTGAATGGCGGTTCGCCGACCCGGTCTCCTACACCGACGCCGACTGCCTGCTGGCCGAGGTCCGGGACACCGTCGAGGAGCTCAACGGACGTCCCACCTCCTCCGACCGCTGCCTGGTCGCGCTGGAGGCCTACCTCGCCGACCCCGATGAGTCCCGCCGGGCCGCACTGCGCGCCGCCTACCTGGAGATCCCCTGGACGCAACGGGTCTACCTGCTGGGGGACATGGACTCCAAGGACTGGCCGGTCCAGGTCCTGGCCTTCGGCCCCGGCGGCACCCTGACCGGCGTGTTCGAGGGCGCGACCGTCACGGAGCGGCAACACGGGCAGGCCCTGGAGTACTTCGCCCGATGGACCGCGCAGCGGGAGAGCACCCGCGCCGACACCGGGCTCGACGGCCGATGGGAGCCCCGGGCCGAGAGCGTCGTCCTGGAACAACGCCACTTCGGGAACGACGGCACCCGGCCCGAGCCGCCGATCCTGGCCCTGCGCAACGACTTCCCGGCAGCGGTGAACGTCGACGGGGCCGTGTATCCCACCGTGCTGCACGCCTACCGGGCGGCGTCCGTCGCCGATCCCGCCGCACGGGAGGCGATCCGCACGGCCGAGAGCCTCGAACAGGTCGGACTCCTGGTGCGGGGGACACCCCGCCGCCCGGACTGGGCCGTGGCGCGTACCGCCGTGATGCTCCGGTTGCTGCGCGCCAAGTTCGAGCAGCACCCCGACCTGGCCGAGGTCCTGCTGTCCACCGGTGACCGGACGATCCTGTACGACGATGTCGGCTCGCCCCGGTACTGGGGGCGAGCCGGAGCAGGAGCCGGGGGCCGCAACTGGGCGGGACGGCTGCTGGAGGTGGTCCGCGCCGAACTGTGCGCCGCCCGTGCGGGCATCTGAGACCGGCCGCGGTCCGCGGCACCTGCTGGGAGCGCGATGCCTGGAAGAACCGGGCCTCGCCGCCACCGATTCGGCTCGGCGCCTGACTACAGATGCCGCCACGGCTTTTCGCGGCCACCCCCGACGCCGAGGTCATCACCGGCTTCCCCGGGGTCGGTGAACCGGTCGGTGCCCGGGTGCCGGCCGAGATCGGCGATGACCGGACCCGGTTCGCCGACGCACGCGCGTTGAAGGCCTACGCCGGATCGGCCCGCGTCACCCGGGCCTCCGGGCGTTGCCACAAGGTCATGCACCGCCGTGTCGAGAACCGGCGCCTGGCCGCCGCGGGCTGCGCCTGGACCTTCGCCGGTCTCCAAGGCCCCGGCCCGTGTGCCCGCTACGACCGGCGCCGCGAGGCCGGAGACCGCCACGCCGGCGCTCTGCGCAACCTGTTCGACAGGTTCTCGGGCCGCCTGTTCCACCGCCTCCGGCACGGCGTCCCCTGCAACGCGTCCCCTGCGACGCGTCCCCTGCGACGAGGACACCGCCTTCCCGAGCCCGCTCACACGCGAGCTGCACGTCGTGGCTCGACACCTTGGAACGCCCCGGCCCGGTCGCTCCCGGGTGCGGTTGTTAGGGTGTTCCTTCCCCTGGGGGTCCGGTTTTTCGGTGGAGGGTCCATGCTGCACGTGACGAAGCTCTTCGTCGTCGTCGGCGTCGCGATCGCCCTGTGCGGTCTGGTGCTGGGGACGGTCCCCGACGTGGAGCCGGGGATGGAGTGCGAGTCGGTGTACTCCCCGGAGTCCGAGGGGTACCTGGTGTGCGTGGAGCGCGGGTCGGGGCACCTCGTGTGGCCGTGGCCGTTGATGCTGGCCGGGGGCGCGCTGGCGATGGGCGCGGTCCTGGTTGACCCGGCCTTTTCCGCCAGGGCGCGTCCACGCCGCGGCGCAGCTTGACCCCGGCTCGGGTGGTCGTCGGCGCGCACGAGGAGGCGAGCGCATCCCGGCTCCCCGAGGGTCCCGCCCACTGGCATCTTCGCTGCGCCCAACAGTTCGGTCGGGCACGTTCCGGGTGCTTCCGGGCCCGGGTGGTGGGAGGGGAGTTGGCGGTGAGCGATGAGTCGCATGAGGTGCGCTGGTTCGCGCCTGCCGAGATCGAGTCCCTGCCGATGCACCACACCCAGCGGCTCCGGGTGGAACACTCCCTGGGGGACGATCCTCCCCATACCGGTTGAGGCTGCTCCGAGGTTTTCCGCGCCCGTTACCGACAGCCTGCATGTGATGATCGCCGAGGACGGCGTCCGAGAGGCCGCCCTGGATGGGGTCACGTCCCCGGGAGTGGTGTGATTTTCGCGCGGGTGCGTCCTTGCGGGTCATCGTGATGGTCGGCCGAAACCGGTCGGGCCACCGCGTACCGGCGGCCCGCTGACCGGGATGAAGAAGCCGCCGGAGGCGGCGGTGCGCCGATCCGCCCGGCACCGCTGACGCGCATCCGTGGGAACAGGGCCGGAAAAGTCACACCACTCGGTGGGACACCATCCTGGATGGACCTGCGCGCAGCCCACCCACCACTGCCGCTCACCACTCGGCAACCATAGAAGCATCCTCCGGCGCGGGCGAGCAGTACCGGCCGGGGTTGCACCGCCTGTGGCCGGGGTGACAAGCGAGGTCTGAGCAACCGCGGCTTTGCAGTCACAGCGTTCTCTCCGTGGACATGTGTGGCTGAGCGTGCCGCCGGTCACCGACCCGTCCCCTGAACCAACCCCCACCACCCGGGGTGTGAGTCGAACGCGACCGCCCGGTGCGCTGCCGAGCGCCGACTGCGTGGGGACGGGTCGACGCCCGGCCCGGGTCTGTACCTTCCCAAGCGGTGACCGGTGGAGCACAACGCTTCCGAGAGAGCGCCCGCACACCGCCCTTTCCAGGTGGTCGGCGTCTTGGAAACCTCCACGTACCTCTCACCCCCAGCGGCCGGGGTTCCGTTCCGCTCTACCGACACCCCCTTCGGCCGGGGCCGGAGGACTCTTGCGGCCTCTACCCCCTGGGGCGGGGGCGGCCAGGGACGTGGCCGGGCTGGGGCTGAGGGCTCCGGATCGGGCGGACACCCCCTACGGCCAGGGCCGGAAGCCTCCTGCCGCCTCCACTCCCCTGGGGCACAGGCGGCACGATGTCCTCCGGTCGGGGTCGGGGACTCCGGGACGGCAACGTGGGCACCGTTCGCGACGAAAGCGCACGAGCGGTGTCCGCCCCGGGACGCGACTTCCCGCGTACACCCGCGCGTCGCCGGGCGCACGTACGCCGATCATTCGGCGGTACTAGAACGTGGCCAGGGGATGCGTGCGGTTCCGGTCAGGCGGGGCCGCGCCCCCGTACGGGAAGGAACGCCGATGTCCTACGACCACCTGACAGTGCTCCCGGAAGATATGGCGCGGGCCGGTGAGGAACTGCGCGAGCCCGGTCGGCTGGTGCGCGAGGCCTTCACCCGGCTGCGGACGGCACGCCAGTCCCTCGGGGTGATCTGGGGGTCGGGCGATGACATCTCGGACGCCCTCACCAAGAACCTCACCCCCATGATCGAGACGCTGGACGAGTACGGCGAGGCCCTGCCCACGGCCTTCGACCAGGCCGCGGACCGGACGCTCCAGATGGCCCGCAACTACGAGGTCAGTGACGACTACGCCTTCGATGTCAGCAGTGACCTGGTGTCCGGCTCGGGGCACGGCGGGGGCGGAGGCGGTGGGGGCCGCTACTGACGGCACGGTCCCGTGCGGGACGTACGGGAACGGCGATGTCGCGGGGCGCTCCCCTGAGGGGACCGCCCCGCGGTGTTGCGCGCCGGGGTGCGGGTCAGCCGTCGTCGCGCGGCTTCCAGGTACGGCCCCGGCCCGCCTTGCGGGGCTTGGCGGGCTGGGGGCGGTAGGCCGGGGAGGCTTCCTCTTCGGCCGCCGGAGCGGGCTCCGCGCCGCGCGGCTGCACCCGGTCTCGGACGGCCGCCTTGCCGCGCGGGCGGGCGGCGGCCGCCGACGGGGCCGGTGCCGGTCGGGCGCCGGGAACGGAGGTCGGACCGGCCGGGGCCGGTACGACCGTGGGCGCGGGCTCGGTGCCCTCGTGTTCCGGGGATTCCGGGCGGTCCACGCGCACCACCCGGACACGGCCGGCCTTGCGGCCGGGGGCGCGTTCGTGGCGGACCCGGGTCCGCTGCTCCTCCTTCGGAGCGGGGGTCGCGGGGGTGGAGGGCTGGGGCGGGGCGACGGTCTCCGCCGCCCCGGCGCCGTCCGTGTCGGGGCCCGCGTCCCGTGCGCTCTCCGGGGCACCGGCCTGCTCGGGTTCCGGAGCCGGTCCGGGGCGGCCCGCCGCGGCGGCACGCGCGTCCGCCTTGGGTTCCGGGGTTCCCCCGTCCCTGTTCAGGGCGGCGAAGGCGTTCTCTTCCCCGGTGGAGTCACCCGAATCCCCGGCGGGGGCATCGGCCTCCGCGGGCGCGCCGTCGAAAGTTCCGTCCCCGATGGCGGTCGGGGTGGCGGGCGCCTCGGTGTTCCCGTCGAGGGAAGGGGCAGCGTCGGGTTCCGGTGTCCCGGCCTCGCCGGGCACGGGTTCCGGTTCGGCTCCGGCCTGCTCCCCTGTTCCTGTGTCCTCGTCCGCCGCGGCGGCGGAACCGTCCGTCTTCACGGGGTCCGGTTCGCGGGTGGCGGGTGTCTCCTCCGCCCCGGCCTGCGGCGAGACCGTGTCCGAGGCCGGGGTCTCGTCCCACCAGGAGTCGTCCTCGGCGGTGTCGGCGTACTCCCCCTCCCGGAGCGCCCGGAAGGCGGCGTCCACGGCGGCCCCGCCGTCCGGGACGGGTTCCGGGTCCGCCGATGGCTCCGGTCCCGCGTCCGCCCCGGAGGATTCCGCGGCCTCCTCGTCCCAGGCGCGGACGAGCCGCTCCCAGGCGGCCTCGTCGCCCACGCGGACGAAGGCGTCGTCATCGTCCCAGTCCTCGGCGACCAGGACCGGGCGCTGCTCGGCGGCCTCCCGGTTCCGGGGAGAGCGCACCGGCCGCTCCGACACCGAGTGGTCCGCCGCGTGGTGGGCGTGCACGGCCTCGTGCACCTCCTCGGCCGTCGAGCCCGGCCAGGAGCAGTGGAACAGGGTGGCCAGCGGCTGGCTGGTCTGCGAGATCAGCCCGTCCGCGTCGACCGTGCAGTTGCCGCCCAGGGGCCAGCTCCCCAGGATGACGGCGGTGACGCCGCGGTGCTGCCCGTGCAGCAGCAGGCCCGACAGGGCGTGCTCGTGCCGGGCTTCGGGCGCGGAGATGACCAGGGCGAGCGGGGCCCGGTCCTCCTCGGCCATGGCGTGGAGTTCGGTGGCGAGCACCGCCAGCGCGTCCTCCGTTCCGGGGACCAGCGTGACCGGCTCGCACGGCCGGTCGCGCAGCAGGTCGCGGCCGGTCTCGCCGAGCAGCCGGACGGCCTCGTCCTCGGTGATGAGGATCCGCACCGCGAGGGGTTCGGCGGGGTCGAGGGCGTTGGCGATCAGGCGCCGGGCCGCCCCGTCCGCCCCCTTGCCGGTGAGGCCCAGGCCGGGGACGTGGTCGAGTTCGACGGTGACCCGCTCGTCGATCTCGTCGCCGGGCTCGGGACGCGGCGGGACCGGCGGCAGGGCCAGGCGGCGCGGGCGGCCGGTGAGGCGCCGGGGCAGGCTGAGCGCCATCCTGGGCACGAAGGAGCCGCGCTTGCCCAGGAGGTAGCCCCCGGCGAGCCCGGCGAACCCCACGACCCCGGCGACCGCGCCGTCGGGGATCTCCAGGACGACGACCCGGGGGCCGTCCTCGTCGACGGCGGCGGCGTTCTCCACGGTGATGAGGGACCGGTCGGCCTCCTCCGCGGCCGCGCCGCCGGTCTCCTGCGGCGTCTGCTCCCCGTCGGCCTCCTGCTGCGGTGCCGGGGCGGGCGCGGGGGCGAGGGTGTAGGCGATCTCGACCCGGCGCTGGCTCTCGACGGGCCCCTCCACCGGCTGGTCGGAGCCCCTGCCCTCGACCTCGGTGTCCGGGGCGTCCTCGCCGAGTTCCTCCTCCAGGTGGTCGGCCACCGCCTGGGCCCGTTCCCGGGACAGTTCCCGGTTGCGGTCGGCGTTCCCGCTGGGGTCGGCGTGCCCGGTGATCGTGACGGGGACGTCCTCGTCCCAGTGGTCCCCGAGCATCTCGACGGTGGGGGCGAGGTCCTCCCGCATCCGCTCGGTGAGTTCGGCGGACCCGACCGCGAACCCGCTGACGGTGCGGGTGCGCTCCACCGGTCCCTGCTCCGCACTGCTCGGGGCGGCGGGGACGCCGTCCTCCCGGTCCGGGGTCCGCTCCTCCTGCCGCCCGTCGTCCTCCTGGGTGGCGGTGTCGGCGAAGGCGGCGGCGGGGGTGACCGCGGTGGCCGCGACGGCGGTGGCGGCGATCGCCTGGAGCGGCCCGAACGGGCGCAGGCGCAAGGGGACGCCGCGCAGGCGGGCCACGGCCTCGGCGGCCAGTGCCAGGGCGAACATCCCCCACAGCGCCCACAGCGCGGTGATCAGTACGGCGGCGGGCACGCCCGGGGGCAGCCGCCAGCCGCGCAGGTGGGCGAGGGCGACGTCCCAGGACGGGAACGTGTCGGGCCAGGCGGCGTGCCACAGCAGGGCGTAGGGGACGCCGATGAGAAAGGCCAGCGCGAACGCGGCCGCGCCGAGCCTGTTCAGTGGATGCATGTCCGCCTCACAAAGGTGCTCAGGGGGTCGTCGTCTGTGTGTAGGGACGTGCGGTGGCGGTCGTCTCGACGGTGGTCGATCCGGCCGGGACCAGGGTGAAGGAGTAGGACATCGTGCAGGTGACGGTGACGGTGCCGCCGGAGACGCTGACGGTTCCGGCGGCCCCGGCGGAGGAGAGGAAGGACTGGGCCGCGGCGGCCGCGGCGGCCGGGTCCAGCGGGACCTCCTCGGCGCCCTCCCGGTAGGCGTTCCAGTCGAGCTGCTGGGCGCCGACCCGGGCGGCCTCCTGGGCGAGCGTGGCGGTCTGGCGCCGGGCCTGGAGGAGTTCCCCGCCCTCGTAGACCAGGCCCAGGCACGCGATGAAGGCGAGCGCCATCACCGCGACGAAGGCGCTGACCTGTCCGCGGTCGTCCCGTGCGGCGGCGGTGTTCACGGCTGCCCCCGGAAGGTGTCCACGGCGACGGTGGCGCCGCCCTCGATGGTCTGGCCGCCCGGGAAGGCGACCCCGTACAGGTCGGAGAAGTCCACCGTGCAGTGGACGGTGACGGAGACGGCGCCGCCGGCGGCCAGGCCGCCGTGGTCGACGGAGGTGGTGTGGTCGGTGCAGGCCATGCCCTGCTCCTGGAGCCCGGCGGCGGCGATCGCCGTCGCCGTGGCGGAGGCGTTCGCGGGGGTGCGCTCCAGCGAGGCCGCGCGGGCGGCGGAGTGGGCGACCTCGCCGACCGTGGCCCGCGCGTCGACGACCCGCCCGGCGAAGACCATGAGCATGGCGAAGGTCAGCAGGGCGGGTGCCAGCAGGGCCAGCTCCACCGAGGCGGACCCGCGGTCGCGGTGCCTCACGGTGCCTCACCTCCGGGGACGAAGCGTTCGACGGGGGCGACGGACACGTGCCGCACGTTCCAGGTGACCCCGGGGATGAGGCTGGGGACGGAACCGGTGACGGTGACGGTGACCTCCTCGGCACCGCGTTCGACGGCGACGTCGATGTCGGACAGGACGGAGCCGGAGGGCGCGGCCGCCGGGGCGGCCGTGCCCTCCACGGTGCGCGACTGCTCGGCCGTGCGGCGTGCGAGGTCGGCGGCGACGTGCTCGCCGTGCATCCACAGGGCGGCCTGGACGACCAGCATGACCAGGAGGAGGAGCGCCGGGGCGGCTACCGCCAGTTCGGCGCTGCCCCGGTCGTCATCGTGCTGTCGCAACGGTGTCTCCTACGGAGTGCCGAAGCTGAGGATCTCGGCATCGACGAAACTCCTGATGCCGGTGGCCGCCGCGATACCGGCCAGGATGAGGACCGCGGTGACGACCACGGTCTCGGTCGAGTAGCCGTCATCGCCCTTGGGCAGGGTCAGTGCGGTGACGATGCGGTAGTACAGCTCTTTCACGGTGTTTCTCCAAACAGGGGATCAGGTACTGAAGAGGATGAGGCTCATGGCCGGAAAGCCCAGGAGACCGAGGAAACCGGCGAACATCAGGACGACGGGCAGGCTCATCCGCTCGGTGGCGGACTGGGCTTTGGCCTCCATCTCCGCGAGGAACTGCACCCGGAGGGTCTTGGCCTTGGCCGACAGGGAGCTGCGCACGCGGGCGCCGTCGGCACCGGCCAAGTGCAGGCTCGCGGACAGTTCGGCGAACTCGGGAGTGTCGTAACGGTCCCCGAGGTCCCGGAGGATCTGCCAGACCGGGGTGCGAGTGAGGGACGCTTCCCGCAGCGCGTCGCGGATCGCGGACATCGCCCAGCCGCCACCGTTGGCCGAGGCGTCGGTCAGGGCTCCGCTGACACCCGCACCTCCGGCCAGGGAGACCACCACCAGATCGGCGAAACCCGACAGGGTGCGGCGCATCTCCTCCTTGCGCTTGATCGCCTCGTCGTTGAGGGACAGGTCCGGGGCGAACCACAGGAGCACCGCGAAACCGGCCCAGAGCAACAGGGAGATCACCGGTTCGGGCGACGATCCGAAGGAAGCGAGGAGCAGACCTGCCAACGGCGGCAGGAGGAGGCCCGCAAGGGTGCTCGTGACTTTCTCCGCGAGATAGCTCCCCGCATCGCGATCGCAGATGCGCAGGTTGCGCACGGCCCGTTTGCCGGGCAGTCCGGCAGCGTGCAGCAGTGGGACGCCGACCCGGCCGAGCCGGGTCAGGACACCGCCCTCGGAGGGACGCAGCGCGAGCCGTGCCGGGGGACGCGGTCCGGCCAGGCGCTCGGCCAGCGTCGGACGGGCCCAGCGGGCCGCGGCCAGCGCCCACAGGGCCAGGCCCAGGGCGGCTCCGGCGAGGGCCGCGGCGGTCACGGGGTTCACAGGGCGGCCTCCTTGAGCGGGTCGGGGGCGAGGACGCGCGGCCCGAGGGAGAAGCGGGACATCCGGGTCATCCACACCACGGCGGTGGCCCAGAGAGCACCGATACCCGCCAGCACGATCTGCCCGATCGCGCTATCGAACGGCGCGAGGTAGTCGGGGTTGAACAGCAGCAGGAACGCCCCCATCCCCAGCGTCGCGCCCATGATGATGCGCGAGGAGGTGCGCAGCCGCGCCCGGCTCGCCGACACCTTGACCAGCATGGCGGCCTGGTCACGGGCGGACTCGGCCAGTGCCCCCAGCAGGACGCCCAGGTCGGTGGCGTGCCGGGTGGCGGCCATCGCCAGGGCGGAGGCGACCAGGTCGCCGGTGGGGTTGTCGACGGTGCGGGCGAAGGTGTGCAGCGCGTCGCGCGGCTCGCGGCCGCGCCGCATGTCGTCGGCGAGCCGCTGTACGGCCCCGCGCAGCGGTTCGGGGGCGATGGGCGCGGTGGCCGCGACCGCCTGGTGCAGGCCCGAGGACCCGGCCATGAGGTCGCGCAGCATCTCGGTCCAGGCGGCGACCGCCTCGACGCCCTCCACCTGTTCCTTGTGCTCGGAGTCGCTGCCCAGGACCTGCGGGGCCCACCAGACCGCGGCGGCGGCCAGCGCCCCGGCCACCGGCCAGCCGGTGAGGAGCCAGGCGCCGACGCCGCCGGCGGTCGCGAAGGCGATCTTGCCGGGGCGCGGGAGCGGCCGGGAGCGGCCCCGGCGGACGCGGGCGGCGACCAGCGGGGCGGCCCACACGCACAGCAGGAACACGCCGAGTCCGGCGACGCCCCCGGCGGTGGCGAGCAGGAGCGTGTTCGTGTTCACCGGCCCCACCCCGCCGTCTCCGCCTGGAGGGCCAGGGGGTCGAAGCCGTGGTCGGCGAGCGCGTCGAGGGTGTCGGGGCTGGGCGGGGCCGCGGGGAGGCGGCCCTGGCGCGGCGAGTAGCGGTAGATCTCGTTGGAGACCACGTTCTGTCCCTCCGCCCCCACGACCTCGCGCACGCTGGTCACCCGGCGTTCGCCGGTGGGCAGCGCGGAGACGTGGACGACCAGGTGGACGGCGGACGCCACCAGCGACGCGGTCGCCTCCAGCGGCAGCCGTTCGGCGGACTGGACGGCGTAGGCGCCCAGTTTGGTGAACGCCCCCGCGGAGCCGGCGGCGTGCAGGGTGGTGAGGCTGCCGTCGTTGCCCTGGCTCATGGCGTTGAGCAGGGGGACGGTCTCGCTGCCGCGGGTCTCCCCCACGATGACGCGGTCGGGGGACATGCGCAGCGCGGTGCGGACCAGGTCGGCGATGGTGATCTCGCCGACGCCCTCGATGTTGGCGGGGCGGGCCTGGAGGGCGACGCAGTCGGGGTGGGCCTCGCGGTCGCGGTCCAGGCCGAGCTCGAAGACGTCCTCGATGGTGACCAGGCGCTCGGTCGGGGGGATCTCGGAGGCGAGGGCGCGCAGCAGCGTGGTCTTGCCCGCGCCGGTGCCGCCGGTGACGACCATGTTGCGGCGGGCGTGCACGGCGGCCCGGAAGAGGGACACCAGGGCCGGGTCGAGCGTGCCGAGCTTCTCCAGGCGGCGCAGCGACGAGTGGGTGTACCGGTGGCGGCGGATCGACACCGAGGGCTGGCGGGAGACCTCCATGACCGCGTTGAGGCGCTCCCCGCCGGGGAGCTGGAGGTCGAGGATGGGCGCCCCGGGGTCGAAGCGGCGCTCGCCGCTGGCCGACTCGGCGGCCAGGCGGCGGACCAGGGCGACGACGTCGTCGGTGTCGGCGAACAGCCCGGCGTGCAGGCGGCGGCTGCCGTCGGCGAGCCGCACCCAGGCGTCCACTCCGTTGATGTTGATGTTCTCGATCTCGGGGTCGTCGAGCAGGGGCTGGAGCGGCCCGACCCCGGTGACCTGGGCGAGCGAGGCGGCGGCGATGGCGGCCTCGGTCGCGGGGGCCAGCAGGGGGCGGCCCTCGGCCAGGGCGGCGCGGGCGGCCTCGTCGAGGATGTTGGCGATGACCCGGTCGGCGCGGGCGCGGTGCTCGGCCGGGGTGTCCGGGTCCTCGCCGCGGGTCTCCTCGCTGATCCGGCGGCCCGCCTCGGCGGACACGTAGGCGACCCACTGGGCCTCCACCCGGTCGGCCCCGGGGTCGAGGAAGCGTTCGACGGCGCGGTCGGCGAACTCGTCGGGCAGGGTCATGCGTTCACCCCCGGGGGCAGCGGTGCGTAGACCATGTGCTCGGTGCGGGCGGCGGCGAGTGTGCGCGCCAGCCGGTCGGCGGCCTTGAACAGGGGGCGGCGCTGGGGCCGGGCGATGTCGCGTTCGCCGCGCAGGAACTGGGCGGAGCGGGGGTCGTCGGGCACGCGCCCCCAGACGGCGGAGCCGAGCGCGCCGGTGATCTCGCCGACGCCGCCGCGGCCGCCGCAGACCACGACTTTGAGGTCGCGGGCGGGGAAGGCCGGGGCGAGGAGGTGCTCGCGGGCGCGGCGCAGCTCGGTGAGCCGTTCGGAGACGACGAGGACGGCGTGGTCGACCCGGGCGATGAGGGCGCGGGCCGGGGAGGAGGGGGTGAGGCGGCCCAGGTCGAGGACGGCGACCGGTGCCGCCATGGCGGCCAGCGGCAGCGGGTGCTGGCCCAGGAGCCGCACTGCGCCCTCGGCGGGGTCGGCGGTGACCGGTGCCGGGCAGACCCGGAGCCCGCCGGGGAGGATCTGGGTGTGGGCGTCGGGGTCGGCGCCGCCGCCCCGGCGCATGGCGGCGGCCAGGCTGGTCAGCCCGGGTTCGGTGGGCAGGCGGCGCCAGACGGCGACCGCCCCGCCGGAGGGGTCGGCCTCCACCAGCACCCCGGGGGAGTCACCGGGCCAGACCGCGGCCAGGGCCATGCCCACGCTGGTCGTGCCCGGGGCGCCGCCCAGGGAGAAGACGGCGACCGTCGTCGTCATCACGCCCCTCCGCGCGGGTGGACCTGCACGAGGCTGACCTGGCCGGCGGAGGCGGCCGCGGCGATGCGGGCGGCGTCGGCGGAGGAGACCAGCAGTTCGACGTTGACGGCGCCCTCGACCCCCGGGTCGGGGGCGAGGGTGCGGACCAGGGCGAGGTAGGCCTGGGGGGCGCCGTCCTCCTGCTGTTCGCCGCCGCTCACGACCACGGACACGCTGGCGCCCGCGCCCAGGGAGGCGGGGAAGCGTCCGGGTTGGAGGGTGGCGCCGACCAGGGCCCGGTCGGACTCGGGGAAGGCCGCGTCGGCGCCCAGGGCCGACTCGGGCAGGACGCCGCCTTCGACCACGGGGAGGGTGAGGGTCTGGCCGACGATCTCCTCCATGCGGGCGGCGTCCACGAAGGAGAGGCCGGAGGACACCGACATCTCCGAGACGCGCAGGTCGTCCAGGGTGAGGATGTGGCCCGCGGGGAGGTCGGTGTCGGCGACCACCACTCCGGTGCGGTCGTCGAGGCGTTCCAGGGCGATGACCCCGCTGAGAGCGCCCGCCGTCGTCAGGGTGAGGGCCAGCACCAACCACCGCCAGCGCCGGGCGCCGCCGCCGGAGAGCCGTACGGCGGGGGGCTGCTGTGTCTGCCGCCCCGCCCCGGGGGGCGGGGCCGTCGTCGTCTCGACCACGTCTGTCTCAGTTCTTCTCGGTGTCAGTGGGTGTCCGTGACGAGTCCGTGGGACTCGCGGACGGTGAGGTCGACCTCGGAGGTGCTGGTGAGCTGGTCGAGGGCGCCGCCACCGCCGCCGGAGAAGCTCCACTCGGTGTCCCAGAGCACGCGGACGGTGACGGTGCGGGCGGCCTCGGACCCGGGGGCGGTGGTGTAGACGTGCCCGCAGTCGGGGGAGGCGGAGGCGGCGTCGTGGACGGCGGGGTCGAACGGGGTGCCGGGGCCCTCGCACTCCACGGTGGAGCCGTCGCCCATGGTCCACAGGGTGCGGGCGGGGGTGGCGGTCACGGTGAGGGAGGAGTCGCCCAGGGCGGCGGAGGTGGACTCGGCGCCCCAGGTCTCGGGGTCGACCCACAGCCACAGCGGGGTGTTGACCAGGACGAGGGAGTCGGTACCCGGGGAGGTGGCGATGGTGGGCTCGGGGAGCTGGAAGGCGCCCATGGCCTCCTGGATGGTGGTGAGGGGGTCGGTGCCCTCCTCGCCCTCGGCGGCCTCGGCGAAGACCTCGTCCCAGTCGATGGCGTCCCAGTCGATCTGGCTCCAGTCCATGGACTCCCAGTCGATGGCGTCCCAGTCGACGTCGGCGTACTCGTCGGAGCCGCCCGTGCCGCCGGTCCCTCCGGTACCGCCGGTCCCCGGCGTGCCGGGGGTCCCGCCCTGTTCCAGGATCCAGCGCAGCAGGATCTCGCAGCCGTTGCCGCCGGAGGTGCCGCACTCGACGCTGCCGAGGAGGGAGCCGTCGTCATCGGCGTGCGCGGGCGCGGCGGCCAGGGCCGCGAGCACCAGTGCGGCGGCGGCCGCGGCCGCCGCGGGGGGTAGGGGTCTCAACATGATCCGGCCTCCCAGATGCGTAGTTCGGACACGCGCCAGGCGAGTCCGTCGTGGATGAGCGTGGCGTCGACCTTGCGGGGGCCCGCCGTCCCCGTGGCGCCGCCGGTCCGCCAGGCGGAGTCGTCCACGCAGTCGGCGACGACCGCGAGTTCGGGGCTCTCGACGGTGACGGTCGGCGCGAGGACGGGCTCCCCCTCGGCGGTTCCGCCCGCGGCCGCCTCGTCGAGCGCGGTCCGCATGATCTCCCGGGCGGCCCCGACCGCGTGGTCGTCGAGGGCGCGGGAGGCGTCCTGGTCGCCGTGGGAGGCCGCGACCACGGCGTCCCACATCCCGGTGTAGGCCGCCAGGGCGGCGTCCTCGTCTCCGGCGGCGGTGGCCGCGGGCGGCGGTTCCGTCTCGGCGGCGGCGCCGTCCGTTCCGGCGGCGGGCTCGGAACAGCCCGCAACGGCCAGGAGCGCGCAGGCGGCGAACGCCAGGCGGGTCGGGCCGGATCGCATCGCGGTTTGTTCCCTTCGATGTGCTCCGCCCGGGCGGGACGGGGGGGTGGGGGCTGGGGGCTGAAGCGACAGCAGGATGAGGCGGGTCCGTGGGGAGGGTCGACACCGACCGATGTGGTTTTGCGTGTGTTTGGTTGCATCTCCGACAGCCGAGAGCTTAACCAGGACGACCAAACCCAACAACCCTTTGTAAGATGAAAAACACGCAACAAAACGGCGCCCGCAGGGAACCGAAAACCGACGGCCCGGGTGAGGGCGCCCCCGGAGCGCACGCGCCGAGGATCCGCGAACAGCGAGAACCCCACGTCAACGGACTTCCGCCCGGATCAGCGCCGGCCGGGGCGGCCTTGCGCGGGTGCTCCCGCGCGGCGGCCCCGCCCCCCTGCGGAACGTGACACCCGCCACGTCCCGGCGCCCGCGGGCGGCCCGGACGCAACCCGCAGGACCGCGACAGGACACACCGTGCGCGCCCTCCCGAGCGCCGGCGAACACCCGGAAACGCGGGCGCAACACGAACGCCCGCGTGACCTCTTCCGAACGCCGCGCCCCCTCCGCACCGCTTCCTGAACACCGCGTGTTGGTGCTACCTTTACCGTCGCTTCAGGCTGATATGGCGCGGAGAGGGGGTCGGCATGCTGTTCGACCCCCAGAAGATGGGCGACTCGGCGCACACGTTCGTCAAGGTCGTGCTGGGGATCGACCTGCCCCGGGCCAGCGCGCCGGCCATGCGCGCCGCGTCGGAGATCTACGACCACCTCAACAAGCAGCTGACCGAAGACCTCTCCGACATCATGGACACGACGCGCAACCGCGTCAGGCGGAACTTCGGCGGGGCGGCCTCCGACTACTACAACCGTTCCCTGGCGGCGTTCACCAGCGGCGACAAGGACTACCTCGGCAACGCGGCGGACACGAGCCGCATGCTCTCGGCGGAACTGCGCAAGGCCGCGGCGAACGTCGACTACATGGTGGCGATGGTCTGGGTCCAGGTGGCCCAGCTCATCGCCGAGATCGCCTGGGCCATCGCGACGGCCAAGTTCACCTTCGGCGCGTCCCTGAAGTGGATCCCCATCTTCAAGGCGATCCGGAGCCTGGCCATCAGGCGGCTCCTCGCCTGGCTCCTCGTCACACTCCCCAGCCACCTGATCATCAGCCAGGTCTTCGCGAGCTTCGGGGCGCTGATCCAGCGCATCCAGATCGCCAACGGCGAACGGGACGGCTTCGACCACGACCTGCTGCGCGACGCGCACGTGGGGGCGGTGATCGAGGGGATCGTCTCCGCGGGCATCTCCGGAGGCCTGGGGGCGTTCGCGGGCGGTGGTTTCTCGAAGGTCTTCACCAGGAACATCGACGACCTGCGCGGCCTGCCGGACCCGCCGGGGATCAAGAACGGCCTGCCGGACCCCGTGCCCGTGCCCCCGGTGAAGAACGGCGTGCCCGACCCGGACCCCGTGCCCCCGGTCAGGAACGGGACACCCGATCCGCCCCCCGGCCCGCGCACGCTCAACGACGACCTCGCCGACCTCTTCACCCGCCACCGGGACGAGATGCTGGTCCCGTTCAACCCCAACTCCCCCACCGGGGCCCGGGCCTGGGACAACGCGGCCAACCAGAACGTGTTCCGCGCGGACGTGGCGGACGTGTTCCAGCGGGCCTTCGCCGAGCGCATCGGGAGCGACCAGGCCAGGCGGCTGGGCGACGACTACGCGAACACGCTGATCCGCTCCTGGGGCGACCCGGACCTGGGCTCCCGGCTCTCCAGGACGATCGGCGACCGGCTGCCCCCGCCCCTGCGCGATCACCTGTCCGACGTCCCGCAGAACCTCTCCGGTTCGCTGCACCGCAGTTCGCGGGGGTTCGTGCCGTACGTGCAGGACCTGGCCCTGGGAGCGGGGACCGGGGCCGCGGAGGGCGTCCTCAGCGAGGGCCTGGGCAGCCTGGCCAGCGGCCAGGGGTTCACCGTGACGCCCTGGTCCGCCACGTCCGGGTCGATCATGAACACGACCCACCAGCTCACCACCGACTCGGCGCTGGCGGGCATCGATGCCCTCAGCGGTCCGGGCGGCACCGTCCCGCCGCCCGTCCTGCCCGCGCCCCCGGTACCGGAGCGGCCCGCCCCGGGCACGGACGACCCGGCGGACCGGGAGACGCCGGCACCGGGGCCCGCCGACGGCGGGAACGACGGCGGCGACGGGACGCCCCCGCCCTCCGGAAGGCCGAACGCACCCGAGGTCACCGTCACCCCGCCCGAGGTCTCCGTCCCGCCCCCGAAGGTCACCGTCACCCCGCCCGTCGCCGGCGGTGGGGACACCGGCGCGTCCGGAGACGGCACCGGGCCGGAGAACCGGGCACCGGTGCGCGGCGGCACGGGCGAGGACGGGACCCGGCCGGAGGCCGCGGACACGCGCCGCCCCGGCGACACCCCCGAACCGGCGTCCGGCAACCGCGGCACCCCCGGCGAGCGCACCCCGGAGATCCGCGACACGGACGGAGAGGACGGGACCCGGCCGGAGGCCGCGGACACGCGCCGCCCCGGCGACACCCCCGAACCGACGTCCGGGAACCGCGGCACCCCCGGCGAGCGCACCCCGGAGATCCGCGACACGGACGGAGAGGACGGGACCCGGTCCACCGTGCCGGTCCCCTCCGCCGAGCAGGACGGCGAGGGCTCCCCGCCGCCCCCGGCCGCCGTGGTGCCCCCGCCCCCGGTCGGCACGGGAGGCGACCGCGGCGGTGCCGCGGCACCGCAGGGCGCGCCGCCGCCCGGACGCACCGCGGGCGAGCAGGGGCAACAGACCCGCACCGAGGGGCAACAGCCCCCGGGCACCCGGCCCGGCCCTCTCCCGGAGGAGCCCGGCACCCCCCGGGACGGCTCCTCCGGCGAGGTCACCGTCGAGTCCTCCGCACGGCCCTCGCCCCCGGAGCCCGGGGGTGTGACCACGGAGAGCACGGTGCCCGCCCGCGTCCCGTCCGCCCCGGAGGCGGGAGGTCCGGGCGACCCCGCCCCCGCCGGGACCGACCGGCCGGGGGTGACCGCTCCGGCTCCCCCGGTGGCCGGCCCCCCGTCCCCCGGACAGGGCGGGAACACGCCCCCCTTGTCGTTCGAGGACTCGCTGAACCCCTCCGACGCCGACGACACCGCCTCCCTCGGCGACGGGGACTCGGATACCTCGGACACGCCGTCCCTGTTCGACGCCGACACGTCCGAGACATCGAGCGTGGACACCGAGTGGTCGGACACCGAGGACGCGGAACCGGGAGCGGCCGCCCCCGCCCCCCTGGCCCCGAAGGACCCGGCGACCACGCCCGACGCACCGGACACGGTGCCCGGGACCGGCGTCCCGGTCCTCCCCGTGGCCGAGGGCGGTCAGGGAGGGGGCCCCGCGGGGCGCGCC
>NZ_JASFDV010000078.1 GCF_030766825.1 Nocardiopsis sp. CC223A
CCGCGGACCGGGCCCCTCGTGGCGTTCGCGGACCAGGGACCTACTTGATCCAGGAGACGTTGAACGGGTAGCGGTACCACTCGCCCTTGTTGGCGGCGACACCGCCCAGGATGCCGAAGACCACGGCGGCGACCCAGCACAGGAACCAGGTGATGGCCCCGATGAAGACGATGCTCAGGACGCCGGAGACCACGTAGCCGATGAGGATCAGCAGCTGGAAGTTGAGCGCCTGCGCCGACTGGTCGCGGATGAACGGCGACTCGTCGCGCTTGATCAGGTAGATGACCAGCGGCACGACGAAGCCGAGCAGGCCGCCGCCCAGGTGGGCGAACAGGCCGAACTGGCGCTCGTCCGCGCTGGGCGGGGCGCCCGTGGCGGAACCCGGCTGGGGGCCGTAGCCGCCCTGCTGGTAACCGGGCGCCTGGTAGCCGCCGGTCTGCTCCTGGTACCCGCCGGGAGGCGGGTAGCCGCCGGGCTGCTGAGGTCCGGGGGGCGGGTAACCGCCGGGCTGGGCGCCGGGGGGCGGGTAACCGCCCGAGGGGTCCTGATAACCGCCGGGCTGCTGGGCGCCGGGCGCCGGGTAGCCGCCGGACGGGTTCTGCTGTCCGGGCGCCGGGTAGCCGCCGGACTGGCCCTGGCCGCCCTGCTGCGGGTGCTGGCCGTAGGGGTCTTCCGGAGGTGGGGTGTTGGGATAGGACATGTCGGGTTCCTTAGGGATGGGTGCGTTCGTGCGGACGGTCGATCACTTGAGCAGACGGATGCTGATCGGGTAGCGGTACCACGCTCCCTTGTTGGCTCCGTTGGCTCCTAGGACGCCGAACACGATCGAAACGATCCATATCAGAGCGATCAGCAGGGAACCGATCCACGACAGACTCGGGAAGAAGATACCCAGTCCGATGAAGACCACCCCGGCGAAGATGTACGGGATGAGCAACGTGATCTGGAAGTTCGCCGCCTCGGAGGCGTGGTGGCGTACGTACGGCGAAGTATTCCGCTTGGCGAAGTAGATCGCCAGCGGGGGGATCCAGCCCAGGCAGGCGATGATGAAGCCGGACAGGTGGGCGAGCATCGCCACCAGGACGTCGTTGTCGCCGCTCTGGGCCGGGGCGCCGGGGACACCGGGTTGCGGTTGCCCGTACTGCGGCTGCCCCTGCGGGACCTGCCCCTGCTGGGGTTGCTGGGGCTGACCGTACTGGGCCTGGTCGCCGTACTGCGGCTGGGGCTGCTGCGGTTGGCCGTAGGGCTGGGCGCCGGGCGCCGGCGCGAAGCCGGGCTGACCCTGTCCGTACTGCGGCTGCTGTGCCTGCGGGGGCTGCGGCTGCGCCTGGGGCTGTCCGTAACCCGGCTGTTCGCCCGAAGGCTGGGCGCCGTACTGCTCGTACCCGGGTTGCGCGCCGGGGGGTTGTCCGTACTGCTGGTACCCGGGCTGCGCGCCGGAGGGTTGTCCGTGGCCCGGTTGCTGGTGGCCCGGCTGTTCGCCCGGAGGCTGGGCGCCGTACTGCTCGTATCCGGGCTGTGCGCCGGGGGGTTGTCCGTACTGCTGGTACCCGGGTTGCGCGCCGGGCGGCTGTCCGTGGGCGGGGTACCCGCCGGAAGGCTGTGCGCCGTACTGCTCATGACCCTGCTGCCCGCCGGGCGGGCCGCCCTGCTGTTCACCGTATTCCGGGGAGTAGGGGGACGGCGCCTGCGGCTGCTCGCCGGAGGGCGGGCCCTGGTTCGGGTCCTCCGGGGACGGGGGGTTCGTCGGGGTCTCGCTCATGCTCTTCCTTGGCTCCGCTGATGAGGGGCGCTATCTCGTGTCTACCGGGCTGTACCGACGACCGGAGGCAGAAACCGGGCCTCGTGTCCGGTTCGAATCCTAGGCGCAAAGGGGGTCAGGGTCCGTGCGGGCCGGTGACGAAATCGATCAGTTCCTCCACCCGACCCGACAGGGCCGGTTCCAGGTCAGCATAGGTTCGCACCGCCCCCAGGATCCGGCGCCACGCCTCACCCGTGCTCATCCGCCAGCCCAGCGCCTCCAGGACCCCCTCCTTCCAGGGGACCCCCCGGGGCACCTCGGGCCAGGCGCGGATGCCCAGTGCGGCCGGGCGCACCGCCTGCCACACGTCGACGTAGGGGTGGCCCGCCACCAGGACGTCCCCGCCCCGCACCCGCTCGGCGATCCGCGACTCCTTCGACCCCGGCACCAGGTGGTCCACCAGGACCCCCAGGCGCCGACCCGGGCCGGGGGTGAACTCCGCCACGATCGCGGGCAGGTCGTCGACCCCCTCCAGGAACTCGACGGCCACCCCCTCCACGCGCAGGTCGTGCCCCCACACCTTCTCGACCAGCTCCGCGTCGTGGGCGCCCTCGACGTAGATCCGGCCCTCCCGGGCCGTGCGCGCCTTCAGGCCCCGCACGGCGACCGAACCGGACGCGCTGCGCAGCGGACCCCGGGGCGCGGCGGTCGGCCGCACCAGGGTCACCGGCTCGCCGTCCACCAGGAAGGCGGCCGGTTCGAGCCCGAACACGCGGCGCCGACCGTGCCGGTCCTCCAGGGTCACGGTCGCCTTGTCCCAGCCGACCACCGCGCCGCAGAACGCCTCCCCGGCGTCCTCCACCACGAGGTCACGGCTGAGCGGGACCTCGGGGACCTCCCTCGTGGGGCGGTTGCGCGCCCGGGCGAGCACATCACGGCCGTACCGGCCGGTTCCCTTGGTAGCCACGGTGGTGCAGTCTACAGAGGGCGTCCGCCGCCGACGTGGAAGGCGGCGCCCCGGCGCCGTCCCCGCCCGCGGAACGGCCGGGGTTTGCGTCCGGGCATAGAATTAGCACTGAGGACCATGGAGTGCCAGGAGGTGGCGAGTTGCTGGATGAGCGCAAGCTCGCGGTCCTGCGTGCCGTCGTCGAGGACTTCGTCAACACCAACGAACCCGTCGGATCCAAAGCCCTTGCCGATCGCCATCGGCTCGGGGTCTCCCCGGCGACCATCCGCAACGACATGGTCGCGCTGGAGGAGGACGGGTACATCACCCAGCCCCACACCAGTGCCGGACGGGTGCCCACGGACAAGGGGTACCGGCTCTTCGTCGACCGCCTGTCCTCGGTCAAGCCCCTCTCGGCCGCCGAGCGCCGCGCCATCGAGTCGTTCCTCAGCGGCGCCGTGGACCTCGACGAGATCGTCGCCCGCACGGTCCGGCTGCTCGCGCAGCTCACCCGCCAGGTGGCGATCGTCCAATACCCCTCGCTGACCCGTTCCTCCGTCCAGCACGTCGAGCTGGTGCCCCTCGCGGGCCAGCGGCTCATGCTGGTGGTCATCACCGACACCGGACGGGTCGAGCAGCGCGTCATCGACGGCCTGGGGGAGCTCGACGCCGACGCGGTCGCCGACCTGCGCGGCATGCTCATCCGGGCCACCGCCGGGCGCCACCTCGCGGAGGTGCCCGGCGCGGTCGAGGACCTGCCCCAACAGGTCCCCCCGGAGAACCGCGCGATGGCGGCCTCCGTCCTGTCCGTACTGCTGGAGAGCCTGGTCGAGCGCCACGAGGAGAAACTGGTCCTCGCGGGCACGGCCAACCTCGCGGCCGTCGATTTCGCCGCCAGCCTGAGGGACGTTCTGGAGGCGTTGGAAGAGAACATGGTCCTCATCCGTTTGCTGGGTGAGGCGAAGGACCCGTCGATGCTCACGGTGCGCATCGGCGCGGAGAACTTCCACGAGGGGCTGCGGTCCACCTCGGTCGTGTCGGCCGACTACGGTGTGGGGAACCAGTCGCTCGCCAAGATCGGTGTCGTGGGACCCACCCGGATGGACTACCCCGGGACGATGGGGGCGGTACGCGCCGTTGCTCGGTATGTCGGACAGATTTTGGCAGGACAGTAACTCAGTGGCCAGAGACTATTACCAGGTCCTCGGTGTGCGTCGTGACGCTTCCAAGGACGAGATCAAGAAGGCGTACCGCAGGCTCGCACGCGAGCTGCACCCGGACATCAATCCGGACCCCGCCACCCAGGAGCGCTTCAAGGAGGTGACCCAGGCCTACGAGGTCCTCTCCGACGAGAACAAGCGCCGGATGTTCGACATGGGCCAGGACCCCTACGCCCCGGGCGGCGGCGGAGCGGGAGGCTTCGGCGGCGCCGCCGGATTCCCGTTCGACGACATCATGAACGCCTTCTTCGGCGGCGGCCAGACGGGCGGGCGCGGCCCGCGCGAGCGGGTCCGGCGCGGGCGCAGCATCAAGATCCGCGTCGAGCTGGACCTGGCCGAGACCGCGTTCGGCGTCACCAAGGAGATCACCTTCCCCACCGCCATCCTGTGCGCCACCTGCCAGGGTGAGGGGACGGCCGCCGGCACCCACCGCACCACCTGTGATATGTGCCACGGCCAGGGTGAGGTCTCCCAGGTCACCCGCTCCTTCCTCGGGCAGGTCATGACCTCCCGCCCCTGCCCCCAGTGCGGCGGCCAGGGCTCGGTCATCCCCGACCCCTGCGCCGACTGCGCGGGCGAGGGCCGGGTGCGCGAGAAGGTCACCCGTACCGTCAAGATCCCCGCGGGCGTCGACGACGGCACCCGCATCCAGCTCGCCGGTGAGGGCGAGGTCGGCCCCAACGGCGGCCCGCGCGGCGACATCATCCTGGAGATCGTCCAGCGCCCGCACCCCACTTTCGAGCGGCGCGGCGACGACCTGCAATGCACGGTCACCGTCCCCATGACGGCGGCCGCGCTGGGCGCCTCCTTCGCCTTCGAGACCCTCGACGGCACCGAGAACATCGACCTGCGCCCGGGCACCAACTCCGGCCACGTCATCACCCTGCCCAACAAGGGTGTCACCCACCTCGACGGCGGCGGCCGGGGCGACCTGCGCATCCGCGTCGACGTGGAGACCCCGGGCAAGCTCGACGAGGAGCAGGAGGCGCTGCTGCGCAAGCTCGCCGAGCTGCGCGGCGAGGACCGTGCCCCGGGCCGGTTCAGCCCCGGCCACGGCGGCCTGTTCGCCAAGCTCCGCGACGCCTTCGGCGCCAAGTGACACCGCCGGTCTTCCTCGCCGACACCGCCGACCTGGCGGCCGACACCGTCACCCTCACCGGCCCGGAGGGGCACCACGCCGCGGCGGTGCGCCGCCTCCGGCCCGGTGAGGCCGTCGACCTGTCCGACGGGCGGGGCCTGCGGCTGCGCTGCACGGTCGTCGACACCGGCAGGGACCACATCGTCTGCCGGGTCCTGGAACGGACCCGGGAGCCCGCTCCGCGCCCGCGGCTGACCGTGGTGCAGGCCCTGGCCAAGGGCGACCGCGGCGAGACCGCCGTGGAGATGATGACCGAGGCCGGGGTCGACGCGATCGTCCCCTGGGCGGCCGAGCGCAGCATCACCCGCTGGAAGGGCGACCGGGCGGCCAAGTCCCTGGCCAAGTGGCGGGCCACCGCCCGCGAGGCCGCCAAACAGGCCCGCCGGGCCCGGTTGCCCGAGGTGTCCGAGCGCGCCGACCGGGCCGCCGTCGCCGACCTGCTGGCCGCCGCCGACCTGGGCGTGGTCCTGCACGAGGACGCCGCACTGCGGCTGTCGCAGGTGCGGGTACCCGACGACGGCGACGGGGCGGGCGTGGTCCTCGTGGTGGGCCCCGAGGGCGGCTTCTCCGACGCCGAACTGGACGCCTTCGACGCCGCGGGCGCCGTACGCGCCCTGCTGGGCCCCGACGTGCTGCGCACCTCCACCGCGGGGGTGGCCGCGCTGGCCGTGCTCCAGGCCCGCACCGGGCGCTGGTAGCCGTACGACACGAAGGGGGCCGCCCGGGTCCGACCCGGGCGGCCCCCTTCGTGTGCCGGTGACCTGTGGGCTACTCCTCGGCGGAGTCGGCCGTCGAGGACTGCTGGTCGGTCCCGTCACCGCCGCCGGTGTCACCACCGGAGTCGCCACCGCCGCTGTCGCCGCCGTCGGTGTCACCCGGCTCCTCGCCGCCGCCGGTGTCGTCGGGCTCCTCGTCGCCGTCACCGGGGGTGGGCTCCTCGGAGGGGGTGCAGTCCTCCTCCTGCTCCTCGCCGCCGTCCTCCTCGTCGTCGGACGAGGCGGGCGGGGGGTCCGACGGGCAGGTCGAGGTCGCGGTGGGGTCGCGGTCGTCGCCCTCCCCGTCCTCGGCGGGCTCGCTCGGCTCGTCCGAGGGTTCCGGCGAGGGCTCCGGTGCGGAGGTCTGCGGCTCCGGGGCGGGGGCCTCCTCCTCCAGGGTGGGTGCGGCCACGCCGCCGCCCTCCTGCTCGGGCGGGGTGCTCTGCCGGTCGGCGCCCGCGGGCACCATCTCCAGCACCTGCTCGCGCACCTGGGGGGTGGACATGACCACGGACGCGGCGATGAGCACGGCACCGGCCACGGCCAGCGCCGGGCGCAGCCACGGGAGCCCGAACCAGGCACTGCCGCGGCGGGCGGCGGTCCGCTCGCGGATGAGGTTCAGGGCCTCGGGCGAATGCGCGACGGTGTCGGCCTCCGCCTTCAGCATCTGCCGGAGTCTGGCCTCGAAGTCGTCGTTCGAGGGATCTGTGGGCCTGCTCATGTCGTCTGCTCCAGAACAGAGCGGAGCGCGGAGATGCCACGGGACGTGTGGCTCTTCACCGCGCCCCGGCTGATCCCCATGGCGTCCGCGATCTGCGCCTCGGACAGGTCGCCGTAGTACCGGAGCACGATGGCCTCTCGCTGACGGGTGGGAAGTTTGCGCAAGGCACGGATCACGGCCTCGCGTTCCAACAAATTCAGTGCGCCGTGTTCGGCGCTGGGGGCGTCGGGCAGAGCCTTGGGGGCGTGCTTCTCCACGACCGCTCGGTGACGGAGCACGGACCGGGCCTTGTTCACCACCGCCTGGCGGAGGTAGGACAGGGCCTTGTTGGGGTCGCGCAGCCGCCGCCATGCGCCGTGCATGGCCACGAACGAGTCCTGCACGACCTCTTCGGCCGTCGCGTGGTCCCGGACCAGCAGGGCGGCGAGGCGGACGAGGGGACGGTAGTGCTCCCGATAGAGCTCCGTCACGGCATGGTCCGCGTCCCACTCCACGGCCAGGGGAGCCGTGGTGGCTCCGGCCACCATGGTTTCTGTCGTCACATCTGTTCGACGCACACCCTTGTCGCGGGGTTTACGAAAGGGCATACCTCTTCTTTTCCAGGTAGGAGCGCGATTCAACCCGAACATGCCGATGCGGGGTCGAGGGGGACGGCGCTCGATCCGCCGGCGCGCACGGGAGGAAAGCGTATCGCGCTTCCGACGGGCCACGGTGGTGAACCATGCCTTTCGGGGCGGAAGGGACGAGTGCGGACCCCGGGTTCGGCCTGCGGCATCATGGTGCCGACCCGATGCGACGGAGGTTGCCCGATGACCACACAGGCCGACTGCCTGTTCTGCAAGATCGTGCGGGGGGAGGTGCCCGCCGAGATCGTCCGGGAGGGGGAGCGGACCATCGCGTTCCGCGACATCAACCCCCAGGCGCCCACCCACGTCCTGGTCGTCCCGCGCGAACACTACGCCGACGCCGGGGCCGCGGCCGAGGCCGACACCGGGCTGCTGGACGCGATCGTGCGCGAGGCCCGCGCGGTCGCCGAGGACGAGGACATCGTCGAGAGCGGCTATCGGCTGGTGTTCAACACCGGCAGCGGTGCGGGGCAGACCGTCTTCCACCTCCACGGGCACCTCCTGGGCGGGCGCGGCCTCAACTGGCCCCCGGGGTGAGCGGCGAATAACCGATCGAGCGGGTGCGGGGTGCCTTGCTAGACTCGTGGCCGTGGGCCCGGAGAGGTTGCAGGGGTTGTGAAACCCCCGGTCCGGGGCCCTGCCGGCGCCGCAGTGCAAGCGGCCCGGACCGTCACATGAGGCGCCCCACCCGCCGACGGGACGCCCGACCCGGAAGGGCAGGGACAGCGGCCGCAAGGCCACATCATGGCCGAGACAACGCACACGCATCCGCGACGGGACGCCCAGGTCAAGGTCGTGGTGCCCGACGAGCACACGATGATCAACCTGCTCGGCTCGGGGGACGAGCTCCTCAGAGCCCTGGAGCGGTCCTTCGACAGCGACATCCACGTCCGCGGCAACGAGTTCACCATCAGCGGCTCCCCCGAGGAGACCGCCGTCGTCGTCCGGCTGATCGAAGAGCTCATCGAGCTGGCCAAGAGCGGCACTCACGTCACCCCCGACACCATCGAGCGCATGGTCCACATGCTGCGCTCGCCCGGGGCCGAGCGCCCGGCGGACGTCCTCACCACCAACATCCTGTCCAACCGCGGTAAAACCATCCGGCCCAAGACGGTCAACCAGAAGCGCTACGTCGACACCATCGACCGGCACACGGTCGTCTTCGGGATCGGCCCGGCGGGTACCGGCAAGACGTACCTGGCCATGGCCAAGGCGGTCAAGGCGCTCCAGGACAAAGAGGTCAACCGGATCATCCTCACCCGCCCCGCGGTCGAGGCCGGCGAGCGCCTGGGCTTCCTGCCCGGCACCCTCTACGACAAGATCGACCCCTACCTGCGGCCGCTCTACGACGCCCTCCACGACATGCTCGACCCGGACTCCATCCCCAAGCTGATGGCCGCCGGCACCATCGAGGTCGCCCCCCTGGCGTACATGCGCGGCAGGGCGCAGCCCGTGGACACGCCCGTGCTCACCCCGGACGGCTACCGGCCGATCGGCGAGCTGGAGGTCGGCGACCTGGTCGTCGGCTCCGACGGCAGGCCGACCCCGGTGCTGGGGGTCTACCCGCAGGGTGAGAAGGCGATCTACCGCTTCTCCGCCCAGGACGGGGCGTCCACCCTGTGCTCGGAGGACCACCTGTGGACCGTGCGCACGCGCGACGACGCCCGTCGGGGCAAGCCGCCCCGGGTGCTCACCGCCAAGGAGATCGCCGAGAGCGGCCTGCGCGGCTCCCACTACCGCAAGTACGAGCTGCCGCTGCTCAGCCGCCCGGTGGAGTTCCCCGAGCGGGAGGTCCCCATGGACCCCTATGCACTGGGGCTGCTGCTCGGTGACGGCCGTCCGGCCGGCAGGACCACGCCGGGCCCCGCCGCCCGCGCCCCCGAACCGGTCCGGGACCTGGACGCGGCGCTGCCCGGGGTCCGGATGCGCCACGGGTCCGGGGCGGACCACATCCCCGACCGGGAGAGCGCGCCGGGCGATGTGATCACCATCGCGAACCCGGTCACGGCGATCATGCGCGGGCCGGGGCTGTGCGGGGCCGACCCCGGGACGAAGTTCGTCCCCGACGACTACCTGTACAACACCGCCGAGGTCCGGCTCGCCCTGCTTCAGGGCCTGCTGGACTCCGACGGCGGACGGGTCTCCCGCAAGGGCCGCGCCTGCCGGGTGAGGTACACCACCGCCTCGCCGCGTCTGGCCGACGCGGTGCGGTTCCTGGTGCGCTCGCTCGGCGGTGTCGTGTACAGCCGTGTCCGCCCGGCCGAGGGGCGCACCCCCGGCCTGGCCCGCGGTCGGGAGGTCTTTCACCGGCAGGATGCGCACATCCTGGACCTGCGGCTGCCCGAGGGGATCGCCCCGTTCCGGCTGGCGCGCAAGCAGGAGCGGTACGACACCACCGGCGGCGGCCGCCCCATGCGGTTCGTCGACGCCATCGAACCGGCGGGCACCGCCGAGTGCGTCTGCATCCAGGTGGCGGCCGAGGACTCCCTCTACGTCACCGACGACTTCCTGCTCACGCACAACACGCTGAACGACTCGTTCATCATCCTGGACGAGGCGCAGAACACCTCGCCCGAGCAGATGAAGATGTTCCTGACACGGCTGGGGTTCGGGTCCAAGATCGTGGTGACCGGCGACGTCACCCAGGTGGACCTGCCCAACGGGCAGGCCAGCGGGCTGCGCACCATCGAGTCGATCCTGCGTGATATCGACGACATCGCGTTCTGCAGGCTGAGCAGCGAGGACGTGGTCCGGCACAGGCTGGTCGGACAGATCGTCGACGCCTACGGGCGCTACGACGCCGACCGGCAGAACGGTGCCGGGGGCGGGTCGGGCGACCGCCGCGGCGGCCGGGGGCGGGGCCTGTCGCCCCGCCGGGAGACGGCCGACACCCCGGGCGAGGACGGGACCGGGAGCGCTCACCCGCGACAACGGGCAGACTAAGGGATAGGGCGTGTTCCGCGGATGCCGCTCGCCGCGTAGCAGAGTGAGCATCCGCAGAACACGCCCGGAGGCGATGGAGCCGGTGGGCGCGCCGTGTGCGGGCCCACCGCTTCCGCTGCCCGAGGGGTGCCCGCCCTGCGGCGCCCGACCGCAACGATCAAGTGAGGCATCCGCAAACGATGAGTATCGACGTCGCCAACGAGTCCGGCGTCAGCACCGTGGACGAGGAACGGCTCTCCCGGCTGGCCCGGTACGTCCTGGACGCCATGCGGGTGCACCCGCTGGCCGAGCTGTCCGTGGTCCTGGTCGACGAGGGCCCGATGGCCGACCTGCACGTGCGCTGGATGGACGAGCCGGGACCGACGGACGTGCTGTCGTTCCCCATGGACGAACTGCGCCCCGGCGGCCCCGGCCGCACCAGCGAGCCCGGCGTCCTCGGTGACGTGATCATCTGCCCGCAGGTGGCCGAGCGCCAGGGGGAGAAGGCCGGGCACGGCACCGAGGCGGAGATCGACCTGCTGTGCACGCACGGCATCCTGCACCTGCTCGGCTACGACCACGCCGAGCCGGACGAGCACAAGGAGATGTTCGGCCTCCAGGGTGAGATCCTCGCCTCCTGGCGGGAGAGCGAGGCCCTGCGGGCCGCCGAGGGGAACGAGACCGCCTGATGAGACCGTCGGTGTGGCCCGATGTCGCCGCCCTGACCGCCGGCGACCCGGCCGAGTGGATCACGTCGTTCGCGATCGCCCTGGTGCTCACCGCCGTGGCCGGGTTCCTGGTGGCCGCCGAGGTCGCCGTCACCCGGGTGGCGTCCGTGGGCCTGCCCGAGGGCACCGGCCGGGGCTGGGAGAAGGTGGGCGCCGACCCCACCGGCCATTTGAACGTGCTGCTGTTCCTGCGCGTGGTCTGCGAGGTGTGCGCGGTCATCGCCGCGGCGGTCGGCATGGTCTTCCTGCTGGGCCCGGGCTGGCCCGCGCTGATCCTGACGGCGGTGGCGATGGTCGTGGTGGAGTCGGTGCTGATCGCCGTCACCCCGCGCATCCTGGGCCGCCAGTTCTCCGGGCAGCTGGCCCGCGCCTCCGTGGCGATCGTGTACCCGGTCCAGGTCGTGGTGGGCCCGCTGGCGCAGCTGCTGGTCGGCGCCGGGCGGATGCTCACCCCGCGCGGCAAGGGCGACCGCGAGGGTCCGTTCAGCACCGAGGTGGAGCTGCGCCAGCTGGTGGACCTGGCCGAGCAGGGGGAGGTCATCGACCCCGAGGAACGCCAGATGATCCATTCGGTGTTCAAGCTCGACGACACGTCGGTGCGCGAGGTCATGGTGCCCCGCCCCGACATCGTGTTCACCGGACGCGACGCCGACGCCGACGCGGTGCTGACCCTGGCGCTGGCCAGCGGCTACTCGCGCATCCCCGTCATCGGGGAGGACGAGGACGACGTGGTCGGCATCGTCTACCTCAAGGACCTGGTGGACCGGCTGCGCGACCGCTGGGCGGCGGCCGCGGGCAACCCCGCCGGCGAGGTGCCGCTGACCGCGGGCGACGTCATGCGCCCGGCCGTCTACGTGCCCGACACCAAGCCCATCGACGAGCTGCTGCGCGAGATGCAGAAGCAGCGCAACCACATCGCGGTGGCCATCGACGAGTACGGCGGCACCGCCGGGCTGGTCGCCCTGGAGGACATCGTGGAGGAGATCGTCGGTGAGATCACCGACGAGTACGACCACGAGATCCCCCCGGTGCAGTGGCTGGACGGGGACCGGGTCCGGGTGACGGCGCGGCTGCCGCTGGGCGAGCTGGCCGAACTGTTCCCGGACCAGGACCTGGACGTCGACGACGTCGAGACGGTCGGCGGTCTGGTCGCGTTCGTGCTGGGCCGGGTCCCGGTGGGCGGGGTCCAGGCGCAATACGCTGGGCTGAGGCTCACCCTGGAGGGCAAGAGCAGCCGCCGCAACCGCATGACGACCGTTCTCGTGGAACGCCTGCCCGGAGAACAGGGTGAAGGCGGTCGGGACGGGAACAAGAACACAAGGAGCACGGAACAGTGAGCGACACGACCCTGGGCGCCGAGGACACCAAGCTCGTCACCCTCGCGCGCGCCTCGCGGGCCCGCAACGCCGCCGCCGAGGGTGCGGCGGTGCGCGACGAGACCGGCCGTACCTATGTGGCGACCACCGTGTCGCTGCCCTCGCTGAAGCTCAGCGCGCTCCAGGCGGCGGTGGCCGCGGCGGTCTCCGGTGAGGCGACCGAACTGGAGGCCGCGGTGGTGGTCACCGCGGAGCCGGAGCTCGACGGGGCCGACCGCGCCGTGCTGGACGACCTCAAGACCGGGACGGTGGTGATCGCCGCCCCCGACGGGGTGCCGGCGAGCATCGACCGTCGCTGAAGAAGGACATGTAAAGGGATCCCGGTCCTGACGGACCGGGCTTTCAACCCTCGTGGTCGAAGGCCGCCTTTACCAGACCCAGCCATCACCGCATAGGAGGTGACCTTGATGGCTACGTTCCGCACAGGACGGCAGACCCACCAGGCCGTGCTTCCTCAGCGGCCTGCTCTGGAATCCGTGCCGGCAGACACTCCCCGGATCGGGAACGAAACGGGGCACGGACACCGCCCGATAGCGGTACCCGGTGCGGGACATGGTCGAGGGGAGACCACCGGCGGATCACCTGCCGCCGGTGGCGTCACCCCCAACCCCGAGGTTGGGGAGCAGCACCGTGAGGTGCACACCACCCACCCGTCCGTGTTCGTCCTCGACAAGCACGGCACACCCCTGCAACCCTGCCCACCCGCCAGAGCACGCAAGCTCCTGGCCAAAGGCCGGGCGGTCATCGTCCGCCACACCCCGTTCACCATCAGGCTCAAAGACCGCACCGTGGCCGACTCCGACATCGACGGCGTCGAGATCGGTATCGACCCGGGTTCCAGGCACACCGGCATCGCCGTGTTCACCGCCCGGGGCGGTCAGCGGCGAGGCCGCTACAGCCTTCAACTCGACCACCGCGGCACACAGATCACGAAGAAGATGGGCCGGCGGTCCGGGTACCGGCGGCGGCGCCGGAGCGCGAACCTGCGCTACCGGGCCCCTCGGTTCAACAACCGCACCCGCCCCCGAGGGTGGCTGGCCCCGTCCCTCCGACACCGGGTGGAGACCACCGCGGCATGGGTGGACCGGCTATGCCGGCTCGCCCCTGCGCGGGCCGTCCATGTGGAGCGGGTCGCATTCGACACCCATGCCCTGTCCGCGGGCGAACCGTTGGAGGGGGTCGAGTACCAGCACGGCACTCTGCACGGGTTCGAGGTGCGTGAGTACCTGCTGGCCAAGTTCGACCGCACCTGCGTCTACTGCGGCGTGACCGGTGTTCCGTTGAACATCGACCACGTCCACCCGCGCTCGCGGGGCGGCACGGACCGGGTGGCCAACCTGGTCCTGGCCTGCATACCCTGCAACCAGGCCAAGAGCGACACGCCCGTCGAGGAGTTCGTCGCCGACGAGCGCATCGTGGTGAGGGTCCTCGCTCAGGCGAAGGCTCCGCTCAAGGATGCGGCCGCGGTGCAGTCCACCCGGTGGGCGCTGTGGCGGGCCCTGGACCGGCGCCTGCCCACCCGTGTGGGCAGTGGTGGGTGCACCAAGTGGAACCGTACCCGTAACCGGCTTCCCAAGTCCCACACCCTGGACGCGCTGGCCGTGGGCAAGGTCGACACCATCACCGGAACCGTGGGCTCGGTGCTGGTGGCCGGGTGCGCGGGGCGCGGCTCCTACGCCCGTACCCGGACGGACAAGCACGGGTTCGCCCGGCTGCGTCTGCCACGCACCAAGCGCTTCTTCTCCTTCGCCACCGGGGATCTGGTCCGCGCGGTGGTTCTCAAGGGGAAGAAGCAGGGGACACACACCGGCCGGGTCGCGGTACGGGCCTCGGGAAGCTTCAACATCACGACTGAACAAGGCACCGTCCAGGGGATCGGGCACCGGCACGTTCGGCTGCTCCAGCGAGCCGACGGCTATGCCTACACGATCAAGAAGGAGCAGGGCGTTTCCTCCCGGCCCTGAAGGGTCGGGTTTCCACGCCCAACGAATCGATGAACGACCTCGACCTGGAGAAGCTGCGGGTGCCGCTGACGATGCCCTCCTACCCGGAGGGTTTCCGCAGCGGGTTCGCATGCTTCGTCGGCCGCCCGAACGTGGGCAAGTCCACGCTGATGAACGCCCTGGTCGGCCAGAAGGTGGCGATCACCAGCAACCGGCCGCAGACCACGCGGCGCACGGTGCGCGGGATCGTGCACCGGCCCGACGCGCAGCTGATCATCGTGGACACGCCCGGACTGCACAAGCCGCGCACCCTGCTGGGGGAGCGGTTGGACTCGCTGGTGCGGTCCACGCTGGTCGAGGTGGACGTCATCGCGTTCTGCCTGCCCGCGAACGAGCCGATCGGGCGCGGTGACACCTACATCGCCAAGGAGCTGGCCGAGCAGACGAACACCCCGGTGGTCGCGCTGGTCACCAAGACCGACCTGGTCGACAAGGCGCAGGTGGGCGAGCAGCTGATGGCGGTGAACGAGCTGGGGGACTGGGCGGACATCGTCCCGGTGTCGGCGCAGGCCTCCTACCAGCTGGAGACCGTCACCGACGTACTGTGCTCGCACCTGCCGGAGGGGCCGCCGCTGTACCCGGATGGCGACCTCACCGACGAGCCGGACGAGATGCTGGTGGCGGAGCTGATCCGCGAGGCCGCCCTGGAGGGCGTGCGCGATGAGCTGCCGCACTCGATCGCGGTGGTCGTCGACGAGATGGGGGAGCGGGAGAACACCAGGCCCGGCAAGGAGCTGGTGGACATCTACGCGTCGATGTACGTGGAGCGCCCCAGCCAGAAGGCGATCGTGATCGGCAGCAAGGGCGCCCGCCTGCGCGACGTGGGTTCGCGGGCGCGCAAGCAGATCGAGGGCCTGCTCGGGCAGCGGGTGTTCCTGGACCTGCGGGTGCGGGTGGCCAAGGACTGGCAGCGCGACCCCAAGCAGCTGCGCAAGCTGGGCTTCGACCAGCCGACGTAGCGGGACGTACGCGAACGGGCCCCGGGGCGATGTGCTCCGGGGCCCGTTCGCCGTCTGCGCGGCGCCGACGGGGTTCCGGAGGCTCCGGAGGAGCGGTCCGAGGAACGAGGACTGCGACGGAGGAGCCGCTGTGCCTTCCTGGAACCCGTTCCCGCCCTCGACGTGCGCCGAGCACGGCAGAGGAAGGGCTTTCGGCCGGATGGTGTCCCACCGAGTGGTGCGGCTTCGTTCGACTCCAGAGCCCCAGAGGTGACGACGCGCTGGTCGGCGATGCGTTCTCGTCCGAACAACCGTTGTTCTCACACCACTCCACGGGACATGACCTTCGGCCGCAGGCCGTCCGTCGAGGGTGGTGGAGGGCGACGGGCGGGCGGAGCGGAGGGCCGAGGCAGGCGAAGGGTCAGTTCTGGTTGTTGAGGTCCCCCGCCAGGGTGGTGGCGCACCGCTGGACGATGGGGGCGGCGCGGTTGACGAAGTCCCAGCTGACCCGGGCCTCGGGGCCGGAGATCGACACGGCCATCCCGGAGGGGGCGCCGGCGACGGGGACGGCGACGCAGCGCACGCCGATCTCCTGTTCGCCGTCGTCGATGGCGTAGCCGTTGTGGCGGATGGTGTGCAGTTCGGCGATGAACCGCTCCGGGTCGGTGATGGTGCGGTTGGTGGCGGCGGGCATCCCGGTGCGCCGGACGGTGGCCAGCGCCTCCTCGTCGCCGAGCTGGGAGAGCAGTGCCTTGCCGACCCCTGAGGAGTGCGGCAGGACCCGGCGGCCGACCTCGGTGAACATGCGCATGGCGTGCGGGGAGGGCACCTGGGCGACGTAGATGGCCTTGTCGCCGTCGAGCATGGCGAGGTTGGCGGTCTCCCCGAGTTCCTCCACGAGCTGGGCCAGGTGGGGGCGGGCCCAGGTGCCGAGCATCTTGGCGGCCTTGTCGCCCAGGCCGATGAGGCGGGGGCCCAGGGCGTAGCGGCGGGAGGGGAGCTGGCGCACGTACCCGTTGCCGACCAGGGTGCGGATGATCCGGTGGATGGTGGGCAGGGGGAGGCCGGAGGCGTCGGCGAGTTGGCTGAGGGAGGCCTCACCGCCGGCGTCGGCCATGATCTCCAGCAGCGCGAACGCGCGGTCGAGGGACTGCACCCCTCCGGTGCGCCGGACCGTGTCGTCGGGGCGGGCCAGGTCCGTGCCTGATGTCTGTGAGGCTGCCAAGGATCGTGCTCCCCTGCTGTGGTCCGCTGCGGTCACCCTCCTTATTTTGCAATACGAAAGAGGGTTTTCGCTCTTGCTTTCCCAGGGAACTCCCGAGGTCCGTGCCCCGGGTCACTCTTGACCCTTGTTCTTCCGGATTGTAGAAGTTAGTATCCGCATATAGGAATTTGTGCGTGTCTTGCCGAGGCGCGCCGACGACGGAGGAGGACATCGGACGTGGCCAAGGACAGCCCCCGGGACCTTGCGGATCTGGTCGCCGGACTCGACTCCCGGCTCGCCGGCGCCGACGCCCGCCTGGGCCGGGAGTACCCCGGCGCACGCGGCGACCGGCAGCCGGTGCACAGCGTTTACGTGCCCGCCGACCGCGTCGGCCCGGGCCTGGCCGCCGACTGGGGCGCGCAGGCGCTGGCCTCGCTCGACGAGTACGCCCCCGAACCCGCCGACCTGGCCCGGATCACCGGCCTGGACGAGCGGGCCGTCGCCGACGCCCTGCCCCGCGTGCGCGCCAAGCTCGCCACCGAGCCCGTCGAGGACCTGCGCGCCGACTTCGAGGACGGCTACGGCGCCCCGGGCGACGAGGCCGAGGACGCCCACACCCGCGCCGTGGCCGAGGCGTTCGCCGCCGACCTGGCCAAGGGGGCGGCCACCCCCTACTTCGGCATCCGGATGAAGGGCATGGAGGCCGCCGGCCGCCACCGCGGCGTGCGCACCCTCGACCTCTTCCTGCGCACCCTCCTGGAGGCGCACGGCTCCCTGCCCGAGGGCCTGGTCCTCACCCTGCCCAAGATCACCTCCGTCGAGCAGGTGGAGGCGATGGCCTGGCTGGCCGGGCGCCTGGAGCGGCGGTACGGCCTGGACGAGGGGCGGCTGACCTTCGAGTTGCAGATCGAGACCCCCCAGTCGATCCTGCTCGCCGACGGCACCGTCGCCGTTCCCCGGATGATCGCCGCCGGCGCGGGCCGCGTCACCGCCCTGCACTACGGCACCTACGACTACAGCGCCGCCTGCGGGATCACCGCCGCCCACCAGAGCCTGGCCCACCCGGTGGCCGACCACGCCAAGTCCGTCATGCAGGTGGCCGCCGCCGGGACCGGCGTGTGGCTCTCCGACGGCGGCAGCAACATCCTGCCGGTCGGCACCGCCGAGGAGGTGCACGCCGCCTGGCGGCTGCACGCCGGGCTGATCGGCCGCTCCCTGGAGCGCGGCTTCTACCAGGGCTGGGACCTGCACCCCCGCCAGCTCCCGATCCGCCACCTGGCCGGGTTCGTGTTCTACCGTGAGGCGTTCGCTCCGGCCGCGGCCCGGCTGCGCGCCTACCTGGGTTCGGTGCAGGGCGGTAACGTCGCCGACGAGCCCGCCACCGCCCAGGCGCTGGCCTCGGTACTGGCCCAGGGGCTGCGCTGCGGTGCCCTGGACGGCGGGGAGGTCGCCGACGCGACCGGCACCGACGCCGACACACTTTTGGCACTGGCCACCCGCCGGGTGGGCTGACCGGGTCCGGCGCCCCGGCACGGAACGGGCGCCGGACCCGACGGCCCCGTGCGGTCGATGTCGGGACGCCCGGGCCCGCGAAGGGGTCCGGGCGTCCCCGTGAAGGAAAGGTGGGAGATGGACCGTCTCGATCTGGTCGTCCGCGCCGAGCGGGCGCTCACCCCGCAGGGGGAGCGCCCGGTCACCCTCGGGGTGCGCGACGGAACGGTGGTCGAGCTCCGGGACGGCGCGGACGCGCCGCTGACCGGGGAGCGCGAGCTGCGCACCGCCGCGGACGAGGTGCTGCTGCCCGGTCTGGTGGACAGCCACGTGCACGTCAACGAACCCGGCCGCACCGAGTGGGAGGGGTTCGCCTCCGCCACCCGGGCCGCCGCCCTGGGCGGGGTGACCACCCTGGTCGACATGCCCCTCAACAGTGTTCCGCCCACGACCACCGTCGCCGGGCTGGACGCCAAGCGGGCGGCCGCCGACGGGGTCCTGGCCGTGGACGTCGGCTTCTGGGGCGGCGCGGTCCCGGAGAACAGCCGTCCCGGCGCGACCGGGGAGCTGTCCGCGCTGTGGGAGCGCGGCGTGTTCGGGTTCAAGTCGTTCCTGTCGCCCTCGGGGGTCGACGAGTTCGGGCACCTGTCCGCCGCCGAGCTGGCCACCGCCGCCGAGGCGATCGCCGCGTTCGGCGGACTGCTCATCGTGCACGCCGAGGACCCCGAGGTGCTGGCCGCGGCCCCGGTCGCCGCCGGGCGCGACTACGCCGCGTTCCTGGCCTCGCGGCCCGACGACGCCGAGACCCGGGCGATCTCCCTGGTGATCGAGACGGCCCGGCGCACCGGCGTGCGGGCGCACATCCTGCACCTGTCCAGCGCCGCGGCGCTGCCGCTCATCGCGCGGGCCCGGCAGGAGGGCGTCCGCCTGACGGTGGAGACCTGTCCGCACTACCTGACCCTGGCCGCCGAGACCGTCCCGGCCGGCGCCACCGGGTACAAGTGCTGCCCGCCGATCCGGGGGGAGGGCAACCGCGACCTGCTGTGGCGGGCGCTGCGCGAGGGCCTGATCGACTGCGTGGTCAGCGACCACTCGCCGAGCACCCCCGACCTCAAGGACCTGGACACCGGTGACTTCGGCACCGCCTGGGGCGGGATCTCCGGACTCCAGGTGGGGCTGCCCGCGGTGTGGACCGAGGCGCGGCGACGCGGGGTCCCGCTGGCCGAGGTGGTGGGCTGGATGTCGGCCGCCCCCGCCCGGGTGGCCGGGGTGCCCGGCAAGGGCGCGATCGCCGTCGGCACCGACGCCGACCTGGTGTTCTTCGCCCCCGACGAGGAGGTGCGGGTGGACGCCCGGGAGCTGGCCCACCGCAACCCGGTCAGCGCCTACGACGGCGCGGTGCTCACCGGCGGGGTCCGGCGCACCCTGCTGCGCGGGGCCGAGGTCACCGGGGACTCCACGGCGGGGCGGATGATCGAGCGGTCCTGAGGCACCGCCGAGGGGGATGGTGTCCCACGGAGTGGTGTGACCTCGTTCGACTCCGGAGCCCCGGAGGCAACGATGCTCTGGTCGGCGATTCGTTTCTGCTCGAACAGCCGTTGTCCTCACACCGCTCCATGGGACATGACCCCGAGGGGCGGCGCACCCGCACGGGTGCGCCGCCCCTCGGGTGCGGGGGCGCCCTGCCGGCCGCCCTGAGGAGAGGAGGGGGCGGCGGCCGGGGGCCGTCCGCGGGCGGGAGGCCCGTCGGCCGCGGACCGCCCGTCGTGGGCGGTGGCGGGGGACGTGTCGGGGCCCCGGTGCCCGCTGGTCAGCCGCGGGTCCGTGTCCACCGGCGCTCCAGCTCGGCGGTCCCGGCCGCGGTCAGCGACCCGTACACGTGCAGGCGGGCGATACCGCCGTCGGGGAAGACGTCGGTGCGCACGTGCGTGGCGGTCACCGGAGCCGGGAGGACGAACCGGTGGATGCCGTCCGGCTCCAGCCGGGTGCGGCCCACGATCTCGAACCACGCCTCGGGGTCGGCCCCCTGCGCGTCGCGGCCCAGGACCGCCGCCCATCCGGCGGAATTGCCCTTGTAGTAGGAGGTGTCCAGCTCCAGGGCGCGGATCTCGCCCTGGGCGGCCAGCCGGAAGCGCACCCAGTCGTTGCCGGTGTCGCGGCGGCGCCGGTTCTCCCAGCCGTCGTCCATCTTGTGCGAGCGGCCCGGCGCGATGATGTTCTCGGGGGAGGAGTAGAACCGGTCCGAGGCGTCCTCCACCGCACCGCCGTTGAGCAGCGCGACCAGGTCGAAGGAGCCCAGGGCGGCCAGCCAGGCCGGGTCGGCGACCGGCTCGCCGTACACGCGCAGGCGGGCGATGCCGCCGTCGGGGAACTGCCTGACCCGCAGGTGGGTCCAGCGGCGGCCGTCGGCCACCTCGAACCCGTTGGCGGCGTGCCCGTACACGGGGGTGCGCGCCACCAGCTCGGTCCACTCGGCCTTGAGCAGCTCGTCGGTGGTGGGGGTGCCCGCCACGTGGGCGGCCTCGACGCTCACCTCGGTGGGGTGGTTGCCGCGGAAGTGCGCGGTGTCCACGACCAGGCCGCGGACCACCCCGGGCAGGGCCAGGCGGACCAGCGCCCAGTCGTGGTCGTCGGCCGACGGGTGGGGGCTGTCGGCGGCCGGGCCGCGGCGGCGCCGGGTCTCCCAGCCGTCCATGACCTTGCCCTTGTGCCCGAAGGCGTGCGGGTCGAATTCGGCGGGTTCGGGCCGCAGCAGGTTCTCGCGGTGGGCGAAGAACTCGTCGTTGGCGGCGACCACGGCGCCCCCGAGCCTGCGGTCCGCGAGGTCCACCAGGCCGCCGAGGTCGAGGTCGGTGGTCCGGTAGTCGGCGTAGGGGTCGCCGCCGGAGTAGGGACGGGCGTTGTAGGCGCGCGGATCGAAGCCGGGGGTGGTGCTCATGGTCCTCCTGCCGGATGAGGGGTCGTTCGGACACCTTCAGACTGGCAGGTGAAACCGGTCATTTCCAGCGAAACTTTTCGATCATCATGTTCAGTCGAACTGAACGTTCGCGGTGGCGAGGGCGGCCGCCCGGTCCACCAGGGCCCGCAGTGTCACCGCGATCTGCGGCCGCTCCCTCGATCCGGCGCGCACCGCCCACACCACGTGCCGCCGCGGCCGGTCCTCGTGCAGCACCCGCAGCGCCACCCCGGGGGCGTCGCCGGTGGCGGCCAGCCGCGGCACCAGCGCCACTCCGAGACCGGCGGCGACCATGTCGAGGATGGCCCGCCAGTCCGAGGCCACGTGCGCCTGCTCGGGGACGAACCCGGCCTGGGCGCAGGCCGCCACCGTGATGTCCCGCCAGGGGCCGCCGGCGCCGTAGATCCACGGCTCCCCGGCCAGCTCGCGCAGGCGCAGCGCGGGGGTCCCGGCCAGCCGGTGGCGGGCGGGCAGGGCGGCGTCCATGGGGTCGGTGAGCAGCCCGGCGCGCTCGAAGCGGTCGTCGCGCCCGGTCGGGGCCTGCGCGGCCAGGGACAGGCCGATGTCGATCTCCCCGGCGGCCAGCAGGTCGTACACCTCCGACGCCTCGGCCTGGTGCACCCGCACCGTCAGCCCCGGATGGGCGTCGCGCACCGCGCTCAGCGCGGGCACCACCAGCCCGGGCACGGCCGTGGCGAACGCGCCCACCCGCACCGTTCCGGCCCCGCCCCGGGCGAACCCGTCCAGTTCCGCCTCGGCCCGCTCCAACTGGGCCAGCACGATGTCGGTGTGCCGCAGCAGTACCCGGGCCGCGTCGGTGAGCCGCACCCGGCGCCCGTGCGGCTCCAGCAGCTCCACCCCCACCTGGCGGGAGAGCGCGGACAACTGCTGGGAGACGGCGGAGGGGGTGGTGCACAGGGCCTCGGCGGTGGCGCGCACCGTCCCGACCCGGTCGAGGGTGCGCAGCACGCGCAGTTTGCGCAGATCCCAGTCGGTCATGGTCTCAGGCATACCATTCGTCTCCGGTGAACAGAAGCGGAAAAGGGGCGGGGGCGGGTGCGCCCGATGGCACGCACCCGCCCCCGCCGCGGGGAACCGGATCAGGTCCGGTCGGGGTCCTCCTCGCGGTAGGCGGCCCCCGCCTGGTCGGTGTACTTGGCCTCGCCCGGGCCGGCCGAGCCGATCTCCCGGGTGTCGATCGCCGCCGGCGCCTTTTGGGCCCCGCCGCCGATCACGTTGAAGCAGATGTTCAGCAGGATCGCCGTCACCGCGGCGCCGATGATGCCGGAGTGGGCGATCATCTCCACGGACTCGGGCAGGAACGCGTAGAACGTCGGGTAGGCCAGCGGGATCACCGCCACTCCGATCGAGGCGGCCACCAGCACCAGGTTGAGGTTGCGGGTGAAGTCCACCTTGGCCAGCGTCTTGACGCCGCTGGCGGCCACGCTGCCGAACAGCACCAGGCCGGCCCCGCCCAGGACCGGGGCGGGCAGGGCGGCCATCACGCCGCCCAGGATCGGGAACATCCCCAGCAGGATGAGGATGCCCGCGCCCACCGCCACCACGTAGCGGCTGCGGATGCCGGTCAGCGCCAGCAGCCCGATGTTCTGGGCGAACGAGCTGGTCGGGGTGGAGTTGAAGATCGGGCCGATGATCGACCCGCTCACGTCGGCGCGCAGGCCCGCCGAGATGCGCTTGGCGTCCACTCTGGTGCCGGTGATCTCACCGACGGCGATGATGTGCGAGGCGCCCTCGGTGAGCACCACCAGCATGATCACGCACATCGTGGCGATCGCGGCGGGCTGGAACTGCGGGGCGCCGAAGTAGAACACCGAGGCCGGGTTGAACACGATGTCGGCCTCGCCCACCCGGCTGAAGTCGGCCATGCCCAGGGGCAGGGCCACCAGGGTGCCCACCACCATGCCGAGCAGGATGGACAGCCGTCCCCAGATCCCGGGCAGCACCCTGGAGCCCAGGAGGATCACGGCGAGCGTGACCCCGGCCAGGGCCAGGTCGGCCAGGGGCGCGGCCGGGACCGACACGCCGTCCGCACCGGTGTGGACGCCGCCGTCCATGATCCACCGGGCGGCCACCGGCATCAGGCTGATCCCGATGACGGTGATGATCGTGCCGGTGACGATCGGCGGGAAGAAGCGGATGAGCTGCCCGAAGAACGGCGTCAGGCACAGGGCGAAGGCACCGGCGGCCAGCGAGGCGCCGAACGCCACCGGCAGGTTCTCGCCGTTCTGGCCCGCGGCCAGGGTGGTGACGGCGCTGACGGGGACGAAGGAGGCGGCGACCACGATCGGCATCTGGGCGCCGATCCGGCGGTGTCCGACGGTCTGGAGGAGGGTGGCGATCCCGGCGACCAGCAGCGCGCCGCTGACGAGTATCCCCATGGCGGCGGGGTCGTTCGCGAGTCCGGCGGCGGCGCCGATGACCAGGGCCGGCGCGACCGCGCCGGCGTACATGGTGAGGATGTGCTGGATTCCGTAGACGAGCAGCAGCCGGGGTGGCAGCTTCTCGTCCTCGGGGCGAGGGGGGAGGGTGGCGTTCGTTGTGGCCGAGTCCTTCGCGGACGGACTGTTCGACATGGCCAGTTTCCAGCCTTTGTTCAGGTGACCACGGGGGGTGGTCGGTCTCCCGGGCGCGTGCGCCCGACGAATCGCACCGCCTGCGGCCCGTGGCAGGGCACGGCGAAGGCGGGCAGCCCGCTGCACGGCGGGCAGGCGAGGGGTCACCTCGGACCAGGGGATGACCGGGGCCCGGCCGCACGTCGGGCCCCGGGGATCGGGCGAGGGGTCAGACGAAGCCCGGGACGGTCTTCCAGGCGTCGCCCGGTTCGGGGGCGTCGTCGCGCTCGACGACGGCCTCGATCTTGCCGTAGGGGCGGTCGGCGGCGAAGAACACCTCGTTGGGGTTGTCCAGGCCGAACGGCGACAGGTCCACCAGGAAGTGGTGGTTGTTGGGCATCGAGAAGCGGATCTCGGCGACCTCGGGGTGCGCCTCCAGGACGGCGGAGCCCATCTGGAAGAGGGTCTGCTGGAGGGCGAGGCTGTGCGTGTTCGCGAAGGCCTCCAGGCACAGCGCGCGGATGGACGCGTAGGCCTTGTCGAAGTCGTGGTCGGTGCCGACGTAGCGCCAGCGGGCGGTGACGTCGGTGGCCAGGATGCGGTCCGTGGTCTCCTGGAGCGTGGTGTAACGGGTCTTGGGGTACCCGTGGAACTCCGAGCCGGTGGACTTCAGGACGGTCAGGCCGGTGAAGCCGGAGACGACCCACTCGCGGTTGCCGTCCTTGGTGACGACGGTGGTGCGGGTCTCGGCGCCGTTGCGCACGAAGGAATGGTCGTGGGGGCCGTCGGAGGTGACGATGCGCTCCCAGGAGTACTCCTCGATCTCCTGCCGGGCGCCGTGCACGTAGTCGTGCTCGTCCACGAAGTGGCGGGCCAGGCGCAGCGCGAAGTCCTCGATGGCGCCGACGCCGCCCCACTCGCGGGCCTTGGCGTAGACCGTGTTCTTCTGGGTGTCGGTCGGCAGGCACTTGGCGTTGTCGCCGGCGGTGTGGACCTCCTCCAGGTCACCGCGCAGCTGGGAGGTGACGTTGACGTCCTTGATCCGGTGGACGTCGGTCTGGCGGTCGACGTGGACGAGGCGTACCTCGGCCTTGCCGTACTGGTTGTCTCCGAGTCTGATGCCCATCAGGGTGAACTCCATCCGTGTGGATAAGTCTTCGTCGTTCGCGTGTGAACGCTGTGCGTACGAGGGAGGACCGCTGTTCATGCGGAAGGACCTATCACGCACCCTGAGTCTGTGATCCTGCGTGTCGCCGTGTCCTGAGGCGTGTCCCTTCGGTTTCGTTCCGGTGTCCGCCGGGCCCGTGAGCCGCGGGTCCGGAGGTTGTCGTGCCGGGCGCCGGTGCCTGCTTCGGGCCGCCGCTCCTCCCGCCCGTCGCCCGCCATCCTCAACGGACGGCCCGACGGCCGCAGTCCGCTTCGGCGCCCCCTCGGCGGGAGCCTTCGGCCGCTCTGTCGACGTCCTCGCCCGTCGCCCGCCATCCTCAACGGACGGCCTTCGGCCACAGGTCCTTTCTCGAAGACATCTCCTCCGCGCGGCCTCCGGAACCCCGCCGGGCGTCTCGGCGGCTAGGAGCCCCGGTAGGTCGAGTAGGCGAACGGGCTGAGCAGGACCGGCACGTGGTAGTGCGCGTCCCGGTCGGCGAGGTCGAACACGATGGTGACCTCGGGGTAGAACCCCTGCTGCCCGGTCGCCTCGAAGTAGGCGGCGGTGTCGAAGGTGATCCGGTGGTACCCGGCGGCGAGCTGTTCGGGGCCCAGGTCGCCGACCCGCCCGTCGCCGTCGGTCACGCCCTCGGCGACGGTCTTCCAGGAGGAGCGGCCGGGGTCGGCCGCGGCCTCCAGCCGGACGGGGACGCCGGCCGCGGGGCGGCCGAGCGCGGCGTCCAGGACGTGCGTGGTGACGTGGCTCATGCGGTGGCCTCCAGGAGTTTGACCAGGCGCAGGGCGGCGATCCTGCGCAGTTCGCCGCCGACGACGGCCAGTTCGGTGTCGCGGTCGTTGGCGAGCCGTCCGACCAGGTCGGCCAGCAGGTCGCGGGGGCCGCGGCCGCTGGCGCAGACGAGGTAGATCTGCCCGAACCGCTCCTCGTACTCCTGCTGGGCGTACTGGAAGATCCGCTGGACGCGGACGGCGGCGTCGTCGGTGTCGGCGGCGAACGCGGACTGCTCGCCGCGCGACCAGGCGGCCTCGGTGCCCCGCCCCTGGGCCTTCTCCCCGATGCGGGGGTGGCGGGCCAGTGCGGAGGCGACCTCGTCGGCCGTGATCTCGCGGGCGTGGGCGTCGGCCGTGTCGAGGAGGGCGGAGCGGTCGGCGTAGGGGGCGGCGGCCGCGACGGCCAGCACCCAGCGTTCCACGTCCAGGCACTGCGCGAGTTCGGTGCGCAGTTCCTCCTCGGAGAGGGCGTTGAGCCGGTCCAGACCCTGGTCGGGCCGGGCGTCCGGCACCGCCGAGGTGCTTTCGGGCATGGGTTCTCCCGTGGCCCGGCCGAAGCCGGGCTTTCATAGTGCAGACATGCGATTCCGTATTACGGATTGGAGGGACTCTAGTTGATGGGAGTGTGACCTTGTCAACACTGGCAAGGGGCTTTCGGCGAAAAACAAGCGGATTCATGACGTGCGCGAAAGATCCGCCGAACGTACGGAGGCGCCTGTGGCCCGAGGGGGTGCCGGGGTCGCCGGGATCGGCCGGGGCGGGTGGCGGCGGGCGGGGTGTTGACAACCGGGGCGACCGGACGCACACTCAAATCATTCCTTAAAGCGAAAAGCAAATTCCACATTGTGGAAATCCTGACGGAGGCTGCGCATGAGCCACACCCTCGGGTACACGGTGAACTGCTCCATGCTCTTCACCGAACTGCCCCTCAACGAGCGCCCCCAGGCCGTCCGCGACGCCGGGTTCGACGCCGTCGAGTTCTGGTGGCCCTTCGAGAGCGCCACCCCGCCCCGCGAGGACGTCGACGCGTTCATCGCCGCCATCGACACCGCGGGCGTGCGCCTGACCGGCCTCAACTTCTTCGCCGGCGCCCTGCCCGGGCCCGACCGGGGCGTGCTCTCCCAGCCCGCGCGCTCCGCCGAGTTCCGCGCCAACCTCGACGTCGTCACCGCGATCGCCGAGCGCACCGGCACCACCGGGTTCAACGCCCTGTACGGCCTGCGCCAGGCCGGAGTGGACCCCGCCGAACAGGACCGCCTGGCCCTGGAGAACACCGTCGCCGCCGCCGAGGCGGTCGCCCGGGTCGGCGGCACCGTCCTCATCGAGCCCCTCAGCGGCGCCGAGGACTACCCGCTCAAGACCGCCCGCGAAGGCCTCGACTTCGTCGCGAAGGCCAGGGCGGCCGGGGCCGACAACGTCGCCCTGCTGGCCGACCTGTACCACCTGGCCGCCAACGGCGACGACGTCGCCGCCGTGGTCCGCGACCACGCCGCCGAGTTCGGGCACGTTCAGATCGCCGACGCCCCCGGCCGCGGCGAGCCCGGTACCGGCGAACTGCCCGTCGACGACCTCCTCACCGCCGCCCAGAAGGGCGGATACCAGGGCCTGGTGGGCCTGGAGTACAAGCCCACCGTCCCCACCGAGCAGAGCTTCGGCTTCCTGCGCTGAGCCGCGCACCGGCCGCACCCGCAGCAACCGCAACAGCCACAGCCACAGCCACGAACAGGAAGGGGCACACCGTGTCCAACCCCGTGTCCATTCGCAAGGTCGCCTTCATCGGGCTCGGCATCATGGGCCTGCCCATGGCCGTCAACCTCGTCCGCGCCGGATACACCGTCACCGGCCACAACCTCACCCCCGACCGTGTGGACGCACTCGTCGCCGAGGGCGGTCTGCGCGGCGGGAGCGTCGCCGGGGCGGTCGCCGACGCCGACGCCGTCGTCACGATGGTCCCCGACTCCCCGGACGTCGAGGCGCTGCTGCTCGGCGAGGGAGGCGTGTTCGAGAGCGCCAAGCCCGGCACGCTCATCATCGACATGAGCACCATCCGCCCCGACGTCTCCCGCTCCGTGGCCGCCGCCGGCGCCGAGCGCGGGTTCCGGGTCCTGGACGCGCCGGTCAGCGGCGGCGAGGCCGGGGCGATCGAGGCCAAGCTGTCCATCATGGTCGGCGGCGCCGCCGAGGACTTCGAGGCGGCCCGCCCGCTCTTCGACGTCCTGGGCACCACCCCGGTCCTGGTCGGCCCCAACGGCGCCGGGCAGACCGTCAAGGCCGCCAACCAGCTCATCGTCGCGGGCAACATCCAGCTACTGGCCGAGGCCCTGGTCTTCCTGGAGGCCCACGGCGTGGACACCGAGGCCGGCCTGGAGGTCCTGGGCGGCGGGCTCGCGGGCAGCACCGTGCTCCAGCGCAAGGGCAGGGCCATGCGCGAGCGCGACTTCGCCCCCGGCTTCCGGATCGCCCTGCACGACAAGGACATGCGCATCGTCACCGACTCCGCGCACGCCGCCGGGGTGGCGATCCCGCTCGGCTCCCAGGTCGCCCAGTACGTGGCCGCCCTCAAGCAGCAGGGCCACGGCGGGCTCGACCACTCCGCGCTGCTGAAGATCGTCGAGCAGCTCTCCGGCCGCGAGCAGTAGCAGCCGTCCGCGGACCGCGCGGCGGGGCAGAGCACCCCGCCGCCCGTCCACCCCGGGCCGCCCCGGCGATCGCGCGTGTTGGCCGCACCGCGGGACCCGCCGGGCCCGGCCCGCCCCACAGCCCCCTCCCTAGCACTGAAGGAACAGCCATGACACGGATGCCTGCGATGAACGCGGTCGTCGAGGTCCTGAAGGACGAGGGCGTCGACACCGCCTTCGGCTGCCCCGGCGCCGCCATCCTGCCCCTCTACAAGGCGCTGGAGGACGTCGGCGGGATCGAGCACCTGACCGTCCGCCACGAGGAGGGCGCCACCCACATGGCCGACGGCTGGTCGCGCACCACCGGCAGGGTCGGCGTGGCGATCGGCACCTCCGGCCCCGCCGGGACCAACATGATCACCGGCCTGTACACCGCGATCGCCGACTCCATCCCGATCGTCTGCATCACCGGCCAGCAGCGCACCGACCTGCTGGACAAGGAGGGCTTCCAGGCCGTCGACATCGTCGAGATCGCCAAGCCCGTCACCAAGTGGGCGGTGCAGATCAAGGAGGCGGCGACCGCCCCGTGGATCTTCCGCGAGGCGTTCCGGATCGCCCGCGAGGGCCGCCCGGGCCCCGTCCTCATCGACATCCCCGTGGACGTCGCCCAGCAGGTCATCGACTACGACCCCGAGCTGGACGCCCCGCTCAAGGTCAACACCGTCGAACCCCACCTGCCCCGGGTCGAGAAGGCCCTGGACCTGCTGCTGGCGGCGGAGCGCCCGCTCATCCTGGCCGGCGGCGGCGTCATCCTGGCCGAGGCCTCCCAGGAACTGCGCGAACTCGCCGAGTACCTGCGCGTCCCGGTCCAGGTCACCCTCATGGGCAAGGGCTCCTTCGACGAGGACTCCCCGCTGTACGCGGGCATGACCGGCGTGCAGACCTCCCAGCGGTACGGCAACGCCTCGTTCCTGGAGTCCGACCTGGTCCTGGCCGTGGGCGCGCGCTTCGCCGACCGGCACACCGGGCAGATCGACGTCTACCGGGGCGAGCGCACGTTCATCCACGTCGACATCGAGGCCACCCAGATCGGCCGGGTCTTCGAGCCCGACCTGGGCGTGGTCTCCGACGCCCGCCTGTTCCTGCGCGAGCTGCTGGCCGCGGCCGAGCGGCGCGGCGCCCGGGCCGAGGTCGGGGGCTGGGTCGACCGGGTCGGCGAGCTCAAGGCCACCCTGACCCGGCGCGAGGACTTCGACAGCGTGCCGGTCAAGGCGCCGCGCGTCTACAAGGAGATCAACGAGGTCTTCGACGAGGACACCTACTTCGTCACCGCCATCGGCCTGTACCAGATCTGGGGCGGCCAGCACCAGAAGGCGTACAAGCCGCGCCGCTACCAGATCTGCGGCCAGGCGGGCCCGCTGGGCTGGGAGATCCCCGCGGCCATCGGCGTCAAGAAGGCGCTGAAGGAGACCGAGCCGGACGCCGAGGTCGTCGGCATCGTCGGCGACTACGGGTTCCAGTACATGGTCGAGGAACTGGCCGTCGCCGCCCAGTACAACGTCCCGTACGTCATCATCATGCTCAACAACGAGTACCTGGGCCTGATCCGCCAGGCGTCCATCCCCTACGAGATGAACTACCAGGTGGACATCCACTACGACGAGTACGGCACCGACAACGTCAAGATCATGGAGGCGTACGGCTGCGCCGGCCGCCGCGTCTGGGAGCCGGGGGAGATCCGCGACGCCCTGGAGTGGGCCCGCAAGGAGGCGAAGGCCACCTCCCGCCCGGTGCTCGTCGAGGTCATGATCGAGCGCGAGGCCAACACCCCGCACGGACCGGCGATCAACGCGGTCAAGGAGTTCGAGCCGGTCCCCGGCGCGTAGCCGACCGGTCGGACCGGTCCCGCAGACCGCCGCGGGCGGGTTCCGCCTTCACCCTCTCGTCCGCGGTGCGCAACGGCCCCTCCCCCTCATCGACTCGGGGGAGGGGCCGTCCACGTGTTCGCGGCGGGGCGGAGGTCAGCCGCAGTAGGCCTCCTCCTCGCCGATGATCCGGTACGGGCAGTCGGCGTAGTCCAGCAGCCGCAGCACGGCCTCCTCGTTGCGCGACGTCTCCCGCTCGATCACCGACGACGGCGGGTAGAAGCCGCCTCCCCAGGCCGAGCGGGGGTACATCTCGTACGTGAAGTTGACGATCCCCTGGTCGCCCCACAGCCAGTCGTTGATCGTCCCGTCGGTGATGTAGAGGTCGCTGGACTGCTGGGGCGTGTACCCGTTGGCGTCGGCCATGTGGGTGCCCAGCGCCACGTGCGTGTCGTACTCCTCGCGGGTCATCCCGTCGGTGACGTCGGAGTAGGTGTGGCCGAACGGCCACAGGATGAGCTCGCTGTAGGTGTGGAAGTCGATGGCGGCGGTGATCTGCTGCTCGCCGTCCACGACCCGGCCGCGCACGAAGTCGGCCACCGCCCGGACCTCCGGGGCCGACTCGGGCGCCGGGCCGCGGTAGGTGATGCTGCTCGGGCTGCCGGAGGAGCCGCCGCAGCAGCCCCAGTTGTAGTCCCAGTTGCGGTTGAGGTCGGTGCCGACGTACCAGGAGCCGGGGTTGGGCTGGCGGTTCTTGCGCCAGTTCCGCCAGTTCGTGCCCGCCATGTCGTACTCCGAGCCGTCCGGGTTGACGTTGGGGACGATCCAGATCTCGCGGTCGTCGACCAGCCCGGTGATGCGCTCGTCGGTGCCGTACCCGTCGGTGAGCAGGTCCAGCAGGTACACGGCCATCTCGACGGTCAGGTGCTCGCGGGCGTGCTGGGAGTGGGTGAACAGCACCTCCGGCTCGTCCTCGTCGGTCGCCGCGTTGTCGCTGATCTTGACGGCGATGATGTCGCGGCCCTGGTGCGAGGTGCCGATGACGGAGGAGACGGCCAGGTCGGGGTGGTCGGCGACCACCCCGTCGACGAAGTCGAGGAGCTCGGGGTAGGTGGTGTAGCCGGGATCGGGACCGGCGAAGGGCTGCGGGACCTCCAGCACCTCCACCCCGAAGCCGAGCGCGGCGATCTGGGCCGCGTCGTCGGGGGTGGCGGTGACCAGGACCTCGTCGGCGGCGACCTGGTCGATGGCGGCGCCGGTCGCGGCGATGGCGGTGCGGTCCTGCGGGGTGCTCGCGCCGTCCACCACGTACAGGTCGTACTCGGGTTCGGCGGTGGCGCTCCCGGCGGCCAGGGTGCCGAGCAGGAGGGCGGCGACGGTCAGGGGGACGAGGGTGCGGCGGACGCCCGAGGGGATGCGGGCGCGCCGGGGGGACGGGAAACGGGTGGTCTCCACGGGATGCCTCCGTGAGCGGGGGTGAGGCGATCGGACACGGTGGCGATATTGCAGAGGAGATCGCCACTTTCTGTCAATATTCAGGATCTCTGAGTGATATTGGCATGTTTGCCATCAAGGGCGCCGAACCCCCACGTCGCGCCCACCGCACCGACCCGACCCGCCCCGGGTACCCGGTCCCCATCTGGCCGCATCCGGCCACCCGACGGCCGGAGCCGAGGACTCGGGGCGCGTCGGGAGCCGAGGGGCTGTAAGCAAGGGGCTGTACTTGTACGGCGACCATGGAGGTGGCTCGTGCCGGCACTCGGACTTCCGGCGGAGATCGAGGAAAGACTCGAAACCCTGGCCAGGGAGACCGGTCGGTCCAAGAGCTTCTACGTTCGTGAGGCGATCGTCGCCCACCTGGACGAACTCGAAGAGATCTACGTGGCCGAGCGCCGCCTCGAAGACCTGCGCGCGGGCCGCAGCGGCACCGTCCCCCTCTCGGAAGTGACGGCGGAACATGACCTGGAGGGTTGAACTCCACGACGACGCCCAACGGGAGTTGCGCAGGCCGGATTCTCAGGCGGCGCGGCGCATCCTCCTTTCCGGGCGAGCGGATCGAGGGGACCTCGGACCCGCGTGGGCTCGGGGAGGCGTTGAAGGGCGACCGGCTCGGTGACCTGTGGCGTTATCGGGTGGGGGACTACCGCATCATCGCCGATGTCCGGGACGGCGTGGTCGCCGTCCCGGCGCTCCAGGTGAAGCACCGGCGGGGGCCTACCGGGGCTGAGGCTCCCGGGCCGGGGTGAGGGCCTCGGCGACGGCTGCCTCCGGGGAGAGGGAGCGGCCCGCGGCGCGGGCGGGGATCGGAAGGGGGTCGTGGAGGGGAAGAGGG
>NZ_JASFDV010000079.1 GCF_030766825.1 Nocardiopsis sp. CC223A
CCCCGTCGCCGCCCCCGCCGCCAGGGCGGCGCAGGCCGCGGCGGCGGTCAGCCCGGCGGGCAGCAGCGGCGGCACGGTGGCGCGTACGAGATCGCCGAGCACGATCGACGGCCGCAGACGACCGTTCCCGGTGCGACCGTCCATGGCGTTCCCCTCACTCGTGACCCGAAGGCAGATTACACATGCTCTCCGTGATCGCGACAGCGCCCGAGGTCACACGGGTCCGGCCGAACGGCGTACCGCCTCCGGCGCCGGGGCCCCCACCATGTTCCCCGGTCCGCACGGCGCCCGGCCCGGCCGGAAGACGGGCGTCCCGTCGGGGCTCGGCGGGACCTGCCCGGGCAGCCTCAGCAGTGCCCGCTCGGTGTCCGACCCGGGCTCCGGGCAGTACAGCATCACCCGCTGGTCCCCGTCCGGCACGTGGAGCACCTGGCACTCGAACTCCAGCGGCCCCACCGCCGGGTGGTCCATCCGCTTGGTGAACCCGCGCTGCTGGCGCACCACCTGCGACTCCCACATCCCCCGGAACCGGGCCGAGGTCCCCAGCAGCGAGGTGACCAGCCGGGTGATGGCCGGGTCCCGCGGGTAGCGGGCGTAGGCGGCGCGCAGGTCCGCCACCGAGTAGCGGGCGAAGCAGTCGGTGTTCTCGTCCTCCCAGCCCGGGTCCGGTTCTGTCCGGGCGAACATCCACTCGATGATGTTGCGCCGTTCCCGCGGCAGCGCCCCCATGTCGCCGATGAAGTGGACGGCCATCGCGTTCCAGGCCAGCACCTCGTACCCCGCGTCCAGCACGTAGGCGGGCGTGGTGGGCAGGCCGTCGATGAGGTACTGCACGGCGGTGGACACCTCGCGGTTCGGGGACCGGGGGGCGGGGGCCTCGGCGTCCGCCAGGCGGAACAGGTAGGCGCGCTCGTCGGCGTCCAGCATCAGGGCGCGGGACAGGGCCGACAGCACCTGCCGGGACGGGTGCGGGCCGCGTGCCTGCTCCAGCCGCACGTAGTACTCCACCGAGATGCCGGCCAGCTGGGCGACCTCCTGCCGGCGCAGCCCCGACACCCGGCGCCGCCCGGTGTCGGGCAGGCCCGCGTCCGCGGGGGTCAGCCCGGCGCGGCGGGCGCGCAGGAAGGCCGCCAGTCCGGTGCGGTCCATGACGTCTCCTCTCCCTCGCCGTCCAGCCTGCCCGATCCCGGACCCGATGACAGTGGTACCGCCGGTACCACGCTGCGCGGTTCCCTTATGCCCGGGCCGCGGGCGGGCGCACGATGGCGGCATGAACGGAACGAACGCAAGAATCGCCCTGGTCACCGGGGCGAACAGGGGTATCGGATTCCAGAGCGCGCGACTGCTGGGGCTGGAGGGCATGACCGTGCTGGTGGGTTCCAGGGACGCCGGGCGCGGGGCCGAGGCGGTGCGCGCCCTGGAGAAGGAGGGCGTGACCGCGCACCCGCTGGAGATCGACGTGACCGACGCGGCGAGCGTCGCGGCGGCCGCGGAGCGGGTGGAGCACGATCACGGGCGGCTCGACGTGCTCGTCAACAACGCGGGCGTGGCCCAGGGCTGGGGCTCGGCCGGGGGGACCGACCTCGCCGCCTTCCGCGAGGTGCTGGAGGTGAACCTGCTGGGCCCGGTGGCGGTGACCGACGCCTTCCTGGGCCTGCTGCGCCGCTCACCCGCGCCCCGCGTGGTCAACGTCTCCAGCGAGCTCGGCTCGATCAGCACGCTGACCGACCCGGAGGGCCCGTTCTTCGATATGGACGGCGGCATCCCCTATCCGGCCTCCAAGGCGGCCCTGAACATGGCGACCGCCGTGTACGCCAAGGAGCTGGCCGACACCGGCGCGAAGGTCAACGCCGCCAACCCCGGGTACTGCGCCACCGACCTCAACGGGCACTCGGGACCCCGCACCGCCGAACAGGGGGCGCGGGTGGTCCTGCACCTGGCGACGCTGCCCGAGGACGGTCCGAACGGTGTGCTCTGGGGGCACCTGGCCGGCGCGCCCGATCCGGACGCCCACGGGGTCCTCGCCTGGTAGGAGCGCCCCACAGGGGCCCGGGGAACCGGGCCCCACCGGGGTCACCAGGCCCGGACGCCGCCGATCGGGGCGGGCAGGCGCTCGTTGAGCCAGGTCCAGGTCCCGTCGTTCTCGGTGAAGCGGCGCTGCACCCGCGCCACGTCGGCCAACGGGTTGGCGAACACCTCGCGCCAGTCCCCCGCGGTGCGCTCCTCCAGGTAGAGGCTGCGGGCGTCCGTGCGCAGGCGCACCGCCTGCACCGTGTGAGAGGAGCCGTCGCTCAGCTGAATACGGTAATAGGCCATCGGAATTCCCCGATTGTGGTTCGTCCTCGTCGAAAAGGAAGGACGGTGCTTCCCGGAAACGGCGCGCGATCCGCCGCATCGGTGATCGGTCTCCCGGGGCCGGCGGAAGTGCCACGCCCGGCGGGCGGCGGCATGTGCGTGCCGGGGCCCGGAGCGCTCCGGGGAAACGGGACCAGGGTGCCGGGGGCACCGTACTGTCCGCTTTTCGGACTCTACTCCTCCATGATCCGGCCCGCGTCCGGAAAACGGACAAGGCGGCGGTGAAATCCCCGTGATCTTCGGGTGATCCCTTTCTCGATATCGGACTTAAGGGTGCATTGTCGTCGATCGGGATGAACGACTCGGGGGTTGCGCGCATCCAACGGGACGGACCCGACCCGACCGGCGCGGGCCACGCCGAACCGAGGAAACCCATGCACCATCCGGCACCCGATCTCACACCCCTGCGGGCCTCCGACCCCCGCACGATCCCACCGTTCACCGTGCACGGCAGACTCGGTACCGGGGGCATGGGGGTGGTCTACGGGGCGACCGGACCCGACGGCCGGTGGGCGGCGATCAAGGTCGTCCGCGAGGAATTCTCCGAAGAGCCGGAGTTCCGGGCCCGCTTCGCCGCCGAGGTCGAGCTGATGCTGCGGGTCCGGGCACTGTGCGTCGCACCCGTCCTGGCCCACGACGCCCGTGCCGAGCACCCCTGGTACGCGACCGCCTACCTGCCCGGTCCCACCCTGGCCCGCCGGGTGCTCGTCGGCGGCCCGCTGCCCGCCGGGCAGGCCCGGGTGGTGGCCGCGGGCATCGCCGAGGCGGTCGCCGCCATCCACGCGGCCGGGGTCGTCCACCGCGACCTCAAGCCCGCCAACGTCATCCTGGCCCCCGACGGGCCCAAGGTGCTGGACTTCGGGATCGCCCGCGCCGCCGACCTCACCTCGCACACCCGGACCGGCGGACTGATCGGCTCGCCCGCCTGGATGAGCCCCGAGCGCTACCGCGGCGACAGCGGCCCCGAGGCCGACGTGTTCGCCTGGGGTGCGGTCACCGCCTACACCGCCACCGGGCGCTCCCCGTTCGGGGAGGGCGGCGCGGAGACCCTGATGTACCGCATCCTCCACGAGGAGCCCGACCTGGCCGGGCTGCCGGAGGAACTGGCGGACCCGGTGCGCCGGGCCCTGGCCAAGGACCCGGAGCGCCGGCCCAGGGCCGCGGAACTGGTGCACGCCGTCGCGGGAGCCCCCCGGGAGCAGGACGACACGACGATCGTCACCGGCCTCATCCGCGCCCACTGGGACCAGGGGGACACCGCGCCCGGCGGGTCGCCCACGGGGGTTCCGGCGGCCCCGGACCCCGCGCCGGTCCCTGTCGGGCCGCCGCCGCACGGCCCCGTACCGCCGGGGAACCCCCGGCCCGGCGCGGCGCCGCCCCTGCGCCGCCGGAGGCGGCGGGTGTGGCCGCTGGCGCTGGGCGCAGGAGCGCTCGCGGTGACCCTCATCGGCGGGGTCGGTGTGGCCGCCGTGGTGCTCGACGGCCTGGGAATCCGGGGGGCCGACGGCGGGACCGACGGGCTCGCCGTCGACCCCTCCACCCCGCCGTCCGAAGCCGCCACCATGCTGACCGGGAGACTGACGGGAAGCGGCTCCACCTTCCTCAGCGCCCCCATCGACACCTGGTCGCAGGGTTATCTGGACAGGCAGCCCGGCGTGGAGATCTCCTACAACCCGGTCGGTTCCGGGGCCGGGGCCGCCGGGTTCGTCGCCGGGGAGACCGACTTCGGTTCCTCGGAGGCTCCACTCACCGCCGAACAGCGGGAGGAGGCCGAGCGGACGCGCGGCTGTTCGGTGGTGCAGTTCCCCGTGGTGACCGGGGCCGTCGCGGTCGTGCACAACCTCGGCGAGGGTGTGCGTCCGATGCTGGACCGCGTTTCCCTGGCGGCCCTCTACCAGGGGGAGATCACCGACGTGGTGAGCCTGTTCGGGCCCGGATACGATCTGGAGAACGTCGACCTCGTTCCGGTCCGCCATGACGACGGGGCGTCGACGGCCCGGGTCTTCGAGGACTACCTCGCCGCGGCGCCCGGCTGGTCCGGGACCTGGGCGGACTCCGTGCGGGTCGGCTCGGGGGACGAGGGAGTGCACGAGATCGTGTCCGCCACTCCCGGTGCGATCGGCTTCGTCAACGCCTCCTACGCGGAGCGCAACGGGCTCCAGGTCGCGAGTCTGATGGGCGAGGGCACCGAGGACATCGAATTGAACGCGGAGTCCGCCCGCTCCGCCGCCGAGCAGATCGACCTGTCGGGGGACGACTTCTCGCTGACCGGCCGGGTGACGGGCCAGGGCTACCCGATCATGCGCGTCAATCACGTGTTCGCCTACGAGTGCGGTTACGAGGGCGGGACCGCGGACATCATGCGCGACTTCTGGACGTACGCACTCGGGGAGGAGGGTGCGACCCTCGCCGCCGAGGCGGGGTACACCCCGCTGCCCCCGTCCGTCGCGGAGGGGGTGACCGCCGAGCGGGTGGCCCTCATCGGTTCCTCGTGACGGCTGTCCGGAGTCGGATGACCCCCTGCGCCGCCCCGCCTCCGCGGGGCAGGGTGCGATCGGATCGTTCCCCTGGAGAAAGCGACCCCGACGCGGGTGGCCCTCATCGGTTCTTCGTGACGGCTGTCCGGAGTCGGATGACCCCTTGCACCGTCCCGCCTCCGCGGGGCAGGGTGCGATCGGATCGTTCCCCTGGAGAAAGCGACCCCGACATGTCCGACACCCCCCGCACCGCAGTCGTCTCCGGAGGAGGCACCGGTGTCGGCCTGGCCACCGCCCGCGCACTGGCCGCCCGCGGCTACCGCGTCGGGCTGACCAGCCGCCGCGCAGGCCCGCTGGACGAGGCCGTCGGCGAACTCCGCGCCGGGTACGGCGACGACGCCGCGCACCGCGCCGCCCTCGACCTGGCCGACCCGGCCGCCGTCGGCGAGCACCTGCCCGCACTGGCCGAACGCCTGGGCGGGGTGGACGTGGTCGTCAACAACGCCGGAGGGCTGCGCCCGGCCCCCGACGACACCCTGGCCGGGATCGCCGAGGGCTGGTCGGCCGACTGGGCGGCCAACGTCCTCACCGCCGTCCTGTCGACCGAGGCGCTCCGGCCGCACCTGCGCGCGGACGGCGCCCGGATCGTCAACGTCGGCTCCATCGCCGCACTGCGCGGCGGCGGAGGCTCCTACTCCGCCACCAAGGCCGCCCTGCACGGGTGGACCTTCGACCTGGCCGCCCGGCTGGGGCCGACCGGGTGCACGGTGAACATCGTGGTGCCCGGCTACATCTCCCGGACCGGGTTCTTCGGCGGGGGGATGACACAGGCCCGGCACGACCGCCTGGTCTCCCAGACCGTCACCGGTCGGGCCGGGCTCCCCGAGGACGTGGCCGAGACGATCGCGTGGCTGGCCTCGCCCGAGGCCGGGCACATCACCGGCCAGGTGATCCAGGTCAACGGCGGCGCGGTCATGGGCCGTTGAACCGGATCCGGGCCGCTCGCACCGCAGTGGTGCGGGCGGCCCGGATCCGGGTCAGGCGTTGATGCCGCCGTCCACGGCCAGTACCGCGCCGGTGATGAAACGGCCGCCCGGACCGACCATGTGGGCGACGGTGTCGGCGATCTCCTCGGGCCGGGCGAACCGGCCCAGCGGCACCAGGGAGCGGATGCCGTCGGCGTTCGGCCCGTCCGCCGGGTTGGCGTCGGTGTCGGTGGGCCCCGGGTCGACCTGGGCGACCGTGATGCCGCGCGGGCCCAGGTCGCGGGCCAGCCCGCGGGTCATCCCGGCCAGCGCCGACTTGCTCAGGGTGTACAGGGTGAGCCCGCCGAAGGGCACCCGGGTCGCCACGTTGCTGCCCACGGTGACGATCCGGCCGCCGCCGTCCATGTGGCGGGCCGCCGCCCGGGAGGCCAGGAAGGGCGCCCGCACGTTGACCGCCAGCACCCGGTCGACCTCCTCCACGGTGTGGCCGTCGTGGGGGCCGAAGGGGAAGACGGCGGCGTTGTTGACCAGGACGTCCAGCCGCCCGAACGCGGCGGCCGCCCGGTCGACCGCCCCGGTGACGGCGTCGGCGTCGGCGGCGTCGGCCCGCAGGGCCAGCCCGCGCCGTCCGTGCTCTTCGACGGCCGCCACGACCTTTGCGGCGGCCTGCTCGTCGCGTTCGTAGGTGAGGGCGATGTCGAAACCCGCCTCGGCCAGTCGGACGGCGACCGCGGCGCCGATGCCCCGGCCGCCGCCGGTGACGAGTGCGGCCTCGGTGGAGTGATGCGTTTTCTCGCTCATGTGTACGATCCTGGCCGTTCCGGGACCGGGAGTCCGGCGGGAATCGGACGTGCCGTTCCGATCAGGCCCGGGTGCGGGGCGGGTCAGGTCGCGGCGGCCAGTCGGGCACGGGTCTCCATCAGGGCGAAGCCCAGCAGGTTGCGCCCGCGCCAGAGCACGGGGTTCTCGGCGTTCTCGTGGGAGGCGGACATCCCGATGCCCCAGATCCGGTCCCGGGGGCTGGCCTCCACCAGGACCCGGCGCCCGGTGCCGAGCAGGAAGTCCCGTAGGTCTGCGTGCTGCCCGAACTTGGCGACACCGCCGTCCACCACGATGCCGAACCGGGCCGCCTCCCAGGCCTCCTGGTCGAACCCGCGGACCTTGCGGCCCAGTTCCTTGGCCTGGCGCGGGTGCCCGCAGGCGATGATCTCCCCGAGGATCTCGTCGTCGCCGAAGAGCCGTGCCTTGCCCGCCATCATGTAGTGCTCGGCGGTTCGGTAGGTGACCCCGTCCACGGTGAAGGCGGCGGGCCACCACTGCGACAGGCAGCTCGCCGAGACCTCGCCCGAGGGGTGGGGTCGGTGGCCCCAGAAGTGCAGGTACTTGATCCGGCCCCGGATCCTGACCAGGTCCGCCACGGAGCGCGCGTTCTCAGGGGTGTCCGACATGGGACGAGTGTCCCGGAGGGCGCCGACGTTCCGCCACGCGTTTTCGGCGTCCCCGCAGGCTCACTCGAACTGGAAGGAGCGCTTGGCCAGTCCGTGCCAGAACCCGTCCACGGTGGACACGGACCCGCGGTGGTCCGCCAGCCCGGCGCCCAGGGCGACGAACAGCGGTGCGAAGTGGTCGCTGCGCGGATGGGCGATCGCGGCCGCCGGCGCCTTGCGCTCGAAGTCCAGCAGGGCGTCGACGTCGTGGTCGGCCACCGCGCGCCTCACCCAGTCGTCGAACTCCACCGACCAGGCCGGGGCGGTGCCGTGCGCGCTGCGGGACATCTCGCGCAGGTTGTGGGTGGTGAACCCGCTGCCGACGATCAGCACGCCCTCGTCGCGCAACGGGGCCAGGCGCTCGCCCAGGCCGAGCAGCTCGACGGGGTCCAGGGACGGCATGGACACCTGGAGCACCGGGATGTCGGCCCCGGGGTACATCTCCTTCAGCGGAACATAGGCGCCGTGGTCCAGGCCCCGGGAGGGGTCCTGGTGAACCGGGCCGCCGACCAGGCCGCGCACCCTCTCGGCGAGCGCGGGCGCTCCGGGAGCCGCGTACGTGACGTCGTAGTAGCGTTGCGGGAAGCCCCAGAAGTCATAGGTCAGGGGGACCCCGTCGGCGGTCGCGCCGAGGGTGAGCGGGGCGTCCTCCCAGTGCGCGGAGACCACCAGGATCGCGGTGGGGCGGGCGATGCGCCCGGACCAGTCGGCGAGCTGCCGGGTCCATTCGGCGTCGTCGGCGAGCGGGGGCGCGCCGTGGCTGAGGTAGAGGGTCGGCATGCGCGCCGCTGTCGTCTCCATGGCGTCCTTTCGATGTCGGGTCGGTCGACATCGAAAACAAGGTTGAATGTTCAAGTATTCCGGGGGTGCAGTGGTGTCCGAGGTCGCATGGCTGGATGACGGACAGCAGCGGACCTGGCGGACCTTCCTGGCCGCCGTCCACCTCCTCGACGCCTCCCTGGACCGCCAGCTCCGGCGGGACTCCGGTCTCCCGCACACCTACTACCAGGTGCTGGCGATGCTGTCGGAGGCCCCCGAGCGGGCGCTGTCCATGACCGGGCTGGCCCGGCTGCTGCGCTCCTCGCCCAGCCGCCTGTCGCACGCCGCCGCCAAACTGGAGGACGACGGCCTCATCCGGCGCTTCCGCCGCCCCGGAGACCGGCGCACCACGTTCGCGGAGCTCACCGAGGAGGGCGCCCGGGTCCTGGAGGCGGCCGCCCCGGGGCACGTGGCCGAGGTGCGGCGGGTCCTGTTCGACGTGCTCGATCCGGAACAGGTGGAACAGCTGCACGCCATCGCCGAGGCGATGCTCGGCGTCCTGGACCCGGAGGAGACCGAGCCCCGGTACACCGACCCCGGCGGTGCGCACGGTCGCGGTTGAACCGCGTTCCGCCGCGTGCGGCGAACAGAGAGCGCGCCCGCTCCGGCCGCTGCCTAACATGCTGGACATGCGCATTCTCGTGGTGGAGGACGACGACCGGGTCGCCCGCGGACTGGTGACGGCACTGCGGTCGGCCTCCTTCGAGGTCCAACGGGTCGCCACCGCGGAGCGGGCGCTGGAGGCACCGCCCGCCGACGTCGTCCTGCTCGACCTGGGGCTGCCCGACGCCGACGGGATCGACCTGCTGCGGCGGCTGCGCGAGCGGCCGCAGACGGCGATCATCGCCGTCACGGCCCGGGCCGAGGAACGCGACCGGGTGCGCGGGCTGCGGGCCGGGGCCGACGACTACGTCGTCAAGCCCTTCGGGGTGGCCGAACTGCTGGCCCGCATCGACGCGGTGCTGCGGCGCACCCGCAGCGCCCGCTCCGCGGTGGAGCCCGGGGAGCCGCCGGTCACCGTCGGGGCCCTCACCCTGGACGCCGCCTCGCGGACGGCCGCCGTCGGCGGCGAACCCGTACGGCTCGCCCGCAAGGAGTTCGACCTGCTCCTGCTGCTGGCCTCCCGGTCGCCCGCGGTGGTGGCCCGGGACCAGATACTCGACCAGGTGTGGGGCACCGCCTGGGAGACGTCCTCACGCACCCTCGACACCCACATCGCCTCGCTGCGCACCAAGGTGGGCGGTGCCGTGCGGATACGCACCGTGCGCGGGGTCGGCTACCTGCTCGACGAGGCCTGACGTGCTGCGGCGTCTGCTCCTCATCCTGGTGCCGGCCGTGTTCGTGCTGGTCGCCGCGGTCCTCATCCCGCTGGGCACGGTCGTGGCCGGGCAGCTCACCCAGGAGATGTACGTGGACCGGCTCGGCGACGCGGGGCGGTTCACCGCACTGGCCCGCACCGCGCTCGACACCGGGCGGGTGGACCCGCTGACCCGGGAGATGGAGCGCTACGAGGAGCTGTACGGGATCCCCGCCGTCGTGGTCGCCCCCGACGGGACGGTGGTCACCGGGTCGGGCGGCCGCGCCCGGATGCGCGAGCTGCTGGACGCCGTGCAGGCCCGGCCCATGATCACCGCGGCGATGGCGGGGGAGCGGCCCGCGCCGCCGGCCACGGTCTGGCCCTGGAGCGGGGAGCCCCTGGTGGTGGCCGAGCCGATCGGCCGCGACAGCGAGGTGGCGGGCGCGGTCGTGGTCGTGTCGCCCACCGACTGGCTGGGGGCGGAGATCCTCGGTTCCTGGGCGCTGCTCGCGCTGTTCAGCGTGCTGCCGCTGACCCTGCTGGTGTCGGCGGCGGTGCCGCTGTCCCGGTGGGTGCTGCGGCCCATCAACCGGCTCGACGCGGCCACCACCGCCGTCTCCGGCGGCGACCTGGAGGTGCACGTGGACGCCGCGGGCGGGCCGCCGGAGCTGCGCAGGCTCACCGAGTCCTTCAACACGATGGTGGGTGTGGTGAGCCGGGCGCTGGACCGCCAGCGCGCGTTCGTCTCGGAGGCCTCGCACCAGCTGCGCAACCCGCTGGCGAGCCTGAGGCTGGCGGTGGAGAACCTGGCGCCCTACCTGGAGTCGGAGGAGGCGCGGGAGGCGCACGCGGTCGCGATCGACGAGACCACGGCCATGCACCGGATGCTGAACTCGCTGCTGGCCGCCACCCGGCTGGAGAGCGTCACCGGCACCGAGCCGGTGGAGGTCGCCGAGGTGCTGCGCAGCCGCGAGGAGCGGTGGCGGGCGCTGGGGGAGGGCCGCGGGATCGCCGTCGGGACGGACGTCCCGGCGGGCCTGTGGGTCTCGGCCCCGGCGGGCGGGCTGGGCAGCATCCTGGACGAGCTGGTCAGCAACGCCCTGAGGCTGTCCGGCGGCACCCGGGTGGTGGTGCGGGCCGACCCGGGCGACCCGGTGCGCCTGCGGGTCCTCGACGACGGGGACGGGCTGCCGGAGGCGGAGTACGCCCTGGCCCTGGACCGGTTCTGGCGATCCCCGCGCCACCAGAACACCGAGGGGACCGGGCTGGGCCTGGCCATCGTCGCCGACCTGATGCGGGAGGCGGGCGGGCGGCTGGTCCTGGGCACGGGGCTGACCGGCACCGACCGGCCCGGCTTCGGCGTCACCCTGGAACTCCCCGCGGCCGCCCCCCTACCGGACCGTCCGGACGCCGGTTAGGCGGTACGGGGCAGCGGCGGGCACGCCGCCCCGTCGGCGGTCCGGCCTCCCGGCCGACCGGCGGGGGCGCGCTCCGACCCCGGAAGGCACGTGCCCCGGGCGGGGACAGCGCCCACCTGCCGGCGGTCACGGCATCGGGTCCCCACGACCCGGCGACTCCCATCAGGCCGGCTTGTTCTCCCGGTACCACCGCTCGGCGCCGGGGTGCAGCGGCACCACCCCGGTGGAGATGCCGGTGCGCACGTTGATCTGGGCGGCCTCGGGCCGCCGGGCGGACAGCCGGGCCGCGCCCCGGTACACGGTGTCGGTCACCTCGAACACCAGGTCGGCCGGCAGGTCCGCGCGGCACAGCAGCAGGTTGGGCGTGGACATGGTGGGGCAGGCGGGGACCCCGCGGTAGGTGGTCGCGGGGATGGTCGCCTGGAAGTACGACTCGGGAAAGGCGTCGGCCATGGTCCCCGCGGTCCCGCCCAGGTCGATGAGGCGGACGTCCCGTTCCCCGGCCAGGTCGGCGATGGCGGGGGTGGGCAGCCCGGTCAGGGAGAACATGGCGTCGATCTCCCCGGCGGCCAGGGCCTCGGCGGAGGCGGCCTGGTCCATCAGCACGGTCTCGGCGGACAGCCCGGTCTCGCGCAGGATCTGCCGGGCGGTGAACTCCGTGCCGGAGTCGTCCGAGCCCACCGACACCCGCAGCCCGGCCAGGTCGTCCAGGTCGCGGATCGCCGACCCGTCGGGCACCACGAGGTGGACGAAGCTGTCGTAGAGGCGGCCGACCGCGTTGAGCACCCCGCCCTCGGCGATCTCCGACTCGTGGGTGAGCGTGGAGTCCAGGCTCGCCAGCCCCAGGTGGGCGTTGCCGTCCTCCAACAGGTACAGGTTGTCGTGCGATGCGTTGGTGTCCACCGTGACCACCTCGGTGCCGGGCAGCCGCTCCTGCACCAGGGCGGCGATCTCGGCGCCGATCCCCCGGAACACGGCACCCGGCGGTCCGGTGGCGATGACGAGCTCGGGCACGCGCACACCGGACTCGCGTGCGCACCCGGCCAGCACGGCGCCCGCGGCCGCGCCGAGCGCCCCCAGCAGCACACTCCTGCGATCCGGTCCCATGACAGCAGGTTAGGCGGCGTTGCACGGAACGCGCCCCGGCGGACCGGGCGTTCAGTGCGGGCCCGTGTCCCGGGCGACCCTGTCGAGCGCCGAAACACGGCGAAACACAGGGAAACGCAGGCTTCATCGGCGGGCAGGGCCGTCGAAACACGCCGTTCCTAGCGTCTGAGGCCATGGACACACAGCTGTATACACGACCGGACGGGGCCGCCGGTGACACGGCCGGCTCCCGCCGGGACCGGGTCTACGCCCTGCTGCGGGAAGAAGTCCTCAGCGGCCGTATCGCCCCGCGCACCCGGCTGGGCGAGGTGCGCCTGGCCGAGCGCTTCGGCGTCTCGCGCACGCCGGTCCGCGAGGCCCTGGCCCGGCTGCACTCCGACGGGCTGGTCGAGCGGCGTGAGAACGGTTTCCACATCACCGTCCCCAACCTCGCCGAACTGCGCGACCTCTACGAACTGCGGGTCACCCTCGAACTGCGCGGCATCGCCCGCGTCATCGAGGACCCCGACCTGCGGCACGACCCCGAGATCCTCAAGGCCCAGCGTGAACGCTGGGAGGCCATCGGGGCCGACCCGCCCGCCCCGGACGCCTCGTTCGTGCTGCTGGACGAGGACTTCCACGCCGACCTCTCCCGGGCCTCCGGCAACCGGGCCCTCACCGACTCCCTGATCTCGGTCAACCAGCGCATCCGCCGGGTGCGCATGTACGACTTCCTCACCGAGGACCGGATCGCCTCCACCATCACCGAGCACCTCGCCATCGTCGGCCACCTGCTCGACGACGAACCGGACGCCGCCTACCGCGCCCTGCACGAGCACGTGGGGGACTCCATGGAGGTCGTTCTGGAGCGCGCCCGGCGCGCCCTGACCCAGATGGCCCTGCACTCCGAGGCATTCTGACCCCGACCCCCGACCCCCGACGCCGCCGACCGGCCCACCGAACCCGGACCAAGGAGAGTCAGCGTGTTCGATTCCGTGCTCGTCGCCAACCGCGGCGAGATCGCCTGCCGCATCATCCGATCCGCCCGCGCCGTGGGGCTGCGCACCGTCGCCGTGTACTCCGACGCCGACGCCGGCGCCGCGCACACCCGGCTGGCCGACGAGGCGGTCCGGCTGGGTCCCGCCCCGGCCGCCCAGAGCTACCTCGACGTCGAACGCGTCCTGAAGGCGGCCGCCGACACCGGGGCCGGGGCGGTCCACCCCGGTTACGGGTTCCTGTCCGAGAACGCCGGTTTCGCCCGCGCGGTGGAGGAGGCGGGCCTGGTCTTCGTCGGCCCTTCCCCGGAGCACCTGGAGCGGTTCGGCGACAAGCACACCGCCCGCAAGGCCGCCGCCGCGGCGGGGCTGCCCATGGTCGCGGGCAGCGACCCCCTGCCCGACGCCGACGCCGCGGTGGCCGCCGCCGAGCGGGTCGGCTACCCGGTCATCCTCAAGGCCACCTCCGGGGGCGGCGGCATCGGCCTGCGGCCGTGCGCCGACGAGGCCGCGCTGCGCGCCGCGTTCGAGCAGGTGGGCCGGATGGCCCGCACCCACTTCGGCGGGGGCGGGGTGTTCCTGGAACGGTTCGTCTCCCGGGCCCGGCACATCGAGGTCCAGGTGTTCGGCGACGGGCACGGCCGCGTGGTCACCCTCGGGGACCGCGACTGCACCCTCCAGCGCCGCAACCAGAAGGTCGTGGAGGAGGCGCCCGCTCCCGACCTGCCCGACCACGTCCGCGCCGAACTGCACCGCACCGCCCGCGAACTGTGCGCGGGGGTGTCCTACCGCAGTGCCGGGACCGTGGAGTTCGTCTACGACGTCGATCGCGGCGAGGCGTCGTTCCTGGAGGTCAACACCCGGCTCCAGGTCGAGCACCCGATCACCGAGGAGATCACCGGCGTCGACCTGGTGGCGTGGATGCTGCGCCAGGCCCGCGGCGAGGACGTGCTCTCCGGCGTACCCGCCGAGGGGCCGGCCCGCACCGGCCACGCCGTCGAGGCGCGCGTGTACGCCGAGGACCCCGCCCACGACTTCCGACCCAGTTCAGGCCTGCTCACCCGCGTGGAGGTCCCCGAGGGCGTCCGCGTGGACGGCTGGGCCGCCACCGGGCGCCGGGTGACCAGCGACTACGACCCGCTGCTGGCCAAGGTCATCGTGCACGGCCGGGACCGGGAACAGGCCTGGGACCGGCTGGCCGCCGCGCTGGCGGACACCCGCGTGGACGGGCTCCAGACCAACCTGGGGCTGCTGCGGGCCCTGGCCGCCCACCCGGACGTGCGCGCGGTCGGCCACACCACCGCGACCTGCGCCGGGGTGGGCGACCCCGAGCCGCGGATCGAGGTGGAGCGCGCCGGAACCCTCACCACAGTCCAGGACTTCCCCGGCCGCGTCGGCTACTGGCAGGTGGGCGTCCCCCCGTCGGGCGCCATGGACGACCTTTCCCTGCGCCTGGGCAACCGGGCCCTGGGCAACCCGGAGGGCGCACCCGGCCTGGAGGGCACCATCGAGGGGCCGGCCCTGCGCTTCTCGCACGCCACCACCGTCTGTGTCACCGGTGCCCCCGCCGAGGTCACCGTGGACGGGACCCCCGTCGCCCAGTGGGAGCCGGTGGAGGTCCCGGCGGGCGGCCTGCTCGACGTCGGCCCCGCCCGCGGCCCGGGAATGCGCACCTACGTGCTGGTGCGCGGCGGCCTGGACGTGCCCGAGTACCTGGGCAGCACCTCCACGTTCACCACCGGCGGGTACGGCGGCCACAGCGGCCGCGCACTCCGGTTGGGCGACGTGCTGCGGGCCGCCCCGGTCCCGGAGGACGCGCCGGAACCGGCCCCGGTCCCCGCGGCGCAGCGGCCCGACCCGCCCGCCCTCGCCGCCGGCGAGGCGCACTGGGACATCGAGGTGTCCGAGGGGCCGCACGCCGCCCCCGAGTTCCTCACCAGGGAGGGCATGGACGCGTTCTACGCCACCGACTGGCGGGTCCACCCCCAGTCGGCGCGCAACGGCGTACGCCTGTCCGGCCCCAAGCAGGGCTGGGCCCGGCTGGACGGCGGCGAGGCGGGACTGCACCCCTCCAACGTGCACGACACCGCCTACTCCATCGGCGCCGTCAACCTGTCCGGGGACACCCCCGTGCTGCTCGGCCCGGACGGCCCCAGCCTGGGCGGGTTCGTCTGCCCGGTCACCGTGGTCTCCGGCTCCCGGTGGAAGATCGGCTGGCTCCGGCCGGGCGACACCGTCCGGTTCCACCCGGTCACCGAGGCCGCCGCCGAGCGCCTGCACACCGAGCCCACCGCTGCCCCGCTGCTGCGCGGCGGCGGTGACGGCGACGACGGGGTCCTGGACCGCATCCCCGCCGGGGCGGACTCCCCCGAGGTCGTCTACCGGCGCGGCGGCCACGACAACATCCTCGTCGAGTACGGGCCGATGGCCCTCGACCTGGGGCTGCGCATGCGCGTCCACGCCCTGATGACCGCCCTGGAAGAGGCCGGGACCGACGGGATCGTCGACATCACCCCGGGCGTGCGCTCCCTGCACCTGCACACCGACCCCGAGCGCCTGCCGCTGCGCACCCTGCTGGGCCTGCTGCGGGAGGTCGAGCAGGGCCTGCCGCCCGCCGCCGACCTGCGGGTGCCCAGCCGCACCCTGAGCCTGCCGATGTCCTTCGACGACCCGTCCATCCACGAGGCCATCGCCCGCTACGGCACCGCGGTGCGCGACGACGCCCCCTGGAACCCCGACAACATCGAGTTCATCCGCCGCATCAACGGCCTGGACTCGGTCGACCAGGTCCGCGACATCGTCTTCGACGCCTCCTACCTGGTGCTCGGTCTGGGCGACGTCTACCTGGGGGCGCCCGCCGCCACCCCGCTGGACCCCCGCCACCGGCTGGTCACCACCAAGTACAACCCGGCCCGCACCTGGACCCCCGAGGCCGGGGTCGGCATCGGCGGCGCCTATCTGTGCGTGTACGGCATGGAGAGTCCCGGCGGCTACCAGCTGATCGGCCGCACCGTCCCCATCTGGTCGGGGCTGAGCCAGTACGGGCCGTTCGAGGAGGGCGTGCCCTGGCTGCTGCGGTTCTTCGACCGGATCCGGTGGTACCCGGTCGGCCACGAGGAACTGATGGACCTGCGGGCCGACCTGCTCGCCGGGAGCCACGAGCTGAAGATCGAGGACGGGGAGTTCGCCCTCGCCGACCACGAGCGCTTCCTGGCCGACAACGCCGACTCCATCGCCGCCTTCCGGGCCCGCCAGGCCGCCGCGTTCGAGGCCGAGCGCCTGGCCTGGGAGGCCGCCGGGGAGTTCGACGACCGCCCCGAACCCGAGCCGATCGCCCCCCGGACGCTGGAACTGCCGCCGGGCGCCGCCCTGGTGGAGGCCCCGCTGGCCGCCTCCGTGTGGAAGGTGGACGTCCGCCCGGGCGACACCGTCGAGCGGGGGCAGCCGGTCGTCCGCCTGGAGGCGATGAAGCTGGAGGTCGTGGTACGCGCGCCCGGAGCGGGAACGATCTCCGACATCCTCGTCACCCCGGGGCAGCACCTCGAACCGGGGAGCGCCCTGGCCGTCATCACGCAAGGAGAACCCGCCTGATGCCCCACCCCACCGACCGTGTCCGCGCCGCCTACCGGCGGATCGCCGAGACCGACCGCCCCGAGGTCTGGATCGCACTGCGCCCCGAAGCCGAGACGCGGTCCGAAGCCGAGCACCTGGAGGAGCGGCTGGCCGCGGGGGAGGACCTCCCCCTGGCCGGACTGCTGCTGGCGGTCAAGGACAACATCGACGTGGCGGGGCTGCCCACCACGGCGGGCCACCCGGCGTTCGCGTACACACCGGACCAGAGCGCCCCCGCGGTGCGGCGGCTGGTCGAGGCGGGGGCCCTGGTCCTGGGCAAGACCAACCTCGACCAGTTCGCCACCGGCCTGGTGGGCACCCGCAGCCCCTACGGCGCGGTACGCGGGGCCGCCGACCCGGAGCGGATCTCGGGGGGCTCCAGTTCGGGATCGGCGGTGGCGGTCGCCCTGGGGATCGCGGACCTCGCCCTGGGCACGGACACCGCCGGGTCGGGGCGGGTGCCCGCCGCCCTCAACGGCATCGTGGGGATCAAGCCCACCCTGGGCCTGGTCCCGGCCTCGGGGGTGGTCCCGGCGGCCCGGCCCTACGACTGCGTCACGGTGTTCGCCCGCGACCTGGGCACCGCCCGGTCCGCGGTGTCGGTGATGAGCGGACCGTCCGACGACGACCCCTACTCCCGCCCGGTGCCCGCCGACGTGCGCCTGGCCCCGCGCGGCGCGGGCCGGGTGGCGGTGCCGGCCCCGGCGGGCCTGGAACCGCTGTCGGCGGCGGAACGGGAGGCCTTCGCGGCGGCCGTGGCCGTACTGGAGAAGACCGGTGCGGAGGTCGCCGAGGTGGACGTCGCCCCGCTGCTGGAGGCGGCCCGGCTGCTCTACGACGGCGCGCTGGTCGCCGAGCGGTACACGGCCGTCGGGGACTTCCTCCGAGCGCACCCGCAAGGGGCCGACCCCACGGTGGCGGGCATCATCCTGGCCGCGGGGGACGTCCCCGCGCACCGGCTGGCCGCGGACCAGCAGCGCCTGGCGGCCTACCGGGTGACGGCCGCGGAGATCCTCGACGGGTTCGACGCCCTGCTGCTGCCGACCACGGTCGGGCACCCCACCCTGGCGGAGGTGGCCGCGGACCCGGTGGGGGTGAACTCGCGGCTGGGCACCTACACCAACTTCGTCAACCTGCTGGACCTGGCGGCGGTCGCGGTCCCGGCCGGAGAGGCGGAGGGCCGAGCGTTCGGGGTGAGCCTCATCTCCCGGGCGTTCGAGGACCAGGTGGCCCTGGACCTGGCCGGAGTGCTCACCGGCGAGGAACCGGGGGAGCTGCACCCGGACGCGGGGGTGGAACTGGCGGTGTTCGGCGCCCATCTGCGCGGGCAGCCGCTGCACCACCAGCTCACCGGGCCGGGCGCCCGGTTCGTGGAGGCCACGGCGACCGCGCCGGAGTACCGGATGGTCGCCCTGCCCACCACCCCGCCCAAACCCGGGCTGCACAGGGTCGCCGCCGGCGGTACCGCGGTGGCCTGCGAGGTGTGGAAGCTGTCCCCGGCGGCGCTGGGGGCCTTCCTGGCGGCGCTGCCCGCACCGATGGCACTGGGCGCGGTCACCCTCGCCGACGGGCGCACCGTGGTCGGGTTCGGCTGTGAGGCGGTCGCGGCCGAGGGGGCGCGGGACATCAGCGGCCACGGCGGCTGGCTCGCCTACCTGGAGGTGTCGCAGGGCTGAGGCGGGGGCGGCGGGCGACGCGGTGCGTGCGATCCCCGGCGGCTCGGAGCGGCCTTACCCGTTCCGGCCGCCGGGAAGGGCGCACGGCGGATCCGCGGTCCCCCCTCCGTTCCCTCGGACGCGGAGCAGGCTCCGCGACAGGGCGGATTCAAGGGGGCCTCACCACACCTCGTCGAACCGGACGAGCACGGCCGGACGCTCGGCCATCGGTTCCGGTAGGCGTTGCCGCGGTCGGGCGGGTTCCCGCCCGGTGAACGACGTGGTGGTCGCAACCCCCTGAAATGTCAGGGTGTTGCGACCACCACCGGAACCCGAGTAGGTCGCGGGGCCCGTTCGGGCCTCGGATCAGCGGCGCGGGCGGCGCCGCCCGCGCGGTGCCCGGTCACGTCGCTGCTCCGGGGGCGCCGCGGAGCGCACCGTGACCGGAACGCCCGAGGGCTCGCGTGCCCCGGTCACCTCGGTCAGGTCGGCGGCGGTCACGCCCCCGCCCAGGGTGCGCGGCTCGATCCGCGCCCGGCCCATCAGCCGGGTCATGTCGCGGCGCTGGCCGGGCAGCACGAGCGTGACCACGTTGCCGGACTCCCCGGCCCGGGCGGTGCGGCCGCCCCGGTGCAGGTAGTCCTTGTGGTCGGTGGGCGGGTCGATGTTGACCACCAGGTCCAGGCCGTCCACGTGGATACCGCGCGCCGCGACGTTGGTCGCGATCAGCGCCGTGACGTCGCCCCGCTTGAACTGGTCGAGGGTGCGGGTCCGCTGCGGCTGGCTGCGGCCGCCGTGCAGGGGCGCGGCCAGGACCCCGTTGGCCAGCAGGTGCTCGGCCATCCGGTCCACCGCGCGCTTGGTGTCCAGGAACATGATCACCCGGCCCTCGCGGGCCGCGATCCTGGTCGCGACGTCCTTCTTCTCCATGGGCGACACGTGCACGACGTGGTGCTCCATGGTGGAGACGGCGCCCTCGGACAGGTCGACGGAGTGGACCACCGGGTCGTGCAGGAAGCGGCGGACCAGGGTGTCGACGTTGCGGTCCAGGGTGGCGGAGAACAGCATGCGCCGCCCGTCGGCCGGGACCTCCTGGAGGATGGCGGTGACCTGCGGCATGAAGCCCATGTCGGTCATCTGGTCGGCCTCGTCCAGGACCGCCGACTCCACACGGTCCAGCACGCAGTCGCCGCGCTCCATCAGGTCGCGCAGCCGCCCCGGGGTGGCCACGACCAGGTGGACGCCTTGACGCAGGGCGCGGGCCTGCCGGTGGATCGGCATGCCGCCCACGACGGTGGCCGTGCGCACCCCCACCGAACGCGCGTAGGGCTCCAGGGAGTCGGCGACCTGCTGGGCCAGCTCCCGGGTCGGGGCCAGGACGATCGCCATGGGACGCCGGGGTTCGGCGGTGCGCCCGTCCAGGCCGGCGAGCAGGGCCAGGCCGAAGGCCAGGGTCTTGCCCGACCCGGTCCGGCTGCGGCCCAGGACGTCGCGTCCGGCCAGGGAGTTGGGCAGGGTCGCCGCCTGGATCTCGGACGGCGTGGTCAGGCCCTGCCGGGCCAGAGTCCGCTTCAGGGCCGCGGGCATGTCCAGAGCCTCGAAGGACTCCGCCGCCGGGAGCGCCGGGGTGACGGTGACGGGGAGGGCGAACTCCCCGGAGGGGCCGCCACCGGTGCGGGGACGGGCGGCGGCGCGGGGGCGCTGCCGGCCGTATCCCCGGGAGGGGCGGCTACGGGTACTCGTACCGGTTCGATACGGATGACTCATATGGGGCCTTTCGCCGACGGCGTTCGCCGGGCGGGAGGCCTTGCGGCCTCGCAGGGGGAAACCGGGGTACGCCGGATGTATGAAACTGCTGAATGAGACTGCTGGATGAAGCCCAGTAGGCGCTCGTCCGGCGGATGTGCCGGGGCGCAGGGGCCGGTCGGAGCACGATGTCCGAGGAACCGGCCGGAAAAAGAAGAACGACGGGGTCCGGCGTCCCGAAGGGCGGACCCCGTCGCGGGAGGAGCGTGAGCTCCTCCGGATCACTCCTGGATGAGGCTAGAGCAGGGTGATGTTCTCGGCCTGGGGGCCCTTGGCCCCGGCGACGGCGTCGAACTGCACAGCCTGGCCCTCGGCCAGCTCACGGAAGCCCGTGGCCTGGATGTTCGAGTAGTGGGCGAAGACGTCGGGGCCGCCGCCGTCCTGCTCGATGAAGCCGAAGCCCTTTTCAGCGTTGAACCACTTGACCGTACCGGTCGCCATATGGATGCCTCTCGTTCGAAGAAATGAAGAAAACCGCGTGTGACGATTTTCCCGTCACCGCGGTGATCTCCCGAAGAGATGGATCCATCGGGGGTCACGACTGCAACTTCTTAGAACCTAGCACACGGAAATCGCCCTGTCCCGATGATTTCGATGTGTCACATGGCACCGGAGGATGTGGTATCGAAACCGTCGGAAATGTGTTGGGACCCGGCGGAGAACCGCCGGATCCCGTACACCGTGGGGCTTTCAGCCCCGGTTGCCGCGCTCGTGCTCGGCCATGGCGCTCATCATGCCCTTGTAGTGCCGCGACCGTGCCCCCAGGATGCCCGCGGCCAGCGCGGTGGCGATCAGCGAGGCCGCCAGCACACCGGTCTTGGCGTGCGCCAGGTGCTCAGGGGAGTCCGCGAAGGACAGTTCGCTGATCAGCAGCGACACGGTGAACCCGATCCCGGCCAGCTGGGACATGCCGACGATGTCGATCCACTTCAGACTCGGGTTCAGCTCGGCCCGGGTCACCTTGGTGGTGATCCACGAGCCGCCCGCGATGCCGACGGCCTTGCCCACGACCAGGCCCAGGATGATGCCGAGGGAGGCCGAATCGCTGATGATCGCGCCCAGCCCGTCGATGACCACACCGGCGGAGAAGAACGCGAAGATCGGCAGGGCCAGCCCCGCCGACCAGGGCCGTAGGATCTGCTCCACACCGTGGCTGGGGTCGTGCGCCTCACCGGGCAGCGCCTTGGTGCGCATCAGCAGGCCCATGGCCACGCCGGCGATGGTGGCGTGCACCCCGCTCTCGTGCATCAGCACCCAGATCAGCGCCGCCAGCGGCACGTACACGATCCAGTTCGGCAGCCACGAGGCGTTGAGCCCGGCGGCCAGGCCCTTACCGCGCTGGAGGTATCCGAAGACCGCCAGACCGACCAGTGCGGCGGCCAGCATGAGCAGGTCGATGCCGGAGGTGTAGAACACCGCGATGACGATGATCGCGCCCAGGTCGTCCACGATCGCCAGGGTCAGCAGGAAGGTCCGCAGCGCGGGCGGCAGGTGGCGGCCGACGACCGCGAGGATGGCCACCGCGAAGGCGATGTCGGTGGCCATCGGGATGCCCCAGCCCTGGACCGTGTCCGGCGAGGAGAAGTTGACGGCCGCGTAGATCGCCGCGGGCACGATCATGCCGCAGATCGCGGCGATGATCGGCAGCATGGCCCGGCGCGGGTTGCGCAGCTCGCCGTTCACGAACTCCTGCTTGAGCTCGTTGCCCACGACGAAGAAGAAGATCGCGAGCAGGGCGTCCGCCGCCCAGGTCTCCAGGGACAGGTCCAGGTGCAGGGACTCGGGGCCGAGGGTCACCGCCCGCAGGTTCTCGTAGACCTCGCCGAAGGGCGAGTTGATCCAGATGATCGCGACCAGCGCCGCACCGATCAGGAGGAACCCCCCGACGGTGTCGCTGCGCAGTGCTTCGGCGAGCCGTGTGAGGGGTGCTCGGGATGTGGAGTGTGCCAGCGGGTCGATGCTCATAGGCGGCTTTCTGGAGACGGCTGTCGGATCGCCGACCAGTCTTCCCGGCACACCTAGGACTTGCGAGTCACACCTCCGTGCTCACCGGAGAAGATGTGAAAGTCCAGAAGAGAGCATATACGTCCGTTTTTCATACCGACCATCCGGGGAGCCCGGTAGGCTTGCCCGTCGGTGTGCCGGGAAGACTGGTCGGCGGTGGCATAACTCTCATCCGGAAACGAGCAGGTGCCCGATGCCCGACCCACACCTCCACGGTACGCACGTCTACCGCTCCGACACCGGCGCCCGCGAGATCCGGACCTGGTGCGAGGAGCGGATCGCCGCATGGCCGGCGCTCACCGCGCTGCCCCCGCTCCGTACCGTCCTGGGCGCCACCCGCGCCTTCACCGCCCCGGGCGGGGACGCCCCTCCGGTCATCTTCCTCAGCGGGACCAACTTCAACTCCGCCACCTCGGTGGAACTGGCCCGGGTCCTCGCCCGCGACCGCGCGGTCACCCTGGTCGACCTGCCCGGCCAGCCCGGCCTCAGCGAGGGGCTGCGTCCCCGCTCGGGACGGGCCGTCGCCTACGGAACCTGGTTCGACGAGGTCCTGCCGATGCTCACCGGCCGCCCGGCGACCGTGCTCGCCCACTCGCTGGGCGCCGCCGTGGCGCTGGCCGCCAAACCCTCCGAGCTGGTCCGCGCCGTCGTGATGGTCGGCCCTGCGGGGCTGACGGCGGCGTCGGTGAACTCGGACCTGATGCGCGTCACCCTGCCATGGATGATCGGGCCGCGCGACGACAAGAGCACCCGTCTGCTCGACTACATGAGCGGGCCCGGGTACACGGCCGGGGCCCGGGGCGGGCGGGTGCACCCGCTGGCGCCGTGGATGACCCTGGTGGGGCGCCACTGCCGGACCAGCCTGGCCCCGGGGACGCTGCCGGTGGAGTGCCTGCGCCCCTGGGAGGGCACCCCGGTGGTCGTGGCCACCGGCTCCGAGGACGCCTTCTACTCGCCTGCCCGCCTGCACGGACCCGCCCGGCGGCTGCTGGACTCCGAGGTCACCGTGCTGGAGGGGGCGGGGCACCTGGCCCCCTACGAGGTCCCCGAGCGGATCGCCGAACTCGTGCGCTCCCTGGACTGACCGCGCCGAACCGGCCGCGCCGAGCCGACCGCGCCGCCCCGGGTCCGTCCGACCCGGCGCGGCGCTCGAAGCACGTGCCGACGGGCAGCGGTCCGCCGTCGTGGACGAGCGAGACCGAACGCACCACCGTGCCCGGACCGCGCGGGGCCGCCATGAGCCCGTGCACGGATTCGTCGAGGGCGTCCAGCAGGGACTTGAGCGTGCGTCCGGGTTCAGCCATGGTCCACCTCCGCGGTGCCCTCGGCGAGGACGACCTGGCCCAGCGTATGAGCGCCGATCTCCGCGAGCGTCCGGGCGTCGTCGGAGTGGGCGGCCAGCAGCACCCCGAAGAGCAGCGCCCAGGCCCGGGCCCGGTCCCACACGTGCGGGTCCACGGTGCCGGCCGCGTCCACCCGGGCGCGGAACGCGGCCCGGTCCGCGGGCCCGAACAGCATCCAGGCGACGGCCAGGTCGGTGGCGGGGTCGCCCGCGGTCAGGTCGCCGAAGTCGAGGACCGCGGCCGGCCCCGGCCCCGCCGGGGACACCAGGAGGTTGGCGGGGTGCAGGTCGCCGTGCAGCCACAGCGGCGGGCCGGGCCACGCGGGCGCTGCGGCCAGGCCGTCCCAGAGCCCGGCCAGGCGCCTCCGGCGGGACAGGTGGGGCACGGCCTCCAGGCGGCGGTGGAACCCTTCGGCGCGGGCGGCCAGCGGCACGCCCCGGAAGGAGTTGGCGGGGGCGTCGGCGGGCGCGGGCACGTGCAGCCGGACGGCGAAGTCCGCCAGCGGGACGGCCAGCACGCTCCGCTCGGCCACGGGGACCTCGGCGGCCGTGCGCCCCTCGAACCAGGGGACGACCGACCAGTGCCAGGGGTAGCCCCGACCGGGGCGGCCGACCCGCACGGGCGCGGGCACCGGGGTGTCCAGGCGCGCGGCGATCTTCCCGAGCCACCGCTGCTCGTTGCGGGTGAGTTCGGCGGCCCGCTCCCGGCGGGGCAGGCGCACGGCCAGCGCGTCGCCCAGCCGCAGGATCGTGTTGTCCCACCCGTTGGCGACCGGGGTGAGGGGGAGGCCGGACAGGTCCGGGTGCTGGTCGGCCAGCAGCCGCCGGACCAGCCCGGGGGTGATGTCCACCTCGGCTTCGGGGATGTCCATCCCCCCATCCTGCGCCACGCGGGGGAGCGGCCGGGAACCCGTCGGCGGGTCCCGGCCGCGGAGTTCAGCGCTGCGGGCGCTCCTGAGCACGGGCGGACTCGGTGTGCGAGCCCGGTTCGGTCTCGGGCAGCGGGACCGCCCGCAGGACCTCCTCCGACTCGTAGAAGTCGGCCGACGGCATCGCCCGCAGCGCGCTCAGGACCTCCTCATCGCCGCCCGCATCCAGCGCTGCGGCGACGATGCGGTCCTTGTCGGCCGGAAAGTCGACACCCTCCAGGATCCGGCGCAGGCCCGCCAGGCCGCGTTCGACCCCCATGGTCCCTCCCCCGTGCACCGCGGGCCCCTCCCACAGTGCACGGGGTGACTACCCGGTGGCCGAGGGTGTCAATCCCCGGTCCGCCAGAGCCCGGTGACGGCGTCGACCGTGGCGATCACCGCGGCGTGCCGGGCCAGTCCCGCCAGTGCCGTGTCCTGCCGGGCCTGCTCATAGGTGCCGACGGCGTCGGCCGCCACCACCACCCGGAAGCCGTGCTGGAAGGCGTCCCGGGCGGTGGCGTCGACGCAGCAGTCCGTGGTGAGTCCGCACACCACCAGCCAGGAGACTCCGGCCGAGTAGAGCAGGCGGACCAGGTCGGTGCCGTGGAACGCCGAGTAACGGCGCTTGTCCACCACTTCCTCGTCCTCCAGCGGTGCCACCCCGAACCACTCCGGGCCCGGCGTTCCCACCAGGCACGGCTCTCTGGCGGCCGCCCGGTCCGGCGGGAGGTCCGCCAGCCCGCGCAGCCACCGCGAGGAGTCCCACGGCTCGTCCGGGTCCTGCACCAGGCGGGTCCACACCACGGGGACACCCGCCGCGCGGGCCCGGTCGACCAGCAGCCGGGTCCCGGCCAGGGAGGCGTCGATCCGCTCCCGGGCGTCCGCGTCCAACCGGGGCAGCCGCTCCGGGTCGCCGAAGTCCCGTTGCGGGTCCACGACGAGCACGGCCGCCTCCCCGGGCGGCCCGGGCAGCGGGCGGGAGTGCCCCGCGACGTCGACGAGGGGGCCGGTCACCGTTCACCCTCGGCACCGGCCGGGCGCAGGAGCGGCATCACCCGCTCTCCGAAGTCCGCCAGGTCCGCGTGGTAGTCGGGGAAGATCAGCATCAGGCCGTCCAGGCCGGCGAACTCGACCATCTCCCGGATGCGCGCCGCCACGGTATGCGGGGCCCCGGTGACGAACGGGGTCTGGAACGCCTCGTCCTCGGGCCGCTCGGCGGTCAGCGACAGCGCCCGCTCCGGCGGCAGCCCCCAGGAGACCTTCATGTTGACGAGCGCTTCCACGTCCGCACCGCGCCCGTACTCCAGCCTGCGCGCCTCGGCCTCCTCGTCGGTGTCGGCCAGGACGACCGTCAGCATCGAGTAGGCGCGGATGCTCCGTCCCTGCTTCTCGGCGCGCAGTTTGACGTCCCGACAGGCGTCGCGCAGGCCCGGCAGGTCCTGGGCGGTGAGGAACGAGCCGTCGCAGTGCCGGGCCTGGAAGTCCAGCCCGGCCTCGGAGCGGCCCGCGGCGATCAGCGTCGGCCGGGTCGCGGGGTGCGGCAGAGACCGGCAGTCGTCCAGGTGGAAGTACTCGCCGTCGTGGTCCACCGCCGGCTCCGACCACAGGCGCTCCAGTACCGAGGTCCACTCCTCGGTCCAGCGGTAGCGGTCGGCGTGGGACAGGGTGTCGTCCCACAGGCCCATCTGGGCGAACTCCTTGGCGTAGGCGCCCACGACGATGTTCATGCCCGCGCGGCCGCCCGCGATCTCCTGAAGCGTGGTGAACATCTTCGCGGCGATCGCCGGATGGAACAGGTTGGTGTGGACGGTCGACCACACCTTGACCCGCTCGGTGGCCTCGGCCAGTCCCGCCATCATCGTGATGGACTCCAGGGTCCGGCCCCAGTGGTCGGTGGCGCCGTCGTACCCGCGCCACTTGCCCATGGACATGATGAAGTCAAGGCCGTACTGCTCGGCCAGGACCGCGGCCCGGCGGTTGTAGGCGTAGGTCGCCTCCGGGTGCGGTGCCGTTTCGGAGACGATCCACCCGCCGCTGCCGATGGGCAGGAAGATCCCGTACTCGGTGTCGGCGGCCGGTGTCCCGCCAGGTTCTGACAACTCGGTTCCCTCGCTCTGATGACTCGGGGGGCACCGGGGCCGTCGCCCCGGTGCCCGTGGCCGTTCCCCGCGGTGGGGGGTACTACTCGGGGTACTACTCGTCCTCTTCCTCGGCGGGCCAGCTCACGTTCCCGGCGACGTACACGGCCTCCAGGTAGTGCGGCTCGAACAGGGGCTCCAGGTCGGGGACCTCTTCGAGGGCGCCGTTTTCGACCAGGTTCTCCGTCTCGGACTCCGTCATGCCCAGGTCGATGTAGCCGAAGGCGGTCTCGTCGGGCGTGGAGGCGCGCACCAGCTCGCTCTCGGAGGCCCAGACCTTGAGGTTGTGGTCGACGTCGAACTCGCCGGTGGGGTCCAGCGCGGCGGCCTGCTCCACGCACTCGCGCTCGTTGCCGTCCTCCCCGCAGTACTCGAACGCCTTGGCGATGGCCCGCAGGAAGTCCTCGACGACGGTCCGGTTCTGCGCCGCCCACTCCGGGTTGGTGGCCATCACGCCGAAGGAGCCGACCACACCGAAGTCCTCGGGCAGCCACTCGGTGTAGGACTCGCCCATGGCGTCGAGCTGGTGGGGCTCGTTGGAGCGGAAGGCCGTCAGCGCCTGCACCTGGTCCCGGGGCAGGACGCTCGGGTCGTAGCCGGAGTCGACCTGCTCGATGGAGTCCACGTCGACCCCGGCGGCGTTCAGCATCGCCTCCAGAGGGGCGGCCAGCATGCCGGGCCGACCCATGGTCTGGCCCTCCAGCTCCTTGAGGTCCTCCACATCGGGGCCGGTCAGCAGGGAGGCGATCGGCACGTGCCCGTAGGTGGCGATACCGATGATGTCGTGGTCCTCCTCGTTCGCCTGGACGATCTCGGCCTCGTTGGCGACCGGGGTGAAGTGGGCGGTGCCCGCCGACACCAGCTGCGAGTTGGCCATGATGTCGCCGACCCCGCCCTGGATCTCCACGTCCAGGCAGACATCGTCGAAGAAGCCCAGGCCCTCCGCGGCGAACACCTCCAGCTGGCTCACCGACGCCTGGTAGAAGTAGCCGGATATATAGGTGATGGTGCCGGCGTCCTGATTCGTGGTGCACCGTTCTTCGTTGATGGCGAGTTCGGATTCCTCCGTGGGCTCGGAGGCGGCCTCGGAGCCGCCGCAGGCGGCGGTCGCCAGCACGGCCGCGGCCAGGGCCGCGGCACCGAGGTACCGGGTCAGGGGTGTGGTGGGGGTGGTCATCTGGGGTGCTCTTCCGTTCGTTGGGCGATGTGGGATCTGCGGGGACGGGAAGCGTGGGTGCGCTGGGACTCGTGCCAGAAGAGCACCCGGCGCTCCAGGGCGGAGACCAGCGCCAGCATGAGCACGCCCATGGCGGCCAGGCAGGCGATCGCGGCGTAGACGGAGTCCAGCCGCGCCGCGGAGGCCGAGGTGCGGATCAGGGTGCCGAGCCCGCCGCTGCTGCCCGCGGCCACGAATTCGGCGACCACGGCGCCGACGATGGACAGCGGCATGACCACGCGCAGCGCGGCCAGGGTGTAGGGCAGGCCGTAGGGGATGCGCAGCCGCCACAGCACCTCGAAACGGGAGGCGTGCAGGGTCCGGAACACGTGCAGGACGGGTTCGGGGACCGCGCGCAGCCCGGTCGCGACGTTGATCAGCACGGGGAAGAACGTGATGATCCCGGTGACGATGACCTTGGGGGCCAGCCCGAATCCGAACGCCACCACCAGCCCCGGCGCCAGCGCGACCACCGGGGTCACGTTGAGGACGACGGCCAGCGGCATGAGGGCGCGCCGCACCACCGGGACCTCGGACATGACCAGGGCCAGGGCGAACGCGATGCCCGCCCCGCAGGCCACGCCGATCAGGGCGATGGACAGGGTGCTCCAGGCGTTGGCGAGGAAGACCTCGGGCCGGTCCACCAGGGTGAGCCCGACGTCGGAGAGCCGGGGGAGGATGTAGGGGTGCTCGGCGGCCACCGCCGACCAGCCCGCGCCCAGCAGTACGACGACGAAGGCCGTGGGCGCCCAGGTCGCCGGGTGCAGGGGGCCGCGCGGCCGGGTGCGGCGGCGTGCGGGCCCGGGCGCCGGTCCGGGACGGTCGGGGGCGTGGCGCAGAGGGGCGGTCGCGGTCATCTGGCTGCTCTCGCTCATAGCGGGACGAGGTCGTCGGGGGCGGCTCCGCGTTCCCAGGCGGATTGCAGGGAGGCACGGACGCGGTCCTCCAGGGCGTGCATGCGCGATCCGGTCACGACTCCGGCGTCGCGGGGCCGGGGCAGGTCGATCGGCAGCACCTCGTGGACGCGGCCGGGCCGGGCGGACATGACGACCACCTCGTCGGAGAGGGTGACCGCCTCGCGCACCGAGTGGGTGACGAAGACGACCGTCGTCGCCCGGCGCTGCCACAGGCCCAGGAGCTGCAACCGCAGGGCCTCGCGGGTGAACTCGTCCAGTGCGGAGAAGGGTTCGTCCATGAGCAGCAGCCGGGGGCGCAGGCCGAAGGCGCGGGCGATGGCCACCCGCTGGCGCTGGCCGCCGGAGAGCTCGTGCGGGTACCGGTGCGCGACGTCGGACAGGCCCACCACCCGCAGCAGTTCGTCGGGGTCCTCACCGCCGGCCCCGGCGCGGCGGTTGACCCGGCGGGGCAGGGCGATGTTGCGGCGCACGGTCTGCCAGGGCAGCAGGGCCGGGGTCTGCGGGACCAGGCCCACCCCCTTGGCGGCGCACAGTGCGCTCGGGGTGGAGCCGAAGAGCGAGACCTCCCCGGCGTCGTGCTCCTCCAGCCCGGCGATCACCCGCAGCAGGGTGGACTTGCCGCAGCCACTGGGGCCAATGAGGCTGACGAAGCGACGAACTCCGACGTCCAGGTCCACCGACTCCAGGGCCGGGTGGTCGGGGTCGCCGCCGTCATAGGTCTTGGTGAGGCCGCGGATGCGGATGCCGAGGTCGTCCGAGGGGTGTGTCATGCCCGCTCCTCGTGCTGTGTGCGCACATGCCTGCACAGGGCCGTCATCCGGGGCGTGTCGGGGACGCGCACGGCGGATCAGACCGTGTTGCCGAGGAGCGGGGGGCCGGACGGCGGTCCGGCGGTCACAAGCGAGAAATCCACGGGGGCACCCTCCTGTCGCTCCCCGGGTACGACTGACCGGGGGCGGGCGGTTGGAGAGCGGGTGGAAGATCGGAGATCGACGGCCCGCGGGGGGTTGTGTGACGGGTGAGACGTTAGGGAGCCGGTATTAACTCTGGATGAAGGCTCCGTCACGTACCGATATCGAGAACGCGTACTCGTAGGTCCGCGTCCAATAGGGCGACGGTGATCCGGTGGGTGGCGAAAGCACTGGGCAGCCAGGCCCCCCGGCCGAACAGCCGGGCCAGGGGTTCGCCCAGGACCAGCAGTACCCGCGCCTGTGGGAAGTGCGTGTCCCGGATCCAGGACAGCTTGAAGGCGTCGGCGATGACCTTGTTGCGCTGGGACGACTTCACCTGGCCGGAGAAGGGCGAGCACTGCACGAGCAGGCTCGGCGGATCTCCGTCGGCGCAGTCGACGCCGACCCGGACACCATCGGCGAGTGTGAACTCGCGCGGTGCCAGGTCAAGGCCTAGTTGGGCGGACAACGCCCGGGCCAGTTCGGTGTTGTCGGGTCGCCGGGCGAGGGTGTCCGCGGGGTCGCGTACCGCTGTTTCCCTCATGGGAAGAAGACTTTAGTGCACAAGGGTCCCAGTGATCTCCGCCATTCGGCCTTTGTCCGCTGTGTTCAGGGGTGGGGTCGGCGTGGTCACCTGGGGTTTTCTCGTAGGTGAATTGTGATGAGCTTCACATGTTCGGCGAATGTGTACGGTTCTTCGTGGAACCCCGTACCGAATGGGGTCCTTTCAGGGTGGCGTCCGTACGCTTGTCCGCTTCAGGCCGTATGTCCATTCCTTTCGGGAAAGTTGAAAAGCGGACCATAATCATTTCCTGCCGCTAAGGTGGAAACGGCTCTTCAAGTCTCAATCGGCGTGTTCAGGGCATCAGGTGCGCAAGTCGCCCCAGAAGGCGACGTAAACCCATCGCCGCGGCGGACGGAACCGGCCCCGCCCCGAGGCGCCCGCCGGGGAGGCCCGGCCGGCACGGACACGGCGTTCGAGATGCACGCCGACGGTGCCCCCACCGGATCTACGGGTGCGCGGAGGCGGCCGCCCGCAGTATTCGCGGCCGGCCCGACTCGGCGGCGTTCTTCGCCGACTCGGCGTTGACCCACGCCGCCGTGTCCGCCACCGACATCCCGGTCACGTCCCCGGGAGTGGTGTGATTTTCGCGTGGGTGCGTCCTTGCGGGTCATCGCGATGGTCGGCCGAAGCCGGGCAGGCCGCCGCGTACCGGCGGCCCGCCGGCCGGGATGAAGAAGCCGCCGGAGGCGGCGGTGCACCGATCCGCCCGGCACCGCTGACGCGCATCCGTGGGAACATCCGTGGGAACAGGGCCGGAAGAGTCACACCACTCGATGGGACACCACCGACATCCCCGGCCCCTCGGGCCAGGGGAAGGGTGCGGGGTCGTCGGGGGACACGGCCGCCCACTCCCGGCGCAGCACGGACGACCACTCCACCACCCCGTCGGGGCCGGGCCATCGCACACGATCCGCGCGATGCCCTCCGACCCCGAGCCGGCGCCGCACGACCGCACGATGCGGCCCAGCCGCGCCGGCCGTCCGACCTCGTGGGACCGGCACCCGGCCATGGGGCGACCCGGGCGGGGGCCAGCAGACCGGTCCGGTCGCAGCGCCGGAGCATCCGCATGCCCACCCGCTGGATCGAGGCGAACTCTCCGACGGTGGACACGCCCCCTCCATGTTCGGCGCCGACACGGTGTCGGGGTCAAAGAGACCGGAAGGTCCCTGCCCACCGGGCACACGGGGAATCCTCCGCTCTCGCACTGCTGTGGTATCCGGTAGACTCAGCGACTGGTGGCGTCACCCCTGGTCACCGGGGGTAAGCCACGGGCCTCTAGCTCAATTGGCAGAGCAACGGACTTTTAATCCGTGGGTTCAGGGTTCGAGCCCCTGGGGGCCTACCCACAAAACCCCAGGTCAGAGCCCCTTTTCAAGGTCTCGGTCCTGGGTTTTCTCGTTTCTGGGCTCGGTTGGTTGCTCGGAGCTCGCTCTTTTGTCTTGACCGTGCCTCCCACCTCCCGAGCATCCTCGCTCCACGCCGCTCCGCCGGGCACTGCCACGCTGCCATTCCCACCCTGGTCCCGTGTGCGCCCACCAGCGCCCTGCTGCGCCGCTGAACACCCGCTGGCCGTCTGGTTGTGGGCGGCGGCCGTGTGGGCCCGCTGAACGCCGTACGTCGCCCGGCCGGAATCGTTGCCGTTGACGTCCTCAAGGGCGGGGCGGGAGCTTTCCCGCCGGGGCCCGCCCCGCCCTACGTGAAGAGGAACTGCCCACTTGGGTAGGTGTCTGGATTGCGAAAGGCCCACCCAAAGCGGCACTGACCTGCACTGATAACGCGCAGGGGTGGGCCGCTCTAATGGGTCAACCCACAGGCGGAGTCACAGGCCCTTTGAAGGGCCCAGGCACAGGCGGAGTCTCCGGCGGAGTCACAGGCCCACCCCCGATAAAGGGTGTTTCAGTTTCTTATGGCCAGGTATGTGCGAATGCGGTCGGCCAGCTCGGCGAACTCGTCCTCCACCGGTTCGGGTTCGACAATCGAGGGCGTGGCCGGG
>NZ_JASFDV010000080.1 GCF_030766825.1 Nocardiopsis sp. CC223A
GGCGGGACGGCGACCGCGGGCGGCGGCACCGCGGGAGGCACCGCGGCGGGCGGCCTGACCACGGGTACGGCCGCGGCCAAGGGCGGCGGTGTGCTGACCGCCGTGGCCGGGTCCAAGGCGGCGACCGCGGGTGTGGGCGTCCTCCTCGCCGGGGGCCTGATCGGTGGCGGCTACCTGGTCTACGACCGGGTCGCCGACGACCCGGCCGAGGCGGTGCTCGCCGCAGCGCAGGTCCTGGAGGAGGGGGAGGGCTTCACCGCCCGGGTGGAGCGCACTCCCATCGGCGGGAGCGTGCCGGTCGTCGAGGAGTACGCCTACTCCGCGGCCGACGGGAGTTTCCTCATCAGCGGTACCGCCATGGGCGAGGGGACCACCGCCGTGGCCGTCCACCGCGGCGGACTGTACGTGTACGCCCCGCGGGAACAGGAGCTCGTCGGCGCGGCCTGGCAGGACTCCGCCGCTCCCATCGCGGTCGACGCGAGCGTGACCGCCGACTCCGTCTCCGCCGCTCTGGTGACCGCCCCGCTGCGGGCCCTGGCCGCATCCGGGCGGGTCGACCGGGCGGACGGCGTGTACTCGGGGACGACCGTGCTCGGGGTCCTGGACGGGGGCGTCCTCACCGAGGAGGAGGCGTCCGCCCGGGTGGAGGTCGGCGGCGGCGGAGCCCCGGTGCGGGCCGATTACACCACCGACGACTGGGAGGTGCGCGTCGACTTCACCGCCGTCGGCGGGCCGGTCGAGGTGCGGGACCCGCAGGTCACGTCCGCCGGCGACGGGTTCGGGTGGGCGGCGGTCCACGCGCCCGTGTGCGGGACCGTGTCCATGGCGGGCCGGGAATGGGACGTCCAGGCCAGCGGCTGGGAGATCGACTGCGACTACGCGATGGAGGTGTCGCAGATGATGAACGACTCCGAGTTCTACGGCCAGAACGCGGACCCGGCGCGCACCGAGGCGCTGGGCGGCTACAGCGGGACCGGCGGTACCACCTGGATGATCGACGACCGGATGTCCTGCGCCCTCTTCCGCCGCGACATCGGGGGGACCCCCGACGGGCGCACCTTCTACCTCTCCCCCTGCCAGCCGGCCGCCGTCATCGCCGAGTCCACCGAGGACTTCTCCTTCTCCGAGGTGGAGTTCGAGCCCAGGACCCTGATCGACTATCACGAGCGCCCTTGAAAAGGGTCCGGGGCCCGCCGCGCGGTGGCGGCGGACCCCGGACACAGGCCGGGCCCGTGTCCCCCAACACGGGCCCGGCGGGCGCGGCCAGAAGCACTGAGTGCGGTCCGGCCGCTGGGAAGGCGAACGCGGCGATGAATTCGTGTCGGAAACCCCCATTACCGACACGACGCGCACGTTCGCGCATGGTCTGTGATGTGTGGTGCGACGCCCTCGGGACCTGGGCAGTGAGTGGCGGGATCGGGGTCTGCGGGGCTTGGAGGTCCGGGGTTCGGGGCGCTTCACCTGTGAGAACGCTTCGTACAGCTACGGTGTTCCCCGTGGTTCCGAGGATTTTCACCCCGTGCGGTAAAAACCGGGTGCGGACCCGGCCACGGAATCCCTAAGCTGCCGGTCGCGCGGGGTACGAAATCCCCGCACAGGCGACGAGGGGGATGATCGGTGTGGCCGGGGCCATGACGCTGTGGCGTCCGACGGGACCGGAGGAGCTGGCCCTGGTGCGGGCGTCGGGGTGGCGGGAGTGGCCGCCGCGCCTGCCGGACCAGCCGATCTTCTACCCGGTCCTCAACGAGGACTACGCCGCGCGCATCGCCCGCGAGTGGAACCTGCCCCGGTCTGGGGCGGGGTACGTGACCCGGTTCGACGTGGACGCGGACTTCGCCGCCCGCTACCCGGTGCAACAGGCGGGCGGGCGCACGATCCTGGAGCTGTGGGTGCCGGCCGAGGAGCTGGCGGAGTTCAACGCCCACCTGGTGGGGCCGATCCGCCTGGTGCTGTCGTTCCTGCCCGAACACCCCGAGGGCCTGCGCCACGACGAGGGCGGGGTCGCGCACTAGCCGGTCCCCGGACCGCGGACGGTAACCGGTGTCCTCCGCCACCCCCGCCTTCTCCCGGCCTGGCCGCGGAGCCGAGCGGGGACCGGTGACGGGGCCGGGGGAGATTCTGCTGATTTCGGCGTCATGGTCCGCCCGCACCGCCGTTGGAGCAGATGAGGGCCCGTCCCGGGGCGGGCCGCCGACCGCCCGAAGGCATGAGGACATAAGGAGAACGGTGGCCATGACCACGCAGAACGGTACGCGAACCGCCATGACGCCCGGCCCGCAGGCCCCCGCACCCGGTGCGGAGACGGACGAGAGCCGCTATCTGCGGGGGCTGCCCGCCCCGTCCGTCCTGGACCGCGGGCGGCGCAGACTCGCCCTCGCGAGCCTGCGCCGCCCGGCCGCGGCCTCCGCCGGGCTCGCACGCGGGTGACGGGCCCGACCCCCACCGGGGGTCCGGGAAGGCGCCGAACCGCTCCGGCGGCCGGGCCGCGTCGGTGTGGCGGCCGGAGCGTCCGCGCCCGTGTCACCGAAGCCGGCGGCCCGCCCGCCGGCGTGGGTCGGCGCCGGGATCGACACGTGCCCGTACCTGACCGGTCCGGGCCGCCGACCGGTTCCAGGGCGCACGGAACGGCGGCGCGGCGCTCCGGTGGGGGCGCCGTCCGCACGGCCGTATCGACACCGTCGATACGGCCGCCGGTGTGTGCGCGGTCAGGCCTCGCCGAGGCGGGGTCTGGGGGCCAGGTCGGGGTCCAGGCTGCTCAGCGCGGTGACGACGTCGGCCAGTGCGTCGGCCAGGACCACCGGCTGACGGGGGCCGTCGGGGCGCGCGGCGTCGGCGCGCTCGTGGTCGTCGGGTCGGTGGTGGGGGAGCCGCCGGGGATCGAGGGTGACGGACATGTGGTTTCGGGCGCGGTGTCGAGGGGGCGCCCTTCTCCTTCCGGTGTGTTCGACGTCCTCGTGTCCGGCCGTCCATGACTCCGGGTGACCGGGATGGTGTCGGCTTTACCAGGGATAGCAGGTTCGGATGACATTCTGCGGATACGGAGCGTGCCTGTGGATGAACAGAGTCCGGCCCAGGGGGAGCCTCCGGGAATAGCGGGAGGGCGGCCGCCGTTCGAGCATGATAGTTTCTCGGGAAACTACTTCTTGGAAAGCCAATTCAGGAGCGGGCCATGCAGTTCGGAATCTTCTCGGTCGGCGACGTGACCACCGACCCCACCACCGGACGGACACCGACCGAGCACGAGCGCATCAAGGCCATGATCGAGATCGCGCTCAAGGCCGAAGAGGTCGGACTGGACGTCTTCGCGACCGGCGAGCACCACAACCCGCCGTTCGTGCCGTCCTCGCCGACCACCATGCTCGGTTACATCGCCGCCAGGACGGACCGGATCGTCCTGTCCACCGCGACCACCCTCATCACCACCAACGACCCGGTGAAGATCGCCGAGGACTACGCCTTCCTCCAGCACATCGCCGACGGCCGGGTGGACCTGATGATGGGCCGCGGCAACACCGGCCCGGTCTACCCCTGGTTCGGCTACGACATCCGCGAGGGCATCCCCATGGCCCTGGAGCACTACAACCTGCTGCACCGCCTCTGGCGCGAGGACGTCGTGAACTGGGAGGGAAAGTTCCGCACACCGTTGCAGGGCTTCACCGCCACCCCGCGCCCGCTCGACGGCGTCCCGCCGTTCGTGTGGCACGGCTCCATCCGCAGCCCGGAGATCGCCGAGCAGGCCGCCTACTACGGCGACGGCTTCTTCCACAACAACATCTTCTGGCCGGCCACCCACACCAAGAAGCTCATCGCGCTGTACCGCCGCCGCTACGAGCACTACGGCCACGGCAAGGCCGACCAGGCGATCGTCGGCCTGGGCGGGCAGGTGTTCATGCGCAAGAACTCCCAGGACGCGGTCAGGGAGTTCCGGCCCTACTTCGACCACGCGCCCGTCTACGGCGGCGGCCCCTCCCTGGAGGAGTTCACCCGCGAGACGCCGCTGACCGTCGGCAGCCCGCAGCAGGTCATCGACCGCACCCTGACCTTCCGCGAGATGTTCGGCGACTACCAGCGCCAGCTCTTCCTCATGGACCACGCGGGCCTGCCGCTCAAGACCGTCCTGGAGCAGCTGGACCTGCTGGGCGAGGAGGTCGTGCCGGTGCTGCGCAAGGAGTTCGCCGCCAACCGTCCCGCACACGTCCCCGACGCGCCCACCCACGCCTCGATGCTCGCCGCGAAGCGGGCCGGGGACCACAACGAGGAGAACACGGAGGTCCGGGAATGACCGTCCGCCGCATCGTCACCGTCTCGGCGGGGCTGAGCACCCCGTCGTCCTCCCGGCTGCTCGCCGACCGGCTCACCGCCGCCACCGAGCGGGCCCTGGGGGACCGGGGGATCCGGGCGCAGGTGCGCACGGTGGAACTGCGCGAACTCGCCCACGACGTCATGAACGCCATGGTCACCCAGGTGCCCACCGGCGAACTGCCGGGCGTGCTGTCCGACGTGGCCGAGGCCGACGGGATCATCGCGGTGACCCCGGTGTTCAACGCCTCCTACAGCGGACTGTTCAAGTCGTTCTTCGACGTGGTGGAACAGGGCGCGCTGGACTCGGTCCCGGTGCTCGTCGGCGCCACCGGCGGCAGCCCGCGCCACTCGCTGGTCCTGGAGCACGCCCTACGGCCGATGTTCTCCTACGCCCGCGCACTGGTCGTCCCGACCGGTGTCTACGCGGCCTCGGAGGACTGGGGATCGGGCGAGGAGGGCGCCCGCGAGCTCAACGAGCGCATCGAGCGGGCGGGCCGCCAACTCGCCCTGCTGGCCGCCGACCACGAGCAGCGCGCGGAGGACCCCTACGACGAGCCGGTCGCCTTCGCCGACCTGATGTCCGGCCTGGGCACCTGACCCGCCCACCCGCACGGCCCCGGACCGGGAACCCCGGCCGGGGCCGTCCCGCGCCCGAACCCGCTACCCTGCCCCCGTGTCCTTGACCCCTTCCCACCTCTGCTACCTGCGTGAGGCCGTTGAGACCGCTTCCTGGGACACCGAGCGCCGACTCGCGTGGGTGCGGCGCACCGGATTCGCCGTCGACGAGATCGCCCTCCGGATCGACGACTTCCACGGCTACGCCGCGACGCGGACGGACGTCTTCCCGGAGGGGGTGCGCCGGAACCTGTCCGCCCTGGTCGCGGTCTTCAACGCCATGGCCGGGGACGAGTGGGCGCCCGCCGCCGTACACGCCTCGGCCCGCTGGGAGACCGCCCGCGTCCTGGCGGCGGCCGTCGCCGAGGAACCGGGCGACGGGCCGTGGCTCCTGCCCGACGAGGCCTGGAACCGACCCCCGGAAGCCACCCTTCCGGTCGGCGCTCCGGTCCGGGGTGCCGGGGCGTCCCCTGCGGACCGTCCCTCCGGCCGCGAGGATCCCGCATCGCGCCGACACGGGACGGGCCCGCCCGGCGCCGGTGATATTCGAGCCCCGGTTCAGCCGTAGAAGCCGGCAGTGCCCACCTCCGCCAGCGGGATCAGGTCCGGGTCCCGCGGCCCCCGGCCGTCCGGCGCCCGCAGTGCGATCGCCAGCCGCGGGTCCTCGTCGATGCACCGCACCAGCCGGTAGCACACCGCCAGCAGGTGCGCCCGCCTCACCTCGGAGCCCGGGGCCAGCTCCGCCGGGTCTGGGGCGATCCCCACCCCCGCCGCGGCCAGCGCCGCGGCCGCCTCGTCGGACGGATCGCCCGGGTCGTGTCCCGCCAGCGCCCGGTCGGCCAGTGCTCGCTCCCGGGCGTCCCACGCCGGGACCGCCAGCGCGACCGCGTGCTCGCGTCCCCGCTCGGTGACCGTCGCCCGAACCCGGCTCCCGTCGACCACCGGGTCGCCCACGCCCCGGCGGGCCAGCGACCGCGCCCGCACCAGGTCGCGGTCCACCCCCGTCACAGTGACCGGCTCGATCCGCCGCAGCCACGCCCGGCCGAACGCCGTCACCCCGAACTCGCGCGTCATCGCCGCCCTCCCGGCCGCAGCACCTCGTACAACTCCGCATCGGGCAGTGTCAGCAGCTCGGCCTCCCCGCCCCGGGTGAGCGCCCCCGCCAGCCCGCGCTTGTGCCCGTGCACGGCGGCGATCCGGTCCTCCAGGGTGCCCGCAGCGCGCAGTGCGTACACGGTCACCGGCCGGTCCTGGCCGATGCGGTGCACCCGGTCCGACGCCTGGTCCTCCACCGCGGGGTTCCACCACCGGTCGTAGTGGACCACCGTCGTCGCCCGGGTCAGGGTGATCCCGAACCCGGCCGCCCGCAGCGACAGCACCAACACCCCCGACCCCTTCCCCTCCTGGTAGTCCCGCACGATCCGGTCCCGAGCCCCCGAGGTCAGCCCCCCGTGCAGGAACGGCGCTCCGATCCCGAGCGCGTCGGCCAGGTGGGACACGATGAGCCGCCCCATGGCGGTGTACCGGGTGAAGACCAGGCAGCCCGTCCCGGCGGCCACGGCCTCTCCGAGCATGTCGGTGAGCCGGTCGAGTTTGCCCGACCGCCCGGCCAGCGGCCCCTGTGAGCCCGCCTGGACGGGGTGGTTGCAGATCTGCCCCAGCCGCGTCAGCAGCGCCAGCACGTTTCCGCGGCGCGTCGCACCGGACCCGAACCCGCGACCGAACGCCTCGTCGAGGGCGTGTCCGTACATGCACTGCTGCTCCTCGGTCAGCGGGCACGGCAGGTCGACGTGCTCGCGGGCGGGAAGCTCGGCGGCGACCTCCGCCTTGGTGCGGCGCAGCACCAGGTCGCGGGTGCGCGCGGCCAGGCGGGCGGCGGCCGCGGCCGAACCGCGCCGGGAGATCGGCGCCACGAACCGGTCGTGGAAGGCCCGCCGGGTCCCCAGCCGCCCCGGTGCCACGACCTCGGCCAGCGCCCACAGGTCGGACAGCCCGTTCTCCACCGGGGTGCCGGTCATCGCGACCCGGTGGTCGGCGCGCAGCCGCCGTGCGGCCCGGTGGGCCAGGGTGCGCGGGTTCTTGATCTGCTGGGCCTCGTCCAGCACCGCCACACCCCAGTCGCGGTCGTACCGGTCGGAGTCCAGCCGCAGCCGCGTGTAGGAGACGACCGTGAGCGTGCCGGGCCCGGGCGGGCCGTCGGTGACGGCCAGGTCCGGGGCGTACCGGGCGGCCTCGCGCTCCCAGTTCGCGGTCACCGAGGTCGGGCACACCACCAGGTGCGGCCGGTCGGGGTACAGCAGCATCAGCGCCAGCGCCTGCACCGTCTTGCCCAGGCCCATGTCGTCGGCCAGGATCGCGCCGGGGCGGGCGCGCAGCCACCGCACCCCCGCCAGCTGGTAGCCGCGCAGCCGTCCGTCGAAGCCCGCCAGCTCCTCCAGGACGCGGCGGTCGCGGTCCAGCAGGCGCAGGGTGGCGAGGGCCGAGCGGATGTGGCCGCCGTCGGCGGTCACCGCGCAGTGCGCGGCCGGGGGCAGCGGTCCGGGTGCGCGGACGCCGCGGGTCCAGGCGGCCAGCGCGCCGCTGTCGCCGGGGGAGGGGGCCCGACCGGCGAGCCACTCCCAACCGGTGTCCACGGCCACCTCCACACCGTCGACCTCGCGGGCGGCGGTCCGGTCGCCGTCGGGCACGGCCAGCGTCGCGGTCGCCGCGGCGCCGGGCAGCGGCGACCGGACGGGGGATCCGTCGGGCCGCCAGAAGAACCAGCAGGCGTGATCGGGCAGATAGGTCAACTGGAGGCCAGCGCTCACACGTCCTCCTCGGCCAGGGCGTGCACGGCCCGCAGGCTCTCCTCGAAGAACCGGGCGATCGCCCGGCCCTCCTCCTCGGAGAACCCGTCCAGCACCCCCCGGGTGGCCCGGTCGAGCCGGGCGTAGTGGGCGGTCATCCGTTCCCGGACGCCGGGGGCGGCGGCCACCAGGACCCGGCGGCGGTCGGCGTCGTCGCGCAGCCGGTGCACGTGCCCGTCGGCGGCGAGCCGGTCGACCATCCGGGTGATCGCCCCGGTGGTCAGTCGCAGGCGCCGTGCCAGCTCCCCGGCGGGCAGTGGGCCGTCCACCACGATCTCGTGCAGGCAGGCCAGGTCGGACTCCCCGATGCCGGCACGGGCGGCGACGGCGGCGTTGATCGCGTCGACGGCGCTCATCCAGGGCGGCAGCAGGCGGGTGATGCGGTCGGCGGTGTCGTCGTTCACCCGATCCAGAGTACCTGTATTGCTCATTATCTGCACGAGTCAGTGGTTTTTCGCAGCGGGCCTCCGGGGCATCGCATCCGAACGGTGTTCGGTAAGGTGGCGCGCATGGATTCCGTGCGCATCTACAGCGAGGTCCAGGAGCGACTGATCGCCCTGGCCGGCGGTCTCGACGCCGCCGCCCTGGACACCACCGTCCCCGCCTGCCCCGACTGGACCGTCCACCAGACCTATGCCCACCTGGCCGGACTGTGCGCCGACGTGGTCGCCGGAACCGTCACCCCGCCCGCCTCCGACGAGGTCACCGCCCGCCAGGTCGCGGAGCGGGCCGGCCGGGGCATCGCGCAGGTCTGCGACGAGTGGCGCGCGGGCACCCCCGCCCTGCTGGACCTGCTGGGGACCGAGACCCGGCTGCGCTACCGCCTGCCGGTGGTGGACGTGTGGACCCACGAGAACGACATCCGCGGCGCCCTGGGCCTGGACCCCGTCACCGAGCACGCCGACACCCTGCTCGACTTCGCCCTCACCGGCCTGGGCCGCGCCTGGCCCGAGCAGGCGCCCGGGCCGACCGTCACCGCCGTCGACGCCGACCGCTCCTGGACCCTGGGCGCGGACGGCGGACCGCACTGGCGGGGCACGGCCTTCGAGCTCTACCGCGCCCTCATGGGGCGGCGCACCCCCGGCCAGATCGCCGCCATGGACTGGACCGGCGACCCCGCGCCGATCCTGCCCGCCCTGTCCCTCATGCCCGCGACCCGCGAGCCCCTCGCCGTCTGATCCGTGCGGTGGGCCGGGCGGCCGAGCCCACCCCGGTCGCCTGCGGCGACACGGTTCCCGCGTGTCCCGGGGCGACCGGGGGCGGTACCCGGTCCCCCGAAGTGTCGGTTTCCCGACCATTGCGCGGTGGCGTCGCCGGTGTTAACTTCTCCCCATCGGTCATGGGAGCGCTCCCGTAGGGGGTGCTCCGCGTCCGACGGGTGCGGCCCGGGCCGCACCCGGGCGGTGGTGTCGATGCCGGACCCCTCCGGTGCCGCCCGCTCATCCGCCGGACCCTTCCGTGTGAGATGACAACGTTGTCTCACGGTGTCGTGTCCCCTTTCCTCTGGATTTTCGGGAAGGCTTGCCACAAGAAGACAACGTTGTCCTTCGTCTCTGAGGAGAAACCCCCCATGGTCCAACGTCTGTCCGTGGCCCTCGTGGCCCTGATCGGGATCGCCGCCCTCGCCTTCGCGTGGGCCGTTCCCGCCGCGCCCCCCGGGGTGCACCTCACCGCCTCCGGCGAGGCCGACACCGGCTTCCGGATCGAGAACGGCCGCCTCGTCGACGCGGCCGGCAACGACTTCGTGATGCGGGGCGTCAACCACGCCCACACCTGGTACCCGCAGGAGACCGGCTCCCTCGCCGACATCAAGGACCTCGGCGCCAACACCGTCCGCGTCGTGCTCAGCAGCGGCGACCGGTGGACGGAGAACGGCACCGCCGACGTGTCCGCCGTGGTCGCCGAGTGCAAGGCCCGGCGGCTCATCTGCGTCCTGGAGGTGCACGACACCACCGGTTACGGGGAACAGGCCGGAGCGGCCACCCTCGACCAGGCCGTCGACTACTGGCTGCGCGTCCAGGACGCCCTGCACGGCGAGGAGGACCACGTCCTCGTCAACATCGGCAACGAGCCCTACGGCAACGACCAGGCGACCGTGGCGGACTGGGCGTCCGACACCTCGGCGGCGATCGCCAGGCTGAGGGACGCCGGTTTCCACCACACCCTGGTCGCGGACGCCCCCAACTGGGGCCAGGACTGGTCGCACACCATGCGCGACGACGCCGCGTCGGTCTTCGCCGCCGACCCGGAGGCCAACACGCTCTTCTCGATCCACATGTACGGCGTCTACGCCCAGGAGTCCACGGTGGTCTCCTACCTGGAGCACTTCGTCGACGCCGGGCTGCCGCTGATCGTCGGCGAGTTCGGCCACGACCACAGCGACGGGAACCCCGACGAGGACGCCATCCTGTCCCACACCCGCCGGCTCGGGCTGGGCTACCTCGGCTGGTCGTGGAGCGGCAACGGCGGGGGCGTGGAGTACCTCGACCTGGTGGAGGACTTCGACGCCGACCGGCTCACCCCCTGGGGCGAGCGGCTCTTCAACGGGCCCGACGGCATCGCCGAGACCTCCGTGGAGGCGCCCGTCTACGGTGACGGGGAGCCCACCGAGGAACCGACCGAGGAACCCACCGAGGAGCCGACCCAGGAGCCCGGCGGGGGCTGCGAGGCCGAGTACGTCATCGTCCAGGAATGGTCGGGCGGCTTCCGGGCCGACGTGACCGTCACCGCCACCGAGGACCTGACCGGGTGGACGGTGCGCTGGACCCACGCCCCCGGGCAGCACGTCGTCCACGCGTGGAACGCCGAGGTGACCGCCGACGGCGCGGACGTCACCGCCGCGCACCTCTCCTACAACGGCACGCTCGCCTCCGGGCAGTCGACCACGTTCGGCTTCACCGGCTCCAGCGAGGGGAGCCCGCAGGCCCCGGCCCTGACCTGCGAATCCTGACGTCCGTTCCGTCCCCGGGCGCGCCGACCACCGGGTCCGCGCCCGGGGACCCCGGCGAACGGACGGCTCAGGGGGTGTAGGGGACGCGGTCGACCGCGCGCACCTCGCCCAGGGTGGACCACTCGTTGCGGCCCAGGCGCGCCAGCGGCCGCAGCCGCTCCACCTCGGGCAGGCCGTCCGCGCCCAGCGCGTCGGCGTCCACCGCCACATGCACCACCCGGCCGAACACCACCGTGGAGGTGCCGAACCCCACCGTCGAGTGCAGCGCGCACTCCAGCGCCACCGGGGAGGCCGCGACCCGGGGCGGGCGCACCGCCGCGCTCGCCTCGCGCTCGATCCCCAGCGCCTCGAACTCGTCCACCTCGGGCGGGTACGCGGTCCCGGAGGCGTTGACCTCCTTCCACAGCGGCTCGGACGCCAGGTTCACGACGAACTCGCCGGTGGCCTCCGCGTTGCGCAGGGAGTCCTTGCGTCCGACGGAGGTGAACTGCACGATCGCCGGATCGGCGCAGGCGATGCTGAAGAAGGAGTGCGGGGCGAGGTTGTCCACGCCGTCGGCGGAGGTGGTGGAGACCCAGGCGATCGGCCGCGGCACCACCACCGCGGTCATCATCCGGTAGAAGGCCCGGCCGGGCAGGTCGTGAGGAGTCCATTCGGTGCGCATCACCACCGATTATCCACAGGGAGCCGCGGGCCTGTGAGGGCGGCCGGGGCGGGGGCATACCCCGGACATGGAACTGGTCTCAGCAGACGACATCCGCGCCGCGGCCGCCCGTCTCCAGGGCTCGGTCGTGCGCACCCCCCTGACCGCCGGACCGCCCCAGGGCCCGCCGTTCCTCGTCAAACCCGAGAGCCTACAGCCCACCGGCGCCTTCAAACTGCGCGGCGCCACCAACGCCGTCGCCCTGCTCACCCCCGCCCAGCGCGCCCGCGGAGTCATCACCCACTCCTCCGGCAACCACGGCCAGGCCCTGGCCTACGCCGCCGCCCGGATGGGCGTTCCCTGCACGGTGGTCGTCCCCGACGACGCACCCAAGGTCAAGGTGGACCGGATGCGGGACCGCGGCGCCCGGGTGGTCCTCGTCCCACCGGAGCGGCGCGCCGAGGTCGCCGAGGAGATGTCGCGTGCCGAGCTGTCGGCCCTGATCCCGCCGTTCGACGCCCCGGCCGTCATCGCCGGCCAGGGCACGGTGGGCCTGGAGATCCTGGAGCAGTCACCGGAGGTGACCACGATCGTCGTCCCGGTCGGCGGGGGCGGGCTGGCCTCGGGGGTGGCCACGGCGGCCCGGACCGTCCACCCGCGCCGGATACGGGTCGTCGGAGTCGAGCCAGAGCTGGCCGCCGACGCCGCCGAGAGCCTGGAACGGGGCCGCCGGATCTTCTGGGAGCCCGAGCGCACCCACCGCACCATGGCCGACGGGGTGCGGGTGTGCCTGTCCGACCTCACCTTCGAGCACCTGCGCCGCCGGCTGGACGCGATCGTCACCGTCACCGAGGACGAGATCGCCCGGGCGGTCGCGCACCTGGCCCTGGGGGCGCGGGTGGTGGCCGAACCCAGCGGGGCGCTGGCCGCGGCGGCGATCCTGGCCGGGCGGGTGCCCGCGGAGCCGGGCAGGCCGGAGGCCACGGTCGCGGTGGTCTCCGGCGGCAACGTCGACCCGGACCTGTTCTCCCGGATCATCGCCGAGCACCGCTGAGCCGACAGGAGAGGGGGCAGAGGTCGACGCGCCCGGGAGGTCCCGGCATACCGCTCCGCCCCGACGCCGCCGCAGCGGAGGGGGCCGCAGCGGCGCACGGGTCGGCCCGGGGTGTGCGGTGGGGGCCGGACGGCGGCGGGCCGCACCGACCCCGGTTGCGTCCTCGGGGGCCCGGTACGCCCGGTCCCCCGGCGAGGCCGGTCAGGCGACGGTGCCGGGGCGCTCCCGGTCGGCGGCCTCGCGGCGGGCCCGCGCCTCGCGGTCCTCGCGGCGGCGCAGCGCCATGTCGCTGAGGGCGGCCGTGCCGAAGGCCAGGACCATCCCGGTGATCAGCAGCAGGGTCCACAGGGCGGTGCCGAAGGAGTCGGGGTCGGTCAACGGAACCTCCAGGGGGTGCGGAACGCCGACTCCACAACCGTAATAGGTGTTAACTTTCGAACCCAGTGTTCGTGGGAGTGAACTGCGCCATAGGGAACGGGGCCCGGGGCCACCGGCCCCGGGCCCCGCACACGAGGGCAGAGAAAGAGAGGAGGGCGCTAGAGGATGGACCCCGGTGTGTACGCCGCCGCCTCCGGGTGCAGCGTCACGATCGCGTCGATCCGCCCCACCACCGCGCCGACCTGGTCGGCCGCCGCTCCCGTGAACGTGATCCGGTCCGCGAGCAGCGCGTCCAGCGCCGTCCGGTCCAGCGGGAACCGCTCGTCCCCGCCCAGCCGCTCCAGCAGCCGGTTGCCCACACCGTCCTGGCGCATCGCCAGCGCCGAGCCCACGGCGTGCTCCTTGATCAGCTCGTGCGCCGTCTCCCGGCCCACGCCCTCGCGCACCGCGGCCATCAGCATCTTGGTGGTCGCCAGGAACGGCAGGTACCGGTCCAGTTCCGCCGAGATCACCGCGGGGAAGGCGCCGAACTCGTCCAGCACCGTCAGCATCGTCTCGACTAGGCCGTCGAAGGCGAAGAACGCGTCCGGCAGCGCCACCCGGCGCACCACCGAGCACGACACGTCGCCCTCGTTCCACTGGTCGCCGGCCAGCTCGCCGGCCATGGACGCGTACCCGCGCAGGATCACCGCCAGCCCGTTGACCCGCTCGCAGGAGCGCGTGTTCATCTTGTGCGGCATCGCGGAGGAGCCCACCTGGCCCTCGGCGAAGCCCTCGGTGACCAGCTCGTGCCCGGCCATCAGCCGGATCGTCTTGGCCAGCGACGACGGGCCCGACGCCAGCTGCACCAGCGCCGTCAGCACCTCGAAGTCCAGCGACCGCGGGTACACCTGGCCCACGCTGGTGAACCGGTGGGTGAACCCCAGGTGGGCGGCCACCTCGTCCTCCAGCTGCGCCAGGGCCGCCCGGTCACCGCCCAGCAGGTCCAGCATGTCCTGGGCGGTGCCCACCGGGCCCTTGATGCCGCGCAGCGGGTAGCGGGTGATCAGCTCCTCCAGCCGACCGAACGCCACCAGCACCTCGTCGGCGATCGACGCGAACCGCTTGCCCAGCGTGGTGGCCTGCGCCGCCACGTTGTGCGACCGGCCGGCCATCACCGTCGTCTCGTGCTCGGCGGCCAGGCGGCCCAGCCGCGCCAGCAGCGCCACCGTGCGGTCGCGCACCAGCAGCAGACTGTCGCGGACCTGCAACTGCTCGACGTTCTCAGTGAGGTCGCGCGAGGTCATGCCCTTGTGCACGTGCTCGTGCCCGGCCAGGGCGTTGAACTCCTCGATCCGCGCCTTGACGTCGTGGCGGGTGACCCGCTCACGGGCTGCGATGGACTCCAGGTCCACCTGCTCCAGGACCTTCTCGTAGTCGGCCACCACGCCGTCGGGGACGTCCACGCCCAGACGCGCCTGCGCCCGCAGGACGGCCAGCCACAGCCGCCGCTCGGCGACCACCTTGTACTCCGGGGACCACAGCCGGGTCAGCTCCGCCGAGGCGTACCGGGCGGCCAGGACATCGGGGATAACGGGTTTCGCGCTCACGTTCGTTCACCCTACCGTCCTGAGCAGGCACGCCCGCGCTCAGGCGCCCCTCCCGCCCGGTGCCGTGAGGGTGGGGAGGTCGTGGACGAGGTCGTCGCGTCAGGCGTCCTTCCCGCCCGGTGCCGTGAGGGTGGGGGAGGCCCTACCCCGGACCCGGTGGCCGGGCGGATTCCCCGGGACGACCCGGCCTCCTACCGTGGAGACATGACCACAGGCACCGTACGGCAGCGCACCCCGGGCGCATCCGCCGACCTCCTCCGGGCGATGGCCCGACCGGGCTTCCTCGTCTCCCGCTGGTCGCTGAGGGCGATCGCCTACACGGCCACCACGGTGGTGATCGGCCTCATCACCATGATGGTCGCCACCCCGCTGTACATGCCCTGGACCGCAGTGGCCATCGCCCTGCTCGAACCACCCATCGGTACCGTCGGCGACCCGTCCCAGCTGGTGCTCGTCCTGCTGGTCGGCCTGATCCTGATCGTGTGCTTCGGCCCGCTGCTCTCCCTGCCGCTGGCCGCCGTGGAACGCCGACGGCTGCGCCTGGTCTCGCCCCGCCCCGCCGAGAGCGGCCACCGCGTCCCCCCGCCCGGGCTGTGGGGGTGGATCAGGGTCCGCTACACCGAGGCCGCCACCTGGCGCGAGGTCGTCTACCTGTTCCTGCTCCTGCCCCTCACCTTCCTGATCATCGTGGTGATGGGAACCCTGGTGAGTTTCACCCTCGTCCTGCTGATGGGGCCGTTCCTGGTCGAGGACGTCCCAGGCGCCCAGATCAGCCTGGGCCCCCTCGCCGCCACCACCACCGAGGAGGCGCTGCCCCTGACCCTGCTCTCCCCGGTCACCCTCCTGGCCGCCGTGTACCTGTGCGGCGTCACCTCCTACGGGCACGGCTCCCTGGCCCGCGCCCTGCTGGTCGGCCCGCCCAAGGAGGAGCTGCGCGCCGAGCTCACCGAGGTCACCCACTCCCGGGCCCGCCTCGTCGACGCCTTCGAGTACGAGCGCCGCCGCATCGAACGCGACCTGCACGACGGGGCCCAGCAGCGCCTGGTGGCCCTGAACATGGACCTGGGCATGGCCCGGCTGGACGTCGACGAGAACTCGGAGGCCGACCGCCGCCTGGCCGCCGCCCAGCGCAAGGCCGACGAGCTCATCACCGAACTGCGTGAACTCGTCCGCGGTATCCACCCGCGCGTCCTGACCGACCGCGGCCTGCCCGCCGCCCTGGCCGAACTCGCCGACCATTCGCCCGTCCCGGTCACCGTCCAGGCGGACCTTCCCCGCAGGCCCCCCTCCCATGTGGAGGGCACCGCCTACTTCGTGGTCGCCGAGGCGCTCACCAACGTCTACAAGCACACCGAGGCCAACGCCGCCACCGTGCACGCCTTCCTGGCGCCCGGTGCCCACGGCGACACCCTGGTGGTGGAGGTCACCGACTACGGGCCCGGCGGCGCCGACCCGGTGCGGGGCAGCGGCCTGACCGGGATGCGCGACCGCGTCGCGGTCATGGGCGGCACAATGGACCTGTCCAGCCCCCAGGGGGGTCCGACCCGTATCCGAGTGGAGCTGCCGTGCACGATCGACCGGACGGACCCGAGGTGACGCCCGTCCCCACCGTGCTCGCGGAGGACGGCGTGCTGCTGCGGGAGGGTCTGGTGGGCGTCCTGGAACGCTTCGGGTTCCCGGTGGTGGCCGCCGTCGGCGACGGCGACGCCCTGATCGAGGCCGTGGACGAGCACCGGCCCGGCCTGGTCGTCACCGACATCCGCATGCCCCCGGACTTCACCGACGAGGGGCTGCGCGCCGCCGTCGAGCTGCGCCGCCGCAACGCCGACCTGGCGGTGGTGGCGCTCAGCCAGTACGTCGAGCTCAGCTACGCCTCCGACCTGCTCGACTCCGGGCAGGGCCACGGCGTGGGCTACCTGCTCAAGCAGCGGGTGGGCGACGTGCGCGAGTTCGCGTCGGTGCTGCGCCGGGTGGTGGAGGGCGCCACGTTCGTCGACCCCGAGGTGGTCCGCCAGCTGTTGCGCCGCCGCTCCGACCCGCTGGAGCGCCTCACCCCGCGCGAGCACGAGGTCCTGGCGCTGATGGCCGAGGGGCACTCCAACGGCGCGATCGCCCGCCGGCTGACGGTCAGCGACGCCGCCGTCGGCAAGCACGTGGGCAACATCCTCGCCAAGCTCGACCTGCCGCCCGACGAGGACGTGCACCGCCGCGTCCAGGCCGTCCTGGCCTACCTGCGCGGCAACTGACCGGTCCCCGGTCGGCGGCCGACCCGCACGGCAGGCGCACGGCCCCGGCGGTCCACCGCCGGGGCCCTACGCCTGCCCGGATCGGTCGTTGCCGGTCCAGTCGATCGCCACGACGGTCTCGTCGCCGACCACCCAGGCGTCGTGCCCGGGCGGGACGAACGCGATCCGGCCGGCGGTCACGTCCTTCTCGGTGCCGTCCGCCATCTGCAACCTCAGGGTGCCGGACAGGACCATGGCGCTGTGGGTGAGCATGCACAGTTCCGTGCCGGCCTCCTCGCGCCGGTGCTCCGACCAGCGCCACCCCGGCTCCAGGGTGAGCCTGGTGACGTTGTGGCCGGCCAGCCGCGCGATCTCCGCGTGCCCGTGGTCGAACGACTGCTGCATGTCGGCGGCGTCGAAGTCGACCACCTCGATCTGCTCGTGCGCCTCCTCGTCCCACGCCTGCACGGTGGCCTGGTGGGCGATGGCGCCGTCGCTCAGGTCCAGCATGGTGCTGCTCATGACCATGGCGCCGTCGGGGTAGACGCACCGCTCGGTGTAGGCGACGTGGTCGCCGTCCACGGCGACCTGGAGCACCTCGTGCGTCATGTCCCGCTCACACAGCTCACGCACGACCGGGGCGATGGCCTCCTTGCCGTGCAGCACCGCGGGGGAGCCCGGCGGGGTGCGCTTGTCGAACATCTCCATTTCGGCGTCGTCCTTGAACATCGCGATCAGGGTGTCGGCGTCCGTTGCCTCGACGGCACGGCGGTACGTCTCGGCATCGAAGCGAACCTGGTTCTGCGCGGACATGTCCCACTCCACATTCGAACGAAGGGAAAGGCGGGGACGTACTGCCGAGGGTCGGGCCCGAGAACGTCCCACTAACCACAGGTTGCGCCCTGACCGGACCGTTCGTACGCCAAGAATCAGTGCTTTCTCGACAATGGGTCCGGGGCGGGCCCCAGCGGCCGGGGCGCCGGAGGGCGCCGCGGGGGCCGACGTATCGTGGGGTCGTACGAGCAGAGTCCCGGGCCCCGGCCCAGGTGCGAAACCCCCCGCGCAGCCCTGGAGGAGAGCCGATGAGACCGACCGTCGCCGCGCCCGAGAGCGTCACCTGGGAGGTCCACCTGGACCGCGCCATGTGGGTGGCGGGTGTGCGCGCCCTCATGTTGCAGGCCCTGCACCCGGTGGCGATGCAGGGCGTGTGGCAGCGGTCGGACTTTCGCAGCGACCCCACCGGGCGGCTGCTGCGCACCGCCCACTTCGTCGCCGTCACCACCTACGGCTCCCCGGAGGAGGCGGACCGGCTGGGCGGGCACATCCGCCGGGTACACCGGGCGCTGTCGTTCACCGACCCCGCCACCGGCCGCCGCCACCGCGTCGACGAGCACGACCTGCTGGTGTGGGTGCACTGCGCCGAGGTGACGTCCTACCTGGAGACCGCGGTGCGCGCCGGGGTGCCCCTCACCCCCGCCGAACTCGACCGCTACTTCGACGAGCAGTCGGTCACCGCCACCTACGTGGGCCTGTCCCGGGACGACGTGCCGCGCTCGGTCGCGGACATGCGCCGCTACCTGGCCGAGGTCCGGCCCGCGCTGCGCGTCACCCCCGAGGCCCGGCAGGCGGTCCGGTTCCTGCTGTGGCCCTCGGTGCCCGAGCACCTGTCCGCGCTGGCCCCGCTGCGGCCCCTGTGGTTCCCGGTCGGCGCCCTGTCCTACGCCACCCTGCCCGCCTGGGCGCGCCGCGAGTACGGGGTCCTGCCCGAGCTCCCGGGCCGGGAGGCCGCCGCCACCGCGGCCCTGCGCGCACTGCGCGCCGGACTCAACCGGGTCCCCGAGCGCTACTACAACCTCATCTTCGACGAGGCGACCCTGCGCAGCGCGGAGGAGGCCCGCGAGCGGCTGCTGGCGGCCGGGTACCGGGTGGAGAACGGGTTCCGCGCGCTGCGCTCGCGCACCCGCTTCCGCGCCCCCGACACCACCGCCGTCCCCGTCCCGCGGGTCCCCGCCGAGTCCTGAGCCGACACGCGGCCCATCCCCGTGCGGTCCACCCCCGCGCGGCCTACCCCCGCGCGGCCTGCCCTCGTGCGGGCTGCGCCTGCTCCGGCGACTCCCGTGCGGTCCACCCCCGTGCGGGCTGCGCCCGCTCCGGCGACTCCCGCGCGGGCTGCGCCCGCTCCGGCGACCCCCGCCGAGCACCGGACCGGCGAGAGCCGTCCCTGAAGACCACCCTCCGGCGGGGGTGACGTTCGCCGCGTGGCGGGGTGGTCCGGGCGCCGGTAGCATTCCCGGCGGGCGTCCGCGGACGCCCTTTCGTACGGGGGAGGGGACCATGGCGCGGGCTCAGGACGGGACGGCGGTCGGACGCGTCGGGGCCGGGGGAGTGCGCATGCTCACCGTCCGCCACGACGACCCCCGGGTGCGTGGACTGCTCGACGGCCTGCTGGAGGAGTACACCGAACGCTACGGCGCAGAGGGCGCCGCGAGCGAGCTGTCCCGCTACCCGATCTCGGAGTTCGCCGCACCCCACGGCCGGGTCGTCCTCGCCGAACTGGACGGCGAGATCGTCGCCGGGGGAGCGCTGCGCCCCTATCACCAGGGCACCGGCGAGCGCCCCGACACCGCCGAGTTCAAACGCATCTGGACCTCCGCCCGGCACCGGCGGCGCGGCCTGGGCCGCCGGGTCATGACCGCCCTGGAGGACGCCGCCCGCGCCCTGGGCTACCGCGACGTCATCCTGTTCACCGGCCCCAACCAGCCCGAGGCGGTCACCCTGTACGAGCGCATCGGCTACCGGCGGGTGGACCCCGCCGCCGTCGCCGACCTGCCCTACCCCAAGGCCATCCCTTTCGTGCACACGCTCTGACCACGCCGGTCCTGTTCCGACACCCGTCCCCACCTGCGCCGATCTCGGTCACGAGGGCATAACGGGGCGTGTTCGGGCGTTATGGGGTTCGCTATGTCCGCGCGGCGTCCGCGGCGTCGCGCGCCGCCGTACGATGGGCGCCGGGGCCGCCCCGCAGCGGCCGTCCGGAACAACGCACGACGAGGAGAGTCACAACGTGAGCGAGCAGCAGCGCCCCGGAGCCGACACGAGCACCTTCGTGTTCACGCCACGCAAGAACGGCCAGGCGCAGTCGGTCTCCGACGAGCTCGCCGCATGGATGACCACCGGGTGGGCCGACACCGAGCGCCGCGACCTGGAGCCCATCGAACAGGCCGAGCACACCGCCCGCCGCCGCGCCGCGCTCAGCGCCGCCTTCCCCGGCGAGCGGATCGTCGTCCCCGCCGGACAGCTGCTCACCCGCTCCAACGACACCGAGTACCCCTTCCGGGCCGCCAGCGACTACGCCTACCTCACCGGCGACACCTCCGACGGCGGCTGCCTGGTCCTCACCCCGCGCGCCGACGGCGGCCACGACGGCGTCCTCTACCTCAAGCCGCGCTCCGACCGTGAGAACGGCGAGTTCTGGCTCGGCGGCTACGGCGAGCTGTGGACCGGCCGCCGCAACAGCCTCTCCGAGGCCGCCGACCTGTTCGGCGTACCCACCGCCGACGTCACCACCCTCTCCGACGTCCTGGCGGCCACCGACACCGCCGTGCGCATCGTCCGCGGCCACGACGCCGGGCTCGACGCCGTCATCGACGGGGTGCGCGGCGACGCCGACGAGGAGGCCCGCGCCAAGTCCGCCTCCCTGGACGAGGAGCTCGCCGTCACCCTGGCCGACCACCGCCTGGTCAAGGACGAGTGGGAGATCGCCCAGTTGCAGCTGGCCGTCGACGCCACCGTCCGCGGCTTCGAGGACGTGGCCCGGACCCTGCCGCAGGCCAAGGACACCTCCGAGCGGTTCATCGAGGGCACGTTCTTCCTGCGCGCCCGGGTGGAGGGCAACGACGTCGGCTACGGCACCATCGCCGCCTCCGGCGCCAACGCCACCACCCTGCACTGGACCCGCAACGACGGCCCCGTCCGCGACGGCGACCTGCTGCTGCTCGACGCCGGTGTGGAGACCACCACCCTGTACACCGCCGACGTCACCCGTACCATGCCGGTCTCGGGCACCTTCACCGACATCCAGCGCAAGGTGTACGACCTGGTGTACGCCGCCCAGGAGGCCGGTATCGCGGCCGTCGCCCCCGGCGCCCCGTTCATCGCCTTCCACCAGGCCGCCCAGCGGGTGCTCGCCGAGGGCCTGATCGAGTGGGGCCTGCTCCAGGGCCCGGTGGACCGCGTCCTGGAGCTGGGGCTCCAGCGCCGCTACACCCTGCACGGCACCGGCCACATGCTCGGCCTGGACGTGCACGACTGCGCGGTCTCCCGCCAGGAGGTCCACCTGTACGGGGACCTGAAGCCCGGCATGGTCCTCACCGTCGAGCCCGGCCTGTACTTCCAGGCCGACGACCTGACCGCCCCCGAGGAACTGCGCGGCATCGGCGTGCGCATCGAGGACGACGTCCTGGTCACCGAGGACGGGCGCGCCGTCCTGTCGGCGGGCCTGCCGCGCTCCTCCGCCGAGGTCGAGGCCTGGCTGGCCGAGCGCCTGCCGCGTTCCTGACCAACGGCGCCCCCGGGCCGCCCGTGCCGTCCCTCGGCACGGGCGGGCCGGATTTCTTCGAGCGGACGTCGAATCCCGGACCCCTCGATCGTCATCCTTGCGAACCGCCCTTCCGGGTGGTCATGTGGAACGACGACGAGGAAGAGGAACCCGCCATGCGCTACGCGCTGCTGCTGCACAACGCCGAACCCGCCGAGGGCGAGATCCCGCAGGAGGCCATCGAGGCCATGCAGGAGGCCTTCGGCGCCTACGGCCGGGCCCTGGAGGCCGCCGGGGTGCTGGTCGCCGCCGAGGTACTGGCCACCCCGCGCACCACCACGACGCTGACCCGCCGCGAGGGCGGGCTGCGCATCCAGGACGGCCCCTTCGCCGACACCAAGGAGGCCCTGGCCGGGGTGTTCGTCATCGACGTCCCCGACCTGGACGCCGCCCTGGCCTGGGCCGAGAAGTGCCCGGGTGCCCAGTACGGGGTCCTGGAGATCCGCCCCGCCGCCACCTCCTACATCGACGGCGCATGGACCTGACCGGCGACGCCGCGGTGCGGGCCGCCCGCGCGGCCCGCACCTCCCACGGGCGCCTGCTCGCCCTGTTGGCCGCACCCACCGGCGACCTGCCCGCGGCCGAGGACGCGCTCGCCGACGCCTACGAACGCGCCCTCACCGCCTGGCCGCGCGACGGAGTCCCCGCCGACCCCGACGCCTGGCTGTTCACGGTGGCCCGAAACCGGCTGCGCGACCACTGGCGGTCGGCCGCCGTGCGCACCGGGGTGCCACTGGACCCGGACCGGCACGCCCGGGCCGCCGACGACACCCCCGACGTGGACGCCGTCGGCGACCGCCGCCTGGAACTCATGCTGGTGTGCGCCCACCCGGCGATCGACCCCGCCGTGCGCACCCCGCTCATGCTCAACACCGTCCTGGGCCTGACGGTCGCCCGCATCGCCCCGGCGTTCGCCCTGTCCGCGCCCACCCTGGCCGCCCGGCTCACCCGCGCCAAGAAGCGGATCAAGGAGGCGGGCGTGCCTTTTCGCATCCCCGACCGGGACGCCCTGCCCGGACGGTTGGACCACGTCCTGGAGGCGGTCTACGGCGTCCACGCCGTCGACTGGGAGATCGGCGGCACCGAGCCCCGCACCGGCCTGACCGCCGAGGCCCTGGACCTGGCGGAGCTCCTCGCGCGGCTGGTCCGCGACAGCGCCGAGGCCCGCGGCCTGGCCGCGCTCATCGCCCTGGCGGCGGCCCGCGCCCCCGCCCGCCTGGACGAGCGGGGCCACCCCGTGCCCCCGGCCGAACAGGACACCGCCCGCTGGGACCGCGCGCTCATCGAACGCGGCCGCGCCCACCTGCGCGCCGCCCACGCCCTGGGCGACATCGGCCGCTTCCAGTTGGAGGCCGCCGCCCAGGCGGTGCACTGCGCCCGCGCCGACACCGGCGCCGTCGCCTGGGACCACCTGCGCGAGCTGTACCGGCACCTGCACCGGCTGGCCCCCACCCTGGGGTCGGCGACCGCGCTTGCCGCCGTCACCGCGGAGACCGACGGGCCCGCCGCGGGCCTGGCACTGCTGGAGGAGGAGACGACCCCCTGGGGGGAGCGGGCCGCGCGTTTCGCCCCCGCCTGGGCGGTGCGCGCCCACCTGCTGCGCGCCCTGGGCCGTACCGGCCCGGCCCGCACCGCCTACGACCGCGCGGTCTCCCTCACCACGGACCCCGGAGCCCGTTCCCGGTTGGAGGACGAGCGCGCCGCCCTGGGGTGAACCGTGCGGAACCGCTGCCGGGTCGGCCGGGCCGTGCGAGCGCGCGCTCCTGGGGCGCTGCGCCCGAAGGCCCCGGCCCTTCGCCCGCCGGGGGACGGCACCGGAGCCCCGGCGCGGGCCGTCCCGGGACGCTCACCCGAACCGCACGAACGCCCTCAGCGGCGGCGCGTGGTCGTGCACCTCCGTGAACCCGAGGGCCTCGTGGAACGCCCGCTGCCGGTCCTCGTCGTCGGTGAGCAGCACCCGCTGCCGCACGTCCGGGTACCCGGCGAACAGCTCCTCCAGCAGCCGCCGCCCCAGCCCGCCGCGCTGCTCGCCGGGGTCCACCAGCACGTCCTGGAGGTACACGACGGTCTCCCCGTCGGAGACCGACCGGGCCAGTCCCACCAGACGGCCGTCCCGGCGGGCCGCCACCACCCGGTGGGACCCTGCCAGGGCCCGCATCAGCCCCTGCGGATCACGGGTGTAGGCGTCCCAGCCCACCGACCCGTACAGTTCCAGCACCTCGTCGCGCGTCGGCTCCGACGCCGCGCAGGCGCGCACCTCCACCTCGGCCATGGACCGCCCCCTTCCGTTGCCGTGACCGGTGGAGTCTGGCACGGATCAGGCGGCGGCGCGCGGCGGGGTGACGGCGACGGAGGTCTCCGGCGCCGACGGCCGCGGGGACGGCCGAACGGCCGCCCCGGCCTCGGCCTGCGCCGCCGTCGGGCGGCCCGGACGACCGCGGCGGGGGCTCAGAGGACGGCGCCGACGCCGGTGGCGCCGGCGGACCACCACCACAGCCGCTCCGCGGCCCCGCGGTCCAGTACCCACGGTTTGACCCCGCCCGCGAGCATGTCGTCGGAGTCCGCGGGCGCGGCGATGTCGCAGTCCTGGCAGTAGGCACCGCCATGCCCCTCCAGCAGCGGGGAGGTCGCCGCCCACACCGCCGTCGCCGCGCCCTGTTCCGGGGTCTTGAACCCGGGGGCGGGCCGGTCGTCCTCCCCGACCACCCACCCCAGTTCGCGCCGGGTCCGCAGCGGCACCTCCCGTTGCAGCGGGGTGAGGATGCTGCCCGGGTGCACCGAGAACGCGTGCGCCCCGCGCGGCGCCAACAGACCGTCCAGGTGCAGCGCGGCCAGGGACACCGCCGTCTTGGACTGGCCGTAGGCGGTCCACCGGTCGTACGCGCCGGGCCGGGCGAAGTGCGGGTCCTCCCAGCGCATGTCCGACAGGAAGTGCCCGGCCGACGACAGCCCCACCACCCGCGCACCCTCCGCCAGGACCGGCGCCAGCAGCACCGTCAGCGTGAAGTGCCCGAGGTGGTGCACCGCCAGGTGGGCCTCCCACCCCGGGCCCACCGTCGTGCGCGGTCCCCGCATGATCCCCGCCGCGTTGACGACCAGGTCGACGGGCCGCCCGGCCGCGCGCACGTCCCCGGCCAGGCGGCGGACGTCGGCCTGGTCGGACAGGTCGAGCGCCGCCACCGAGGCCCGGGGGACGTCCGCCAGCACCTCGCCGGCCCGGTCGGGGCGGCGCGCGGGCACCAGCACCTCGGCCCCGGCCCGGGCCAGGGACCGGGTCATCTCCAGCCCCAGCCCGGAGTAGCCGCCGGTGACCACGGCGAACCGGCCGCCCAGATCGGAGCCGGCGAGCACGTCGTCGGCCGTCGAGTCGTGTCCGAACCCGCTGCGCAGGGGAGTGGGAGTGTCCATGCCCGCGATCCTGCCGCCTGGAGCGCGCTCCAGGTCAAGCGGTGCGCGCACCCCGCCAGAGCGTCCCCCGGCAACGGTGCCCGGCGGCCGGGCCGCCCCCCCGACGCGGTGCCGGCGGCCGGGCCAGGAACGGTGCGGGCAGCGTGGAGACGGGAAGGCAAGACCGCTGGTCGGAGCCGGACACGGACGTTGTACGCTCTTCGGGCCAGTCGTACTCCACGTCGTGGGGCAGGGAACCCGGTGCGAATCCGGGACTGACGCGCAGCGGTGAGGGTGACGGGCGGGCATGCTTCGGGACCCCGCGTCCCGGGCGGCCACTGGGGCACAGCCCCGGGAAGGCGCTCCGCTCCGGACGACCCCGAGTCCGAAGACCTGCTGGCGCCGGCGGTGACGGGCCGCCGGGTCACCCGCGGGCCCCGCGTACGGGCCCCCGAACCGAAGGACGTGCATGTTCCCCGCGGACGCCTCCGCGCCCCGTACCCGGCGCGACCGCTGCCCCGGTGCGCTCCGCCCCTGGACGGCCGAGGACGGCCTGCTGGTCCGGCTCCGGCTCATCGGCGGCCGTCTGCCCGCCCGGTCCCTGACCGCCCTGGCGGCCCTCGCCGAGGAGTACGGCTCCGGCCGGGTCCACGTGACGGGGCGGGCCAACCTCCAGGTGCGCGCCCTGCCCGGCCGGGACGGGCGCCTCGACCCCGGGGTCCTCGGCGCGCTGGAGGCGACCGGGCTGCTGCCCTCGCCCTCCCACGAACTGGTCCGCAACGTGATGGCCTCACCGCTCACCGGGCTGTCGGGGGGACACGCCGACCTGCGTCCCGTCGCCGCCGCCCTGGACACGGCCCTGTGCTCGGCCCCGCACCGCGCCGCCCTGCCCGGCCGCTTCCTGTTCGTCCTCGACGACGGGCGCGGCGACCTCGTGGACCGCGCCTGCGACCTGGGCCTCACCGCGCTCGACGGGTCCACCGCCCAGCTGCGCGTCGGCGACCGCCACGGGCCGACGGTGCGGCTCGACGGGGCGGCCGACGCCCTCGTGCGCCTCGCCGACCTGTTCCTGGAGCGGCGCGGCGACGGTCCCACCGCACCGTGGCACGTCACCGAACTCCCCTCCGCGCTGTGCGCACCTCAGCCTCCCGACCCGCGCCTGCCCGCCCCCGCCCCGCCGCTGCCGTACGGGTCGCTGCCCGGCGGCGCACGCCACGTCCCGGTCCCGGAGGAGGGCCTGGACCGGGCCGCCGCCGACGCCCTCGCCGCGGGCGGCGGGGACCTCGTCGTCACACCCTGGCGCGGCATCGTCGTCCCCGGGGAGGTGCGGTGACCGCCCCCCGCCGCCCGAACCGGCACTACGAGTACATCGACGACGGGCCCGCGATCTACACGGACTCCTTCGCCACCATCCGCGGTGAGGCGTCCCTGGGACACCTGCCCGCCGACGCCGAACGCCTCGCGGTCCGGATGATCCACGGCACCGGGCAGGTCGACCTCGCCGCCGACCTGGTGGTCCACCCCGGCCTGGTCCGCGCCGCCCGGTCCGCCCTGCGGTCCGGCGCGCCGATCCTGTGCGACGCGACCATGGTCGCCACCGGCGTCACCCGCAGCCGCCTGCCCGCCGACAACGACGTCCTGTGCCTGCTGGGCGACGACCGGGTCCCCGACCTGGCCCGCCGCTGGGGCACCACCCGCTCCGCCGCCGCGGTCTCCCTGTGGGAGCCCCGGCTGGCGGGCGCCGTGGTGGCCTTCGGCAACGCGCCCACGGCGCTCTTCCACCTGCTGGAGATGCTCGTCGACGGTGCCCCGCGCCCCGCGGCGATCGTCGGCTGCCCCGTCGGGTTCGTCGGTGCCGCCGAGTCCAAGCAGGCCCTGGAGGAGTTCGCCGACCGCCACGGCGTCGACATCCCCTACGTGCTCGCCCGCGGCCGCCGCGGCGGCTCCGCGATGGCCGCCTCGGCCCTCAACGCCCTCGCCAAGGAGGAGGAATGACCGGCAGGTTCCACGGTGTGGGCGTCGGCCCCGGCGACCCGGAGCTGATGACCCTCAAGGCCGCCCGGCTCATCGCGGCGGCCGACGTCGTCGCCTACCACTGCGGTCCGGGCAAGGACTCCAACGCCCGCCGCATCGCCGCCGACCTGATCCCGGAGCGGGCGGTCCAGGAACGGCTCACCTACCCGGTGACCACCGGCGCGGCCGACCACCCGGGCGGCTACGAGGGCGCCCTGGCCGACTTCTACGAGGAGTCCGCCGCCCGCCTGGCCGCCCACCTCGACGCCGGGCGCGACGTCGTCCTGCTCTCCGAGGGCGATCCGCTGTTCTACGGGTCCTACATGTACATGCACGACCGCCTGGCCGAGCGGTACGAGACCGAGATCGTGCCCGGCGTCCCGGCCTTCGCCGCGGCCACCGCCGCCGCGGCCGCGCCCCTGGCCCGCCAGACGGACGTGCTCACCGTTCTGTCCGGCACCCTGCCCGAACCGGAACTCGCCCGCCGCCTCGCCGACACCGACGCGGCCGTCGTCATGAAGCTCGGCCGGACCTTCCCGGCGGTGCGCCGCGCCCTCGCGGCGGCGGGGCGGCTGGACCACGCCGTGTACGTGGAGCGCGCCTCCATGGCGGGCGAGCGCCGCCTGCCGGCGGCGGAGGTCGACCCCGACACCGTCCCGTACTTCTCCCTCGTCCTGGTCACCGGCGACAGCCGCAACGGCCCCCGCTCCCGCGACGGCGCCGCCGCGTCGGGCGAGGCCCCCCGGCCCGCGGGCCCGGCCGCCGAGCTGCTGGTCGTCGGCCTGGGGCCCGGCCCCGACCACTGGCTCACCCCCGAGGCCCGGGAGGCACTGGCGGGGGTGGACCACGTGGTCGGCTACGGGCCCTACGTCGCCCGCGTCCCCCAGCGCCCGGGACTGGTCCGCCACGCCTCGGGCAACACCGTCGAACTCGACCGCGCCCGGCACGCCCTGGACCTGGCGGCCGGGGGCGAGCGCGTGGCCGTGGTCTCCGGCGGCGACGCCGGGATCTTCGGCATGGCCACCGCCGTGTTCGAGGCCGCCGAGGACCCCCGCTACCGGGACGTGTCCGTCCGCGTGGTGCCCGGGGTGAGCGCGGTCCAGGCCGTGGCCGCCCGCGCGGGCGCCCCCGTCGGCGGGGACTTCGCCGTCATGAGCCTCTCTGACCGCCTCAAACCGTGGAAGGTCGTCGAGCACCGGCTGCGCGCCGTCGCCGACGCCGACCTGGCCCTGGCCCTGTACAACCCCGCCTCGCGCTCGCGCACCGAGCAGATCGCCACAGCGCGCCGCGTCCTGCTGGAGCACCGCGACCCGGACACGGTGGTCGTGGTGGGCCGGGACGTGGGCCGGGAGGGGGAGTCGCTGGAGGTGACCACCCTCGCCGGGCTCGACCCCGCCGCCGTCGACATGCGCTGCCTGCTCATCGTCGGGGCGTCCGGGACCCGGGTCTCCCCGTCGGGCCGCGTCTGGACCCCCCGGTGGGTGCAGCCGTGACCGTGCACTTCGTGGGCGCCGGACCCGGTGCCGCGGACCTGCTCACCGTGCGCGCCACCCGCATGCTCGGCGCGGCCGACGTGGTGCTCTACCCCGGGACGTACCTGGACCCGGAGGTCCTCTCCCACTGCGCTCCCGGGGCCGAACTCGTGGACACCCAGGGCCTGGACCTGGACCGCATCACCGAACGGCTGGTCGGCGCCCACCGGGCCGGGGCCGACGTCGTGCGGCTGACCTCCGGGGACCCGTCCCTGTACTCCGCGCTCGCCGAGCAGACCCGCAGGCTCGACGCGCACGGGGTGCCGTGGGACGTCACCCCGGGCGTGCCCGCCTACGCCGCCGCGGCGGCCCTGGCGGGGCGGGAGCTGACCGTGCCGCTGGTCGCGCAGTCCGTGGTGCTCACCCGGACCCGGGCGCGGTCCACGGCCATGCCGGACACCGAGTCCCTGGCCGCGTTCGCCGCCACCCGGGCCACGCTGGTCCTGCACCTGGCGATCACCCGGGTGCGGGCGCTCATGGCGGAGGTCGGACCCGAGTACGGTGCGGACTGCCCGGTGGTCGTCGTCCACCGGGCCAGCCAGCCGGGCGAGGCGGTCCTGCGCGGGACCGTCGCCGACATCGCCGACCGGGTCGAGGAGGCCGGGTTCCGGCAGGCGGCGGTCATCCTGGTCGGGCGGGCTCTGGACCCGCGGGGCGGCGGGGAGTCCTTCCTCTACGACCCGGCCCGGCCCCGGCCGGGGGACGGCGGGTAGGCCGCACCCCCCCGGGAGCGGGCCCCGCCCCCGCACGGCGGCGTCGCCCGGTCCGCGCCCGCCGGGCCCACCTGTGGCGGCACAGCCCCACAGCCCCCGACGCCGCCCGATCCGTCCCGGGTTCACGCCCGCCAGGACCACTGGGTGACCGTGCGCGCGGGCGTCCACCCGGTGAACCCGCCGATCGGCGCGGCGGTCTCCACGGAGATCCGGGTCAGCTCCCCGCCGCGGTCCCGGTGCGCCTCGCCCAGCAGCCTCTCCGTCTCCAGGGTCACCCCGTGCACCACCAGGCGGCCCCCCGGTCGCAGCGCCTCCAGGCACGCCTGAAGCACACCGGGCCGGGTCGCGCCGCCGCCGACGAACACCGCGTCGGGCGCGGGCAGCCCCGCCAGCGCCTCCGGGGCGCGCCCCGTGACCACCCGCAGCCCCGGCACACCGAGCCGCCCCGCGTTGCGGCCGATCCGCGCGGCCCGCCCGGCGTCCGCCTCCACCGCCGTCGCCGTGCACGCCGGGTGCGCGCGCATCCACTCGACCCCCACCGACCCCGCGCCCGCGCCCACGTCCCACAGGTGCAGCCCCGGGGCGGGCGCCAGCCGGGCCAGCGCGGCGGCGCGCAGATCGCGCTTGGTGAGCTGCCCGTCGTGCTCGTAGGCGTCGTCGGGCAGCCCGGCCGCCAGCCCGTACCCGGGCGGACCGGCCACCTCCAGGGCGAGGACGTGCAGCGCGGGCACCGCGGCGGGGTCCACCCCGGACCATTCGTCGGCGGTCGCCTCCAGGCGCGACTCGGCGTCCGAGCCCAGGTCCCCGAGCACGGTCATGCGGGTGCCGCCGTACCCGGCGCCGCTCAGCAGCGCGGCCGCCAGGGCCGGGGTGCCCGCGTCCGAGGAGAGCGCCAGCAGACGCGCCCCGGGGGACAGCCACCGCAGCAGCAGCCGGGGGTCGCGCCCGACCAGGGTCACCACCGCGCACCGTTCCGCGGGCCAGCCCATCCGGGCCCGGGCCAGCGCGACCGAGGACAGGGCGGGCTCCACCCGCACCGCGTCCGCGCCCAGCAGGTCGATGAGCGTGGTCGCCACCCCCGACACGAGCGGGTCGCCCGAGGCCAGCGCCACCACGCCCCGGCCGGGGCAGGAGGCGAGCAGCGCCGGCAGCCCCTCCCGCAGCGGGGAGGGCCAGACCTCGCGGCGCTGCCCCGCCCGCTCCGGCAGCATCGCCAGGTGCCTGCGCCCGCCCAGTACCGTGTCCGCCTCCGACACCAGCCGCCGCAACCGTTCGGGCACCCCCGCCCAGCCGTCGGCGCCCACGCCGACGACGGTGACACGGGGATCGGGGGTGGGGCGGGTGTCGGTGCTCATGGGGTGGACGCTATCGTCGAACCCTGGTGCGAGGTGCCCCGGCCTCCCCACCTTCGGAAACGGTGGGAAGGGCGGCCGGGGAGAATCTGGGAAGCCGGTGAGACTCCGGCACAGGCCCGCTGCGGTGAACCGGGCCCCCGAACAGGGGGACCCGGCAAGTCCGAAGACCGGCCCCGCATCCGTTACACCCATGGCGAAACGAGCGGGAGCCTCACATGCCATTGCGGCCATCGCACTACCCCTTCTCCGCGATCGTCGGCTGCGACACCGAACCGCTGGACGACCTCGGCCTGGCCCTGGTCCTGGCCAGCGTCTCCCCGGAGATCGGGGGAGTCCTGGTGCGGGGGGAGAAGGGCACCGCCAAGTCCACGGCGGTGCGTGCCCTCGCCCCCCTGCTGCCCCCGGTCGAGGTCCACCCGGGCGACCGGTTCTCCGTCGACCCCGCCGACCCCGCACAGGAGTCCCCGGACGGACCCTTCCCACCCGGTACGGCCGTGGAGAGCCGTCCGGTGCGCCTGGTCGAACTGCCCGTGGGCGCCACCGAGGACCGCGTCCTGGGCTCCCTGCACCTGGAACAGGCGCTCACGCACGGCAGGGTCGCCTACGAACCCGGGCTGCTGGCCCGCGCCCACCGGGGCCTCCTCTACGTGGACGAGGTCAACCTCCTCCACGACCACCTGGTCGACCTCCTCCTCGACGCCGCCGCGACCGGCCGGGTGACCGTGGAGCGCGACGGGTTCTCCGTGGAACACGCGGCCCGGTTCCTGCTCATCGGCACCATGAACCCCGAGGAGGGCGAGCTGCGCCCGCAGCTCCTCGACCGGTTCGGGCTCACCGTCGAGGTCTTCGCGCCCACCGACCCCGCCGCCCGCGTCGAGGTGGTCCGCAGGCGCATGGCCTACGACTCCGACGCCGCGGCCTTCACCGAACACTACGGCGCCGCCGAGAAGGCGCTCGCCGAGCGTATCGCGGCGGCCCGGGACACCGTCCGGCGCGCCCGGCTGTCCGAGGCCGCACTGCTGAAGATCGCGCAGGTGTGCGCGGCGTTCGAGGTCGACGGCCTGCGCGCCGACATCGTCACCGCGCGCACGGCCCTGGCGCACGCCGCCTGGGAGGGCCGGACCTTCGTCACCCGGGCCGACATCCGCCGCGCCGCCCTGCTCGCGCTGCCGCACCGGCGGCGCCGCAACCCCTTCGACGCGCCGGGCCTGGACGAGGACCTCCTCGACCGGGTCCTGGGCGATGAGGACCTGCCGCCCGATCCGCCGGAGCCGCCGGGGCCGGGCGGGGCGGACGACCCCGCCGAGGACGACGGACCCCCGGAGGACCCCGAGGCCCCGGAGGTCCCGGAGGCCCCCGCCGACGGTGGGACCACTGACGAGGCGTCCCCCGACGACGGGGAACACGTCCCCGCTCCGCGCGAACCCGTGGGGTCCGACGACGACACCCCCGAGTCCCGGACCGGCGCCGCCCCCTCCGTCACCGCCCGGGCCGCCGCCCCCTACCGCCCC
>NZ_JASFDV010000081.1 GCF_030766825.1 Nocardiopsis sp. CC223A
TGGCGGCGCGCCGACCCCGACCCCGCGGCGCTGCGCCTGGCCGCCTCCCTGGACCGTGCGGCCCGCGCCCCGGCCACGGCGGAGGCGATCGCGCGGGAGCACGGGATGTCCGAGCGCACGCTGCGGCGCACCTGCGACCGCGTCTTCGGCTACGGACCCAAGGCCCTCATGTCGATCCACCGCCTCCAGCGCGCCCTGCGTCTGGCCCGGTCCGGAACGCCGCTGGGCGAGGCCGCCGCCACCGCCGGGTACGCCGACCAGGCGCACTTCACCCGCGAGGCCGGGCGGCTGGCCGGGCTGCCGCCGGGGGCGCTACTGGACCGGCGGTGACCGTTTCGTTCAAGACCCGGGCCGCCCGCGGACGGCAGGCTGGCGGTATGGACATCGACCTCGACCGGGCGACCGCCTTCATGGCCGGGCACGCCCGCCTGCTGGACCGGCGGCGCTTCGAGCACCTCGTCCGCCCCACCGAGCACACCGGCCCCGCGATCCTCGCCGCGCTGGACGCCTACCGCAACCCCGACGGCGGCCACGGCCACGGCCTGGAACCCGACCTGCGCTCCCCCGAGAGCCAGCCCGGCGGCGCGCTGCACGCCCTGGAGGCCATGGCCGACGCCGCCCCCGCGACGTACCCGCACGCCCCGGCGCTGCTGGACCGGCTGGGCGCGGCGACCCTGCCCGACGGCGGGCTGCCGTTCGCGCTCCCCGTCACCGACCCGGCCGCCTGCGCGCCCTTCTGGGTGTCGGCCGACCCGGCCGCGTCCTCGTTGCAGATCACCGCCGCGGTCACCGCGCAGGCCCACCGTGCGGCCCGGACGGACCCCCGGGTGGCGGACCACCCGTGGCTCGCGACCGCGACGGAGTACTGCCTCGGGGAGATCGCCGCCATCGAGGAGGCGCCCTTCGCCTATGTGCTGTCGTTCGCGCTGGGGTTCCTCGACGCCGTCGTGGACACCCGCCCCGAGGCCGCCGGGCTGCTGCGCCGCCTGGCCCGGTTCGTGCCCGCCGACGGCCGGGTCCCCGTGGCCGGGGGCGCGGCGGGCGAGACGCTCCACCCGCTCGACTACGCCGCCGCGCCCGGCCGCCCGATCCGGGAGCACCTGGACGCCGGGGCCGTCGCCGCCGACCTCGACCGCCTGGAACGGGGGCAGCGCCCCGACGGCGGGTGGACCGTCGACTTCACGTCCCACTCCCCCGCCGCCGCGCTGGAGTGGCGCGGGTACACCACGGTGTCGGCGGTGGCCGCCCTGCGCGCCAACGGCCGCTGACCCGCGCCGAACGGGGTCAGTCGCCGACCAGCTCGGCCTGCTCCAGCCAGATCATCTCCAGCTCGTCCTTCTCGCCCGCCAGGGCCTTGGCCTCCGCGTCGAGCTCGGCGAGCCGGGTGTAGTCCTCGGCGGCGGCCGCCATCTGCTCGTGCAGTTCCGCCTCGCGCTTGGCGATCTTGTCCATCCGCCGCTCGACGCGCTGCATCTCCTTCTGCGCGGCGCGGCGGTCGGCCGCCGACACGGCGGGGCGCTCGGGCTCGGCGGCGGGGGCCGCGGCCCCGCCCGCGGTGGGCACCGCGACCTCTCCCAGGGCGCCGGCCCGGCGCTCCAGGTACTCGTCCACGCCGCCGGGCAGGAACGCCAGGGAACCGTCGCCCATGAGCGCGAGCACCCGGTCGGTGATCCGCTCCAGGAAGTACCGGTCGTGGGAGACCAGCACCAGGGAGCCGGGCCAGCCGTCGAGCAGGTCCTCCAGCTCGGTCAGGGTCTCGATGTCCAGGTCGTTGGTGGGCTCGTCCAGCAGCAGGACGTTGGGCTCGTCCATGAGCAGGCGCAGCAGCTGGAGGCGGCGCCGCTCGCCGCCGGACAGGTCGCCGATGGGGGTCCACTGGCGCTCGCCGCGGAACCCGAACCGCTCCAGCATCTGACTGGCGGTGTAGTCGCGCTTGCCGATGGTCACGTGCTCGCGCACGTCCATGACCGCCTGGAGCGGTCGCGCCTCGGGGTCCAGCTCGGTGACGTTCTGCGACAGGTGGGCGAGCCGGACGGTGCGCCCGGTGCGGACGTGGCCCGAGTCGGGCTCCCGCTCCTCGGCGAGGATCTTGAGCAGCGTGGACTTGCCCGCTCCGTTGACCCCGACCAGGCCGACCCGGTCGCCGGGGCCGAGCTGCCAGGTGAGGTGGTCCAGCAGGGTCCGGCCCGGGACGGTCGCCGTCACGTTCTTGAGGTCGATGACGGTCTTGCCCAGACGGGAGCTGGCGAACTTGACCAGCTCGACGGTGTCGCGGGCCGGCGGCTCGTCCGCGATCAGCCGGTTGGCCGCCTCGATGCGGAACTTGGGCTTGGAGGTGCGCGCGGGTGCGCCGCGGCGCAGCCAGGCCAGCTCCTTGCGCATGAGGTTCTGGCGGCGCTCCTCGGTGGCCGCGGCCTGGCGCTCGCGCTCGGCCTTGGCCAGCACGTAGGCGGCGTACCCGCCCTCGTAGCGCTCGACGGAGCCGCGCCCCACCTCCCAGGTGCGGGTGGTGACGGCGTCCAGGAACCAGCGGTCGTGGGTGACGACCACGAGCGACTCGGGGCGGTCGCGCAGGTGCTCGGCGAGCCAGTGGATGCCCTCGATGTCGAGGTGGTTGGTGGGCTCGTCCAGGACGATGAGGTCGTGGTCGCCGACCAGCAGCCGGGCCAGCCCGGCGCGGCGGCGCTCGCCGCCGGACAGCCCCGCCATGGGGGTGTCCAGGCTCCAGCCGCCGAGCAGTCCGCGCAGGATGTCGCGGGCGCGGGCGTCGCCCGCCCACTCGTGTTCGGCCCGCTCGCCCAGCACGAACCCGCCGACGGTGGTGTCGGGGAAGTCGTCGCGCTGGTGCAGGAAGCCCACGCGCAGACCGCGGTTGTGCACCACCCGGCCGGAGTCGGGGGGCAGGGCCCCGGCCAGCACGGAGATCAGCGTGGACTTTCCGCCGCCGTTGCGGCCGACCACGCCGATGCGCTCGCCCTCGTCCACGCCCAGTGACACCGAGTCGAGGAGCACGAGGGGCCCGTAGGCCAGGGACACGTCCTGAAGGTTGACCAGATTCGTCATCGTCCCCATTGTCCCGGGTACCGCCGGGTGCCCGGGACGGGCCCCCGGCACCGGTGGGTCACGCCGGACGCGGGGACGCCCGGACGAGGGGAGCCCGGGGCCGCACCACGCAAGGCCCCGGGCGGGTCCGCATCACTACATATCAGGATTTCACATGCCGTCGGGCACCAGGGTTCCCGCCCGGGCGCGTTCCCTCACACCAGGAAGAAGTCGCGGGCGGCCCGCGCGATTCCCGGGGTGTCCAGCCCGTGCGCCCGGGCGTGGTCGGCCGGGGTGCCGTAGGCGCGCAGCTCCGTGTCCCTCGGCACGCCGAGGGAGAGCTGGCGGTGCCTGCGGTCGGCCAGCGCCTCGGAGACCTCGTGCGCGGAGGTGCCCCTGAGGTAGGGCTCCACCAGCATCACGTCGGCGTTCCCCGCGGCGGCGACCAGGGCGTTGAGCCCGGCGCGGTCGAAGGGGCGCACGGTGGCGGTGTAGGCGACGGTGACGTCGAGGTCGGCGGTGGCCTCCAGGGTGCGGTCGAGCATGGGCCCGACGGCCACGACCACCCCGGCGGAGCGGGTCGAGCCGGGCCGGACCACGGTCAGGCCCCGGGAGAACGGCAGGGGGGCGCGGTTGGCGCTGCCGTCCAGCCGGATGTACACCCGGTCGTCGCCGGGAAGGGCGTCGCGCAGGGCGTCGCGCACCTCGTCGGCGTGGCCGGGCACGTGGACGGTCCAGCCGGGCAGGGTGTCGATCAGGGCGACGTCGCCGGGGGCCTGGTGGGTGCGGCCCGCCGCGGCGGCGTCGTAGGAGCCGCCGACACTGACCAGGACCGCGCCGACGTCCTGGTGCCCCAGGTCGAGCTTGATCTGCTCGAAGGGGCGCTCCACCAGGAAGGGCGCATAGGTGTGCACCACCGGCCGCATTCCGGTGAGGGCGAGCCCGCCCGCGGTGCCGATCATGGCCTGCTCACGGATGCCCAGGTCGATGACACGGCCGGGGTGGCGGACGGCGGCCCGGCGGAACATCCCGGCGGAGATGACCGCGAGGACCACGGCGATGCGGGGGTCGTTCTCCATCTCCTCGTTGACGGCTGCGGCGAACGCCTCGCGCATGTCCCGGGTCGCGGCGGCCTGCGGACGAGTGGTGGTCGTGGTGCTGGTCACGGTTCTTCTCCCTCGGTTCGGCGGGTCAGTTCGCGGAGCGGACGCGGGCGACGACGGCGAGCGGCCGGTCGCCCCAGGGGCGGGTGAACGCGGCGTACAGGGCGTCGTGGTCGCGGCCCTGGACCTCGCGGGTGGCCCAGCCCTCGATCTCGAAGCGGCGCGCGATCCCGCCGGGCCAGCCGTGCATGGCCGACCCGTTGTCGATGACCACGGTGGTGAGGGAGCCGACGCCCAGCCGCCCGGCGGCGGCGATGGCCTCGTGGTTGCTGCCCTCGTCGAGTTCGCCGTCGCCGACGAGCACCACCGTGCGGGGCGCGGTTCCGTCGGGGCGGCGCACGTTCTGGGCGCGCAGTCCCAGGGCGGTGCCCAGGGCGAGGGGCAGGCCGTGGCCGAGCGAGCCGCTGCCGATCTCCACACCGGGGACGAGCACCCGGTCGGGGTGGTGGCCCAGGGCGGAGCCGAAGGAGGTCCAGCCGCGCAGCGCGGACACGTCGAGGAAGCCCTTGGCGGCCAGGACGGCGTAGAACGCGGCGGGGCCGTGGCCCTTGGAGAGCAGGAAGCGGTCCCGGGCGGGGTCGTCGGCGGTCTCGGGCGAGACGGCCAGGACCCGGTCGTAGAGGACCCAGACCACGTCGAGTGTGGAGTGCGCGGCGGCACTGTGCTTCTCGTCGCCCTCCATCAGACCGATGAGGGCGGGCAGGTCGGCGTAACGGGTGAGGGCTGCTGTCGTCGGCATGACCCCAGTCTTCAATCTCAACCAAGGTTGAGGTCAATGCGAGGATCGGGGTCCCTCACCCGGAAACCGTCAGTGATTTACGTCACACGAAGACCGTGCCGGGGACGTCCCCGTCGGCCCGCACGATCTGCTCGCACAACCCGCTCGCCTCCAGCGAGGCCACCACCGCGGCCTCCCGCTCGGCGACCACCGACGACTCCTCGGCGCCGCCGCCCACCAGGAACGCGCAGGTCGGACCGGATCCGGACACCAGAGCACCCAGCGCCCCGGCCGACGCGCCCGTCTTGAGCGTGCGCTCCAGCTCCGGCAGCAGCGACAGCGCCGCCTCCTGGAGGTCGTTGGCCAACGCCCGGCCCAGGGCCGCGGGGTCCGCAGCGGCCAGCGCGTCCCGCAGGGCCGTGCTCAGCTCCGGGGCGGGCGCGTCGGGCCGCAGCCGGTCGTACTCGGCGAACACCGCGCCCGTGGACAGCCCGTGCGGGGACAGTGCGAACACCCAGCGGTACCGGCCGGGGCTGGCCACCGGCTCCAGGATCTCGCCCCGCCCCCGGCCCACCGCGGTGCCTCCCACCAGGGGAAAGGCCACGTCACTGCCGAGCACCGCGGCCAACCGCAGCAGGTCTTCACGGGGCAGGCCGGTCTGCCACAGCCGGTCACAGGCGACCAGGGCGGCCGCCGCGTCGGCGCTGCCGCCGGCCATCCCGCCCGCCACCGGGATGCGCTTCTCCAGATGGATGCGCACCGGGCGGCCCCGGCCGGTCTCCCGGCCCAACAGGTCGGCGGCGCCCGCGGCGAGGTTCGAGGCGTCCAGCGGCACACGTGACAGATGGGAGACCGAACGGCCGTTCGCCGTCAGTTCGGCGAGGAGCGTCCCCCCGTCCGGCGAGGTGCTACCGTCGGGTCGCCCACTGCGCGGTCCCGCCTCCCGAACGGTAACCTCATCGAAAAGCGAGACCGCGTGGAAAACGTTGACGAGGTCGTGGAACCCGTCCTCACGTGCGGGCCCTACCGCCAACTGGAGGTTGACCTTCGCGGGAACCCGCACGGTTACGGTGGTATCTACTGTCACGAGTCTCCAATCGTAAAGGAACCCCCACCTTGCGTGAACGCACATCCCCGCAGGGGAACCGCTGTGTTCACCCCTGCTCCGTGAGACGAACACGATGTTCGGGCGGAAACGGGAACCAAGGGCACGGTTCGGGGATCGTCACCATTGTCATGTCAGTCACCGCCCTTCCGCGAACCGGACCGATGCGGTCCGTGAGTGGGAATCAGGGCACAAACACCGCTACCTTGGGGCAAGGCGGAGTTTGGACACCGTCGGGGAGGGCTACTTGCCGTCGGATGGGCTCCCGAAGAACCTGGAACCGCTGGGCGCCGGAGATCCGGCCACCATCGGTCCCTACGTGCTGTCCGGGAAGCTGGGCAGCGGCGGCATGGGCACCGTCTACCTCGGCAGCATGCCGGACCGGAACAACCAGGTAGCGATCAAGGTCATCCGCCCCGAACTCGCCTTCGACGAGGCGACCCGGGCGCGGTTCCGCGACGAGATGGAAAACGCCCGCAAGGTCGCCTCCTTCTGCACCGCGAAGGTCCTCGACCACGGCACGTTCGAGAACCGGCCGTACATGGTGACCGAGTACATCGCGGGCACCGCGCTGGCCGAGCACATCGCCCAGAACGGTCCCCTGGACTCCTCCACCCTGCACGGGTTCGCCTTGGGCGTGGCCGCCGCGCTCGCCGCGATCCACCGCACCGGCCTGGTGCACCGCGACCTGAAGCCCGCCAACGTGCTGCTGTCGCTGTCGGGTCCGCGCGTGATCGACTTCGGTATCGCCCGGGCCATGAACACCGCCACCAACCACACCCAGACGGGCATCGTCATGGGCAGTCCGGGCTGGATGGCGCCCGAGCAGCTGCTGGAAGAGCAGGTCACCACCAAGGCGGACATCTTCGCCTGGGGGTGCCTGGTCGCGTTCGCGGGCAACGGCACCCACCCCTTCGGCAACGGCGACGCCATGACGCTGGGCAAGCGGGTGCTGTTCGCCGAACCCCAGATCGGCAACCTCGACAGCCCCCTGGACCGGCTGGTGCTGCGGGCCCTGGACAAGGACCCCAACCGGCGGCCCACCGCCCAGGACCTGCTCCTGGAGCTGGCGGGCGGCGAGGACACCTCCAACCCCAACGACATGGTGTCGCACGCGCTGCACCAGTCGTGGCGGCCCAATCTGCCCCCGCCGATGCCGCACGGGCCGCCGCAGGGCGCCCACCAGACCATGGCCGGCATGCGCCACCCGGCGCCCGGCGCCTACCAGGCACCGCCCGCCGCCCCGCCCGTGCCGCAGGCCAACCCGCACCAGAGCGGCACGTTCGTGCGCCCGGCCCCGGGGCACCCCGGCGGCGGGCATCCGCCGCAGGGACCGCCGCCCCCGCACCCGCAGGCCGGTGGCCCGGTCGGGCCGCCGCCCGCCCAGCACCCGGCCTCCACCGGGGCGGTCCCGATCGTGCCGCCCGCCGACCGGCAGGCGCCGCGTCCGGGCCCGCAGCCGTACGTGCCGCCGGTGCCGCCGCCCCCGCACCGGCCGACCGGCCCGGCCAACCGGCGCGGGCTGGTCATCATCGCCGCGGCCGCCGCCGTGGCCCTGGTCCTGACGCTGCTGGCGGTGCTGTACGTGGTGGCCGACCTGGGCGACGACGACTCCCCGCCCGCTCCGCGGACGGAGCAGCCCGACACCTCCACCGTCCCCGAGGAAGGGGACGCCGAGGGGCCCGGGGACGAGGACACCGCCGACCCGCCGACCCCCGGCAGCGGGCCCATGGAGGGCACCAGCGCCGATGGCCTGGCCCGTGTGGAAGTACTCGATGTCGAGTGCGACCAGACGACCATCCCCAGCCGCGAGGTCCAGGTGCAGGCGAACGGGCACTACTGCGTGCTCGACGTGGACTTCACCAACCTGAGCGACGCGCCCGTGCTGCTGGACCACGAGGCCCAGGGTGTGCGGACCGAGCTACAGCAGGAGGTCGTCGCGGACCGGCCCAGCCGGGTCGAGGAGCGGGCCTCCCTGTGGGAGACCGTCCGGCCGGGCGAGACCGCCAACGGGATCGTGGTGTTCACCCTCCACGTCGGCGAGTACCCCGAGGTCCTGCTGTTCCGCCACGAGCGGTTCGCCGAGCCCGTCGAGATCTTCCTCCGGGACGCCGACTGAGCAGCGTCGGCGGCTAGGGCGAGGCCGACGGCGGGACCGAGGGCACCGGCCACGACGACCGGCCCACGACCGCAGGCCCTCCCGCGAAGGGCGACCACGGACGGCCCGGGACCGGGCAAGACCCACAGGAACACGAAGAGGACCGGCCCACGACCGGACCGAGGACACCCGCCCGCCGAGAACACCGGCCACGACGACCGGACCACGACCGCAAGCCCTCCCGCGAAGAGCGACCACGGACGGCCCGGGACCGGGCAAGACCCACAGGAACACGAAGAGGACCGGCCCACGGCCGGTCCCCTCACGCGTGGACGCCGGGAGCACCTACTCCCACTCGATGGTGCCCGGGGGCTTGCTGGTGACGTCGAGCGTCACCCGGTTGATCTCGCGGACCTCGTTGGTGATCCGGTTGGAGATCTTGGCCAGCACGTCGTAGGGCACGCGCGACCAGTCGGCGGTCATCGCGTCCTCGCTGCTGACCGGGCGCAGCACCACGGGGTGGCCGTAGGTGCGGCCGTCGCCCTGGACGCCGACCGAGCGGACGTCGGCGAGCAGCACCACCGGGCACTGCCAGATCTCGCGGTCCAGCCCGGCGTGGGACAGCTCCTCGCGGGCGATGGCGTCGGCCTCGCGCAGGATGTCCAGGCGCTCGCGGGTGACCTCGCCGATGATGCGGATGCCCAGGCCCGGGCCGGGGAACGGCTGGCGCCAGACCATCTCCGGGGGCAGGCCCAGTTCCTCGCCGACCTTGCGGACCTCGTCCTTGAACAGTTCGCGCAGCGGCTCCACCAGGGTGAACTGGAGGTCGTCGGGCAGGCCGCCCACGTTGTGGTGGGACTTGATGTTGGCGGTGCCGGTGCCGCCGCCGGACTCCACCACGTCCGGGTACAGGGTGCCCTGCACCAGGAACTCGACCTCGCCGCCGGACTCGCCGCTCTCGGCGACGACCTCGCGGGCCGCCTGCTCGAAGACGCGGATGAACTCGCGGCCGATGATCTTGCGCTTCTCCTCGGGGTCGGTCACCCCGGCCAGCGCGGTCAGGAAGCGCTCCTCGGCGTCCACGACCTTGAGCCTGGCGCCGGTGATCGCCACGAAGTCCTTCTCGACCTGTTCGGCCTCGCCCTTGCGCAGCAGGCCGTGGTCGACGAACACACAGGTCAGCTGGTCGCCGACGGCGCGCTGCACCAGGGCGCCCGCCACCGCGGAGTCGACGCCGCCGCTGAGGCCGCAGATGACCTGCTTGTCGCCGATCTGCTCGCGGACCCGGGAGACCTGCTCGTCGACGATGTTCAGCATCGTCCAGGTGGGGCGGCAGCCCGCACCCTCGTACAGGAAGCGGCGCAGCACCTCCTGGCCGTGCTCGCTGTGCAGGACCTCGGGGTGGAACTGGACGCCGAAGAGGCGGCGGTCGGTGTCCTCGAACGCGGCCACCGGGGCGCCCGCGGTGGTGGCGACGGCGCGGAAGCCGGCGGGGGCCTCGATCACCGAGTCGCCGTGGGACATCCACACCGGCTGCTCGGCGGGCAGCCCGGTGAACAGCAGGGAGTCCCCGGCGGTCACCCTGAGCTCGGTGCGGCCGAACTCGCTCAGGTCGGTCTTGTCGACCGTCCCGCCCAGGGCGCGGGTCATGGCCTGGAAGCCGTAGCAGATACCGAAGGTCGGGACGCCGGTCTCGAAGAGTTCGGCCCCGACGTTGGGCGCCCCCTCGGCGTACACCGAGGAGGGACCGCCGGAGAGGATGATCGCCTTCGGCTTCTTGGCGAGCATCTCCTCCACGGGCATGGTCGAGGGCACGATCTCGCTGTGCACGTGAGCTTCGCGCACCCGCCGGGCGATCAGCTGCGCGTACTGCGCGCCGAAGTCCACGACGAGGACGGTGTCGAACGTGCTGTCAGCACCAACGGACACGACGGAGGACCTTCCGCAGGAGTTCAGGGATACGCCCAGTCTAGGGCGTGTCCGGTGGATACTCGCCCTGCTGCGCGACGCCCCGAACCGTCCCCCGTCGCGTTCTCATCGGTCGACGGGGAACCCCGCCCCGGCTCCTTCCCCGGCCTTGCGGTGAACGCCCCGGGACCGCCACCCGTCGCCACCCGCAACGGACGCCTACGGCGCGGTCCCCCTTCTTGTGACGCACGGCATCCGCTGGACACGCCCCGGCGCACCCCGTGTCCGGCGGGTGCGCGGTCGGGCTCAGCCCGCGAACCCGCGCGGGTTGGCCGACTGCCAGCGCCAGGCGTCGGCGCAGGCCTCGTCCAGGTCGCGGGCGGCCTTCCAGCCCAGGTCGCGGGCGGCGGCGGAGGGGTCGGCCGAGCAGACGGCGATGTCGCCGGGGCGGCGGTCCATCACCTTGTAGGGCAGGGGGCGGCCCACGGCCCGCTCGAACGCGCGCAGGCACTCCAGGACCGAGTGCCCCTTGCCGCTGCCGAGGTTGTACACCCGGTGGCCGGGCGCGTCCGCCAGGTGCTCCAGCGCGGCCAGGTGGCCGCGGGCCAGGTCGACGACGTGCAGGTAGTCGCGGACGCCGGTGCCGTCGGCGGTGTCGTAGTCGTCGCCGAACACCCGGAGGAACTCGCGGCGGCCCGCGGCGACCTGGGCGATGTAGGGCAGCAGGTTGTTGGGGGTCCCCTGCGGGTCCTCGCCGATCAGGCCGCTGGGGTGGGCCCCGACGGGGTTGAAGTAGCGCAGGGAGACGATGCGCCAACGGGGGTCGGCGGCGGCCAGGTCCGTCAGGATGCGCTCGCCGAACAGCTTGGTGGCGCCGTAGGGGTTGGTGGCGCTGAGCGCGGCGTCCTCGGGGATGGGCACCGTCTCGGGGTCGCCGTAGACCGTGGCCGAGGAGCTGAAGACCAGGTCGCGGACGCCCTGCGCGTCCATGGCCTCGACCAGGGAGAGGAGGGCGTCGATGTTGTTGCGGTAGTAGCGCAGGGGCTGGGCGACGGATTCCCCGACGGCCTTGAGGCCGGCCGTGTGGACGACGGCGTCGATGTCGTGCTCGGCCAGGACGCGGGAGACGGTAGCCCGGTCGGTGCAGTCGCCGGTCTCCAGCACGGGCGCGTGCCCGGTGATCCGCTCGACCCGGCGCAGGGACTCGGCGTGGCTGTTCACCAGGTTGTCCAGGACGACGACCCGGTGTCCGGCCTCCAGGAGTTCGACCGCGGTGTGCGAGCCGATGTACCCGGCCCCGCCGGTGAGCAGTACGTTCATCTTCACTTCCCTGGCTGGTGAGGAGCTCCCGCCGTGAGGCGGATGCCCACCAGCATAGGTTCCCGGGCGGCCGGGGCGCGCGGGGACCGGGAGGTGCCCCCGCGCCCGGGCGGCGGGTGCCGCCGGGGCGCGGGGCGCGGGTCCGGTCAGGGGCGGCCCGGCGGGGTGGAGCGGCGGGTGTCCAGCCACAGCACCTGCGGGTCGTGGTCGCTGACCTGGTCGTGGAACTCGGAGTTGATCCGCACGACCTGGTAGTCCACGCGACCGGCGATCGCCTGGTTGACCAGGATGTGGTCCAGGGCCTGGGAGTTGCCGTCGTACACGTAGTTGTAGCGCTCCCCGGCGGGCAGGTCCATCATCGGGTTGTACAGCGGGCCGTCACCGGTGAGGATGTCCAGGGTCCGGGAGAACTGGAAGTCGTTGAGGTCGCCCATGACCACCAGGTTCGCGTCGGGGTCCACGGCCAGCAGCTCGTCGGCGAAGTCGGCCACCAGCTCGGCCTGGGCGTGGCGCTGCTCCTCGCTGCTGCGGTGGGGCGGCTGCATGACGCCGTGCAGCGACTGGTCGCCGCCCTTGGACCCGAAGTGGTTGGTCACCACGTAGAGGTCGCGGTTGAGCGCGCGGAAGTGCCCGACCAGCGGCTTTCGGCTGTCGTCCCAGGCCGCGTCCTCGGGTTCGATGCGTCCCGGGGACACCGACAGTTCGGCGCCGCGGGCGCCCTCGACGACCTCGACGGCGGTGGTGGCGTCGCCGCCGGGGCGGTCCACGAACCGCACGCGGGCCGGGTCGAAGAGGAAGGCGTTGCGGATGTTACCGCCGGGCACGCCGCCGTCCTGCTTGTCCTCGGGGCTGATCTGCCGCCACTCGTAGGCCGGCCCGCCCTGTGCCTCGACGGCCGCGACCAGGCGGTCCAGGGTGACCCCGGGGTCGACGGTGCCGTCGTCCACCGTGCCGTTGTCGTCCTGGATCTCCTCCAGGCCGATGATGTCGGGCGAGTCGAGGTACTCGACGATACCGGTGGCCAGCGCGTCGTACTTGTCCTGGTCGTCCTGGCCGCCGAGGTTCTCGACGTTGTAGGTGGCGACGGAGACCTCGTACCGGGCGGTGTCCCGGACGGGGGTGCGCTCCAGGTCGCCGACCACGTGCTCGCCCAGGGTGGTGGCGCGCACGAGGTAGCCGCCGAACCGGCTGTAGTACACCGGGCCCTCGGTCACCCCGGCGAGGGTGTCGCCCACGTTGACCTGGGGGAACGGGTGGACGTCGCGGTCGAGCAGGGACTCGATCTTGACCCGGCCCGCGTTGGGGTCGTCGTAGGAGCCGTAGGCCACGCCGCCGTTGTCGGTGCGGTTGTGCTCGGGCTCCACGGTGACCCAGAACGCGAAGTAGCGGTCGGTGGGGGCGATGACGGGGGCGTCCTCGACCCGCACCATCATGTGCTCGTGGGCGGCCCAGAAGTCCAGGGCGTAGGCGTCGGGCGCCAGCTCCAGGTCGGTGATGTCGCCGCCGTGGTCGGGGGCGTACTCCTCGGGGATCACCCCGGCCTCCAGGGCCACCGACTCCGGCACGGTGTTGCCGGTGGACAGGACCGTCCACTGCGCGCGGTCGATCTGGGTGATGGTCTGCGTCCCGCTGCCGGGCCGGTACTCGTTGACCCGGCCGGAGACCAGGATCTCGTCGCCGGGCGCGACGCCGGGAGTGGTGGAGCCGGTGAAGACGAACAGGCCCTCGCTGGTGCGCGGGTCGCCGTCGCCCTCGGTGTCCTGGAACCAGAAGCCCTGTGCGCTGCCGAAGGCGTTGACGGCGGTGACCACACCGGGCACCCCGGTGACGGTGTCACCGGCGTGCGGGGAGGTGCGGGTGATGCCCTGGATGTCGTGGATGCGCAGGTCGCCGGGCTCGTCGGGGCCGCCGGGCTCGCCCGGATCATCGTCGGGGCCCTCGCCGGCGGCGTTCACGGGGGTGGGTTCGCCCGCGGTGAAGTCGGCGGCGTTGTCATCGGTGTCGGCGAGGTCGCCGCCGCGGGCGGCCGCGGTGGTGTTGGAGAGCCTGGGGGCGGACTCCCCCTCGCGGACGACGGCGCCGCCGTAGCCGACGATGTCGACGACGGACTCGTCCGCGGCGCAGTCGGCGGCGGTACGGCACTCGACGGGCGCGGTGCCCGAGACGAGCAGGACGGTGCCCGCCGTGGCCGACATGTTGGTCGATCCGGCGGCGTCCGGGGCGGGGAGGTCGACCTCTCCCCCGGCGCCCGCGGCGTGGCGGACCAGGTAGCGGCCCTCGGCGGGGATCTCCCCGGACAGCGGGGTGACCTGCACGTTGGTGGTCGGCTTCGGCGAGGACGGGAGGTACTGGACGCTCCAGCCGTCGACGGAGACCGGGGCGCCTGCGGCGTTGCCCAGCTCGACGAAGTCGTGGCGCAGCGTCGCTCCGCTGTTGCCGCCGCCTCCGTAGACCTCGGCGATCACCGGTGTGCCGGTGTCGGCGGCCGCCGGGGCCGAGGCAAGGGCCGCGGTCAGGAGCACCGCGGCCGCGGCGGACGTCGGCGCGATCAGGCGCCGTGGTCGAGTGGGGGACACGTTCTCTCCGGGGGTACTGGGGAGTAAGGGCGGGGACATCATGTCCCTTTTGCGTGTCCGTTGGTAAGAGCCGACATGAAAAGAAGGCGAAGCGGGCCCGGGTTGGTGTGATCCACCCAGGCCCGCTCCGCCCTCCGTTCGTACGATCCGCCGAAACGGCCGGACGCCCGACCGCCGAGCCGGATCGGGGCGGCCGTCAGGCCGTCCGCCGAGGGCGGTGGCGGGCGACGGGCGGGCCCGGAACGGCCCGCCGGACACGGCCTAGAGACGCGGGTCGACCGGCTCGGTCTCCAGCGCCAGAGCCGCGAACACCGGTTCATGGACCCGCCACAACGGTTCGCGACGGGCGTGCCGGGCCAGGGCCTCCAGCCCCAGCTTGTGCTCGCGCATGGCCAGCCCGAGCTTGCCGCCGAGCCTGCGCTCCTTGAGGACCTCCAGGCGGGCGGGGTCGGTGTAGTCGTGGCCGTAGATGATCCGCAGGTACTCGGGGCCGCGCACCTTCAGGCCGGGCTGGGTCAGCCCCTTGGTGCCCGTGGCGCGGGCGCCCTGGAGCGGCTTGACGACCATGCCCTCGCCCCCGGCGTCCACCATCTCCTGCCACCAGGTGGCGGCGGAGGCGCAGGCGGCCGGGTCGGTGGTGTCCACCACCCGGTAGCGGGTGGGGCGCACCAGCGGGTCCGCCTCGGCCAGCCGCTCCGCCGTGGCCATGTGCCACAGGTGGTCGGCGTCGGAGTACTCGCGGCCCTCGGAGGCCAGCACGGCGAAGGGCGCGAACTGAAGCCCGGCGACGCCGTCGGTGTCCCAGGAGTAGCGCCGGTACACCCGGCTGAACCCCTCCATCTGCTCGGTGCTGCGCGCGACCGCCTCCACCAGGCGGCCCACGTCCAGGCCGCGTTCGGCGGCCGCGGCCAGGGCCGCGCCCGCGGCGGGCAGCGCGGCGCGGGCCGCCGCGCCCACCGAGGCGTACTGGTCGCGGATGAGCGTGCGGGCCTTGGCCGACCAGGGCAGCAGTTCCCCGTCCAGGGCGATCCAGTCGGTGCCCAGCCGGTCCCACAGCCCGGCGCCGGTGACGGCGGCGCGCAGCCGGTCCACCACCTCGCCGCGCAGCACGGGGTCGGCGAAGAACGGCCGCCCGGTGCGGGTGTACACCGTGCCCAGGGACCCCGGGGCGAACCGCCGTTCGGCGGCCTCCTCGTCGCGGCACAGCACGGCGACGGCGCGCGAGCCCATGTGCTTCTCCTCGCACACGACCTGCCCGACGCCGGCGGCGCGGTACCAGGAGAAGGCCTCGTCGGGGTGTTCCAGGTGGCCGGGTGCGGCGGCGGTGGGCGCCGGGGCCATGGTCGGCGGCAGGTACAGCAGCCACCGCGGGTCGACGGAGAACCGGCTCATCACCTCCAGGGCGCCCAGGGTGGACGCGCCGTCGGTGCGGACGGTCCCGAACTCCGTCTCGACGAACAGGCCGGGGTGGTGGTCGCCGATGCCCACGTCGGTGATGTCCACGACGGTGTCGGAGCGGTCCCCGCCCTCCGCCTGCGCGGGGGCCTCGCCGCCCATCGGCCGTACCGGCTCGTACCAGGTCTCGTGCGCGTCGACGTCGACGATCTCGCGCTCGGGGTAGCGCAGCGCGGTCAGCTTCCCGCCGAACACGCAGCCGGTGTCCAGGCACAGGGTGTTGTTGACCCACTCGGCCTTGAGCACGGGGGTGTGGCCGTACACGACGGCCGCCCTGCCCCGGTAGTCGCGGGCCCAGGGCAGGCGGACCGGCAGCCCGTACTCGTCGGTCTCGCCGGTGGTGTCGCCGTACAGCGCGAAGGAGCGCACCCGGCCGGAGGCGCGCCCGTGGTAGGCCTCCTTGAGCCCGGCGTGCGCGACCACCAGCCTGCCCTCGTCGAGGATCAGGTGGCTGACCAGTCCGTCGCAGAAGTCGAGGACCTCCTTGCGGAACTCCTCGCTCTCCCGGCCCAGCTGCTCCAGGGACTCGGCGAGCCCGTGGGTGGTGGTGACCTTGACGCCGCGCAGCGCCCGGATCAGCTTGTTCTCGTGGTTGCCCGGTACGCAGAGGGCGTCGCCGTCGCGGACCATGCCCATGGCCAGGCGCAGCACGCCGGGGGTGTCGGGGCCCCGGTCCACGAGGTCGCCGACGAACACGGCGGTGCGGCCCTGCGGGTGGCGGGCGCCGACGGCCCTGCCCTGTTCGTCCCGGGTGAGCCCGTAGCCGAGGGAGGTGAGCAGCTCCTCCAGTTCCTCGCGGCAGCCGTGGACGTCGCCGATGATGTCGAAGGGGCCGGTGAGCTCGCGCTTGTCGGGCCAGGCGCGTTCGCGCTCGATGACGGCGGCGTCGATCTCCTCGGGGCCGTTGAGGACGTGGACCTTGCGGAACCCCTCCTTGCGCAGGTACTTGAGGCTTCGGCGCAGGTCCCGGCGCTGCCGGGGGATGACGTGGTCGCCGAAGTCCCGGTCGGGCCGGGTCCGGTTGCGTTCCTTCGCCAGGGCCTCGGGCACGTCGAGGACGATCGCGGTGGACAGCACGTTGTTGGCCTTGGCGACGGCCAGGAGTTCGGCGCGCGCCTTGGACTGCACGTTGGTGGCGTCCACCACGGTGAGCAGGCCGCGACGCAGCCGGATGTCCAGGACGGTGTTCAGCAGGGCGAAGGCGTCGGCGGTGGCGCCCTGGTCGTTCTCGTCGTCGCTGACCAGCCCGCGGCAGAAGTCGGAGGAGATGACCTCGGTGGGCTTGAAGTGGCGGGCGGCGAAGGTGGACTTGCCCGCGCCGGACACGCCGACCAGCACGACGAGTCCCATGGCGGGCACGCCCAGGACGCGGGGCGCGGTGTCCGGGGCGGTCTCATCGGTGTTCATCGGGGCTCCTTCGGAATACTCCCGGCTTCAGCCGGGGGAAGAACCAAACTCCCTGCGGAGCAGGGCAAAAAGACGAGATTCCCCCCAGGACGAAAGACCGTCTTGTATGATCGGCGAGCCGGTCCGGGGCGAAAACCAAGCCACGGACCGGCCTACCGCCGGGCTGGCGGGAAGTCAGGTCTGTGGAGCCTGTGTAAGACCGATGGTCGGCACTCCGACCTTCGCCGTGAAAGCGGGTCGGCGACGAGCTGTGAAGCAGAAAACTCGACTCGTGAGGGAAGAATCTCCCTGCTTCAGCTGGGAGAGATGTCAACGGGTGAACACTCCCATCTGGGTCGGGGAGCCGGTGGCCGGGTCCTGGGGACCCACCGGCAGGTAGCGGACGGTGTAGCCGTTGCGTTCGGCGACGGCGTCCGCCCACAGGGTGAACTCGGCGCGGGTCCACTCGAATCGGTGGTCCCGGTGGCGGAACGCGCCGTCGGCCAGGCCCTCGTAGTGGACGTTGTACTCGGCGTTGGGGGTGGTGACCACGACGACGCGGGGGTGCGCGGCGGAGAACACGGTCTCCTCCAGGGCCAGCAGCCGCTCCGGGTCGACGTGCTCGACGACCTCCATGAGCACGACGGCGTCGTGCCCGGCGAAGCGGGCGTCCCGGTAGACGGCCGAGCCGACGAGCAGCTCGGGGCGGGGCGGGCGCCCGCCCTGTTCCCGGACGCCCTCGGCGTCGGCGAACAGGTTCCGGTGGCGTCCGCGGCCGTTGGGGGCGCAGCCCCGGCAGGTCTTGCGGTGGGCCATCTGGAGGGAGACGGTGTCGACGTCCACCCCGGTGATCCGCTCCAGTGTCGGGTCGGCGACCAGCTTCGCCAGCAGGGCGCCGGGGCCGCAGCCCAGGTCCAGGACGCTGGAGGCGTTCTCCGCGCGCAGCACGGCCAGGACCGCCCCGGCGCGCTGCTCTGCCAGCGAGGGGGTGCGCTCGCCGGCCTCCGCGGCGGGTACGGCGGGTACGGGCCGTGCCGGGTCCTCCTCCAGGGCCGGGTCGGCCTCCTCCTCCGGCAGGTCGTCGGCCGCGGCCAGCCGGGCCAGGGCGGTGCGCACGTAGGCGTTGCGCCGGTTGAGGTAGCGGCGGGTGATCCAGGCGCGCTCGGGGTGGCGGGCCAGCCAGGGGGACCGGGCCTGCGGGTCCTCCTCGGTGGTCTGCTCCTCGGCGTCGGTGACGCGCAGCCCGCCGGCGCGCAGCAGCTTGTCGATCTCGCCGCGGTCCACCCAGTAGTGCTTGCTCCCGTCCATGGCGGGCAGCAGGACGTACAGGTGGCTCAGCGCCTCCGACAGCACCTGGTCGCCGGACAGGGTGAGCGACAGGTAGTGGGAGTCGCCCCAGCCGGGCAGGCCGGGGTCGAGCGGCACGGGCTCGGCGCCCACCCGCCAGCCCAGGGGCTCGAACAGGGCGCGCGCCTTGTCGGCACCGGCCCGGCAGGGCACCGCGGGCAGGTGGAGTTCGAGGGGCAGCGGGGCGGCGGCCAGTTCCGGCCGCGCCTCGCAGGCGCCCTTGAGCGCGGAGCGGAACACCCGGCCCAGCGCCACCGTGAACAGCGAGGAGGTGGCGAAGGGGCGGTCGTTCACGTACTGGGCCAGGGCGAAGTCGGGTGTGCTGACGGAGGTGCGCGCCCGCAGCAGCGCCTGGGGGTCGACCTCCAGGAGCAGGGCCGCCGTACAGCGTTCCGCCGTGGCCTCGGGGTAGAAGACATGGGCGGTCCCGAAGGACTGCTCGAAGCTCTGCGCCCGCTCCGGGTTCTTGTGGAGCAGGAATCCGAGGTCCGTGGCCGGGGCCGCCGGGGTCGCGGTGGTGGTGATCGTCAATAGCACCCGTGCATTGTGACCGGCCGGGCAGTCCGTTGGCCAGGGCTTTTCGGCCGTGCCCCAGGGATCTCAGCCGGTTCCGGCCGGGGGCCGCGGGCCGCCGGGGTGGACGCCGAGCTCCGCCATGGCGCGGGCGACCTGAGACCGGGCACCCCCGAAGAACCCCCACGGGATCTCGCAGTACAGGTTGCCGACGGCGGTCAGGTGCCAGCGGGCGGCCTCGGTCATCCCGGCCCGGTGGAACGCCCACCCGAACAGGTGGTGGGCCTGCACGTCGCGCGGGTGCGGCACGGCGTTCTGGGCCCAGGCGCGGGCCAGCCCGAACAGCTCCGCCACCGCCTCCCCGTACAGCCGCCCCATCGCCTGGCCCACCACGAAGTCGAACATCCCCTCGGCCCGCAGCCGCTTGTACTCGGCGCGCAGGAACTCGGCGTGGGCCAGGGCCAGGACGGCGGGCAGCGGATCGCCCTCGGGCGCGGTGTCGGCGGCGGCCCCGGCGAACGCGAACATCTCCTCGGCCGCGCCGCCGCGCGCCGGGGACAGCACGCGCACCCGACCCATGTGGGCGGCGAACAGGTGCGGGGCCCGGGTCCGCACCTCGTCCCACAGCCGGTCCTTCTCCTCGCGGTCGGCGCCCGCGCCCATGGCGACGGTCTGGAGCGCGACCCAGGGGGCGGGGTCGTCGGGGCGCAGGTCGGCGGCGGCCTTCAGCGCCCGGCGCGCGTCGTCCAGCGCGGCCTCGGCGGCCTTGCGTTCGGCGGTCCCGCCGGAGGCGCGCAGGGCGTGGGCGAGCAGGGCGTTGCCCAGCCACAGCATCAGGTCGGCCCGGTCGGCGGTGTCCAGGAGGTCGCCCAGGTCGTCGATCCGGTCGGCGGCGGCCCGGCCCAGCACCTCGGCGGTGACCGTGCGGGTCTCGCCGTCCTCCCGGCTCTCGGCGAGCAGCGGCAGGGCGGCGGCGAGGTCGCCCTCGGCCACCTCCTCGGCCGCGGCCCGGAGCATGGGGTCGGTGCCCAGGGCCGCCGAGGTCAGCAGGTGCTCGACCGGGGCGCCGTGGGCCGGCTTCGGGTCACGGGGGTTCCATCGCCACATGCCGCCGAGGGTAGCGGGCCCGCCGCACCCGGGAGAATCGGGAGTGTGGGTGCGGCGGGCCCTGATGCGGCCGTCAGGCGGCGGGGGTCGGCTCCCCCGCCGCGTCGGCCGCGGGGACGGCGGTCCCGCGGGACCGCCGGTGGGTGACCACCTGGAGGGCGATGAGGGCGGTGCCGAGCACGGAGCCCGCCAGGACGAACCAGTCCGGGGAGACGGTGGTCGACGTCAGCAGCCCGAACAGGCCGGTCCACTCGGGGGCGACCAGGACCAGCAGGGCCGCCAGGACGAACGCGACCCGTTCGACGATCGCGACCGGCCGCAGGAAGTGGCCCTCCAGGGCGATGGCCGCCGTCGCCAGGGCGACGCACCCGGTGAGCACCGCCACGACCAGGTCGGTGACCGGCCCGTCGACCTCCATGAGCGCGGAGTAGGCCATCAGCATCGGGATGAGGTAGAGGCCCTTGGCGAACTTCCAGGCCGACAGCCCCGTGCGCATCGGGGACGCGTTGGCGACGCCCGCGGCGGCGAAGGCCGCCAGCGCGACCGGCGGTGTCACGTTGGAGTCCTGGCTGTACCAGTACACGATCATGTGCGCGACGATGACCGCCAGCCCCAGCCCCTCCAGGGCGGGGACGGCCAGGACGGCCAGGACCACGTAGGCGGCGGTGACCGGCAGGCCCACCCCCATGACGAGCGAGGCGATCGCCACCATGAGCAGGGTGAGCAGGAGGTTCCCCGCGAACACGGTGAGGAGGACGTCGGACAGCACCAGCCCCAGTCCGGTCAGGCCGACCATGCCGACGATGATGCCCGCGACGGCGCAGGCCACCGACACCGACAGGGTGTTGCGGGCGGACAGGACGAAGACTTCGAGGATGTCCTTCGGGCTCAGGCGGCTCGCGGCCCGCAGCATCGCGACGACGAACAGCGCCGCGCAGGCCCACAGCCCGGCCCGGGTCGGTGTGACGTAGTTCAGCAGCAGGACGATGAGCAGGAGCAGGGGGGCGAGGAAGTGCCAGCCCGCCGCCATGACGGTGCGCATCCGGGGCAGGTCGGCGTCCTCGGCCACGCCGATGGAGTACTTGCGGGCGAGGATGTCCACGAACAGGAACATCACGCCGAAGTACATGAGCGCGGGGATGATCGCGACCTTGACGATGTCGGCGTAGGGGATGCCGGTGCGCTCGGCCATGATGAACGCGCCCGCGCCCATGATGGGCGGCAGGATCTGCCCGCCGGTGGAGGCCGCGGCCTCCACGCCCGCGGCGTCGTGCTTCTTGTAGCCGACCCTCTTCATCAGGGGGATGGTGAACGGCCCGGTGCTGACGACGTTGGCGATGGCGCTGCCGGAGACCGACCCCATGAGCGCGCTGCTGAGCACCGCGCCCTTGGCGGGGCCGCCGACCATGCGGCCGGTGAGCACGTAGGCCAGTCCGACGAAGAAGTTGCCGCCGCCGGTCTTGGACAGCAGCGCGCCGAACAGGATGAACACGAAGACGAAGGTGACCACGACGCCCAGGGTGAGGCCGTAGATGCCGTCGCCGAGGTAGGCGTGTGTGGAGATGCGCTGGATGGTGGCGCCGGAGTGCTGGAACTGCCCGGGGATGAGCGGGCCGATCCAGGCGTAGAAGACGAACGCCGCGACCATCAGCACCATGATCATGCCGACCGCGCGCCGGGTCGCCTCCAACAGGACGATCATCGCGACCAGGCCCATGATCCAGTCCAGGTCGGTGTAGGCGCCCGCACGGGAGGCCAGCTCGGCCTGGAACACGATCGGGTAGCAGCTCACCGCGACGGCCGCGGCGATGAGCACCCCGTCCAGGAGCAGCGCCGGGACCGACCGCCCCGCCCTCCCGCGCACGGGCGGTTTGACCAGGAGGACCAGGACCAGCACGAACAACAGGTGGATGAGGCGCTGCTGGCGCGCGTCGAACCCGGACCACAGGGCGATGTAGAGCTGGAAGAGGGTCAGCCCGACGGCCAGGACCAGGACGACGGGTGCGATGGCGGACGCGATGCGACCCTCGCCCCAGCGCTCGGTGGCCATCCGCTTCCAGGCCGGGTCCGCCCCCTCCTCGTCGCCGTCGACGTCGGGGAGGGCGTCGGCGGACGTGCCGGTGCGCTTGCGGCGGCCCGCGCCGAAACCGGGGGCGTCCCCGTCGGGGGCGTCCCCGTCGGGGGCGTCCGCCCGTTCGGCGGCCGGGGGCGCGGTGTTCTCTCGGTCTTCGTCCGGGAGGCGGGTGGCGCCCTCCCGTGACTGTGCCGGTTCTTCGGCCATGGTCTTCCTCTGGCTGGTCGTACGGGCCGCGGGGCGCGCCCGGAAGGCGGTTCCGCCTGCGGCGGAGGTCGGATCGGATCAGCACTCCGGGGCGGGCGTGCGGACGTTCATGAAGTGGAGGGCGGAGAGCCGGACCGGTTCGACGGTCACCCGGTGGGCGGTCAGGCACGGGGAGAGCCGTACCTCGGCACCGGGTGTGCGCAGGCGGTGGTCCACGGCGGGCGAGCCCACCCGGATGGCCAGCTCCGTGCCGATGTCGCGGTTCATGTCCTCGATGACCCACCACCGGCCGTCGGCGCGGCCCCGGCCCTCACCGGGGATCTGCCCCATCCCGGCGCCGAACTGGCGGATCCGGGTGGCGTCGACGACGAGCCTCCCGTCGCGGACCGCGATGTCCTCTTCGATGGGAAGGCCGTCGATGGAGTGCACGTAGGCGATGGTGAACACCTCCTCCGCGGCCAGGGGCAGGTGTCCGATGACCGCCCCCTCGTCGGCGATCCGCAGGGCCGGGTGGACCGGCCAGGCCAGGGCGGCCAGTGCGGCGAGGACGGCCGCGGCGACGGTGGCGGCGAGGGCCGTGCGCACGTCGCGGCCGAGCGGCTCACCGGGGACGTGGGTGGGACGCGGCCGCCCGGCGGTGCCGGGGGCCGCGTCCCGAGCGGGGACCTCGGTCATGTCCGTGTGTCAGGGACGCAGGTCTTCGGGGATCTCGACACCGATCTCCTCGTAGTAGCGCAGGGCGCCGGGGTGCACCGGGACCGGGCTGTTGGCGATGGTCTCGGGGACGAGGTACTCCTCGGCCGGGGCGTACACGTCCAGGACGGCCTGGACGTTCTCGAACATGGCCTTGGTGATCTCGTAGGCCTGGTCCTCGTTGAAGGAGCCGCCGACCACCAGGGCGTTCCACACCGCGATGGTGGGGACGTCCTCGTCGACGCCCGGGTAGGTGCCCGCCTCGATGACGTGCTCGGTGTAGCCGCCGTACCCGTTGACGATCGCGGACTGCTCCTCCTCGCACATCGGGATGATGTGGAGGTCGTCGGTGGTGCCCAGCTCCGTGATCCCGGCGTGGCCCTCGCCGACCACCCAGGAGCCGGCGTCGAGCTGGCCGTTCTGGAGGGCGCTGGCGGTCTCCGCGTAGCCGAGCTGGTCGATCTCGATCTCGGTGCCCGCGATCTCCAGGGAGGCGAAGACCTGGGTGGTGGTGGCCTCGTTGCCGCTGCCGACGTCGCCGACGGAGTAGCGGCTGCCGACCACGTCGGAGAAGCACTCGTAGCCCTTGTCCTGGGCGATGGAGTCGAGGGTGACCGCGTGGAAGACGTTCGGGTAGAGCACCGCCAGGGAGTAGGTCCGGACCTGGTCGCCCTCGAAGGCGGCGGTTCCGTTGGCGGCCTGGTCGGCGGCGTCGCCCTGGACGATGGCCAGGTGGGCGGAGCCGGATCCGATGAGGCGGATGTTCTCCACGGAGGCGCCGGTGGCCTCGACCGACCCGGACTGCCCGTCCAGGTTGTCGCCGATGATGCCGCTCAGCGCGCCGCCGATCGGGTAGTAGACGCCCGCGGTGCCGCCGGTGGCGATGCTCAGCTGGTTCTGCACGGGGCCCGCGCCGATCCCGGCCTCTTCGTCGGTGCCCGTCTCCGCGGGCTGGGTGCAGCCGGTCGTCAACAGGACGCCGGCGGTCAGGGCGGCCAGGGCCGGAAGGGCGCGTCTCATGGTCGGGGGTCCTCTCGCACTGCGTGTGGGGGTCGTGGCGGAGGGGCGGGCCCGGGGCTCCGGGGCCCGGGAGGAAAGGGGGCCCCGGAGCCCGTGTGGCCCACACCACTCCGCTGTCGAGAAACGTAACCGCGACCCCGGCGAAACCCGGCGCCGTTCGCAGGCATTTGAGGTTTCTCTGAGGTTCCGGACGCCTTGCTATCGTTTCGGCATGTCGCGGCCCACTCTCGGCCTCCTGTGGCCCCTCACCGCCGCCGTTCTCGTGCTCACCGTGTCCGCCCCGCTGCTCACCCGGTCCGACGCGGTGGAACCGGCGCCCCTGTACCTGACCCTGGGCACCGGCGGCGACGGGGGCGTCTACCACACGTACGGCGCGGCCCTGGCCGAGATCGTCTCCTCCCGGTCCGAGAACGTCCACATCACCGCGCTGACCACCGCGGCCAGTGTGGAGAACAACCGGCTGGTGGCCGACGGCACCGTGGACGCCGCCTTCACCCTCGCCGACGTGGCCGCCCTCGCGGTGGCCGGGGAGCCGCCGTTCGAGGAGCCGCTGCCGATCGCCGCCATCGCCCGCCTCTACGACAACCACACCCACGTGGTCGTGCGGGCGGACTCGCCCTACCAGGACCTGGCCGACCTGGCCGGGAGCGCGGTCTCCGTCGGGGCACAGGGTTCGGGCACCGAGATGATGGCCGAGAGGCTGCTGGACCTGGTGGGCCTGGGCGAGGCCCGGAACCGTCGTGAGGGCCGCGGCGTGCACCGGGTGCGGCTGTCCATCGAAGCGTCCGCGGACGCCCTGGAGCGGGGCGACATCGACGCCTTCTTCTGGTCCGGCGGCCTGCCCACCCGGGCCGTGGCGGAGCTGGCCGAGCGCCACCCGGTGCGGCTGCTGGACCTTTCCGAGCACGTGACGGCGCTGAGCGAGGAGCACGGCGCCCACTTCTCCGAGCTCCCGGTGCCGGCCGACACCTACCCGGGGGTCCCGGCGGTGCGCACCATCGGGGTCCCGAGCCTGCTGGTCGTGAACGCGGACATGCCGTACGCCCACGCGGAGGAGCTGACCCGGCTGCTCTTCGCCTCACGGACGGGGCTGGCCGAGGTCCACCCGGTGGCGTTGCAGCTGCACCCCAGGGCTGCGATCTCCACCCTGCCCGTCCCCCTGCACCCGGGGTCCGCGGACTACTACCGGGAGGTCAAGTACGCGCACGACCGTCCGCCGGTGCCCGCCGCGACCCCGTGACCAGGCGGATGCGCGCGTCGATGCCCCGGGGGCGGGCCGGAGCCAGGGTGAGCGACGCCCCCTGGAGTTCGAGCAGGGTGACGACGATGGACAGGCCCAGGCCGGAACCTCCGACGCCGCCGTCCTTCCAGAAGGGGCGGGTGGCCCGCGCCAGTTGCCCGGCGGGCAGGCCCGGGCCGTCGTCGACGACGTGGACGTCCACATGGCCGGGGCCGTCGGGCCCGGGGGGAGCCTCCACGACGCGGACGGTGATCCGCACGCCCTCGCCGCCGAACTTCAGGGCGTTGTCGATGAGCGCGTCCAGGGCCTGGTCCAGGGTGCCCTCCACGCACCTGACCCGGACCCCGTCGCCGCCCTCCCGGACCAGGACGGCGCCCGCCCGCTCGGCGATGGGCTCCCACGACCGCAGCCGGTCCTCGACGACCCCGCCGACCTCCTCCCACACCTCGGTGTGCTCGGCGTCCTCGGTCCGGGCCAGGGTGAGCAGGCTGTCGCAGACGCGGGTGAGACGGTCCACCTCGTCCAGGGCCAGCCGGTGGTCCTGGTGCCCCTGCGGGACGAGGTGCCGGGACAGGGCGTCCACCCGCAACCGCAGCGCGGCCAGGGGGTTGCGCACCTGGTGCCCGGCGTAGGCGACGAACACCCGCTGGGTCTCCAGCATGGCGGCGATGGTGTCGGCCATCCGGTTGAACGACTCTCCGAGCCGCCGCAGCTCCACCGGCCCGGCGGCGGTGCGCACCCGGATGCCGAGGCTGCCCCCGGCCACCGCCCGGGTGGCCTCGTCGAGGTCGTCGATCGGCCGCAGGATCCACCGGGTGAGCGGCCCGGCGGCGGCGATGCCCGCGGCCATGAGCACGGCGACCCCGCCCGCCGCCAGCACCCACTGGTCCCGGGTGGCGCGGCGCAGCGACCTGGTGGGCGAGGCCGTGACGGCCGCGCCGACGACCTCCCCGGAGCGTCCGACGGGTTCGGCGACGATGAGGGGGCCGCGCTGCCACGGGTACACGATGCGGTCCGCCCCCATCCGGTTCCCGGCCAGTGCGTTGCGGACCTCCTCGGGCGGCGGGTCTCCGGGGTCCGCCGAGGGGTCCAGGTCCGAGAGTTCGAGGCCGGGCCTGGAGGCGGCCACCACCCGGCCGTCCCGGTCGACGACGACGGCGGCGATCCCGTAGAGGCGGTCGTAGGCGGCCATCTCCGCCTCCAGCATGCCGCCGGTCCCGTTGAGGACCGCGGGTTCGGCGATGCTCGCGAACCGGGCGGTGTCGTTGAGGCGGTCCAGGAGCATGTCGGAGGTGCCCCGGGCGGCGATGCTGCCGCACAGCGGGACGGCCAGGCCCAGGCAGGCGGCGACCAGCAGGGTCACGTAGACGGTGATGATCCGGCGGCGCATCGGTCGGGCCCCGGTCAGCGGTGCCGTCCGGTCGGCGCCGCGTCGGCCCGCCCGGCGACCGGCATCCGGTATCCGACTCCGCGCACCGTCTCGATGAGGCCGGGTGCGCCGAGCTTGGAGCGCAGGGTGCCCACGTGCACCTCCAGGGTGCGCAGCGTGCCGGGCCAGGTCGTCCCCCACACCCGCAGCAGCAGGTGTTCACGGGACAGCACGCTCCCGGCCTCGCGGGCCAGGGCCAGCAGCAGGTCGAACTCCTTGCGGGTGACCTCCACCCGGTCCCCGTCCAGCTCCACCGTGCGCCCGGCCGGGTCGATCCGCAGGGGCCCGGCGGTCAGCGGCCCGTCGGCGGGGCGGCGGGTGCGGCGCAGCACCGCCTCCATGCGGGCGCACAGCTCCTCGATGGCCAGGGGTTTGACCACGTAGTCGTCCGCGCCCGCGCGCAGGCCGCGCACGCGTTCGCGCTGCTGCCCGCGGGCGGTCACCATGATGATCGCCGTGTCCCCGGCGCCGTGCCGCTCGCGCAGCATCCGGCACAGCTCCACGCCGTCCATGTCGGGCAGGCCCAGGTCCAACAGGACGATGTCGACCGGGTCGGCGGCCAGCGCCCGCTCGGCGGTGCGCACCTGGGTGACGGCGTACCCGTGGGGCTCCAGCGCCCCGGCGAGGGCGTCGGCGAGGCGCACGTCGTCCTCGACGAGCAACACCGTGATCATGTCTCGGGCTCCTCGGGGTGCGGGGGACGGTACCCCCGCACCCTAACCCGCCGACTGTGCCGCAGAACACTCCGGGGTATAGCCGGCATCACGGTTCACGGTTTGAGGATGCTCGCCTCCGGAACGATCTCGGGGGCGCCGTGCTGGATGGCGTCCGCCTCCTGGTCGGTGTCCTGCTCCTGGGCGGCGCGCTCGGCCTCGATGCCCTTGCGGTAGTACTCGACCTCGCGTTCGGTCTGCCCCTTGTCCCAGCCCAGCAGCGGGGCCATGAGGCCGGCGGCCTCCTCGGCGGCGGCGATGCCCCGGTCCCAGGTCTCGAACGAGATCCGGGTGCGCCGGTACAGGACGTCCTCCAGGTGGCGGGCGCCCTCGGCGCGGACCGCGTAGACGACCTCGGCGCGCAGGTAGTCGTCGGCCCCGGCGAGCGAACGGCCCAGGTCGGGGTCCTCCCGCACCAGGTCGAGCAGGTCACGGGCGCAGGTCCCGTAACGGCGCAGCAGGTGGGAGATGCGGGAGACGTGCAGCCCGGTCTCCCGGGCGAGCCGGTGGCGCTGGTTGACCAGGGCGCTGTACCCGGAGGCGCCCACCAGCGGGAGCCTGTCCGTCACGGACTTGGGGACGCCCCCGCCCAGGCCGTGGGCGACGGCGTCCACGGCGTCCTTGGCCATCACCCGGTAGGTGGTGTACTTGCCGCCCGCGATGAGGACCAGGCCGGGCACCGGGTGGGCGACCACGTGCTCGCGGGAGAGCTTGGAGGTCTCCTCCGACTCCCCCGACAGCAGCGGGCGCAGGCCCGCGTAGACGCCTTCGACGTCGTCCCTGCTCAGCGGGGTGCGCAGCACCTGGTTGAGGTGGTCCAGGACGTAGTCGATGTCGGCGCGGCTGGCGGCCGGGTTCTCCTTGTCCAGGTCCCAGGCGGTGTCGGTGGTGCCGATGATCCAGTGGCGGCCCCACGGGATGACGAACAGCACGCTCTTCTCGGTGCGCAGGATCATCCCCGAGGAGGCCTGGATGCGGTCGCGGGGCACCACCAGGTGGACGCCCTTGGAGGCGCGGACGTGGATCTGCCCGCGGCCGCCGACCATCTCCTGGATCTCGTCGGTCCACACGCCGGCGGCGTTGACGACCTGGCGGGCGCGGATGGAGACCTCCTCGCCCTTCTCCAGGTCGGCGGCGCGGGCGCCCACCACGTGCTCGCCCTCGCGCAGGAAGCCGACGGCCTGCACCCGTGAGGCGATCCGCGCGCCGAGCCCGGCGGCGGTGCGCAGCACGGTGCTGACGAACCGGGCGTCGTCCACCTGGCAGTCCCAGTACTGGACGGCCCCGGCGAGCGCGTCGCGCTTGAGCGCGGGGAAGACGCGCAGCGCCCCGCTGCGGGTCAGGTGCCGGTGGGAGGGCAGCCCGCGGTTGTTGCGGGAGGTGAGGGCGAGGGTGTCGTAGAGGGTGACGCCCGCGCCGATGTAGAAGCGTTCCCACTGGTGAGCGAACGGGAAGAGGAACGGCACCGGGCGGACCAGGTGCGGGGCGATCGTGGTGAGCAGCAGGCCGCGTTCGTGCAGGGCCTCCTGGACGAGTTCGAAGTCGAACTGCTCCAGGTAGCGCAGCCCGCCGTGGATCAGCTTGCTGGATCTGCTGGAGGTGCCCGACGCGAAGTCGCGCGCCTCGATCAGCCCCGTGGACAGTCCGCGTGAGACGGCGTCCAGGGCGATGCCCGCGCCGACGATGCCGCCGCCGACGACGAGGACGTCCAGTTCCTCGTCGCGCATCGCGGCCAGGTCGGCCTCGCGCCCTTCCGGTCCCAGCCAGGTGGTCGTCATCCCAGTCCCTCCGTCACGATGGTTCTTCCTCCCCGGCGCATACCCACCGGGGGGTTCCGCCCACCGGAGCGGCGCCCCCAGGCTAACCGGGCGCGGGGGCGCCGCGCGGAACGCCACGCGTGGCGCCGGGTCACCCGGCGGCGGGACGGTCGGCGCCGCGGCGGGGCAGCAGCAGGGCGATGAAGGCGACCGCGACGGTGGCGGCCCCGCCGACCAGGGACGCGGTGCCCAGGCCGCCCCAGGCCCCGGCGACGGCGGCCAGCACGGCCAGGCCCAGGGCGCCGCCGATCTGCTGGGCGGTGGAGACGGCGGCGGAGGCCACGCCCTGTTCGCGTTCGCCGGCCCCGCTCCCGGCGGCGGTGAACACGAGCGGGTAGACGGTGCCCGCGGTGACGCCGAGCAGGACCACGGCGGGCAGTAGCGCCCAGTAGGAGTCGGCGGCCAGGGCGAGGGCGAAGGCCGCGGAGGTGAGGCCGACGCCGGTCGTCCCGGCGAACAGTGCGGTGCGCACGCCCCACCGGTCCAGCAGGCGGGGCAGCAGCAGGGCCGAGCCGAGCATGGCGGCCACGCCCTGAGGCAGGAAGCCCAGGCCCGCGAGGAAGGGGTCAAGGCCCAGAGCGCCCTGGACGTGGGTGGTGTACACGTAGTGCAGCGTGGCGACGACCCCCATGAGAACGAGGATCAGCCCCATGGCCACCAGGAGGTGGCGGTCGCGCAGCAGGGAGGCCGGCAGCAGCGGGCTCGCGGAGCGGCGTTCGACGGGCGGGAGCGCGGCCAGGGCCAGCAGGCCGAGCAGCAGGGCGCCGCCCCCGTCAGGCGAGATCCAGCCGGACTCCTGGATGCGGAAGACCCCGAACACGAGCAGGAGCGCGCCCGCGGTGACCAGCGCGGTGCCGGGCAGGTCGAAGCCGCGCGGGTCGGGGCGGCGCCGGTCGGCGGGCAGCACGCGGGGGGCGAGCGCGGCCACCGCCGAGGCGGGCAGGACGATCGCCCAGAACACGGCGGTCCAGCCGAAGGCACTGGTGAGGATGCCGCCGACGGCTCCTCCGGCCAGGGCGCCGAAGGCTCCGGCCGAGCCCCACACGGCCATCGCCCTGTTGCGGGCGGGACCGGCCGGGAAGGCGGTGCCGATCAGGGCGAGGGTGGCGGGGAAGAGGGCCGCGGCGCCGACCCCCTGGACGGCGCGGGCGGCGATGAGGACGCCGGCGTGGGTGGCCAGGGCGCCGACGACGGAGGCCAGGCCGAGCAGGAGCGCGCCCAGCACGAGCATGCGGCGGGCGCCGAGCCGGTCGACGGCGCGGCCGCCCAGGAGCAGGAGCCCGCCATAGCCGAGGGCGAAGGCGTTGACCACCCAGGGCAGGGCGTCCGCGCCCAGGCCCAGGGCCCGGCCGATCTCGGGCAGGGCGATGTAGACGACGTTGAAGTCGAGCGACAGGGTGAAGTGGGCGGTGGCCAGGAGGGCCAGGGCCGCTGCACCCGCGGTGCGGGCCCCGGTCGCGGACCGGGGTTCGGCGGAGGTCATCGAGGGTGTCCCTTCCAAGGGAACTGTTCCAGCGCAAGATATTCCAGCACTGGATAATATGTAAAAAGTTCAGCACTGGAACTTTCAGCGGGACACTAACACAGGGATATTTCAGCGAGCAACTATTCAGCGTGCTAGCATCTCGGCATGAGCGCAGAAGGATGCCTGGACACGGACGAGGAGCGGACCTGGGACGCGGCCACGCTGGCGTTCCGGCTGCTCGACCAGCAGGTGGAGCGGGACGTGCAGGCGTCCTCCGGCCTCCCCCTCACCTACTACGAGCTGCTGGTACTGCTCTCCAAGGCAGACCACCGCTCGTTGCGGATGAGCGAGCTGGCCGAGGTCACCCACACCCGCCCCAGCCGCATCTCCCACGCCGTCGGCAAGCTGGCCGAGGGCGGGTTCGTCGAGCGCGTGCACTGCGAGAGCGACCGGCGCAGCTGGTTCGCCAAGCTCACCGACAAGGGTGTGGAGACCCTGCGCACCGCGGGCGCCGAACACGTGCGCAGCATGCGCGAGAACATGTTCGACCTGCTCAGCCCGGAGCAGCGGGCACAGCTGCTGGACATCTCCCGCACCCTGCTGGACCGGCTGGCCCCGGGCACGCAGGACCACGCCACCCGGGTCCTCCGGGGACTCTAAACGCCGGCGGGCACGGCGGCCCGTCCTCCCGCAGCCCCCTCGGCCGCCTCCAGGCGGCGGATGAGCCGGTGCACGATGAGCAGCGGGATGATCCCGAAGACGCCGAACGAGATGTCGATGAGCTGCCACAGCCACGGGATGCCCCGGATCGGACCGCAGATCAGCGCCAGCGGCACCACCATCACGCAGGCGATCATGCCGAACTGGATCACCCAGATGTTGCGCACCGGGTCACGCCAGGGGCCGATGAACACCACCGCGATGACCAGGTGCGCGAACGCCAGCCAGTCGGTGCCGTAGAGGACGAACGGCTGCTCCGCCTCGACCGTGTCCAGGCCGGTCCGCACCCGGGAGATCCAGTCGGCCAGCCAGGGCGCGGCCTCGGACACCGGCGCCAACGGGCCGGTCAGCAGGGAGTCCAGCAGCCGCAGCTCGGCGGGCAGGGGGAAGGCGGTGACACCGCTCAGCACCAGGCCCACGATGAACAGGGAGATCCAGATCCGGATGCGGCGCAACAGCGCCGTTGCAGTG
>NZ_JASFDV010000082.1 GCF_030766825.1 Nocardiopsis sp. CC223A
CCCCCGGTAAACGCGAAGGACGACCCGGCGAGCGCGTCCAACGCGCGAGCAGGGTCGTCCTGAGTCCGTGGAGCTATGGGGATTCGAACCCCAGACCTCCTCCATGCCATGGAGGCGCGCTACCAACTGCGCCATAGCCCCGTGTGGGTGTCGTTCGGGTCTCCCCGGCGACAGGTTCGAGTCTATCGGATTTCGGGGGGTGCCGTGACCGGCGGCGGTGTCGGGCGGCCCACACCGCCGCCCGACATCCGGGTCAGCGGACCTGCACCGGCATCGGATGAACCTGTCCGAGGGCGAAGCAGCCCGCGACGAGCAGGACGGTGACCGCTATCAGCAGGATGTCCCACCGGTCCGCCCGGAGGTGGGCCAGCCGGATGCGTCGGCCGGCCGGGTGCTCGGCGGCGTAGGTGAACCCCTTGGTCTCCAGCGCCTCCACGGTGGTGCGGGTGCGTTTGGCGGTGTTGAGCATCAGCGGATAGAACGACGCCACCACCGTGCTCCCGGTGCGGACCACCGCCCGCCAGCCCAGGATCCCCGGAGAGGTCAGCGGTGCCGCGCGCAGGCGATACCCGTCGACGACGGTGTGGAACTCCTCCATGAGGACCGGCAGCATCCGGTACCCGTAGCTCACCCCGAACGAGACCATGGCGGGCGCGTGCAGGGAGAGCAGCGCGTCCGACAGCTTCTCCGGGTCCAGCGACACGAATGCCGCCATGCTGGCGAGGCTGACGGTGGCCAGTTTGAGGGTGAGTTCCACCAGCGCGAGAAGAGTCGTGAGGTCCCCGCCGAAGAACCAGGACGCGAACAGGACGTACAGGCTCTCCAGCACGAAACCGAAGACGAAGAGCCCCAGGACGAGCGGCCCCACCCGGCTGAGGGCCACGGCGGCGGCGCACACGGCGAACAGCCCGGCGAGCACGGTGAGGTCGTGGGTGAGCCAGGGCACCACGGCGAAGATCAGGTACCAGCCGAGCACGAACCGGGGGTCGCGGTTCGCGAGGAGGCCGCCCCGGGTGGCGTAGGCGGTGCGCAGGAGTTCGAGTTTGACCCACTCGACGGAGAGGGTGTCGCGTTCCTTGCGCTCGCGGCGTCGTTCAGTGGTGGGCATCGCTCTCCCCTCCGATGGCTGCGAGGTGACCGTGGCGTTCGAGGAGTTCCGCCACCGAGAGCGGGGGCGGGTCCATGCCGAGGTCGACTCCCAGGCGTACGACCTGGGGCGGGACCAGGCCCACCGACTCCAGGAGGTCGGTGTCGGCGAACAGCGCGGCCGGGTCGGTGTCGGCGATGATCCGGCCGCCGTCCAGGACCACGACGCGGTGGGCCCATTCCGCCACCAGGTTCATGTCGTGGGTGGCCACCACGGTGCAGCGGATGCTGTCGGCGAGGGCGTCGAGCATGGCGATGACGGCGTCGCGGCTGGCGGTGTCGAGGCTGGAGGTGGGCTCGTCCAGCAGTAGGAGGGCGGGGCGGACGGCCAGGCCGATGCCGAGGGTGGCGCGGCGCTGCTGGCCGCCGGAGAGCAGCCGCCCGTCCCGGTCGGCGAGGCCGGTCAGCCGGATGCGCTCCAGGACGGCGTCCACGAGGGCGTCCGTGTCGGGGACGCCCCGTCCGAGGGGGAACATGGCGATGTCCTCGCGCACGTTGTCCTTGAGGAACATCTGCTCGGGGCGCTGGTAGAGGTGGCACACCCGGTCGGCGAGGTCGGCGGGCCGCACGGTGCGGGTGTCGACGCCCTCGACCCGGACCGTGCCCTCTCGCGGCACCTTGAGGCCGGTGAGCAGCTTCAGCAGGGTGGACTTGCCCGCCCCGTTGCCGCCGACCAGGGCGACGCGCTCGTCGGCCCGCAGGGTGAGGTCGATCCCGCGGAGCACGGGGGTGAGCCCTCCCCCGACCTCGCGGTACCCGTGGTGGACACCGACGACCTCGGCCACGGTCTCCCCCGGGGGCCGGGGCGGGGCGGCTGCGGCGGGCCCGCCCGAAGGCACGTCACGCAGGGCCGTGACGGCTTCGGGGACGGTGAGCGGCACGGGGGCCTCCGGGACGAGGGCGCGCACGGCCCGCGCGATCTGCGGGGCGGGGATGCCGTGCCTGTCGAGCTCCTCGTGGCGTTCCATGGCCTCGCGGACGGGCAGGTGCCACACCGGTGCGCCGTCGGCCATCAGGATCACCGAGCGGGCGTGGCGGGCGACGAACTCGGCGTGGTGCTCGATGACGATGACGGTGGTGCCCAGGCGGGCGTTGATGCCGACGAGCGCCTCGTAGATCCGCTCGGCCCGGGCCGGGTCGAGTTCGGCGACGGGTTCGTCCACCACGATGACCTCGGGGCGCAGCGCCAGCACGCTGGCCAGGGCGACCAGGTGCTGCTGCCCGCCGGACAGCTGCCAGGTGAACCGGTCGGCGAGGTGGGCGACGCCGAGGAGGTCCATGGCCTCCTCGGTCCGTTCGGCGTGGTCGTCCAGCCCGAAGTTGACGGGGGCGAAGGAGACCTCGTCGCGTACGGTCGGTCGCACCAGCTGGTTGCCGAAGTCCTGGTAGACGTAGCCGACCAGGTGGGCGAGGGAGGCGACCGAGGTGCTGCGGGTGTCGACGCCGCATACCCGTACGGTGCCGTCGAACTCGCCGGACCAGTAGTGCGGGACCAGGCCGTTGAAGGTCTTGCACAGGGTGGTCTTGCCGGAGCCGTTGCCGCCGACGACGGCGGTGATGTCGCCGCGTTCGATGCGCAGGTCCACCCCGGTGAGGGTGTCGCGGTCGGCGCCCGGGTAGCGGAAGCGCAGGCCGTCGACCGCGACGGCGGGTGCGTCCTCTCCGGTGCCGCTCATCGGTCCTCCTGGGCGGCGCGCTCACGCCGGGAGTGGACGACGAACCGGACGGTGACCACCAGCGCGGCCAGCACGATGACGGCGGCGGACACCCCGATCCACAGGAACCGCTGCCCGTACTGGTCGATGAAACCGGGCTCCCACACCCCGAAGTTGTCGAAGATCTCGGAGGTGAACGCGGCGATCATCGACACGAACGCCAGCACCAGGGCCAGCAGCAGGAACGCGCCGGTGCCGCGTTCGGCCAGGGCGTAGGGGCGGGCGGGGTCGCGCGGGGCGAGCCCGAGGAGCGGTTCGATCTTGCCGTACAGCCGGGGTGCCAGGGCCATGGCGGGCAGTGCCCCGAACAGCACACCGCTGATGAGCAGGTCGGTGGTGAACCCGACCGCCTCCAGCACGAGGATGGATTCGGGCAGGCCGGGCACGAATTCGGCGTCATCGACGCCGATCATCACCTTGCCGATGTCGACGATGGCCGACAGCAGCTTGTCGACCACGACCACGGTGACCCCGGCCAGGAACAGCTGCCCGCGGCGGCGGGGGTCGCGGACCAGGCACCCCGCGATGTATATGCCCAGGGACATCTGGAGGTAGCCCTCCAGTTCGCCCAGGCCGGAGAAGTCCCCCATGAGCAGGTCGACGAAGACGATCTCGCCGAGCGGGGCGCCCAGGGCGGCGTAGAGGGGGTGGAACAGCGAGGCCATGACGACGGGGACGAAGGCCAGGTAGGACACGGACAGTTCGACCGGGCCGATCCGGACCTCCGGCAGGACCTCGGTGAGGATGTTCGCCAGGCCGAACAGGGTCATCGAGAGCACGAAGATCATGAGCTTCTGACCGGAGTTGAGCTCGGGAGGACCGGATCCGTCACGGACGTCGGCGGGGCGAGGGGCGGCGTTCATGGTTCTTCGACCTTTCGGTGCGGGGGATGGGGGGATGGTGGGGGCGGGGCTCAGGTGGTGAGGGGCACCGGGGTGCCCGTCCACAGGCGGAGCAGGTCGCCCATCTCGTCGATGACGTGGTCGGGGCGCACCAGCGGGTCCTCGCCGGCGGCGGCCGCGTCGATGCGCTCGTCGGAGGCCGAGCCGCCGCGCACGATGACAGCGGTCCCGATGCCCGCTCGGCGGGCGGCGGCGGTGTCGCGCCAGGGCTTGTCGCCGACGAACCAGGTCCGGGCGGGGTCGGCGGCCAGGGCGGTGAGGGCGGAGCGGACGGTGGCGGGGTCGGGTTTGCGGTGGCCGAGTTCGTCGGAGTAGACGTGGGCGCCGATGAGGTGGGCGATGCCGAACCGGTCGAGCTCGTCGCGGACGGCGCGCCCGCAGACGGTGTTGGAGACGACCGCGACGGGGATGCCCCGCTCGGCGCAGTGCTCCAGGACCTCGCGGACGCCGGTGCGCATCCGGGCCAGGCTCTTGGAGTCGGCGTACTCCAGGGTGAGCTGGGCGGATTCGGCGTACAGGAAGGCGCGGACGCGTTCGGGCAGGTCGCGGCCGACCATGTCGTGCCAGAACGCACGCGGGGTGATCTCGGGGATCGGCCCGTCCTCGTCGTGCTCGGACTTCCAGGAGCGGTAGCGGTCGCGGCCGGTGCGCACCAGCGCCAGCATGTCCTCGGTGGTGGTGGCGTAGCCGACGCGTTCCAGGCGGCGGGCCAGGGAGGCCGCGAAGTCGCGCTGGACGTCGGGGGTGGCGCTGGAGACGGCGATGACCCCGCCCTGGTCGAGCAGGAGCGCGCCGGGCTCCCCGGGGCCCGGCGCACGGCGCACCGCGACGGAGCCGTACGCCCGGGGCCGGACCACCCGGATCGGGACCTCCTCCGGGCCCTGCCCCGCGGTCCGCGCCGGGACGGGGTCGGCGATCTGTTCCGGAACGCTGTGCCAGAGCGGGTCCACCAGCCCTTCGGGGGTGTCGAAGACCGCGTCGGCGCTCTCCCGCACCGGGTAGGGCGGGGTGTCGGTGTGGTGGTGGCGGGTGAGGATGACGGCGGCCGCGCCGGCCCTGCGCCCGGCGACCACGTCGCGGTCCTGGGTGTCGCCGACGTACCAGCAGTGTTCGGGGGCGGTGCCCAGGGCGCGGGCGGCCAGGGCGATCATCTCCGGGTGGGGCTTGCGGATGCCGACCTCGTCGGAGTACACCTGCACGCCCACCCGGTCTTCGAGTCCGGCCTCGCGCAGGAGTGAGCGGTGGGCTCGGCCGGAGTGGGCGTTGGAGACGATGCCGACGCGCACTCCCAGGGCGCGGGCGGCGTTCAGGAGGTCGCGGATGCCCGGGCGTACCCGGTGCTCGGAGATCAGGGTGGACATGTCGGCGAGCAGCGGGCCGGCGTTGCCCGCGAGGGTCTCCCGGACCGGGTCGGGCAGGTCGGAGGCGAGGAAGTCGGTCCAGATCTCGCGGTGGGTCAGCTCGCGCGGGGTGCGGCGGCGCCCGGCGGCGTTCTTCCAGTCCTTGAGGGCGGCCAGGCCCGCGTCGAGGGAGGCCCGCAGGGTCTCGGCGGGCACGTCGTGTCCGGCCCGGAGCAGGGTCTCGCGCAGGTGCAGGGCGACGGCGTCGCGGCCCTCGGGGAGCTTGCGGGTCTGGAAGACGACCCCGCCGAAGTCCAACAGCAGGGCGTCGGGGCGTCGTCGCAGGGCGGGGGTGCCGATCGGGTCCAAGGTCTCTCCTGCCGGTGGCGGTCGGTCGATGTGTTCACCGGTGACGGTAGGCAGGGGCCGGAGCCGGGGGGAGGACATCCGGTGGCCGGTCGGGAAACGCGCCTGGAACGTTCCAGACGATTGTGGTCGTGCGTGCGCGGAACGCTCCGGTCCGGGACACAATGGTCGCTGTGACAGGAACCAGACCCGGACGCCGTCCCACCATCGTCGATGTGGCCGCGGCCGCCGGGGTGTCCAAATCCTTGGTGTCGTTGGCTCTGCGCGGAGATCCGGGGGTGAGCGAGGAGACGGGGGCGCGCATCCTGGCCGCCGCCGACCGGCTCGGTTACCGCTCCAACCGGCTGGCCCGCGGGCTGGTGCAGGGGCGCACGATGATCCTGGGCGTGCTGCTCACCGACCTGGCCAACCCGTACCACACGGAGGTCGTGGCGGGGGTGGAGGAGGCCGCGGAGGCCCGCGGGTTCACGGTGCTGCTGGCGCACGGCCGCCGCGACCGGGAGCGGTTGGAGCACCAGTTGGACTCCCTGCTCCAGCTCAACGTGGACGGAGTCGTGGTGGTGAGCTCCTGGTTGGGGGCCGCGGCCCTGGCCGACGCGGCACGCAGGGTGCCGGTGGTGATGGTGGGACGGCCGCGGGAGTTCGCCCCGGGAGTGGACACCGTCGCCAACGACGACGAGGCGGGGGCGCGGGCGGCGGTCCGGCACCTGCTGGAACTGGGCCACACGCGGATCGGGCACCTGGCCGGCAGCGGCAGCCCGTCCTCGCGCTCGCGTGAGGCCGGGTACCGGGAGACCATGCGGGAGGCGGGGCTGGCCGAGGAGGTGCTGGTGCGCCCGGTGGGCGACGACCGGGATCGGGCGGCCGCGGAACTGCTGGCGCAGGGGCCCGGAGCGGTGTTCGCGGTCAACGACCTGGCGGCGCTGGCGGTGCTGGACCACGCCCCGCCGGAGGTGTCCGTGGTGGGCTACGACAACACGTCGCTGGCGGAGGTGACCCGCCCCCGGCTGACCAGTGTGGACCAGCCGCGCGCGATCATGGGGAGGCTGGCCACCGAACTGCTGTGGGAGCGCATGGGCGGCCGCACCGGGGACCGGCACGAGGTGCTGGCACCGGCACTGGTGGTACGCGACTCCACCGCACCGCCCGGGGAACGGCGGGAATGCGGTGCGCCATGACGGATCCGGTCGACGTCCTGCGACGCCGGGAGGAGCACGGGGGTGCGTGGCGGGTGGTCGCGCGCACGGACTCCGAGGTGACGGTGTCGCTGTGCCGGTGCGACGGCGGCGAGGAGACGGAACGCCCGGTCTCGGGCGATCCCGCCCCACGGGCCTTCGCGGCCGCGCACCGGTGAGGTCCGCGGCCGCCCCCGCGGACCCCGGTCCCCACCGCTGCGCGGTGCACCGCTACCGGGAGGCCGACCGGTAGCGGTGCACCGCCAGCGGAACGAACACCGCCAGCAGCACCAGCGGCCACACCAACGCCATGAGCAGGGCGTTCTGCGCCACCCAGGAGTCGGACACCACTCCGGGCGAACCGAACAGGTCGCGGGCGGCGATCACCGTCGCCGACAGCGGGTTCCACTCCGCCAGCGGCGCCAGCCAGCCGGGCATGCTCGACGTGGGCACGAACGTGTCCGCGACCATGGCCAGCGGGAACACCAGCGAGAAGAACTTCATGGCCGCCTCGGGGCTGCGCACCACCAGTCCCAGGTAGATGCCGATCCAGGTGAAGGCCAGCCGCAGCCACAGCAGCAGCCCCAGCGCGGCCAGCGCCGAGAGCCAGCCCTCGTTCCAGCGCCACCCGATCAGCAGGCCCATCCCGGCCAGCACGGTCAGGTCCACCAACCCGGCGGCCACGTCGGAGACACTGCGCCCGGCCAACAGCGCCGACGGCGCCATCGGCAGGGTGCGGAACCGGTCGATGACGCCGCGTCCGGCGTCGGTGACCACGGCGATGGTGGTGTTGCCGATACCGAAGGCCATGGTGAGCGCGAACAGGCCCGGCATCAGGAAGTCCCGGTAGTCGTCCACTCCGGCGGCGGCGCCCATGGTCTCGCCGAACACGAACCCGAACAGCAGCACCGCCAGCACCGGGATGAGCAGGGTGCCGATCAGCTCGTCGGGCTTGTGCACCAGGTGCGACAGGTAGCGGCGGGCCACCACCGCGGTGTCGGACAGCGCCCAGCCCAGGCGCCTGGCCATCACGGTCATCACGAGCCCTCCCCGGTGGACGCGTCCTCGCCGGTGCGGTGACCGGTCAGGCTGAGGAACACCTCGTCCAGGCTGGGCCTGCGCAGCGCGATGTCCTCCACCTCCAGCCCGGCCTCGTCCAGGGCCCGCACCACCTTGGCCAGTTCACTGCCGCGCCCGCCCACGGGGGCGCGCACCGTCTGGGTGTCGGGGTCGACGTCCAACGGGGCGCCGCACACCCGGCCCAGCACCTCCACGGCCTTGTCTACCTCGGACGGGTCGGTGACCACCACCTCCACGCGGCTGCCGCCGACCCGCCGCTTGAGCTCGTCGGGCGCACCCTCGGCGATGACCCGCCCGGCCTCCATCACCGCCACCGTGTCGGCCAGCCGATCGGCCTCCTCCAGGTACTGGGTGGTGAGCAGCACGGTGGTGCCCCGGTCGACGAGGTCGCGCACCGCCCGCCACACCTCGGCGCGGCTGCGCGGGTCCAGGCCGGTGGTGGGCTCGTCCAGGAACAGCACCTGCGGGTCCAGGATGAGGCTGGCCGCCAGGTCCAGGCGGCGGCGCATCCCGCCGGAGTAGTGGCGGACCGGGCGCTCGGCGGCGTCGGTGAGGCCGAACCGTTCCAGCAGTTCGGCGGCCCGCGCCTTGGCCTCCCGGGGCCGCAGGTGGTGCAGGCGGGCGAACATCTCCAGGTTGCGCCGGCCGCCGAGCACCTCGTCCAGGGCGGCGTACTGGCCGGTCAGCCCGATACACTCGCGCACCCGGCGGCTCTGGGAGACCACGTCGTGCCCGGCCACCCGGACCCGGCCCTCGTCGAAGCGGACCAGGGTGGACATCGCCCGCACGGCGGTGGTCTTGCCCGCGCCGTTGGGCCCGAGCAGGGCGTGCACCGTTCCCCGCTGCACGACCAGGTCGAACCCGTCCAGGGAGGGCCGGCTCCTGGACGGATAGGTCTTGCGGACCCCCTCGGCGAGGATCACCGGTCCGGCGGCGGTCACGGGGCGACCCTCTCCCCGGGGACGGCGGCCGTCCGCGGCGCGGGCCAGGCGACGGACCGGTTCGGGGCGACCGGCCGGGGCAGCGGGGTGCGGGCCACCGGGTCGACCAGGGTGACCTCCTCGTAGCGGCCCAGGGCGATCCGGGCCATGTTGCGCACCGACTCGCTGCCCTCGGTGTAGTAGGCGCAGTGGCCGGGGATGTCGCCGGTCTCGATGCGCAGGCCTCCGAAGCCGGGGCGCAGCGGAGTGGGCCCGTGGCCGAGGTCTCCGGCGCGGCCGCGCGGGAAGTAGCGGATCCAGTCCTCACGGCCCTGGGCGACCCACAGGTTCCCGGAGTAACGCAGGTCGGCGGTGGAGGAACCGCCCATGCCGGGGCTGCCCAGGGCGATGCAGTCGTCGACACGGCCCTCGGCCAGCGCCAGGCCGCACACGACGGTTCCGTAACTGTGCCCGACCAGGGTGATGTGGGCGTTGCCGGGCAGGTAATGGGTGAGCCGGACGAGGTCGGGGGCGGCCTGTCGGGCCGGTCCGCGCATCGCGCCCTCGAAGAATCCGCGGGGGGTGTCGTAACCCATCCACACCACGACGGCGAAACTCTCGCCCCGGGCGATCTCGCCCATGGTCCGCAGCAGGGTCGCGCCGTTCACCCGGGGGCGGGTGGGACGGCTCGGGTCGAAGTAATTCCCCAGGTAATTGTCGTTTCCGGGGACGAGGACGATGATGTGATCGGCGGTCGCCGGATCACCCAGGGCCTCGACGATGCGCCCGTCACCGGTCTCGTCGTAGGCCAACAGTCGAAGGCCGTTCCACTCCTGTTCCTCGTAGTGCAGAGGCGCCAGGGGCGGCGCGGTCCGGGGGCCCGCCGTGATCATGATCCTCCGTCGGATCGAGGGATTCTCTGACCCTTTCGACGTTAGATGCGCAGGTCGCCGCATTCGATGGTGCCGACTCCCGATTCACCGTCCACCCACGCCCACCCCGCGGGTAGTGGTGGCACTACCGACGAAAGTGGTGAAGGCGTCGTGAGCTGCGGATTCTCCATTCTTCGCGAGAGAATTGCACACCCTCTCCATTCTCGTGTCCGAATCCGGCCGCCGACCGTTCACCGCCCGCACACCGATCGAACGTCCGGGGAAATTCCGGGAAATCGTCCGGTACCGGTCCGCTGCGCCCGGAGCCCGAGACGACGTTCACCGGGATTTCCGCACCGGTCCCCCACCGGTTGTGAGTGAAAGAGCCCCGTCCGGGCACACTGACCGGGTTCCTCCCCCGATGAAAGGTCCCGGATGCTCTCGCGGTCCCTGGCCGTGCTGCTCGCGGTCGCCCTCCTGATGGTCCCGTCCCCCGCGTCGGCGGCCCCCGAGGGGACTCTGACGGTGCGGTCCACCTCCCCCCTGACCCTGGCCTACTCCACCCCCGATCCGCACCCGACCAACTGGGTCGGGCTCTACCGCGCCTCGGGCGGCGGGCCGGTGGACGAGGAGTACGTGTCCCCCTCCCTGGTCTGGGCGTACGCGCCGGAGTCCGCGGGCGAGGTGGAACTGCCCGCCGACAGTCTGGAGCCCGGCCGCTACCTGGCGTTCTTCCTGGCCCGCGACGGCTACGCGCATCTGGCCGAACCCGTGGAGGTAAGGCTGGGCGCCACCGGCCCGGTCGCGTTCCCCGTGGACGGGGCGGTCCTGCACAACGCCCGCCAGGGCGACCCCTACGAGGCCGAACTCGGCGGCCTGGCGGCCGGGGGCGGCGACACGGTGTCCTTCGCCAAGGTGGACGGTGACACCTGGATCGAGGTCTCCCCGGACGGAACGCTGTCGGGGACACCGCGCTTCGCGGCCGACCGGGTCATGCCCGAGGGCGTGTCCCGCCGGGACCCCTCCCGGGCCGAGGTGACGGTGGAGGCCACCGGGGCGGACGGCTCCGCCGCACGGTTCACCGCCACGATCCCGGTGGTCCGCCGTGGCGAGCCGCTGGTGGACGAGGTGAGCGTGCTCAGCCTCAACACCTGGCACGGCGGGACGCAGATCGACGGGTACCACGAGAAGCAGTTGCGGTTCCTGCTGGAGAGCGACGCGGACGTGGTCGGCCTCCAGGAGACCCAGGGGGTGCACGCGGCCCGGCTGGCCGAGGCGCTGGGCTGGTACCACTGGCAGGGTCCGGGCAGCCTCGGGGTGATCAGCCGGTACCCGATCGCCGAGGAGTACGGCACCGCCGGTGCGGCCGCGGGGGTGCGTGTCGCCCTGGACGGGGACGACGCGCAGCTCAACCTGTGGACCGCGCACCTGGGGTACACGCCCTACGGCCCCTACGACGCGTGCTTCGACGGCATGAGCGTGGAGCGCATCCTGCAACGGGAGGCGCAGTCGGGGCGCACCGGCCAGATCACCCGGGCGCTGGCGGCGATGGAGGACCAGCTCGCGGCCGCCGACGAGGTGCCGGTGCTGCTGGTCGGCGACTTCAACGCGCCCTCGCACCTGGACTGGACCGAGGCGAACCGGGAGCGCAACTGCGGTTACGCGGACATCCCCTGGCCGACCTCGGTGCTGCCCGCCGAGGCGGGGCTGACGGACTCCTTCCGGGTGGCGAACCCGGACCCGGTGGCGGCGCCGGGGACCACCTGGTCGCCGCTGTACCCGTTCCACAACGGTGAGACCGGGCGGGTGGAGCCGCAGGACCGGATCGACTTCGTGCTCCACGCGGGCACCGACCTGACGGTACTGGACTCCCGGGCCGTGGTGGTCGGCGAACCGGCCCCGGTCCCCCGCCACCGCGGCAACGAGTGGACCACCGACCATGCGGCGGTCCTGACCGTCTACTCCCTGGGCTGACCTCCTCGAAACCGTCGCCCCGGCCGGTTATGGTCGCCCCATGGGACCACGACCGACCGGGCGACTGGTGGCGACCGACACGGGCCGCGACCTGGTACTGACCCGCACCTTCCGGGCACCGATCGAGGACGTGTGGGCGAGCATCACCGATCCGGAGCGGACCGCGCTGTGGTTCGCGTCGTGGAGCGGCGAACCCGGTCCGGGACGGACGGTCCGCTACCGCCTCACCCTTGAGGAGGGTGCCCCGGAGGGCGAACTGCGCATCGACGCCTGCGAGCCGCCCCGGCGGCTGGCGGTGAGCGGTGAGGACGAGTACGGCTCCTGGCGGATGGAGGCGCTGTTGTCGGCCGACGGGGAGACGACGACGCTGACGTTCGTCCAACACCTGGATCCGGACACCGACCTCGGGTCGGTCGGGCCCGGCTGGGAGTACTACCTCGACGTGCTGGCGGCCACCCGCGAGGGGGATCCGCGGCCTGGTTTCGACTCCTACTTCCCGGCCCAACAGTCCTACTACGCGGGACTCACCCCGTCCTGAGCCCGGATGGTGTCCCGCCGAGTGGTGTGACTTTTCCGGCCCTGTCCTGACGGACGCGCGTCGCCGGCGTCCGCTGGGCCGGTGTCCTGCCGCCTTCGGCGACCCGTCCACCCCGGTCAAGGGCTCACCAGCGCGCGGCGACCGCCCGGCGCTCACCGACTATCACGATGACCTGCAAAGACGCAGCCGCGCGAAAGTCACACCACTCCAGGGACGTGACTCTGAGCTAGGCCCCGGGCGCAGCCCGCATCACAGCGTAAGAGCTACCGCCGCCGACGGTTCCGACGCCCCCGGCCTCACCGCAGGGGCCGCCCCAGGGGGTTCGGGGGTCTCCCCCCCCGGCGAACACGAAGGACGACCCCGCGAGCGCGTCCAACGCGCGAGCAACACCCCGCGGGCGCAGCCCGCATCACAGCGTAAGACCAACCACCCGCACACAGATCCGACACCCGCAACCCCGACCACAGGGGGTCACCTCGGGGGGTTCGGGGGGTCTCCCCCCGGCGAACGCAAAGGACGACCCGGCGAGGCGGCCGAAGGCCCCCGAGCAGGGTCGTCCTGAGTCCGTGGAGCTATGGGGATTCGAACCCCAGACCTCCTCCATGCCATGGAGGCGCGCTACCAACTGCGCCATAGCCCCTGGTGCGCCGCTCGGTTACCCCGGTCGGCGATGGAATTACTGTACCGAAGGTTAAGAGGTGGTTGAGCCAGGGGGGCGGCCCTGTGGCCTGTGGTGGGTGCGACCGACCCGGACCGGGGGCGAATACCCTGGGGATGTGCCCGAATCAAAGCTTGAAATCCAGATGCTCCATGACCGCCTGTTGGTGAAGACGGTCCCTGACAAGAGCGAGCGGCGCAGCAGTGCGGGTCTGGTCATCCCGGACACGGTGAAGCTGGCGACGCGGCTCGCCTGGGGTGAGGTCGTGGGTGCCGGTACCGGTGCCCGCCATGTCAAGACCGGGGATCGGGTCCTGTTCGATCCGGAGGAGCAGGGCGAGGTCGAGTTGAACGGCGAGCGGTACATCATCCTGCGGGAGCGGGATGTGCACGCGATCGCCAAGGAGGCCCCGGAGCGGGGCACCGGCCTGTACCTGTAGTGCCCGTCGCCTCCGGGGCCCGCGGGCTCCCGGAGGATCTTCCCGTTCGTCGGGTCAGCCGTCCTGCCCGGGCCGCCGCTCCACTGCTTTGACGAGCGAGTGCAGGCACAGGGTGAGCGCTTCGTAGGCGGGGACCTTGGCCGTGGTGACGTAGCTCCAGCCGGCGTACAGCCCGGACCACAGCAGTTGTTCGGCCCACAACGGGGTGATCTTGGGGTCGATGGTGCCGTCCTCGTGCCCCCGGACGATGAGCGCCTGTAGTGCCAGGTCGGAGGAGCTGCACCCGTCCTCGCCGCGGGCGTCCTCGGTGAAGTCTTCGGAGCCGAACGCCAGCATGATGACCTTGCGCAGTGTGAAGTACTCGGCGACGAGCCGGGTGAACGCCTCGATGGCGGTGCCCTCGGTGGTGCGCGCGCGTTCGCAGGCCTCGTTGGAGAGTTCGTCGGCGTAGTCGCGCAGGGCTTCGGTGAGGTCGGCCCGTTCGGCGAAGTAGCGCTGGAGGGTGCTGCGGGCGACCCCGGCGGTTCTGGCCACCTGGGACAGGGGGGCGGCGGGGTTGTCGCCGAGGACCTGCACGGCCGCGTCCAGGATCGCGCGGCGGGTGCGGGCACGGGTCCTCGTCTCTTCCTCTGAGGTTGCGCTCTTCACCATGTACTCATCCTAGGGTTGTGGGTATTTTGTTGACAAGAATCGGTCACCTATGACCTAATTTCAATCATGGCTGATCGTATTGAGACAAACGGTGACCCGACCGCGGTGGAGTCCCCATCCGGGTCGGAACCGCGCTTCGCCCAGCTGAAGGTGCTGTGGTCGTTCGTGCGCCCGCACCGCCGCGAACTTCTGCTGGGCCTGGTCCTGGCCCTGTTCGGCTCCGCGCTGGAGCTGGCCAACCCCATGGTGGTCAAGCTCGTCCTGGACACCCTGGCCGAGGGCGGCGGGCTGATGCCGCCCATCGCCCTGCTGCTGGGCCTGTTCGCGGTCGGCGCGGCGCTGGGCATGTACCACTGGATCCTGCTGGGCACCGTCGCCGAGAAGGTCGTGCTGGACGCGCGCACCTCGCTGGTGCGCCGCTACTTCCGGGCCGCGCTGATCCCGCTGTCCCGGCGCCCCTCCGGTGAACTGGTCACCCGGGCCACCTCCGACACCGTGCTGCTGCGCGAGGCCGCGTCCACCAGCGTCATCAGCCTCATCAACGGCGCCGTGCTGCTGGTCGGCACGCTGGTGATGATGGCGGTCCTGGACCTGGTGCTGGTCACCGTCACAGCGGCGGCGGTGCTCATCGTGACGGTCCTGTTCCTCACCCTGATGCCCGCGCTGGCCAAGGCGCAGGAGAAGGCGCAGAACTCCCTGGGCCTGATGGGCGGTGTGCTGGACGGGGCGCTGCGGGCGATCCGCACCGTCAAGGTGAGCCGCGCCGAGGAGCGCCTGGGCGACACGATCCTCGTCCACGCCCGGGAGTCCGCCGAGCACGGTGTGCGGGCGGTCCGCCGGGAGGCGGTGGCCTGGACGATCGCGTTCAGCGGCATCCAGCTGGCGATCATCGCCATCCTGGGGGTGGGCGCCCTGCGGGTGGCCTCCGGGGACATCGGGGTGTCCACCCTGATCGCGTTCCTGCTGTACGCGTTCACACTGATGAGCCCGGTCATGGAGCTGTCCCAGAGCGTGAGCACGCTACAGTCGGGCATCGCCGCGGCCAAGCGGATCCGGGAGGTGGAGGCCATCCCGCTGGAGCCGGTCGCCGAGGCGTCCGCGGGCCCGGTGGCGGCCTCCCCTGACGGGCACGCCCCGGACGCCCTGCTGGAGTTGCGCGGGGTGACCGCCCGCTACGCCCCGGGCGCCGCACCCGCGCTCCGGGACGTGGACCTGGTGATCCCCCGGCGGGGGCACACCGCGATCGTGGGCCCGTCGGGGGCGGGCAAGACCACGGTGCTGTCGCTGCTGCTGCGCTTCCTGGAGCCGGAGGGCGGCGAACTCCGGGTGGCCGGCACCCCTTACCGGGAGCTGACCCCCGGGCAGGTGCGTGCGCACTTCGCCTACGTGGAGCAGGACACCCCGGTGGTGCCGGGCACTCTGCGGGACAACCTGCTGTTCAGCAGTCCCGGCGCGACCGAGGAGGAGGTCCGCCGGGTGGTCGAGGACGTCCGCCTGACCGACAAGGTCGACGCTTTGGCGGAGGGCCTGGACACTCCGCTGGACGCCACGGCGTTCTCGGGCGGCCAGCGCCAGCGGGTGGCCCTGGCCCGGGCTTTGCTGCGTTCGCCGGACGTGCTGCTGCTGGACGAGGCGACCTCGCAGGTGGACGCCATCACCGAGGCGGCGATCACCGAGAGCGTGCGGCGGCACGCCGACCGGGCGGCCGTGGTGACGGTGGCGCACCGGTTGTCGACGGTGATCCACGCCGACCGGATCATCCTGATGGAGGAGGGCGGGGTGCGCGCCCACGGGACGCACACCGAGTTGCTGGAACGCGACGAGCTGTACCGTGATCTGGTCGCGGCGCTGCACATCGCCGAAGTAGAGGCCGAGCTGCCGGAGCCGTCCGCGGCCGGCTGAGCCGCGGACGAAGCGGTCATCCGAGCAGCGCCCCGGCGGTGCGCAGGGTCCCGTCGCGCAGGCCGGTGAGGCGAGTCGCGGTGGAGATCCTGTTCATCGCCCGGGAGGCGCGCACGATGCGGCCGGCCGGGCGGCGACGGTCCCGGTCGTAGCGGGCCAGTCCCCGGGCGGCGGTGGGGGCCTCGCCCAGCGCCCGGGCCAGGGCGGCTGCGTCCACCAGGGACTCGCAGGCGCCCCGGCCCAGGTTGGGCGCCATGGCATGGGCGGCGTCGCCGATGAGGACGTGGCGCCCGTGCACGTACGAGGCCGGGGCGGGCAGGTCGTAGAGGGTGCGCCGGTCGATGGCGGTGCCGGGCAGGGCGTCCAGGACCCGGGCGACGTCCGCGTGCCAGCCGCCGTACAGTCGGCGCAGCAGGGCGAGGGGGTCCGCCTCGCGGTCGGGCGCCAGGCCGGTGCGCATGGCCGCGTACCAATTGGTGGTGCGGCCGTCCATGGGGGTGACGCCGAAGATGCGGCCGTTCCCCCAGGTCTCGGTGAAGGTCGCGACGTGGCCGGGCACGGCGCCCCGGTAGGCGACGGCGCCCAGCCCCCGGGAGGCGGGCGCGTTCGGAAAGGCACCGCTGCGGACGACGCCGTTGAGGCCGTCGGCCCCGATGATCACATCGAATCCGCCCACCCCTGCGGTGACCTCTTCCGGGGTGACGGGGGTGTTCCAGCGGACCGCGTCCCCGGGCAGGGCGCCGACCAGGACCTCCAACAGCGCGGACCGGGCGACCATGCGGGCGATGGGGGCGATGGAGGCGCGTGAGTCCAGGCGTGCGAGGGTCCGCCCGGCGGGGTCGGCCAGCCGCGCGGCGGTGGGCACGCTTCCGGTGGCGCGGACCGCCTCCCCCAGGCCGAGCCGGTCCAGGGCCTCCAGTGCGGGCGGCCACATGGCCAGCGCCCCGCCGATGTCGGGCGGGCCGGAGTGGCGTTCGCGCACCTCGACCTCCCAGCCCCGGTCCAGCAGGCCGCGGGCTGCGGCGAGCCCGGCGATACCGCCTCCGACGATGAGTGCTCTACCGTTCATGGCCCCACTTTACTACGATCATAGTAGCCCGTCACTACGTTTATAGTGCCACCATGTCGGAGACTCGCGAACGCGCCCTGGACGCCGCCATCGCCCTGCTCGGCACGGGTGGCGTGCACGCCCTGACCCACGGCCGGGTGGACGCCACGGCGGGCCTGCCCCGGGGGTCGTGCTCCAACCACTTCCGCACCCGCGACGCGCTCGTCACCGCCGTCGTGGAACGGCTGGAGGAGCTGGATCGGCGCGACTGGGCGGCGATGCACCTGCCCGGGGAGCCGACGCTCGACCTGTTCCTGGACGCCGTCGCCCGGTTCGTCGAGACCTCGGTGACCACCGACCGGGTCCGCACCGTCGCCCGCTACGCGCTGTCGGTGGAGGCCACCCACGACCCCCGGATCGCCGCCGCCCTGTCCCGGGGCGCCGCCCTCATCCAGGAGTGGGGCGCCCGCATCCTCGCCGACCTGGGCGCGGCCGACCCGCAGGCGGCCATGCGCACCCTGATGGCCTACGCCGACGGGCTCATCCTGCGCGGGGTCACCCGCCCCGAGATCGTCGAACCCCGGGAGCGGATGGCCGCCGTGGTCCGCGCCTGCCTGGACTGAACCGGGACGGACCCCGGTGTGTCCGGGTCCGGAACACCCCGGCCCCGGACACCGCTCAGCCCTTGACCGCTCCCGAGGTCAGCCCCGCCACGATCCGGCGCTGGAGCACCAGCGCGAAGACGATCAGCGGAACCGACACCAGCACCGACGCCGCCATGATCTGCCCGATCGGGTTCTCGTACCCGACGCGCTCGAAGGTGCCGATGAACACCGGGACCGTCTGCACGTTGAGGTCGCGGGGCGCGAACGAGAACGCCAGCAGGAACTCGTTGGTGGCGTACACGAACGTCAGGATCGCCGCCGCGCCCACCCCCGGCGCCGCCAGCGGCGCCACCACCCGCCAGAACGCCTGGAAGGGCGTGGCCCCGTCCACCTTCGCCGACTCCTCGATCTCCCGCGGGATGCCCGCGAAGAACGTGGCCAGGATGAAGATGGACAGCGGGAGGGTCAGCGCCACGTACGGGATCACCAGGCCCGCGTAGCTGTTGAGCAGGTTGATCCCGGTCAGCGCGTTGAGCTCCAGGTACATCTGGTACAGCGGGTTGACCAGCGCCACCGGCGGGAACAGCGTCGCCACCAGGGTGGCGGCCAGCAGCAGGAACCGTCCGCGCAGCGGCAGCCGGGCCAGCGCGTAGCCCGCCAGTGCCGCCACCGGGATGCAGATGAGCGTGGTCACGGCCGCCACGATCAGCGAGTTGCGCAGCGCGAACTGGAACCCCAGGTCGAAGACCTGGTCGTAGTTGTCCAGGCTGAACGGCCCGCGCAGGATGTTGGGATCGGTGAGCGCCACCGACCCGGTGCGCAGGCTGGTCATGGCCATCCATATGAACGGGAACAGGCACCACAGCAGCACAACGGCCAGGCCCAGCAGCTTGAGCAGGCCGGCCAGGGCGGGCGGCGCCCCCCGGCGCGGCCGGTGCGCCTCCTGGACCGACTCGCGGGCCCGGACCGTCTCCTCCGGCGTCGTCACCGCTTCACCTCCCGTGCCGTCTCCCCGACCATGTGCCGCCCCATCCGGGAGATGAACGCCAGGCCGACCAGCATGACGATCACGAAGGTGACCGTGGACAGGGCGTTGGCGTACCCCAGCTGGGGTTCGGCGACCAGGAAACGCTGCGCGTACACCGACAGCGTCGCCAGGGAGTTGGAGTAACCGGCGAACACGTACGCGAAGTCGAACATGCGCAGCGCGTCCACCGTCCGGAACAGCAGCGCCACCACGATCGCCGGGCGCAGCAGCGGCAGGGTGATGGACCAGAACCGCTGGAGCACCCCGGCGCCGTCCACCTTGGCCGCCTCGTAGTAGTCCCTGGGGATCGTCTGGAGCCCGGCGAGCAGCAGCAGCGCCACGAACGGCGCCGTCTTCCACACGTCGGCGGCGATGATCCCGGCCATGGACCACGCCGGGTCGCGCAGCCAGTTGATGTCGGCGCCCAGCACCGCGTTCACGAACCCGGGGTTGTGGTCGAACATGTACCGCCACACCTGGGCGGCGACGGCGGTCGGGATCACCCAGGGCACCAGGATGACGGCGCGGGTCAGCCCGCGGCCGACGAAGGCCTGGTGCATGATCAGCGCGAACCCCAGCCCGATGACGAACTCCAGGGACACCGACGCCACCGTGAAGACCAGGGTGTTGAGCGCGGCGTTGTAGAAGCCCGGGTCGGACAGGGCCTGTAGGTAGTTGTCGATCCCGACGAACTCCCGGGTGAACCCGCGGATCCTGTACAGGCTCATCAGGACTGCGTAGAAGACCGGGAAGAGCGCGATGACGGCCATGAAGGCGAACGAGGGGGTCAGGAAGATCCGCCCCATCGCCCGTTCGCCCAGACCGTGCCGGATGTGCGCGCCCCGGCCGCGCTCCGGCGTCCCGGTGTCCCGTGTCGCGGTCGCCATCGGCCTACTCTTGTTCGAGCGCGTCGTTGGCCGCCCCGTCCACCGCTTCCAGCGCGGGTTCCGCCTCGCCCTGCCCGATGTAGGCGGGGTGCAGGTTGTCCTGGATGACCAGCGACAGCGAGTTGTACCCGGGCACCGGTGGCCGGGCGTGCGCATCGGCCAGGATGTCGCCCAGCATCTCGAAGTTGGGGTCCTCGGCCCCCTCGTAGGCGCTGACCATGGTGGGCGGCAGGCTGTGGCCGGCCAGGATGCCCTGCGCCTCGGCGTCGGTGGCGGCCCACAGGACGAACTCGCGGGCCAGGTCCTTGTTCTCGCTCAGGGTGCTGACCGCGTTGTTGAGCCCGCCCAGGGCGCTGGTGCTGCCCTCACCGTCGAAGGTGGGCAGCGGGGCGACCGCGAAGTCCCCGGCGACCGCGCTCTCCTCGTCGGCCTCGCCCTCCAGCAGCGGCACGGCGTAGGGCCAGTTGCGCATGTAGACGGCCTCACCCGCCTGGAACAGGGCGCGGGCGTCGTCCTCGACCATGGAGTCGAAGCCCTCGGCGTAGAAGCCGCTGTCGTAGGCCTCGGTCATGAAGTCCAGTGCGGTGGCGGCGGCGTCGCCCTCCAGGAAGGTGCTCTGGGTCTGCCCCTCGTCGAACAGCTCGCCGCCGGCGGCCCAGAACAGCTCCAGGTAGTTGACGACGAAGCCCTCGTACTGGTCGCCCTGGCCGACGTAGGCGGAGATCCCCGCCTCCTCGGCCGCCTCCGTGCCGGTCTCGTACAGCTCGTCCCAGGTGGTGGGCGGCTCGTCGATGAGGTCGGTGCGGTAGTACAGGAACGCGCCGTTGGAGGAGTAGGGCAGGGCGTACAGCTCCTGCTGCCACTGGGCGCTGTCGACGGCGCCCGGCAGGCTGACGTCGGCGATCTGCGGACGCAGGTCCTCCAGGCTCTCGATGTAGCCGAACTCGGCGAACTCCCCGGTCCAGATGACGTCCAGGCCCAGGACGTCGAACTGCCCGGCCTGGCTCTGTAGGTCCTGGAACATGGCCTGGCGCTGCTCGTCCGCGGTGGGGGCCAGGAAGAAGACCTCGACCTGCCGGTCGGGGTTGTTCTCGTTCCACAGGCGGGCGACGTCCTCGTGGATCTGCCGGTCGGCCCCGGTGACCGCCCACACGAACTGGGGGTCGTCGGCGAGGCCCGCGGCTTCGCCCTCGCCTTCGGGTTCCTCGCCGGGAGGGGATCCGCAGCCGGTGGCCAGGATCAGGGCGAAGGCGGCGGTACCGGCTGCGAACGCGCGCACGCCGTGCGACCGACGCCATGACAGTATGGACATGACTCTCTCCTTCCGTGTCCGGCGGGGTGTCCGGCACACGAGGTATCGAGTTGTCTGGGACGTCATCTCCCCGAAATCTCCGTGAAGACCATGTACCCCGAGTGTGACGGGACCAACAGGAATTCACAGGCGTGATCTCCGCCGGTTCCTGCCCCGTGCGCGCCCATTGCCCGCCTGCGCCCCGTGCTCGTAACGTGGGCGTGACACCGGCCGCGCCCGTGGCCGGAACCGGCCGGGGGCTCCCCGGACGCCAGCCGAGCCCGGAAGGCGGCCCATGGAACGGCAGTGGTGGCGCGACGCGGTCCTCTACCAGGTCTATCCCCGCAGCTTCGCGGACGCGGACGGGGACGGGGTGGGCGACCTGGCCGGGCTCACCGCGCGGCTGGGGCACATCGCGGGCCTGGGCGCGGACGGGATCTGGCTGTCGCCGTTCTACACCTCGCCCTGGGCGGACGGCGGGTACGACGTCGCCGACTTCCGGAACGTGGACCCGCGGCTGGGCGACCTGGCCGGGTTCGACGCCATGACCGGTGAGGCGCACCGGCTCGGGCTCAAGGTGATGGTGGACATCGTGCCCAATCACACCTCCGAGGAGCACCCGTGGTTCCGGGCGGCGCTGGCCTCCCCCGACGCCCCCGAGCGCGACCTGTACGTCTTCCGCCCCGGGCGCGGGCCCGGGGGCGACCTGCCGCCGACCAACTGGCGGTCGACGTTCGGCGGGTCGGCGTGGACCCGGGCCGCCGACGGACAGTGGTACCTGCACCTGTTCGCCCCCGAGCAGCCCGACCTGAACTGGGACCATCCGCGGGTACGCGAGGAGTTCCGCGACGTACTGCGGTTCTGGGGCCGCCGCGGGGTGGACGGGTTCCGGATCGACGTCGCCTACGCCCTGGTCAAGGACCTAGACCCGCTGCGGGACCTGGTGCTGGTGGAGGGCGGCCGGTTCGAGGACATCGCCGCCAACCCCGACCACCCGTTCCTGGACCGGCCCGAGGTTCACGACGTGTACCGGGACTGGCACCGGGTGCTGGCCGAGTTCGACCCGCCGCGGGCGACCGTCGGCGAGGTGTGGCTGCCGGGCGATCGGCGGGTGCTGTACACCCGGCCGGACGAGCTGGACCAGGCGTTCAACTTCGACTTCCTGCGCACCCCGTGGGAGGCGGACGCCTACCGGGAGGTCATCGACTCCTCGCTGGCCGATGCCCGCGCGGTGGGCACGGTGCCGACCTGGGTGGTGGGCAATCACGACGTGGTCCGGCCGGTGTCGGCGCTGGGGCTGCCGCCGGGGACCGACCACCGGCTCTGGCTGCTGGGTGACGGCCTCGACCCGGCCCCCGACCTCGCCCTGGGCACCCGCCGGGCACGGGCGCTGGCCCTGTTGGAGCTGGCGCTGCCCGGATCGGCCTACATCTACCAGGGCGAGGAGTTGGGGCTGCCGGAGGTGGCCGACCTGCCGGCCGAGGCCCTGGAGGACCCGCGCTGGGTGCGCAGCGGCCGCGCCGACAAGGGCCGGGACGGCTGCCGGGTGCCGCTGCCCTGGACCGAGGAGGGCCCGTCCTTCGGGTTCGGGTCCGGGGGCGCGTGGCTGCCCCAGCCCGCGGACTGGGGGCGCCGCTCGGCGGCCGCCCAGGAGCGGGACCCCGACTCGATGCTGCGCCTGTACCGGCGGGCGCTGGAGCTGCGCCGGGGCTTCGCCGACGACGAGTCCCTGGTGTGGGACGACAAGGCGAACCAGGGCCCGGTCCTGGCCTTCTGGCGCGGGCCGCGGACCCTGGTCCTGGTCAACACCGGCCCCGAGCCCGCGGAGCTGCCCGAGGGCGAGGTCCTGCTGGCCAGCGGCCCGCTGGAGGACCGCCTGCCCGGCGACACCGCGGTGTGGCTGCGCCGCTGAGCGGGGCGGGCCTGCCGCCCCATCGGCGGTCCGGTCTCCCGGCCGGCCGGTGGGGACACGGTCCGGCCCCGGAACCCGACGGTTCCGGCGGCGGGAGTGCTCACCTGCCGGCGGCCACGGCACCGGGTCCCACCGCCCCGGCGGGTCCCGTCAGGCGGCGACGCAGGGGGCTCCGGTGTCGGCCTCGATGAGGGTGGTGGCCGCGGCCCGGGCGACGCCGGCCGCCTCCGGGGAGCCGGAGATCGCGGCGGTGGTCTGCGCGCCCTCGGCGAGCAGCACCAGTTGGGCGGCCAGCCCCGGGGAGCCGCCGATCCGCCCGACCAGGTCCGCGACGTAGCGCTGGAAGGACGCCTTCTGTTCGCGTACGGCCATCGCCACCCGGGTGGAGCCCGAGCCGAGCTCGCCGTAGGCGTTGATGAAGGCGCAGCCGCGGAAGTCGTCCTCGCGGAACCAGTCGGCGAGGAAGTCGAAAACGGCCAGCAGCCGCTCGACGGGATCGCCCGAGGCCTCCGCGGCACGGGTGATCCCGTCGTCCCACAGCCGCGACCGGCGGTCGAGCACCGCGATGACGAGGTCCTCCTTGGACGGGAAGAGCTTGTAGATCCGCTTGAGCGGGAACCCCGCCCGTTCCCGCACCGCGTCCATGCCCACCGAGTTGACCCCGCGGGTGTAGAACAGCTCGTCGGCCGCCTCCACGATCGCGTTGCGGGCCTGCTCGTCGGTCGCCCCTGCTGCCACTCCGTGTGCCCCCTTGCCATGAGAACGTTCGTTCTCTACTATAGCGAACCAAGGGGAGAACGGACGTTCTCCCAATGGGGAAGGGCAGTGCCATGGCGTTCATCAAGATCGGCACCGAGAACGGCACCGACATCGAGCTGTACTACGAGGACCACGGCCAGGGGCAGCCGGTCGTCCTCATCCACGGCTACCCGCTCAACGGCGACAGCTGGGAGCTACAGGCGCGCGAGCTGATCAAGGCCGGCAAGCGCGTGATCACCTACGACCGGCGCGGCTTCGGGCGCTCCTCCAAGGTCGGCGTCGGCTACGACTACGACACCTTCGCAGGAGACCTGGACACCCTGCTGGAGACCCTGGACCTGCGCGACGTGATCCTGGTCGGCTTCTCCATGGGCACCGGGGAGCTCGCCCGCTACGTGAAGAACCACGGCCACGAGCGCGTCGCCAAGCTGGCCTTCCTGGCCTCCCTGGAGCCGTTCCTGCTCAAGACCGACGACAACCCCACCGGTGTCCCGCAGGAGGTGTTCGACGGCATCGCCGCGGCCGCCCGCGCCGACCGGTACGCCTGGTACACGCAGTTCTACAAGGACTTCTACAACCTGGACGAGAACCTGGGCAAGCGGATCTCCCAGGAGGTCGTGACCGCCAACTGGAACACCGCCGTCGGCAGCGCCCCGGTCGCCGCCTACGCGGTGGTGCCCACCTGGATCGAGGACTTCCGCGAGGACGTCGCCGCGGTGCGGGCGGCCGGGAAGCCCACCCTGATCCTGCACGGCACCGCCGACAACATCCTGCCGATCGACGCCACCGGGCGACCGTTCCACGCGGCCGTGCCCGACGCGGAGTACGTGGAGATCGAGGGCGCGCCCCACGGCCTGCTGTGGACGCACGCCGACGAGGTGAACGAGGTCCTGGTGCCCTTCGTCGCCGAGTGACGCACAAGGCCTGACCGCGGGCCCGGTCCCCGACCGGGCCCGCGGCATGTCAGGCGCCGTGGGCCGCGGGGACGTCCAGGACCCAGGTCAGGCCGAAGCGGTCCCGGAGCATGCCGTAGGCCTTCGCCCACGCGGACTCCCCCAGGGGCTGCACGACCGTGGCGCCCTCGCCCAGCTTCTCCCAGTACCCGGCGATCTCCTCGACCGTGTCGCCGCGCACCGACACGAAGTAGGGCCTCTCACCCGGGTTCCACGGGGTGTGCCCGGGCACGTCGTAGGCCATCAGGCGAAAGCCCGCGGCCGACTCCACCTGCCCCCACATGACCTGGTCGGCCTCCGCCTCGTCGGTGACGTTGTGGGCGTCCCTGTAGGTGATCACGGCGATGTCGCCGCCGAACACACCCCGGTAGAACTCCAGCGCCGCACGGGCCTCGCCCCGGAAGTTCGCGTGCGTCGTGGTGGTGATGGACATGGTCGCTCCCTTGTTCCAGGCCGCCGACCGGCGGCCCCGCGAACAAGGTGGCAGGGGAAGCGGCCAGGTGGTGACCTCTTCTCTTCGCATGATCAGGGCATGCAGAAAACCTCCGTGCGGCTGCTGAAGCTGCTCTCACTCCTCCAGGTCCGCCGGGACTGGCCCGGGCCGCTGCTGGCCGAGCGGTTGGACGTCAGCCCGCGCACCGTGCGCCGCGACGTCGACCGGCTGCGCGAGCTCGGCTACCCCGTCGCGACCGTCAAGGGACCCGGCGGCGGCTACCGGCTGGACGCGGGCGCCGAGCCGCCCCCGCCGCTGTTCGACGACGGGCAGGCGGTCGCCCTGGCCGTGGCACTGCGCCTGGCCGCCGCCACCGCCACCGGCCCCGACGCGGCCGAGGACGCGACGCGCGCCCTGCACACCGTCCGCCGGCTCGTGCCCGCACGGCTGCGCCACCGGATCGACACCCTGGACGTCGCGGCCGCCGAAACCCCCCGGTCCCGGCCGCCGGTCGGCGGCGGCGTCCTCGCGGCGCTGGGCTCCGCCGTGCACGCCCGTGAGGTGCTGCGCTTCGACTACGCCGCGCCGGACCGGGACAGGGGCGAAGACCCCCTCGGTCCCCCGCCGCGACGGGTGGAGCCCCATCGCCTGGTGGCCCGGGGAGGGCGCTGGTACCTGCTGGCCTGGGACCTGGACCGCGGCGGCTGGCGCACCTTCCGCGCGGACCGCATCACCCCGCGCCCGCCCACCGGGCCCCGGTTCACCCCGCGCGAGCCGCCGGGCGGGGACGCCGGGGCGTTCGTCGCCGCCCGGTTCCGGGGCGCCGACGGGCCGGGCGGCCCGCCCTGCCGCGGCGAGGTGGTCCTGGACCTGCCCGCCGCCGCGGTGATCCCGTACGTCGACGACGGCACCGTCGAGGAACTCGGGCCGGACCGGTGCCGGCTCGCCCTGCACTCGTGGTCGTGGACGGCCCTGGCCGCGGCGGTCGGCCGGTTCGGCGCCGGGTTCGAGGTCGTCGGACCGGACGGGCTCGCGGACGCCTGTGCCCGACTGGCCGACCGCTACGCGGCGGCCGGCCGCCGGAGCACGGGCGGCCTTGCCCCGCTCCCAGTAACCTCTTAATGTGGTTACATGACCGGCGCACCGGCCACGGGACAGTGGCTCGACTCCCGCGACGGGCAGCGCTGGTGGTTCGACTCCGGCGCTCTCGCGTTCGACTTCGCCTACACCGGCGGGTTCGACGGCCCGCCCGAGTGGGAGCACTGGCACGGCCCGAAGGACGTGGAGCGGTGGTGGCGGGAGCGGTTCGACGCGGAGGTGGCGGTCGACGGGGCCGCGTACCGCAGCGCACGCGAACTGCGCCGGGCGATCGCCCGCGCCGCCATGGCGGCCTCCCAGGGGCTGCCGGTCGCGGAGGACGACGCCGCCGTGATCGACCGGTGGGCCGCGATGCCCGACCTGCCGCCGCAGCTCGGCACACCCGTGGCCCCCACCTCCGACCGGCTCCTCGCCGTCATCGGGCGCGACGCGGTGGCCGCGCTCGGCCGCCCCGAACGGGTCCGCGCCTGCTCCGCCGACGACTGCGGGCTCGTCTACCTGGACACCTCGCGCGCGGGTTCGCGCACCTGGTGCTCGATGCGCCGGTGCGGGAACCGGCACAAGATCCGCCGACTGCGCGCACGCCGCGCGGCCGAACACACCAAGGAGAACTGAGATGTCGAGCCTCACCCACCTCAACCCCGCCGCGCTGCACACCAACCCCGCGTTCTGCCAGGGGGTGCGGGTCGACGGCGGGTCCCTGGTCGTGGTCGGCGGGCAGAACGGGACCGACGCCACCGGCGCGGTCGTCTCCGACGACCTGGGCGAGCAGACGGCCCAGGCGTTCCGCAACGTGCTCGCGGTGCTCGCCGAGGCGGGGGCCGACCAGAGCCACGTGGCCAAGCTGACCGTCCACTTGAAGGCCGGCGGCGACGTGACCGCCGGGTACCGGGCCGCCGGCGAGGTGTGGGGGCCGCACCCGACCGCGATCACCGTGCTCCAGGTGGCGGGGTTCGCCCGCCCCGACGTCCTCGTGGAGATCGACGCCCTCGCCGTGGCTCCCTGACCGAGAGAGGAGAGGGGGCGCGGCCCGTCATCGCCGGCCGCGCCCCGCGGGCTACCTCCCGGAGTGGTCGATGACGTTGCCGTTGGAGCAGTTGTCGATGTGGTCACCGAGGTATTCGCTGAGGATGGGAACCACCGCGAGCTCCTGGTGGCAGACCACCGCGGCGGTGAAGTTCCAGTTGTCGGCGGCGTTCACCCCGCCACCGAAATCCGAGTCGTGGTCGGCGTGCGCGGGCGCGGCGAATCCCAGGGCGCCGAGCGCGATGAGGGTGATCATGAGGGTCTTCTTCATGCGGTCTCTCCGTGATCGGATCGAACAGGTTCGACTACAGAGAGTAACAGTCGGTGGCCTCGTGTCGGTGCGGCCGGGGATGATGGGCGCCACAGACCGAACCCGGAGGACACGATGGCGATCGAGAGCGAACACCGGACCTCGGACTCACCGCACGTGGCGTGCGTCTGGCGGGGGCGGGCGTCGGGGACCGGCACCATGACCTCGATCGCGACGTCCACCTGGGAACTCGTGTTCTGGGAGGACCAAGGCGTGATGCACGCGGCCGTGCGCGGGCCCGAGACCGCGGCGTCGACCGTTGAGCTCGCGGGCGACTCGGAGTCGCTGGGCATCGCGTTCACGCACGGGACCGTGCTGCCGCACCTGCCGCGGCTGGTCGACACCGCCGCGGAGAGCCCCCGTGTCACGGAACGCACGTTCGTGCTGGGCGGCCGGGAGTGGGGGATCCCGGGCTTCGACGACGCCGAGGCCCTGGTGGCGCGGCTGGCGCGGGCGGGCGTGATCTCCCGCGACCCCCTCGTGGACGAGGTGGTGTGGGGCGGGATCGCCCGGGTGGGGTCCCGGTCGGTGCAGCGGCGCGTCGCGGCCGCCACCGGGCTCACCCAGGGGGCGATCCGGCAGATCGAACGCGCCCGGGAGGCGGCCCTGCTGCTCGGCGGGGGCGCCACACCGCTGGACGTGGTGCACCGGCTGGGGTACTACGACCAGCCGCACCTGGCCCGCTCGCTCCGGCGGTTCATCGGGCGGACGGCCACCCGGCTGCAACAGGGGCCGGGGACCATGTCGCTTCTGTACAAGACCGAGCCCCCGGGCGGTTCCTAGTCTGGCGTCGACGCGGTGGACCACCACCGCGGACGACAGAAGGGATCGGACATGTCCGAGGGAACGGCCGCCTCCGCCGACGGCACCGCCATCGCGTACAGCGCGTGGGGGGAGGGCGATCCGATCATCATCGTCGGCGGGGCGACCGCGCACCGCGCGACGACCCCGGAGAACGCGGAGATCGGGGCACTGCTCGCCGACGGCTTCCGGGTGATCGACTACGACCGGCGCGGCCGGGGCGACAGCGGCGACACCGCGCCGTACGCGGTGGAGCGGGAGTTCGAGGACCTGGCGGCGGTGATCGCCCAGGCCGGCGGCGGGCGGCCCGCAACGGTGTTCGGCTGGTCCTCGGGCGGGCACCTGGCGCTCAACGCGGCGCAGGCGGGTGTGCCCATCGCGCGGCTGGTGCTGTTCGAGCCGCCGGTGGTCACCGACGGCTCACGGCCGCCACTGCCCGCCGACTACGTCGAACGCCTCGACGCGGCCGTGGCCGCGGGGCGGCCGGGGGACGCGGTGGAGCTGTTCATGACGGCGGCCGCGGGGATGCCCGCGGAGTTCCTCGGCGACATGCGGGGGAGCGACTTCTGGCCGGGGCTGGAGGCCGTCGCGCACACCATCGCCTACGACGGCCGCAACGTCGGCGACACCATGTCCGGCCGGCCGCTGCGCGCCGACCTGTGGGACGGGGTCGACGTCCCCGTCCTGGTCCTGCACGGCGACGCGACCTGGCCCTATCTGGCCGCGGGCGCGCGTGCGGTCGCCGCACACCTGCCCACCGCGACACTCCGGGTGGTGCCCGGCGAGAACCACAGCGCCGCCCCCGAGGTGCTCGCCCCCGTCCTGCGGAGCTTCGCCGAGAAGGAGAACTGACATGGGACGCGTCGTGGTGACCGAGTTCGTTTCCCTGGACGGCGTCGCCGAGGCGCCGGGCGGCGAGGACTTCAGGTACCCGAACTGGAGCTTCGAGGTGGACCGGGGCGACGGGGAGAAGTTCAAGGAAGAGGAGGCTCTCAACGCGTCGGCGCTGCTGCTGGGGCGCACCACCTACGAGGGCTTCGCGTCCGCCTGGCCGAACTACGACGGCACGCTCGCGGACAAGTACAACGGGATGCCCAAGTACGTCGTCTCGAACACCCTCACCGCCCCGGAGTGGACCAACACGACGGTGCTCTCGGGGGACCTGGCCACGAACGTGACGGCGCTGAAGTCCACCGTGGACGGCGAGATCTCCGTCCCGGGCAGCCTCGCCCTGGTGCGGAGCCTCATCGAACACGATCTCGTGGACGAGATCCGCCTCATGACCTTCCCGGTCCTGCTGGGCCACGGCCGCAGGCTGTTCGGCGACACCACCGGCAAGACCTCGTGGAGGCTCGCCGAGGCGACGACCTACGGGGAGGGCGTGCTGGTGACGGTCCACCGCCGCGCCCACTGATCCGCACGGGCGCGGCGGGACCTCACCCCTGCGTGGGCAGGGTGAGGATCCGGGCCCCGTCCTCGGTGATGGCGACCGTGTGCTCGCTGTGCGCGGTCCGGCAGCCCGTCGCGCTCCGCAGCGTCCAGCCGTCGGCGTCGGTGACGAGCCGCGCCGTGTCCTGCATGACCCACGGCTCCAGGGCGAGCATCAGACCGGGGCGCAGCTTGTACCCGGTGCCGCGCCGCCCGGTGTTCGGAACGTGCGGGTCCTGGTGCATCGTCGACCCGATGCCGTGGCCGCCGAACTCGGTGTTGATCGGGTACCCGGCCTCTTTCAGCACCGAGCCGATCGCGTGGGAGATGTCGCCGACCCGGGCCCCGGGCCCGGCGGCGGCGATCCCGGCGTCCAACGCGCGCTCGGTCGCCTCGATCATCGCGACGCTCTCCGCCGGCCGGGCGTCGCCCACGATGAAGCTGATCGCCGCGTCCGCGGCGACGCCGTCCAGCGACACGGCGAGGTCCAGCGACAGCAGGTCGCCGTCGGCGAGAACGCGATCATGCGGCCGCCCGTGCAGCACGGCGTCGTTGACACCCGTGCAGATGTAGTGCCCGAACGGCCCACGCCCGAACGAAGGCGCGTAGTCGACGTAACAGGACTGCGCCCCGGCCTCCAGGATCATGTCCCTGGCCCACCGATCGATGTCCAGCAGGTTGGTGCCGACCTCGCTCCTGCTCCTCAGCGTCCGCAGGATGTCCGCCACCAGGGCGCCCGTGTCTTTCGCCCGGGCCAGCTCGCCGGGGTGCAGGATCTCGATCATGGGGCGCCTTCCTCGCGTCTCCAATAACTATACCGGCCATACTATACCGCCTCACCCGCCGGAGCGCCCCGTCCCGTCTCACCCCACGGCCACAAGAGCGATGAGGAGTGCGAACGCGGCGGCCGACGAGCCGGTACGGACGAGGTTCCAGCCGCTCCAGTTCCGCCTGAAGTCCCGGTACAGGGTCTCCAGCTCCGCGGAGCCCACGGTGTCGAGGTCGATGTCCCGGACCCGGTTGTTGAACGGCAGGATGGTGGCGAGGGTCGGCCACCAGCACCCCACGTTGTAGAAGGCGGCCGCGGCCACCGCCAGCGCCCGGCCCGCGGGCGTGACGTGCGGCCACCCCAGGACGGCCGTGGCGACCGTCAGGATCGACGTGCCGAAGAGCACCGCGCCGAACGCCGGCTGCCAGTCGACCGACGTCGTCGTCGGCTGGAGCCTTCGATCGATCGCCTGGAACCCCCGCAGGGCCAGGCGGTGCTCGGCGTTGACCAGCCCCGGGATGATCAGAACCGTGAAGGTGAAGAACAGGCCCGCCGCGAGACCGGCGCCGAACAACGTGATGACGAGTACGACCTGGTAGACCATGTGATCATCTCCTGGGAGGTCAGACGGGCTCGGAGTCTTCCGAGAACTCCGACCTCCAGTCCACCGCCTCCCACGGATCCGATCCATATTCCGTGGCCGCGTCTCCATGTCCGTACGTCCACGAAGGTCCGCCAGCCCGCCGTCAAGCGGATCCGCGGTCGGCATCGCGCCGACGTTCGTCCCGCCGCCGGACCAGCTCCTCGACCGCGGTGGGCAGGGTGGTCTCGAAGTCGATGAGCTTCGCCCAGGTCGGGGTGATGACGATCCGCACCATGCCGTCGTAGAGCGAGCGGATCTCGGCCTCCCACTCGACGCGCTGTTCGGCCGTCATCTCGTAGGTGCCGTTCGCCTGGAGGTACTCGTCCGGGATGCCGTCGACATCGTCCAGTTCGGCGCGCCCGCGGACGAGCAGGATCCTGGGCGGGTGGGACTCGGTGTCGATGGTCAGGGCGACCATCGGGTTCACCCGCAGTGAGCGCAGCTTCGGGGCGTTCCTCGTGGTGCACAGGACGATCTCGGAGCCGTTCCAGGTGAACGCGATCGGAATGCTGCGCGGTGTGCCGTCCACAGCGACGTAGGCCAGACGAGTGAGATCGCGGGCCAGCAACTCCCGGCTGATCGGTCGGTCCAGGATCTCGGCGATCTCGCTCGGTCGCATGACGGCCACCCTTTCGTCGGTGTTTCCACTCCTACCCCTGGGACGAAGCCACCCGACCGTTCTCGACATCGGAGATCCGCAACACGGCGAGGACGCCGCCGGGGGCGCAGCCCGCACCACGACGTAAAAGCGACCACCCGCACACGGCCCCGACACCCACGACCCCCGTCACAGGAGGTCGGCCCCGCGGGCGGGGTCTCCCCCCGGCAAGCACGAAGGACGACCCCGCGAGCGCGTCCAACGCGCGAGCAGAGTCGTCCCGAGCCCGTGGACCCTGGGCAACCC